>NZ_CP097484.1:1830000-2457500 GCF_023546765.1 Methylobacterium tardum
CGTGGGTGTAGAGCACCCCGTCGAGGCGCGTCACGTCGGCGTCGATGAGCTGCTCGCGCAAATCCGGGGAGGTGTCGACCAGCAGCGTGGTCCGTCCGGTCTCCGAGGCGCGCTCGACCAGGATCGAGCAGCGCCGCCGGCGGTTGCGCGGCTCCGCCGGATCGCAGGCGCCCCAGCCGCTGCCGACCCGCGGGACTCCGCCGGACGAGCCGCAGCCGAGGATGCGCAGGGTCAGGCTCGCCATCCGGATCTCCCGCTCCTCACGCGTCACGCGGCGCCCGGAGCCGTACCGGCGGCCTTGTCGAACAGCGCGAAAAAATTCGCCGTCGTGATCCGGGCGAAGTCCTCGGCCGGCAGCCCCAGGGTCTCGGCGAGGGACCGGGCGGTGTCGGCCGTATAGGCCGGCTCGTTGGTCCGCCCCCGATGGGGCTCGGGCGCCAGGAACGGCGCGTCGGTCTCCACGAGGATCCGGTCGAGGGGCACGCCCCGGGCGATGTCGCGCAGGTCGTGCGAGCGCCGGAACGTGACGATGCCCGAGAAGGACACGAACAGCCCCAGCTCCACGCCGGCCTCCGCCAGCCGCTTCCCCGACGAGAAGCAGTGCAGCACGGCCCGGAACGGCTTTCGGCCCATCTCGTCGGCGAGCACCCGCTCCATGTGGTCGTCGGCGTCCCGGGCGTGGATCACCAGCGGCAACCTGGAGAGCCGGGCCGCCGCAATATGGGCGCGCAGCACCCGCTCCTGCACGGCCTCGGGGGCGGCGTCGGTGTAGTGGTAGTCGAGGCCCGCCTCGCCGATCCCGACGCAGCGCGGGCTGGCCTGGGCGAGGCCCGCGATCGTCTCGGCGGCGACGTCCGGCTCCTCGGCGGCCCCGTGGGGATGGGTGCCGATCGTGTACCAGATTCCGGGATGGGCCTCGGCGATCGCCCGGTAGGTGTCGGCCTTGGCGACCCGGGTGGCGATCGTGAGCATGCCGGTGACGCCGGCGGCCTTGGCGCGGGCGATCACGCCCGGAAGGTCGGCGGCGAAATCCGGGAAGTCGAGATGGCAGTGGCTGTCGATGAGCATCGGGTCTCGGAGGGCCGTCAGGCGGAGGGCGTCTCGGGGCGCTCGAAGCGCGGGAAGATCGGCGCGGGCGCGGGCAGTACCGTGCCGGGCACGAGGCGCCCCCCTCCCCCACATCGGCGAGCTGGCGCCGGTCGGCCGGCACCGCCAGCAGGTCGAGGAGTTTTTCCGCCGCCCCCGGCACGAAGGGCTGGGTCAGGATGCCGAAGGCGCGCAAGCTCTCCAGGGTCGTGTACAGCACCGCGTTCATCCGCGCCGGGTCGGACTTGCGCAGTTTCCACGGCTCCTGGGCCGCGAAGTAGCGGTTGGCCTCGGCCACCACGGCCCAGATCTCGGCCAGGACGGTGTGGAGGGCGAGCTCGCCCATCAGGGTCCGGGCCCGCGCCGGCAGGGCATCGGCCTGGGCCAGCAGCGCCGTGTCGGCCGCGTCCAGGCTGCCCGGATCCGGCACCGCGCCGTCGCAGTTCTTGGCGACCATCGAGAGCGAGCGCTGGGCGAGGTTGCCGAGATCGTTGGCGAGATCGGCGTTGATCCGGCCGATGATCGCCTCGTGGCTGTAGCTGCCGTCGCCGCCGAACGGCACCTCGCGCAGCACGAAGTAGCGCACCGGATCGACGCCGTAGGTGTCGGCGAGCTCGAACGGGTCGAGGACGTTGCCCAGCGACTTCGACATCTTCTCGCCCTTGGAGAGCAGGAAGCCGTGGCCGAAGACGCGCTTTGGCAGCGGCAGGCCGGCCGACATCAGGAAGGCCGGCCAGTAGACCGCGTGGAACCGGACGATGTCCTTGCCGATGATGTGCAGATCCATCGGCCAGAATTTCTTTTTGGGATTAGACTCGTCCGGGAAGCCCGTCACCGTCAGGTAGTTGGTGAGCGCGTCGACCCACACGTACATGACGTGGTTCGGATGGCCGGGCACCGGCACGCCCCAGTCGAAATTGGTGCGGCTGACCGAGAGGTCCTTGAGGCCGGAGCGCACGAAGCTCGCCACCTCGTTCCGCCGGGTCTCCGGCCCGATGAAGCCGGGCTGCTCGTCGTAGAGCTTCAGCAGCCTGTCCTGGTAGGCGGAGAGCCGGAACAGGAAATTCTCCTCCTCCATCCACTCGACCGGCGTGTCGGTGGCGAGGCTGCGGCGGCTGCCGTCCTCCAGGAGCCGGGTCTCGGCCTCGTCGTAATAGGCCTCGTCGCGGACCGAGTACCAGCCGGCGTACTTGTCGAGGTAGATGTCGCCGTTGGCCTCCATCCGGCGCCAGATCTCCTGGGCGGCCGCGTAATGGTCGGGCTCGGTGGTGCGGATGAAGCGGTCGTAGGCGCAGTCCATCCGGTCGGCCATGGCCTGGAACCGGGCGGCGGTGCCGTCGACAAAGGCGCGCGGGGTGGTGCCGGCCCGGGTCGCGGCCTGCTGGATCTTCAGCCCGTGCTCGTCGGTCCCGGTGGAGAACAGCACGTCGTAGCCGTCGAGCCGGTGGAAGCGCGCGATCGCGTCGGCGGCGATCACCTCGTAGGCGTGGCCGATATGGGGCGCGCCGTTGGGGTAGGAGATCGCGGTCGAGAGGCCGAACGTTTTTCGGGAATTCGCCGGGGCGTTGGACGTCACGTCTGTGGTGTTCCGGATGAGCGCGGGAGGCTGCCCGCGTTGTCGCGCGGCCGGAGCCGGGACGCAACCGTTGCCGCCCGTGGGACCGACGCCATCGCGTCGTCGGCCAGCCCGGGAGGCGGGAAAATCTCGGTCGTCTCCCGCCATGCGCGATCGTCCCCGCGCGCGGTTGGCGCCGGGGGCATGGCCCAAGAGACGAACACGCGGGACGCGGGACGCCGCGGGAACCCAGGTGTCGGCCAGTCAACGCGCGGGATCCGATCCCCGCGGCGCCCGCGGCATCGACCGGGCATGGTCCCCGGCCGGTGCCGTCTTTCTCGTCGCGGTGTCTTGCGGCGCCCCGGTCCTGCGCGGTGCCTGCCAAGCGGTCTCAGGCGAGGCGAACCTCCGGAACCCGCTATCAGTGCACGGGCCTTCCAGCCGTGTGCCCGCCTCGTAGTGGGCGGATCCGCAGGGTGCGTAGGGTCGGCCCAGTGGCGGGTCGGCGCGAGGGCGTTTCGGCCCCCGCCGGGCAGACTGCCGCCCGGTCTCACGCCCGCCACCGAGACACGCCCCGTACCGGCACGCCGCCCGGGGCGATGGCGGCTGAGAGCCACCGACGCGGGCACCGCCCCGCGCCACGAACCCGCCCGGTCAGCCACCGGGCGGGCCCCCGAAGGACGCCCCGGGATCGCGCCCGGGCCGCCGTGGGCAGGTGGCGGCTAATGAGCACAAAATAGGAAGATTGTCAAGGGCGGGGCGTGCCGCGTGGCCGCGCCGGGCAGTGTCTGGAACCCGAGCGCGACCGCCCTGGCCTATCGACTGCGCCCTCCCGTCTTCAGGGCCCCGGGGTCGGAGGCGCGATCCGGCAGCATCACGCCGGGCAGCGACCGGCGGGCTCCGCGACGTGAGGACATTCTGCCGGAATGGGGACACGATTCGCACATTCGTCTCCGAAATCGTGTCTTCAATTTGTGTATTAAATATCCAAATGCATCTATTCGACGTCATTCGAATAGACGATGCGGATATTTCGTTGCTTGAATCTTCTATGCGAACCAGAATGCGGACATTGATGACTCATTCGATTTGAGATCAAACCGGATTTTGGGCCGTTCGTGCCGATATGCGGGGAGGTTTTTCAATGTCTCATGATGCGAGCTTGGAGCCCCTGTTTCCGATTGCCGACATACAGGGCGACATCCTGGTCGGTCTGCCGAAACGTCATGAGCATCTCATGTTTTTCGAGGTGATCGACGTCGCGGCCTTCAAGGAATTCCTTGAGCGGCTCGACATCACCAGCATGCAGGATTGTCTGCGGTTCCGCGACGAGATCGCCGCACAGAAACAGGTCGGTAACGCGCTCATCCCGACCCCCGGCTTGAACATCGCGTTCACGGCCGCAGGATTGGTCCGGATCGGCGTCAGCCAGGTCTCCGGTGCGACCGGAATCGACGCTTTCAAGGGCGGAATGGCCAGCCGGCAAGCCGTTCTGAACGATCCGCCCGCTTCATCCTGGCGCTCCTTGCGGCCGTCCAAGCGGCTGCACGGGGTCTTCATCGTGACCGGAGCCACGCATGCCGAGGTCGCGAACGTGATGTCGCTTCGCTTGGCGCCTCCCGGTGCCAACGGATGGCGCCTGATCGATGAGGAGGTGGGGCAGGTCCGCCCGGAGCCGGTCCTGGGCCACGAGCATTTCGGCTATGCGGACGGGGTCTCGCAACCCGGCATTCGGGGGCGGATCGCCGAGACGGTCGCGCTGAATCCCGGGCTCAAGGACAGCAACGGCCAGGACAGCGAGCCGGATCAGGCCGCCCCCGGTCAGGACGTGCTGTGGCCCGGCGAATTCGTGTTCGGTTATCCGGCCCAGAATCCCGGAGCCGCCTCGTTCCCCGAGAAGGGGCCTGAGAGGACGCCCCCAATCCCGTTCATGCTCAATGGGTCGTTTCTCGTCATCCGGCGCCTGGCCCAGCTGGTTCCGGAATTCAATGCCTCCGTGAAGAAGGCCTCCCAGAGCCTTCCGGCCTCATCCGATCAGGCCGATCCCGACTTGCTCGGCGCGCAGCTGGTCGGCCGCTGGAAGAGCGGCGCTGCACTCATCCAGGCCCCGACACGGGACAACCGTGCCCTGGGTGACAACACGCCCGACGCGAACAAATTTGAGTTCGGGGGCGATCGGGAGGGGCTGATCTGCCCCTGGGCCGCCCATATCCGCAAAACCTATCCGCGGGACGATGTCCGTCATGACACCAGCCCCCCGCAGGCGGATGTGGACCGGGCGGAGGCGTTCACCCAGACCCATCGCATGCTGCGGCGCGGGATCGCGTTCGGTCCTGAGCTGACCGAGGAAGAAGCCCTGTCGGGAACTTCGAACGGCGGGGATCACACGCGCGGGCTTCTCTTCAAGTGTTATGTCACGTCCATCGAGAACCAGTTCGAGTTCGTTCAGCAGCAATGGAGCAACGCGGCGGACTTCTCGCAGGAAGAGAGCGGGATCGACCCGATCATCGGGCAGAGTCCGAGCACCGTCCGGCCCTTCAGGGGGGCCGCGCCGATCTCCAGGAACGTCGCCAGGAAGCCCGATCTGAATCTCAGGAGCTTCGTGCGCATGGAGGGCGGAGAGTATTTCTTTGCGCCCTCGATCCCGGCCCTCCGGTCGCTCTAGCTCCGCCGGCTCTCCGCTACGGTCGGGCGGCGGGCGACGCGACGTCCCTGGTCCGTCCCGCACCGCTTCGCCCCTGGACAGCCGCCCCGGCTGCCCAGGGGCGAAGCCTACGCGACCTCCGCGAGATCCCCGAACAGGGACAGCACCACCGGGCGCCGGTCGAGATTGTAGATCGCCGCCTCCCGGGCGGCGCGGCCGAACCGGTCGGCGACCTCCACTAAGGCGGCGAGGCGGGCGGGGGGCTCGTCCCGGCGCCGGTCGATCTCGGCCGAGACGAAGCGCAGCACCGCGTCCTGGGCGGCCTCGAACCGCGCCTCGGCGTCGCGGCCCGCCAGGGTCTCGGCGAGCTTGAGCACCCGGCCCCAGTCGGGATTGCGCGCCCGTGCCAGCAGGGTCTCGATCTCGGCCACGAGGCCGGCGGTGACCGGATCGAGCATCGCCAGTGCCCGGGCGACCGAGCCCTCGCACTGGGCCAGCGCCCGGGCCAGGGCGGTCTCGTCGGGCTGCGCGAAGGGCTCGGGCAGGCCGCGCACCACCCGGGCGACGTCCTCGGCCGGGAGGGGGCGCAGCATCAGCGCCCGGCAGCGGGAGCGGATGGTCGGGAGCAGCCGGCCGGGCTGGTGGGACAGGATCAGGAACAGCGCCCGGGGCGGCGGCTCCTCCAGGACCTTGAGCAGGGCGTTGGCGGCGTTGGCGTTCAGGTCCTCGGCGCTGTCGAGGATGCAGACGCGCCAGCCGGAATCCGCGGCCGTCGTGGCGAACAGGTCGAGGGCGCGGCGCACCATGTCGACCGAGATCTTGGTCGGCAGCGTCTTGGCGCCGGCGCTCCGGTGGCGGCGCAGGACGACCAGATTCGGGTGCGACAGGCCCGCCACCTTGCCGAGGACGGCGTCGTCCGCCGGCACGGCGAGGCCCGCCGGGCCCCCGCCCGCGGGGTAGGCGAGCAGGCGCCGGGCGACCCGGTAGGCCAGGGTCGCCTTGCCGATGCCGGGGGCGCCGCCGATCAGCCACGCGTGGTGCAGGCGCCCCGCCGCGATGGCGGCCGCGAAGGCGTCGGCCGCGGCGGCGTGGCCGACGAGCCCGAGGGTCTCGCGCGGGCGCGGGATCCCGGCGAGGTCCCCGGGCTCGACGTCGTCGGCGGCGCGGTCGGTGGGCTTCATGGGACGGTCTTCATGGGACGGGCTTCATGGAACGGTCTTCAGGGCGCTGCCTGCGGGTTCGTCGCTCCCGCCGGGGCCGCCG
Source organism: Methylobacterium tardum (assembly GCF_023546765.1). Taxonomy (NCBI): domain Bacteria; kingdom Pseudomonadati; phylum Pseudomonadota; class Alphaproteobacteria; order Hyphomicrobiales; family Methylobacteriaceae; genus Methylobacterium; species Methylobacterium tardum. The sequence continues at coordinate 1,836,549 of NZ_CP097484.1, forward strand.
ACACGGTTGCTGGCGGGAACGGGATCGGTCGGGCCGGGTATAGCCGCACACCGCAACTCACGCCGCATCGCCGCTCCGGTCCTCCCCCGCCGGCCGGTCGGGCAGGAGCGCCGGCAGCCGGGCCGCGACGGCGGAGCGGATCGCCGCCTCGACCGCGTCGGGCTCGCGGGACGCGTCGATCACCGCGCAACGCTCCGGCTCGGCCCGGGCGATCGCCAGGAACGCCTCCCGCAGCCGGATGTGGAAGTCGAGAGCCTCGGCCTCGAACCGGTCGGCCCCCTGCCCCGTCCCGGCGCCGCGCCCGGCCGCGCGGGCGAGGCCGGCCTCGGGGGCAAGGTCGAGGATCAGGGTGAGGTCGGGCCGGGTCGGGCCGACGACGATCCGCTCCAGGGCGTCGGCGACCCCGGGATCGAGCCCGCCCGCGGCGCCCTGGTAGGCGCGGGTCGAGTCGATGAAGCGGTCGCACAGCACGGTCTCGCCCCGGCGCAAAGTCGGGCGGATCAGCCGGTCGAGATGATCGATCCGGGCGGCGCTGAACAGCAGCGCTTCCGCGAACGGGCCGTAGGGCTTGGCGACGCCGTCGAGCAGCGCCGTGCGGATCTCCTCGGCCCGCGGCGATCCGCCGGGCTCGCGCGTCACGCAGACGGGCCGGCCCGAGCGCGTGCGCAGGGTCGCGGCGAGGCGGGCGATCTGGGTCGACTTGCCGGCCCCCTCCCCGCCCTCGAAGGTGATGAAGGCGCCGCCCGCCTCCGCGGAATCCCCGAGCCGCGGCACGGTCACGCCCGCGCCGTCACGATGGATTGGCCGCCCCGGCAGCGCCCTTGTCACTGCCCTTGTCGCTCCCCTTGCCGGCCCGGTCGAGGGCCTTGCGGACGAGGCCGGTGCCGAATTCCAGCGCCGCATCCATCGCCCGCTGCGACAGGGTGCCGGGCTCCACCGCGGCGCCGGCGACGAGCGGCTGGTCGAGGGCGACGGTGTCGCCGCGCTGGATGCGCAGGATTCCGACCCGCTGGCCCTCCTCCACGGGGGCGACGAGCGGCCCGGTATAGATCACCTTGGCGCTGACCCGGTCGCTGGAGCCGCGGGGCAGCAGCACCCGCACGGGCTTCTTCGCCACCAGCGGCACCGAGCCCGACTGGCCGCCGAACACCGAGGCCTCGGCCACGGTCTCGCCCGGCGCGAAGACCTGCCGGGGCTCGAAGGCGCGGAAGCCCCATTCCATCAGCTTGCGCGATTCGGCGGCGCGGTCCCGGGCGGTCTTGAGGCCCGAGACCACCAGCACGAGCCGCTGGCCGTTCTGCACCGCCGAGCCGGTGAGCGCGTAGCCGGATTCCTCCAGGTAGCCGGTCTTGAGCCCGTCCGCGCCGATGTCGAGGGCCAGCAGCGGGTTGCGGTTCTGCTGACGGATCTTGTTCCAGGTGAACTCCTTCTCGGAGAAGATCTTGTAGTAGTCCGGGTAGGTCTCGATGATGTGCAGCGCGAGCTTCGCCATGTCCCGGGCCGTGACCTTCTGGTCGGGCGCCGCGTAGCCGGTGGCGTTGCGGAAGGTCGAGTTGGTCAGCCCGATCTCCTTGGCGCGCTGGTTCATCAGCCCGGCGAAGGCCTCCTCGGAGCCGGCCATGTTCTCCGCGATGGTGATCGCCGCGTCGTTGCCCGACTGCACGATCAGGCCGCGCAGCAGGTCCGCCATCTTGATGCGGCTGTTGACCTGCGCGAACATCGACGAGCCGCCCCCGCCCGCCCCGCCGCGCTTCCACGCGTCCTCGGTGACGGTGAACTCCGTGTCCATCGACAGGCGGCCGGATTTCAGCGCCTCGAACACGATGTCGGTGGTCATCAGCTTGGCCATGCTGGCCGGGGAGAAGCGCTCGTCGGCGGCCTTCTCGAACAGAACCGAGCCGGAATCGGCGTCGATCAGGATCGCGTGCGGGGCCGCGGTCTGGAAGCCCTGCGCGGCGGCGGCGGCGAGGCCGGCGCCCAGCGCGCAGGCGGCCGCGAGAAGTGTGAGAAGGGGTCTGCGCATCGCCGTTCCGTCCCACGCCTGCCGTCGGGCCGGGAGAGCCTCGGCCGTTTCCGGATAACAAGCGTGACCATATTACGGTTTCGCGCCGGGATCGAATGCGAAATGCCGCATCGCGGTCAAGAGGCTGCGGGGGCGCCGCCGGGCCGTCCTCAGTAGATCCCGGCGAGGCGGGCGTGGTGCGCGCCGGCAGGCGCCGCCGTCTTGCTCGGGGCCGCCCCCTTGGCCGGGGCCGCCGACCGGGCGGTCGCGGCGGCCTTGGTGATCCCCGCGGTTCCGGGGGCCTTGGACGGGACCGCCGCGCCCGCGGGGACCTTCGGTGCCGCCGCGCTGGCCAGACGCGCCATGGCGAGCTTGGCCGAGGGCGGCAGCGCTGCGGGCGCGGCCTTGGCGAGCCGCGCGGGGGCAGGCGCTGCGGTCGGCCGCAGCGCGGCCTGCACGGGCGCCGCGTGGCCCGCCGCAATCTTCAGGACGGCCCCGCGCCCCGGCGCCGGCGGCGCGCCGTGAGCCAGGGCCGGGTTGAGGCCCGCCACCGTCAGGGCGGCGCCCCGTGACGCGGCAGCCTGCACGGGCTGCGGCCGGAACTCCCGCACGCGCGGGGCGGTGGGCTGCACGGCCGCCGGAACCGTCACGGCCGCCGAGGCCAGCACGATCGGCGCGCGCACCGGGGCCGGCCGCTCGGGACGGGGCGCCGCTTCGGCGGGCTCCTCGCGCGCCTGTGCGGGGTCCTGTGCGGGTTCCTGGGCAGGCTTGAAGGCGAGCGGCGCGGGGGCCGAGCGCGCGTAGCGCTCGGTCTCCTCCGCGGGGCCGAGATCGGCCACCATTACGGCGGAGCGGCCGGCCGGACGTCCGTCGGTGCGCAGGCTCGCGAGCAGCTTGCGGTCGTCGCTGCCGGCGACCGAGGCCTTGCCGACATACTCGACGCGCACATGCGCGGTGCCGCGGCGGTGGAAGCCCAGCGCGTCGGCCGCCTCCTCCGAGACATCCATGACGCGGCCGGCATGGTAGGGGCCGCGGTCGTTGACGCGCACCACCATCGAGTAGCCGTTGTCGAGGTTGGTCACCCGGGCGTAGCTCGGCAGCGGCAGGGTCGGGTGGGCCGCCGCGATCGAGTGCCGGTCGAACACCTCGCCGTTGGCGGTCATGCGCCCGTGGAAGGCCGAGCCGTACCAGGAGGCGAGGCCCTCGCGCACGTAGCCGTTCGGATCCTCCTTGGGCACGTAGGTCTGGCCGGCGACCACGTAGGGCTTGCCGGTGTAGCGGCGGCCGCCGCCCTTCGGGATCACGTCGCCCTCGTTGTAGAGGCGCGGGCTGGCCTTGACCCCGTATTTCGGATCGATGCCGTTGCCGGCGGCCAGCTTCTGCTGGGGCGCGGTGGCGCAGTTCGCCGTGGCCAGGGCCACGCCCGACACGGCCATGAGCCGCAGGGCGAGGCGCGCCGGCCGGGGAGCGTCGTGCGCACCATCGTGGACTTCACCAACTCTACGCGTGACCGGGGCCCGGCACCGGACCGGATCCGGCTGGCCCTGGAGGCGGTCAGCCGGTCCACCGAGAATTGTATCGGTCGCGTAAAGGAAGCCTGAACGGCGGCGGGGTTCGGCCGCCGTGCCGGCGATCCACGCAGTTCATGCTGCGCGGGAGGAACAACGCTGAACGCGTTGGGGAGGCATCCGAATTTGCGCTGGGGTGATCGGCCGCTCTGGCGCGCGGCCGGATTTTCAGCGCGGCTGCGTCTCGGTCAGCTGCGCGATGGACCGGGCGCCGCGCTGCTTGAACAGCAGGTCGAGACCTTCCAGCAGGAGGGCATGCATCTTGGTCCGCTCGGCATAGGCGAGATCCCGCAGCTGGTCGTAGACCGGGGGCTCCAGGTAGACCGACATCTGGCGGGCGCGCTGCTTGAGCGTGGCCGCCGGCTTCGGCGCCGGCGGCGCGAGGGCCAGCGCCACGATCTCGGCGCCCTGAGGCCGATGGGCCGGGACGGATCGGGCCGGTGGGCTCGCCGAGGCGACGATGGCCGCGAGGCTGAGCTTAGGCGGCTTGGACATTCTGACCCGTCCTCAGGGACTGCGTGCGGCGCTCGATCCAGGACCAGAGGCGGCGGACCTCCCCGGCGGCCTGGCCTTTGGGGTTGAATTCGGTGACGCCCTGGCCGAGGCCGATCGCGTCCTGATGGTCGGTGCGGGCGACGATGTTCACGTCCGGCAGGATGCCGAGCACCGCGAGCCCGTCCGCCGCATCGCGGACCCGGTACGAGCGCGGCGGGGTCTGGTTCAGCACGAAGGCGAACTTCTTCTCCAGCCGGTAGACGGCCGCCAGCGTCGGCTTGAAGGCGCGCAGGTCCGCGGGCGTCGGCCGGCACGGGATGATGCAGAGATCCGCCGCGCGGATCGCCGACAGGGTGCCGGTGGAATCGACGCCCGGCGTGTCGATGAACACGTAGTCGTAGGCCGAGTCGCGCAGGCGCTCCATCACGGCGTCGATCTGCGTGGCGTCGATCTGGGCGACCTCCGGCCCATCGGCCGTGCGATGGTCCAGCCAGTCCGAGATCGTGGCCTGGCGGTCCATCTCCAGGATGCAGACCGTATGGCCCGCCTCCCGGGCGGCCACCGCCAGGGAGATGCACAGCGTGCTCTTGCCGCTGCCGCCCTTCTGCGTGACGAAGGTGATCGCTTTCATCCTGGGCGTCCTCCAGAAGGCCCCGTGACTCCGTCCGGGCGGCCGCGACTCCCGGTCGCTGCACCGACGGGACCAACCTCAGGTGACTGCGTCGCGGCGTGCCACGATCCTGTGACCCAAGGATGCTCCCGGGTACGGTGCGGCCGGTATGGTTAACGGGGGTTAAGAGGGCGTCCTGCCAGGACTTCCCCTGCGCGTGGCAGTCCTCGACGACAGGTTCTTAAACTTCAGGTTAAGATTTCTGGCGTAGAATGGGTTAACAGCCTTCCCAGCGCCACCAGGATACCGTAGCGTGCTCGCAGGTGAGATGAGGAGCTTGCTGGAGGTGGAAACCTCAAGTTTAAAGATCTCGGACGTCTCGGCGAGGAATGGCATGGCCGAAGCCCCGATCCCGCAATCCGTCCTGGACGCCTCGGGCGTGGTCGGCACGTGGGTCCACGATTACTGGGCCGGACAGCTGGCGCTCTCGGCCTCCCTGGCGGGCCTGCTCGGCCTCGACCCGGAGGCGGCGGCGCGCGGCGTGTCCCTCGAAGCCTTCCTGGACCGCACCCATCCCGAGGACCGCATCCGGATCGAGAGCTACCTGCACGCGGTGGCCGAGACCGGCGGTCCCATGGAGGCCGAGTTCCGCACCCGGGACACCCGGACCGGCATCCGCACGCTGCTGATGCGCGGCCGGATCGAGCGCGATCCCACCGGCCGGGCGATCCGGGGCCGCGGCATCGCCATCGACCGGACCGAGGAGCAGGCGGCCAATCTCGTGCAGAGCGAGCGCGTCGTGAACCGGATGGCGGAGCACATCATCGCCCTGCGCGACCTCGCCCGCGCCCTGCACCGACCCGCGCTCACGGACCGCATCGAGCACCTGATGATCGAGATCGGCTTCGAACTCGCCCGCTTCCTGCCCGAGCCGGAGGACGAGCCGCGCCACTGAGGCGCCGGGACCCGGGCGCGGAGCGCGGTTCCGGTCCGGGCGCGCATCGGGCTCGGCGGTTGGCCGGCCATCCGGGCCACAGCCGTCACGCCTGCGTGTCGGATGCCGCGGCGTGGGGCGCCGGGCGTCAGCGCCGGCTCGCGTCCGGATCCGGACGCCCCGCGGTCGGGCGGCGGACCAGCTGGAGGCTCATCCCGGCGCGTGCGAGGACCGGCGCGGCCGCGTAGCCGCGCTCCCTCAGCAGGTCCGCGGCCTGATCCGGGACGGTCGTGTCGGTGTAGAGCAGGAATTCGGGATGGGCGGCGAGGAACGCGTCCATCGGCCCGATCGGCAGCGCGGGATCGATCCGCGCCCAGCGCGCGACCTGATGATCGTTGGTCGGATCCGGGCTTCGGCTGAGATCGGGGACCTGCAGGAAGGCCAGCCGGCTGCGCGTCGCCCGGTCGACGCCGTCGTAGATCTCGAAGAAGCGCAGCCCGTTGCCGGTCGCGATCGGCAGGCCCGCCGGGGCACGGGTCGCGAGGTCGATCGCCGCCTCCCTGCGGAAGGTCCACGGCCTGCCCGCCGTCCAGAGGAGGGCGGCGGCCGAGACCCCGATCAGGGCACAGGCGATGACGTCGCTGCGCCGATGCGCGGCAACCCCCTGCGCGACGAGGAGGCTGACGCCCAGCACCGTCACGATCACGTAGCGGGCGTTGAACGTCCCGGTCACGACGGCCGCGAAGGCGAACACCAGCAGGGGGACGGCGCAGATGATTCCGGCGACGGGGCCGAGGCCGTCCGCCCGCGCGCCGCCGCGGCGGCCGGCGAGCAGCCGGGCGCCGATCGCGGCCAGCAGGATCACGAGGGGCGCCGGCGGCAGCAGATCGTCCCCGCCGGCCATCTCGACATAGGTGGCGACCAGGCGCTCGATCGTCGGCCGCGCATAGTAGTCCGGCGCGGCCGTGTCCCCATGGTTGTAGGCGCTCACCGCCCGCATGATCGGGAGCCAGAGCAGGAGCGAGGCCGCGGCGGCGAGGAGCGCCAGGACGATCGGCCATCGGATGCGCCGGTGCCGGAGCATCCAGACGAGTTCCATCAGGCCGAGGGCGGCGGCCAGCAGGATCGCGTAGAAATGCATCCCCACGGCGAGGGCGAGCAGGAGCGCGATCCCGAGCGCGCGCCGGCCGGAGACGGGCCGCGCGGCCGGCCCGTCCCAGAGCAGGCAGGCCAGCGCGAAGCACGCCGCCACGCCGGCATAGGGCCGGGCCTGGATGGCGTAGGTGACCAGAGGCCCCGACAGGCAGAAGACCAGGGCGAGGCACGCCACCGGGAGGGTGAACCGTCGACGCGCCAGCACGAAGGCGGCGAGCGCGACGACGGCGATCGCCAGGATCGAGGGCAGGCGCAGGATCACGGGGTCGCCGAACCCGGCGGCCAGGATCGCCCGCAGCAGGACATGGTAGAGCGGGGGCGAGAATTCGGCGCCCTGACGCAGCGCCTCCCACACCGCCGCAACGCTGCCGCGGCGCGCCGTCCAGACCGCGAGGACCTCGTCCATCCAGTAGGGCTTCCGGGAGGCCGCGAGGGCGACCCAGAGATAGGCCAGGCATGCGGCGGCGGTCAGCCCGAGGGCGGCCCGGTCGATCCAGCGCTGCCCGGGCTCCGGCAGGGCCGCGCCGCCCGTCCCGGCGCGGATCGCGGGGACCCCGGATCGGACCGGGAGCCCGGAGCGTCCGGGCCGATCCGGCTGCAGGGGGAGCACGCCGATCATCGCGACGCTTCGCCGGAGCGCGCGCGGCGGGCGAGCGCGCGGCCGATCCGGTCGGCATTGGCCATGATGGTCAGGGTCGGGTGCGTGGCCGGAAGCGTCGGGAGGGCGGCGCCGTCGGCGATGTAGAGGCCCGGCACCCGGGCCAGCGCGCCGTCCGCGCTCGTGGCGGCCGGGCCGCCCCCGCCCATCGGCAGCGTCCCCGCGTAATGCGCGTCCGCCCCGGGTTCCAGGAGCGCGGTCGAGCCCGGCAGCGCCAGCGCGCCGGCGCGCCGCAGGGCGCGCCCGAGCCGGGACAGGTCCGCCGTGAGGCTCGCCGTGGCCTCGGCCGTCCGCTCGCCGCGGATCGACAGCCGGGTCGCATTGTCTGCCCGCGACACCGTCAGGGTGTTCCGGCTCTGCGCGCCGGGCCGGTAGCAGGTCGCCAGCAGCAGCGCCGGCGCGAGCGCCCGGGCCATGCGCAGGGCGAAGGGCCGCCCCACCGGCAGGCGCCCGGCCAGCATGTCGAGGGGGAGCGTGTCGGCACCGTAGAGCACGCCCGCCGCGTCGCCCGCCCGGTAGAACACCTGCCCGAGGCCCAGGCCGCCCGCGGGCCGGTCGCTCCCGACGAGGCGCGGCACCAGGAAGGCCGCCGCCGCCGCCGGGTTGCTGAGGAGCCGCACCGGTTGGTCGAACAGGCCGAGCCGCGCCAGGGCGAGCCCGGTCGTGGCGATCGTGCCGGCGGCGAGCACCACCCGGGGCGCCGTCACAGTCACGGCCCCGCCGCGCGTCTCGACCCGGAGGCGGTGGCCCGCTCCGTCGGCCTCGACGGCGCGGACCAGATGGCCGGGCCGGTACGCGAAGTTCGGCCGGCGGGTCAGGGCCGGCAGTTCCAGATCGCTGGCGTAGATGCTGCCGCGGTCGCAGCCGTAGAGGCACAGCCCGCATAGGTTGCAGGCCTGCCGGCCGTCGAGGGGCGCGTCCAGCACGGCGTTCGGGGCCGGTTCCAGCCGGACACCGGTCCGCCCGGGCCTGGAGGCGTGCCGCGCCAGGACGAGCCGGGCCGCCGGGCTCGAGGGCGGGGCGGGCGGGCCCAGCCCGATTCTGCGGGCGACGCGCGCGTAGGCGGCGTCGAGCTCGGCGGCGGGAAACGGCAGGTCGGCGCGCTCGGCGGCGGTGAACGGCGTCGCGAGCGCCCCCCAGATCGTCGAGAGGCCGCCGCGCCCGAGGGAGCCGGCGGCGAAGAAGCCGGCGGTCGAGAGCCCGATCCGATCCGGAAAGCCGGCGCGCGCGGCGCGCGCGCGGGCGTGCCGAATTTCGGCGACACGTCCGGCGGCGCCTCGACCGCCGCGAGGTCGGCGCCGAAGCGCGTCTTCCAATGGTCCGGATCGGCCCGGTGCCGAGCCGGGGCGAGGCCGGGACCCGCGCCCGGCTCCGAGGCGTCGAGCAGGAGGACGCGCAGGCCCGCCTCCGCCAGCGGCCAGGCGGCGCTGACGCCAGCAGGCCCGCTGCCGACGACGACCACGTCGGCGTCCGGCGCGGTCATCGCAGCAGGGCGCGGGTGGCGCGGACCGGCATCGCCAGGATCTCGAACGCGCCGTCGGCGGCGAGGCCGGCGAGCCGTCGCGCCCGGCCGGGTCGGCCGAGCGCCGCCTCGCCGGCAGGGCTCGCCTCGACGAGCCGCGTGGCGAGGGCGAGGCGCCGGGCGAGCGGCGCGTTCCGGTCGAGGGGTTCGATGACGCGCAGCAGCCCCGGCGCGGCCCGGACCGGCAGGGGCAGCGCCAGCGGGGCGACCGCGCCGTCGCGGGTCAGGGCCCGCACGTAGCGCCGGACCAGGGCGCCGCCCGGCCGCGCGCGCAGGACGTAGCGCTCCAGGATCCGGCCCTCTTCCAGGAGCGCCCGGCGGGCGGCGGGCTCGCCGAGCAGGCCGTCCGCGAGCGGGCGGACCGGCAGCCCGAGGCGCGCCAGGTCCGCCGCACTCGGCATCGGGCGCGTGCCGGCCAGGCCGAGGATGCGTTCGCGGTCGATCCGGGGGCCGAACGGGATCGCGTTCAGCGCCGCGCAGCCGAGGAGCGCGAGGCGCAGCGGGATCGGCACGATGATCGGCTGGCGGCCGCCGGTGCCGACCGCCAGCGCGGTCAGCACGGCCCCGAACGTGACCGGGACCGGACCGGCGAGGCCGACGGCACCGCGGAGCGGCCCGTCGAGGCCGAGCAGGACGCCGCGCGCGACCTCGGTTCGATGGATCGGCTGGACGCGCGTGCCGGGGGCGACCATCGGGATGACCGGCAGCCGCGCGAGGCGCCGGAGGAGGCCGTACATCGCCATCGGCGGGCCGCCGTAGACGAGGCCGATCCGCAGAGAGAGCTCGCCGGGGCCGTCGAACAGCTGCTCGATCGCCCATTTCACCCGCCCGTAGGCGTTGGGCGCGTCGGGCCGGGCCGATTGCGAGGACGCGAACACGATCCGGCCGAGGCCGAGGGCCCGCGCCCCGTCCCGGAGCAGGCGGGTGCCGACGCGGTTGCGGTCGTCGCCCGGCGCCCGCTCGCGCCAGTCATGGGCGAGGTGGACCAGCGCCTGGTGGTCCGGCGGCAGGGCCGGGTCGAGGCAGGCGGGCGGCAGCGGGTCGCCGAGGCTCCAGGGCACGACCCGGAGGCCGGCCGGCAGCCCGCGCGCCCCGCGCCCGAGCGCCGTGACGGCGCGTCCCTCGGCGAGCGCCGCGGCGACGAGGCCACGGCCGACATAGCCGCTCGCCCCGGTGACGATCAGGTGCCGGATCTCCGCCATGCGCTAGGCCTCGACCGCGCCGATCGCCGCGTGGAGGCTCGCCAGGCGGGCGCGGGCGTCGCCGCCCGGCAGCTCGAGGATGCCCAGCAGGAAGGCCGAGAAGGCCAGCTGCACCGAAGCCGCCACCGAGCAGGCCGAGAGGATCAGCGGCCGCAGCAGCGCGCCGCCGGCGAGCTCGCCGAAGCCGGTGCGGCTCCAGGCGAGGACCGACCACCCGATCCCGGCGCCGCCGGCCGCCAGGAGCAGGAGGGCGGCGATGAGCAGGGTCTCGAGGCTGAGCGCGCCGAGCACGCGGCCGTGGCGGCCGCCGGGCAGCAGCCCCTGCCGCGCGGCGTAGCGCCGGGCGATCATGCCGAAGGTGACGATCTGGATGCCGACGAGCATCGCCACGCAGGCGACGACGAAGGTGTGGATGTCGAGCGACAGGTGCGGGCCGATGTGGCGCGGGCCGCCGAGCAGCGCCAGCGCCGGGATCGCGCCGCCGAGGAACAGCGCCAGGCCGGGATAGAGGAACATCCAGCGCGGGCTGTGCAGGAGCAGGAAGCGCAGATGCCGCCAGCCGTCGCGCCACGTGCGCAGGTGCGGCGGCCGGCTGCGCCCGTCCTTGCGCAGGGTGGTGGGCACCTCCCGGATCACAAGGCCCGCGAGGCTCGCCCGGACGACCATCTCGCTGGCGAATTCCATGCCGGTGGTCCGCAGGCCGAGCCCGAGGATCCGCGCGCGGTCGAACCCGCGCAGGCCGCAGTGGAAGTCGCGCACCGGGCTGCGGAACAGCAGGCGGCCGATCGCGGTCAGGACCGGGTTGCCGAGGTAGCGGTGCAGGAACGGCATCGCGCCGGCCCCGATGCCGCCGCGGAAGCGGTTGCCCATCACCAGGTCGGCCCCGGCCCGCAGCTCCGTCACGAAGGCGTCGAGGTTGCGCAGGTCGTAGCTGTCGTCGGCATCGCCCATGATGACGTAGCGCCCGCGCGCCGCCGCGATGCCGCCGGCCAGGGCGCCGCCGTAGCCGCGCACCGCGACCGGGATGACGCGGGCGCCGAGCGCCGCCGCGATGGCCTGCGAGCCGTCGGTGCTGCCGTTGTCGGCGACCAGCACCTCGCCGGCCACCCCGGATTCCGCGAGATAGGCCAGGGCGTGGCGGATGCAGGCCGCCAGCGTCTCCGCCTCGTTGAGGCAGGGGATCAGGATCGTCAGCAGGCAGTCCGGGCCCGGCGCCGCGCGCGCCGCATCGCCGGTGCCGGTCTCCACGCCGAAGCGCGCGGCGAGGTCGTGGGCGCGTGCGTGGGACAAGCGCGGCGTCTCGATGGTCTCGCGCGCCCGGGCGGGGCGGGCCTTCCGGGCCACGAGGAAGCGCCAAGAGGCTTAACAGGCGGTTCACGGGCGCACGCGGCTTTTGGCGCGCCGCCAATCCACGTCATAGTGCGTGCCGGGGAAACGCCGCGCAGGATCTCTCGTGAGCCCGGACGAGATTCAGGACGAGGACGAGGACGAGGACGAGGCCGAGGATTGGCGCTCCGTCGGCACGCGGCGGCCCGACCCGGCGGGCGCCCGCCGCCGCGCGCGCGAGCCCGGCCGCGGGCGTGACGCCGACGATCCCGCCCAGATCCCGGCCCCGGGGTGGCGGGACATCCTCTGGCGCGTCCTGCGCGCCGTGCCGCGCGACCGCGTGCTCGCCACGGCGGGGGGCGTCGCCTTCTTCACCCTGCTGTCGACCTTCCCGGCCCTCGCCACCATCGTGTCGGTCTACAGCCTGTTCTCGGACCCGCACGTCATCAGCCAGCACGTGAGCCTGCTCGCGGGCGTGCTACCCAACGATGTCCTCACGCTCCTGTCCGACCAGCTCGTCCGCATCGCCCGGCAGGGCACCGGCGCCCTCGGCACGGCCTCGCTCGCGAGCGTCGCGATCGCGTTCTGGAGCGCGAATTCGGGGTGAGCGCCCTCTTCGACGCGCTCAACGTCATCTACAAGGAGCGCGAGAAGCGCTCGCTCATCCGGTTCTACGCCACGACGCTCCTGTTCACGCTCACCGGGATCCTGTTCGCCCTCACGGCCACCGGCATGGTCGTGATCCTGCCGATCGTCCTCAACCGGCTCGGCCTCGGTGTGCTGACCGACGTGACGCTGCGCATCGTCCGCTGGCCCGGGCTGCTGCTCCTCGTCGGCCTCGGGCTGGCCCTGACCTACCGCTACGGCCCGAGCCGGCGCGAGGCCAAATGGCGCTGGGTGAGCTGGGGCGGCGTCGCCGCCTCCGTCGCGTGGGTGTGCGCCTCCGTCACCTTCTCCTGGTACGTGGCCAGCTTCGACAGCTACAACCGGGTCTACGGATCCCTCGGCGCCGCCGTCGGGTACATGACGTGGATCTGGCTCTCGGTCGTCATCGTGCTGCTCGGCGCCGAGCTGAACGCCGAGATCGAGCGGCAGACGGCGCGCGACAGCACGACGGGACGGCCGAAGCCGCTCGGAGCCCGCGAGGCCTACGCGGCCGACACCCTCGGGCCGGCGGAAGGCTGAACAGGGGCGACGCCGCCGAACCGGCGGCGGTCTCGGACCGTTGACGCCCGTCAGCGTGACCGTTCGAAGAGGCCCATGATGGACCGCCCCCGCTCTGTCGGCCTGCCCTGGTATGAGGAGGCTTCCTACGCGGCGCTGCGCGCGCGCCTCGCGGACGGCGACAAGCTGCCGCCGCTCTACGAGACGTGGCGCGTCGCCACCGAGCAGATGGAGCGGGAGGTCCAGCGCAGCGGCGTCTCGGTGGTGCGCGTCCCGATCGTGCCGGACGCCTTCGCGGCCTGGTGTGCGCGGGCCGGGCTGTCCCCGGATGCGGCGGCCCGCGCGCGCTACGCGGCCGAGGCGCTCGCGGGCGACGCGCCGGCCTGACCGCGCGGCCCGGTCACGTGTTCTCGATCCGCGCCCCGCTGCCCCCTGCCCCGTGATTGCATTTTGAATGCAGGTGTTCGAAGCTTCGCGCGCATCGCCCCGTCGAAGGGCGGGCGCGGAGGAGAGCGACCCATGAGCACCCGGCGTGATTTCCTGCACCTGTCCGCGGCCGCGACGGCCGCCGGTGCCCTGGCCGGGCCGGCCCTCGCGCAGGCCCCGGCGCAGAATCCCGCCTCCGGCCCGGGGCGTCCGATCCCACCTGCCGGCGGCGATGCGCTCCGCCTCGTCACCTTCAGGCCCGACGCGGGCAGCGCGCCGCGCCTCGGCGCCGTGCGTGCGGACGGGCGCGTCGTCGACCTGTCGCGCGGCGCGGCGCAGGGCTTCGACCCGGCCCGGATGGTCTCGCTCATCGAGGCGGGGCCCGCCGCCCTCGCGGCCGTCCGCCAGGCCGCGGCCTCGGGGGACGGCCCCTCGGTCGAGACCGTCCGGCTGCTGGCGCCGATTCCCGCGCCGACGCGCAACATCTACGCGGTCGGCTGGAACTACCTGGAGCATTTCGCGGAAGGGCAGGCGGTCCGCGGCACGAACGCCGAGTACCCGGCGCATCCGGTGTTCTTCACCAAGGGCGTGAACACCGTGAACGGGCCTTACGACCCGATCCCGTACGACCCGGAGGTCTCGACCGCGATCGACTGGGAGGTGGAGCTCGCGGTGATCATCGGCACGGCCGGCCGCAACATCAAGGAAGCCGACGCGATGGGCCACGTTTTCGGCTACAGCGTCATCAACGACACCACCGCCCGCGACATGCAGATCAAGCTCCACGGCGGCCAGTGGTTCAAGGGCAAGAGCCTGGACGGCTACGGCCCGATCGGCCCCTGGATCGTGCCGGCCTCCGATCTCGATCCGGGCGACCTGCACCTGATCACGCGGGTCAACGGCGTGGTGAAGCAGGATGCCTCGACCAAGCAGATGTACTTCAAGGTCGCCCGCATCATCGCCGAGCTGTCGCGCGGGCTCACCCTCGTGCCCGGCGACATCATCGCCACCGGCACGCCGCCCGGCATCGGCAACGCGCGCAAGCCGCCCGAATTCCTCAAGCCCGGCGACGTCATGGAGACCGAGATCGTCGGCCTCGGCACCCTGCGCAACGTGATCCAGGCGGTGCCCGCCTGAGTCGCGGCCGGGACGCGTCAGCCCCGGTCCGCGGTATCTGCGGCGCGGTCCGCGGTCTCCCGGCGGGCCGCCCGGGCCTGGGCGATCAGGTCCGCGCCGGTCCGCTCGCCGCCCGGATCCCCGCCGACCAGCAGCAGGCCCGGCGGGACGGTCCGGATCTGGATCGGCGCGTCCGGCCCCGTGTGGCAGCCGGTGCGTCGGTGGGCTTGGCGCTCGGGGGCGGCCACCGGAAGCCCGCCCTGCCCGCTCAGCGGGCGCCGCCTCGCGGACGGGGCCGCGGCACGGCGATGGTGACCAGTTCGCCGGTAATCGGATCGAGGATCGTCATGGGCGCTCCTGTGTTGAGCCGCCATGGCGAACCCGAATTGTGGTTTAACTTGGCCAATTAGGGCAAAATCCACAGTTTTCGCCGGACATGTTCGTGTAATCGTCTGCGATTCCTGAATACGTCCGGAAGCGGACGCGGGCCTGTTCCCGCCGTCCGCCGCGCCGCGAGGCCTCCCTGGCACAGCGTCCGAAGGTGGCCGCCCTCGATATCATCGGTACGGTCTTCAGCCTGGAGCCCCTCCGCGGACCGGCGCCTCCGTCGCCCCTATGCGCCTGTGCTGCGGCCGCCCGACGGCGCCGACACGCTCCGCGCGGTCGCGGCGCCTGGCGGCCCTCTCGCGTCGCCGGAGCTAGACGGACATCCACCGCAGCACGTCGGCCTCGACCATCCCGGCCCGGGGCCCGGCCAGCACCACCTGCCCGCGATCCATCACCGCGTAGGAATCGCAGAGGTCGCGGGCCCACTCGAAATACTGCTCGACCAGCACGATTCCCATCTCGCCCTTGCCGCGCAGGTAGGTGATCGCCCGGCCGATATCCTTGATGATCGAGGGCTGGATGCCCTCGGTCGGCTCGTCGAGGACGAGGAGCTTCGGCCGGGTCACCAGCGCCCGGCCGATGGCGAGCTGCTGCTGCTGGCCGCCCGAGAGGTCGCCGCCGCGCCGGTGCAGCATGTCCTTGAGCACCGGGAACAGGTCGTAGATCTCCCCCGGGATGTGGCGGTCGCGGCGCTTGAGCGGCGCGAAGCCGGTCTCCAGGTTCTCCTTGACGGTGAGCAGCGGGAAGATCTCGCGGCCCTGAGGCACGAAGGCGATCCCGGCCCGGGCCCGGTCGTAGGGGGCGAGATCCTGGATCGGGCGGCCGTCGAGGCGGATCGCGCCGGAGCGCACCGGCTGCTGGCCGACGATCGCCCGCAGCAGCGAGGTCTTGCCGACGCCGTTACGGCCCAGCACCGTCGTGACCTGCCCGGCCTCGGCCGTGAGGGAGACGCCGCGGAGCGCCTGCGCGGCGCCGTAATAGAGGTCGATGCCGTCGACGGAGAGCATGGTCATCGTCCCAGATAGACTTCGACCACCCGCGGGTCGGCCGAGACCGCGTCGATCGAGCCCTCGGCCAGCACCGCGCCCTCGTGCAGGCAGGTGACCCGGCAGCCGAGGTCGCGGACGAAGTGCATGTCGTGCTCGACCACCAGGACGGCGTGCTCGCCCGCGATGCGGCGGAGCAGGCGGGCGGTCTCAGCGGTCTCGGCGTCGGTCATGCCGGCCACCGGCTCGTCGACCAGCAGCAGCTTGGGATCCTGCGCGAGCAGCATGCCGATCTCCAGCCACTGCTTCTGGCCGTGGCTGAGATCGGCGGCCGGGCGGCCCCGGTGGGCGAGCAAGCCGACGGTCTCCAGCAGGGAATCGATCCGCGTGGCCTCCACCCGGTTGCGCCACCCGAACAGGGACGCGAAGGCCGCGCGCGGACCTTTGAGGGCGAGCAGGATGTTGTCGGCCACCGTGTGGCTCTCGAACACGGTCGGCTTCTGGAACTTGCGGCCGATACCGAGGTCGGCGATCGCCGGCTCGTCGCTCCTGAGCAGGTCGTGGGTGCCGTCGAACAGGGCGATGCCGCCGTCCGGCCGGGTCTTGCCGGTGATGCAATCCATCATGGTGGTCTTGCCGGCGCCGTTCGGGCCGATGATCGCCCGCAGCTCGCCGCGGGCCAGCGTCAGCGACAGGCCGCGCAGGGCCTTGTAGCCGTCGAAGGTCACCCGCAGGTCGTCGAGGTAGAGGAGCGCGTCGGTCTCGCGCTTCCGGTTGGCGGGGCCGCGGGCATCCGGTCGTTCGAGGAGGTCGGCGCTCACGAGCCCTGCCCTTCTTCCGCGAGTTTCGGGGCGATGGCGGGCTCCGGCGGCAGCTTGGCCGCCGCGCGCCGGGAGCCGAACCGCTCGATCGCGGTGCCGACGAGGCCGCGCGGCAGGAACAGCGTCACGACGACGAACAGGCCGCCGAGCGCGAACAGCCACGCGTCGGGCATCGCGCCGGTGAGCACGGTCTTGGCGTAATTGACCAGCACGGCACCGAGCGCCGCGCCGACCAGCGTGCCGCGCCCGCCTACCGCCACCCAGATCACCGTCTCGATGGAGTTGGTGGGGGCGAACTCCCCCGGGTTGATGATGCCGACCTGCGGCACGTAGAGGGCGCCAGCGACGCCGGCCATCATGGCCGAGACCGTGAAGGCCAGCGTCTTGAAGTGCTCCGGGCGGTAGCCGAGGAAGCGGGTGCGGCTCTCGGCATCGCGCACGGCGATCAGGATCTTTCCGTAGGCCGACACGGTCATGATCCGGGCGATCAGGTAGCCCAAAGCCAGCGCGAGGCCCGTCGCCACGAAGATGCCGACACGGAAATTCTGGGCCTGAACCGAGAGGCCCAGAAAATCCTTGAAGTCGGTCAGCCCGTTGTTGCCGCCGAGCCCCATGTCGTTGCGGAAGAAGGCGAGCATCAGCGCGTAGGTCAGCGCCTGGGTGATGATCGACAGGTAGACGCCCGTGACCCGCGACCGGAAGGCGAGCCAGCCGAACACGAAGGCCAGCAGCCCCGGCACCAGCAGCACCATCAGGGCGGCGAAGGCGAAGTGGTCGAAGCCGTACCAGTACCAGGGCAACGCCTTGTAGTTCAGGAACACCATGAAGTCGGGCAGGACCGGGTTGCCGTAGACGCCCCGGGCGCCGATCTGGCGCATCAGGTACATGCCCATCGCGTAGCCGCCGAGCGCGAAGAACGCCCCGTGGCCGAGCGAGAGGATGCCGCAATAGCCCCAGACGAGGTCGAGGCTGACCGCGAGCAGCGCGTAGGCGAGGTACTTGCCGAACAGCGAGACCAGGTAGGTCGGCAGGTGCAGGCCGGAGCCCTCCGGCACCGCGAGGTTCAGGGCCGGCACGGCGAGGCAGAAGGCGGCCAGGACGGCGAGGAAGATCCAGCCCTTCCGGTCGATGAGGGGGGTGCGGGGGCTCATAGCGCGGATCCCGAGGGCGCTGCGTGTATCCCCTCCCCCTTGCGGGGAGGGGTAGGGTTGGGGGTGGTCCCGGATCGGGCGCGGCGGTGCCTCCTGCGCCACCCCCACCCTCGATCCCTCCCCACAAGGGGGAGGGAAGGACGCGGCCCCCTCACGATTCCACCGCCCGGCCCTTGAGCGCGAACAGGCCGCGCGGGCGCTTCTGGATGAACAGGATGATGAAGATCAGGAGCCCGATCTTGGCCAGCACCGCGCCGATATACGGCTCGGCGAGCTTGTTCACGACGCCGAGCGTCAGTGCTGCCACCAGCGTCCCCCAGAGATTGCCGACGCCGCCGAACACCACCACGAGGAACGAGTCGATGATGTAGCCCTGGCCGAGATTGGGCGAGACGTTGTCGATCTGCGAGAGCGCCACCCCGGCCATCCCCGCGATGCCGGAGCCGAGGCCGAAGGTCAGCGCGTCGACGTAGGGCGTGCGGATGCCCATCGCGGCGGCCATGCGGCGGTTCTGGGTGACCGCCCGGGTCTTCAGGCCGAACGACGTCTTTCGGAGCACGAACAGGAGGCCCAGGAACACCGCCAGCGCGAACACGATGATCCACATCCGGCCCCAGGTGATCGACAGGCCGTAGAGATCGAAGGCGCCGCTCATGAAGGCGGGGGCGCCGACCTCGCGGTTGGTCGGGCCGAAGATCGAGCGCACGCCCTGCTGCAGCGCGAGGCTGACCCCGAAGGTGGCGAGCAGCGTCTCCAGGGGCCGCCCGTACAGGAAGCGGATGATGAACCGCTCGATCAGCACGCCGACGAGGCCGGCGACCAGGAACGCGCAGGGGATGCTGATCGCGAGCGACCAGCCGAACAGGGACGGCGCCTTGGTGCGGATCAGCTCCTGGACGAGATAGGTCGTGTAGGCGCCGAGCATCACCATCTCGCCGTGCGCCATGTTGATCACGCCCATCACCCCGAAGGTGATGGCGAGCCCGATGGCCGCGAGCAGCAGGACCGAGCCCAGCGAGATGCCGTACCAGACGTTCTGGAGGGCCCCGAGGATCGCGAGCCGCGTCTCGATCGCCGCGATGCCGCGGGCAGCGGCTCCCCGCACCGCCTCGCTCGGATCCGCCGCAAGACCGCGCAGGATGCCCATCGCGTCGCCATCGCCCCGGGCCTGGATGGCGGGAATTGCGGCAATCCGGTCGGGTTCCGCGGTGCCGGGCCTGCCGAGCAGCACGGCGGCCCGCGCCTCGGTCAGCGCCTGCCGGACGCCCGGATGGGTCTCGCGGGCCAAAGCCGCGTCGAGGGCCGGCAGCGCCGCCGCATCCCGGGCCTTGAACACCGCGTCGGCGGCGGCGCGGCGCTTGGCCGGGTCGGGGCTCGCGAGGTCGAGCTGCCCGCGGGCGGCCTCGATCGCCCGGCGGACGCGGTTGTTGGCGCGCACCGGCTTGAGGTCGGGGCTGTCGGCGGCCGGGGCGCCGGACTTCGCATCCACGACGGCGCCGCCCTGCCGGATCAGCAGGGTCTTGCCCGGGCTCACCAGCAGGCGGCCGTCCGACAGGGCCGAAAGGATCGCGTCGGCGCGCGGGTCGCCAGAGGCGGCGAGGCCGGAGACGCCGGCCTCGATCTCGGCATAGCCGTCACCGGCGAGCTGCGCGTAGGGATCCGGCGCCTGGGCGAGGGCCGGGGCGCAGAGCAGCAGGTAAAGGAGGGTGAGGAGACGGAGCATGGCACTTCTGGCGCGGCCGAACTCTCCTCCCCGTTGCGGGGAGGAGCCGGAGGTGGGGGTGGTGCAGGATCAGCGGAGCGGTGCCTTCTGAACCACCCCCACCCCTACCCCTCCCCGCAAGCGTGAGCGCATCCCGGGCAGGCCCGGGATCGCCTGGGG
The DNA here is from genome assembly GCF_023546765.1 of Methylobacterium tardum. Taxonomy (NCBI): domain Bacteria; kingdom Pseudomonadati; phylum Pseudomonadota; class Alphaproteobacteria; order Hyphomicrobiales; family Methylobacteriaceae; genus Methylobacterium; species Methylobacterium tardum. The sequence goes on from NZ_CP097484.1 coordinate 1,855,954, forward strand.
AGGGGACGAGCAGCGCCTCAGGCGCCGCCGCAGGACTTGGTCTTGGTGTTGTAGTTGCCGCACTTGAGCTTGACCCAGTCGGCCTCGAGGTCCTTCGAACCCTCGAGCTGCTTCGACCACGCCTCGCCGGGGATCAGGCCCTCGGTCTTCCACACCACGTCGAACTGGCCGTTCGACTCGATCTCGCCGATGAAGACCGGCTTGGTGATGTGGTGGTTCGGCAGCATCTTCGCGGTGCCGCCGGTGAGGTTCTTCTGCTCGATGCCCGGCAGCGCGTCGATCACCTTGTCGGGGTCCGTGGTGCCGGCCTTCTCCACCGCCTTCACCCACATGTTGAAGCCGATATAGTGGGCCTCCATCGGGTCGTTGGTGACGGCCTTCGGGTTCTTCCGGAACGCCTGCCACTTCTTGATGAAGTCCTCGTTCTCCGGCGTCTTGATCGACTCGAAGTAGTTCCAGGCGGCGAGGTGGCCGACCAGCGGCTTGGCGTCGATGCCGGCGAGCTCCTCCTCGCCCACCGAGAAGGCCACGACCGGGATGTCGGTCGCCTTGACGCCCTGGTTGCCGAGTTCCTTGTAGAACGGCACGTTGGCGTCGCCGTTGATGGTCGAGACCACGGCGGTCTTCTTGCCGGCCGAGCCGAACGCCTTGATCTTCGACACCTCCGTCTGCCAGTCCGAGAAGCCGAACGGCGTGTAGTTGATCAGGATGTCCTCATCCTTGACGCCCTTGGACTTGAGGTAGGCTTCGAGGATCTTGTTGGTCGTGCGCGGGTAGACGTAGTCGGTCCCCTCCAGCACCCAGCGCTTGGCGCCGCCGCCATCCTCCGACATCAGGTAATCCACCGCCGGGATCGCCTGCTGGTTCGGGGCGGCGCCGGTGTAGAACACGTTCCGCTCGCTCTCCTCGCCCTCGTACTGGACGGGGTAGAACAGGATGTTGTCGAGTTCCTTGAACACCGGCAGCACCGACTTGCGCGACACGCTGGTCCAGCAGCCGAACACGGCCGCGACCTTGTCCTTGCTGATCAGCTCGCGGGCCTTCTCGGCGAAGAGCGGCCAGTTCGAGGCCGGATCGACCACCACCGGCTCCAGCTTCTTGCCGAGCACGCCGCCCTTGGCGTTCTGCTCGGCGATGAGCATCAGCATCGCGTCCTTGAGGGTGGTCTCGGAGATCGCCATCGTGCCCGAGAGCGAGTGCAGGATGCCGATCTTGATGGTCTCCTGCGCCCGGGCGGCGCCCGCCCCCAGCGTGCTCATCGCGAGCCCGGCGGCCAGCGCGGCGGCTGACGCCCAAGTTCCAAATGCTTTCACGGCGGTGCCCTTCGTCGTCTTCGTTGAGACGCTGCGGCCTCGCAATTCATGTGCCACATATTTAGGCAGTCGCCGCCGCGCGACCGTCTCGTGGGGCGGCAGCTGCCTGTCTCGGCGGCGCCGGAGGCACGAATCCGGAGCCGCGGGCACCGCGGAACAGGTATCCGGTTGGATCGACTGGCGAAAACTAATCTACCCCATACTGGCCTTCGGTCTGGTGTGAGACAGTGGCGATCATCCGCCGGATCGTCGGGCGCGGGTGACTGGGAGATCGCCCGTGCTCCTGCCCGGACCGGGAGCAGCCCATGGCTCAGCCGCAGCAATCTGCCGTCCGCAACCGTCTGCTCGCCGCCCTGGCGCCGGAGGATTTCAGCCGTCTCGCCTCGCAGCTCGAGCCGGTCCCGCTGCCGCTGCACGCGGTGCTGATCGCGCCCCAGCAGCCGATTGCACAGGCCTACTTCGTCGAGGAGGGGATCGTTTCCCTGGTGGCCGACACATGCGAGGGCCGCATCGAGGTCGGCCTCACCGGACGGGAAGGCTTCATCGGCGTGCCGATCGCGCTCGGCGCGCAGACCACGCCCCAGACGGCGATCGTGCAGGCCAGCGGCGAGGCTTTGCGCATCGCGGCCGGCGCGCTGGAGGATGCCCTCGACGCAAGCGCCAGCCTGCGCCGGGTGCTCGGCCGCTACGTGCAGAGCCTGCTCGTGCAGGTAGGGCAGACCGTCTACGCCAATGCCGACCTGACCGTCGAGGCGCGGCTCGCCCGGTGGATCCTCATGATCCACGACCGCCTGGAGCAGGACGAGCTGCCCCTGACCCACGAAGTGCTCTCGAAGATGCTCGGCGTGCGCCGGCCCACCGTGACGACCGCGACCCACCTGCTCGAAGGGGCCAGCATGATCCGGGCGCGGCGCGGACGCATCACGGTGGTCGACCGCGAGAAGCTGGAGGATCTGGCGGGCGCCATCTACGGCCCCGCGGGGGCCGTCTAGCGCGCTTCGCCGAAGGAGACGCCGGTTCGGCGCAGGCGTGCCCGTTCACGCGCGTCTAGGGACGCGGACGCGTCCCCGTGCGGGCCTGCCTCACCGGGCCTCACCCTCCCAGGCCGTCTCGGGATCCTCCGCCACGCTGTGCCCGACGCGGTCGGTGAGCGGCAGGCGGATCGTGCAGCGCAGCCCGTCCGGCGCGTAGCGCAGACTCGTCTGCGCGCCGAGATCGTAGGCCAGCATGTCCTCCAGCACGTCCGTGCCGAAGCCCCGCCGGGCCGGTGCTTGCACCCCGCTGCCGCCGGTCTCGGCCCAGTCCAGGGTCAGGACCGGCGGCCCCGGCTCCGCGTCGGCGACCCGCCACGCGGCGGTGACCCGGCCCTGCGGGAGCGCCAGGGTCCCGTGCTCCACCGCATTGCTCGTCAGCTCGTGCAGCGCCAGCGCCAGGACCAGGGCGGCCTTCGGCCGGAGCCGCACCCGCGGCCCGGTGAGCGCGGCCTGCTCGCCCTCGCGCACGAGGTGGAACATCAGCTCGTCGGAGATCAGGGTGTGCAGGTCGGCATCGCCGAACGCGTCCGTGGCGGCCTGCACGCGCATGACGGCCCCGAACCGGCCGTCGAGATGCGCGACATAAGTTTCGACATCCGCGGATTGCTCGGCCGAGCGGTGGATGACCGTCCGCATCATCGCCATCGTGTTGCGCATCCCGTGGCGCAGGCTGTCGGGCACGCCGGCCTCGTCGAGCAGCCGGCGCAAGCGGGCATTGTCGGCCTCCAGAGCGGCGAGGCGCTCCGCCATGTCGCGGGCGGCCAAGTCGCGGGGGTCTGTCATGCAGGGCCTCTCCGGATGTCGTCCAACTGGGCTCAATCGCCGCGATGCGGGCGCGGTTCACGCCTGGCGTGCGACGGGGCGGTCGTTCTCCGCCGTCAGGTGAAGGTAGGCGGCGTCGAAATGCGCGAGCCGGGCCAGGGCCGAAGGATTGTGGATGGTCAGGCGGCGGCTGCGCAGGGTGATCAGCCCCATGCCGCGCAGCTCCTGCAGCGTCCGGTTGATGTGGACGCTGGTCTGCCCCATCGCGTCGCCGAGGTCGTTCTGCGTGATCGGCATCGGGCAGGTATGTCCGTCCGCGAGGCCGATGGCGGACAGCCGGGCGTGCAGCTCGCAGAACAGGTGGGCGAGGCGCTCAATGCCGGTGCGGCTGCCGAGGCTGACCGTCCACTCGCGCTGGATCGCCGCGGTGGCCAGCGCCTCGCGGTGGAAGGCGAGGTCCAGTTGCGGGCTGCGCGCCACGGCCGCCTGGAGCGCGGGCCCGGAGATCTGGCCGAGGAGCACGGGTGTGATCGCCCCGATCGTGTGGTCCATCTCGTCGAGGAGGAAGATGTGCGGGTCGCACAGATCGCCCGGCAGGAGCAGCGAGACGATCTGGCGGCGCCCGTTGGCGAATTGCCGGTAGCGACAGGCCCAGCCGTCGAGAATGACGTTGACGGCGCGCGGGTCGTCGCCCTCGTGGATGATGTCGGTGCGCGCGGCGACCATGCGCTCCGGGCCGATCGATCCGGCCAAGCACAGCCGGTCCGCCTCCGGGAGATGGACGTAGCGTTCCAGTTTGCGCACGAGCGGATTTGACACGACTGGTTCTCCGCATTGGCGTGGGAACAGGAGCCTACATTCAGATCCGGCCAATGAATACTTATACAGATTAGATTATGGTGTCGAAAGGGCTGTTGCAGGACGCAGGCTGATCGATCCTCCGCCGGCGCGCTCTGCGGTCGGTCCAAGCCGGTCGGTCCAAGCCGGCCGGTCCAAGCCGACGGGCTGTCGGGCTATGACGCTGCCCCGCGGCCGGGCAAGGCGAAAATGATCCCGCGTGCCGGGCTGGCCGCGGGAGAATGTTCGCGCAGTCTGCCGAAATAAGAACGGCTATGCTTTTGACTTGACGGAAGTCACGCATCAAAGATTGGCGTGTAAAGACGCCGGCCTGTCAAGCAACGATCGGCCGGCGTCTGGCGTATCGTCTTCTCTCAACAGGCGCCGCCGGGTTCTACCGACGCGGTCGCCGCGTCCTGGACGGATTTCGAGATCATGCAGCCTGCGCTGCGCCGCGTCCGATCGGGACGGGACAGGAAGGCCGTGCCCCGGCCCGACCACCGACTGGCTGCCCGCGCGGGCGGCCAGCCGGCGCCGCGCGGTGCGGCGGACCAGGACCGCCTGAAGCCGGTTCTGTCGGTCGAGGGCCTGTCCCTCGCCTTCGGCGGGACGGTGGCCTTCGCGGAGATTGATCTCGCGGTCGGCGCGGGGGAGATCCACGCGGTGATCGGGCCGAACGGCGCCGGGAAATCCTCGCTGATCAACGCGATCACCGGCCTCTACGCGCCGGGGGCCGGGTGCGTGCGGATCGGAGAGGCCGCCTTCGCCCGGGTCCCGGCGGGGCGGCTCGCCGCGCTCGGCGTCGCCCGGACCTTCCAGAACCTCGCCCTGTTCGCGGGCCTGAGCGTTCGCGACAACGTCCTGTCGGGGCTCGCCGCGGCGCGGCGGGCCGGGCTCTGGCCTCAGATCCTGGGCCTGCCGGCGGCCCGGCGTGAGGCGCGGGCGCACCGCGACGCCGCCGAGACGGTGATCGGCCGCCTCGGCCTCGCCGCCGTGGCAGACCGACCGGCGGGCAGCCTGCCCTACGGGCTCCAGAAGCGGGTCGAACTCGGCCGGGCCCTGGTGGCTCGGCCGGGTCTCCTGCTCCTCGACGAGCCGATGGCCGGCATGACGGCCACCGAGAAGGCCGAGATGTCCGGCTTCATCCGGGCGGCGCGGGAGGATTCCGGCGCCGCGATCGTGCTGATCGAGCACGATATCGGCGTCGTGATGCGCCTCTCCGACCGGGTGACCGTGCTCGACCACGGCCGCCGCATCGCCACCGGCACGCCGGCGGAGGTGCAGGCCGACCCGGCCGTCATCGCCGCCTATCTGGGGCTCGCGGATGCCGATGCGGACGCGATGGCCGCATGAGCCCGGATCTCGCCTTCCTGGTCGAGGTCGTGGTCGGCGGCCTGCTCTCGGGCGTCATGTACGCCCTCGTGGCGATCGGCTTCGTGCTGATCTACAAGACCTCGGGCGTGCTGAACTTCGCGCAGGGCGCGATGGTGCTGTTCGCCGCCCTCACCTTCGTGAGCCTGACCGAGCGCGGCCTGCCCTTCCCGGCGGCACTGGCCGCGACGCTCGCCGTGATGGTGGTGGTCGGGCTCGGCGTGGAGCGCACGGTGCTGCGGCCGCTGGTCAACCAGCCGCCGATCACCCTGTTCATGGCGACGCTGGGGGTCGCCTACGTGATCGAGGGCGCGGCCCAGCTCGCCTGGGGCACCCAGGTCCACGGGCTCGACCTCGGCATCGACGACACGCCGCTCGATCTCGGCGGCGTGCTGGTCAGCCGGTTCGACCTGTTCGCCGCCGCGACCGCCGGCCTGATGATGGCGCTCCTCTCCGCCTTCTTCCGCTACACCCGCACGGGCCTCGCCTTCCGGGCGGTGGCGGACGATCCGCTGGCCGCCCTCAACACCGGCCTGCGCCTGCCCCGGATCTGGTCGGCGGTCTGGATCGCCGCCGGGATCGTCGCGCTGGTGGCGGGCCTGCTCTGGGGCGCGCGGCTCGGCGTGCAGTTCTCCCTGTCGCTGGTGGTGCTGAAGGCGCTGCCGGTCCTGGTTCTCGGCGGCTTCGACTCGATCGCCGGGGCGATCGTGGCCGGGCTGATCGTCGGCGCGGTGGAGAAGCTGTCGGAGGTCTATCTCGGGCCGGTCATCGGCGGCGGGATCGAGGGCTGGATCGCCTACGTGGCGGCGCTCGGATTCCTGCTGGTGCGGCCCTCGGGCCTGTTCGGTCTGCGCGCCGTCGAGCGGGTCTGAGCCGCCATGATCGCCCTCCCCCGCGCCGTGCCGCGCCCCCGCCTGTCCGCCGGCGCCCTCGGCCTCGCCGCCCTGCTGGTCGTGGCCTACGGGATCGTGCCGCGCGTCGGCACGAGCTACCTGTTCGAGGCGCTGCTGACGCCGTTCCTCGCGCTGGCGCTGGCCGGCCTCGGGCTCAACCTGCTCACCGGCTATGCCGGGCTGCTCTCGCTGGGCTCGGCCGCCTTCATGGCGGTGGGGGCCTACGCGGCCTTCAACCTGTCGCTGCGCCTGCCCGGCCTGCCCCTGCCGGCGGCGATCCTGCTCGCCGGCCTCGTCTCCGCCCTCGCCGGGCTGGCGGCGGGCCTGCCGGCGCTGCGGCTGCGCGGCTTCTACCTCGCGGTCTCGACGCTCGCCGTGCAGTTCTTCGTCGCCTGGGCGCTGAACCGGATCGGCTGGATCTCCAACGACAGCCCCTCGGGCATCATCACGGCGCCCCGGCTGGTGGTGGCCGGCCTGTCCTTCGACGATCCGCGCGGGCGCTACCTGTTCTCGCTGAGCGCGGTCACGCTGCTGACTGTCCTCGCGTGGCGCCTCGTGATCGCGCCCACGGGCCGCAACCTCGTGGCGATCCGCGACAACGAGACCGCCGCGCGCCTCGTCGGCGTGAAGGTCGCCCGGACCAAGCTCCTGGCCTTCGCGGTCTCGTCCTTCGTGATCGGGATCGCCGGGGTGCTGTGGGCCTTCGCGTATCTGCGCACCGTCGAGCCGGCGGGGTTCAACCTCGACCGCTCCTTCCAGATCCTGTTCATCGTCATCATCGGCGGCCTGGGCACCCTGCGCGGCGCCTTCCTGGGCGCGGGCTTCATCGTGGTGCTGCCCCTGCTGCTCGCCCGCCTGGGCGCGGCGCTCCTCGGCGACGGCTTCGATTCCGGCACCCTGGAGATGGTCCAGCGCATCGTGCTCGGCGCCCTGATCGTCGCCGTGCTGATCCGCGAGCCCGCGGGGCTCGCGGCCCTGCTCGACCGGGCCGTGGCCGCCGTCAGGCGATCCGATCGCCTCCGCCGCCGCACCACCCGGACCCCGTTCGCCGACGGCCAATCGGCTTGCCCCGCGCAACGCCCCGTCATCCCGGGGCCGCGCAGCGGAGCCCGGGATCCAGAGCCGCCGACAGGCCAGGTCACGGCACCGCCAGTGGTTCTGGATTGCCCGCCTCCGGCTTGCCCCTCCGGGTCCGGGCTCGCCTGCGGCGCCCCGGACTGACGGGGTTGGCGCCCGCCCCCTGCCCGAACAACCACAGGACGCCCATGATGCCGAAGATCCGCCTCCGCGCCGCGCTCCTCGCGGGCGCGATCCTCCTCGCCGGTGCCGCCGGTGCCGCGACCGCCGACGAGCAGTATTTCCCGCTCCAGAGCTACCGGGTCGGCCCCTACGCGGCCGGCGGGACCGGCTTCTTCGGGGGCTTCATCGACTACCTGACCCTGATCAACGCCCGCGACGGCGGCGTGAACGGCGTGAAGCTCACCTGGAGCGAGGGCGAGACCCAGTACGAGGTCGAGCGCGGCGTCGAGGTCTACGAGCGGCTGAAATCCCGGCCCGGCATCGCCGCCTGGAACCCGCTCTCCGTGGGCATCGCCTACGCGATGATCGACCGGATCACCGCCGACAAGGTGCCGCTGGTCACGATCAACCACGGCCGCACCGATTCCACCGACGGCCGCGTCTTCCCGTACGTGTTCCCGCTGCTGCTCAACCCCTACAGCGAGACGAGCGGCATCATCCAGTATCTCGGCACCCGGGCGGGCGGGCTCGACAAGCTGAAGGGCAAGACCGTCGCGGTGCTCTACCACGGCTCGCCCTACGGCAAGGAGACGATCCCGATCTACGCGCAGCTCGCCAAGCGCTACGGCTTCACCGTCGAACAGATCGAGGTGCCCCATCCCGGCAACGAGCAGCAGTCGCAATGGCTCACGATCCGGCGCCTGCGGCCCGACTTCGTGGTGCTGCGCGGCTGGGGCGTGATGAACCCGGTGGCCCTGAAGACCGCCCAGAAGACCGGCTTCCCGGCCGACCGGATCGTCGGCAACGTCTGGTCGAACTCGGAGGAGGACGTGATCCCGGCGGGCGAGGCCGCCAAGGGCTACGTCGCGATCACCACCCAGGCCTCGGGTACCGCCTACCCGGTGATCCAGGAGGTCGTCGGCAAGGTCTACGAGCCCGGCCACGGCAACCTCGCCGACCGGAAACGCATCGGCAGCGTCTACCACAATCTCGGGGTGCTGAACGGCCTCCTCAACGTCGAGGCGGTGCGGATCGCGCAAACGCGGTTCGGCCACCGGACCCTCACGGGCGACGAGGTCCGCTGGGGCTTCGAGCACCTGCGCCTCGACGAGGCCCGGGTGGCGGCGCTGGGCGCCAAGGGGCTGTTCCACTCGATCAACGTCACCTGCGCCAACCACGAGGGCGAGGGCCGCGTCACCTTCCAGCAATGGGACGGGGCGAAGTGGGCCGTCGTGTCCGACTGGATCGCCCCCGACTGGGCGAGCCTGCGCCCGATCATCGAGGCCTCGCCGACCGCCTACGCCAAGGAGCACGGCATCACCCCGCGCGACTGCGCGGCCGAGGAGGCCGCCGACAGCCAGGGCGGCCAGCAGGCCGCCGCGGCGGGCCGATGAGCGACGGCGCCGGTCGGCCGCTCCTCGAGGTCGAAGCGCTGGAGGTCGTCTACGGCGGGGCGGTCCACGCCCTGCACGGCGTCGGCCTCGCGGTGCGGGCGGGGGAGATCGCCGCCCTGGTCGGTGCCAACGGCGCCGGCAAGACCACGCTGCTGCGGGCCGTGTCGAACCTGCTGCCGGCCCTGCGCGGGCAGGTCACGGCCGGGCGCCTCGCCTTCGACGGACGGGACGTGACGCGGACCCGGACCGACGCCCTCGTCCGCGCCGGGCTCGTGGGCGTGCTGGAGGGGCGCCACTGCTTCCGGGCCTTGAGCGTCCGGGACAATCTCGTCGCGGGCGGCCTCGGGCGCGGCTCGGGCCGCGGGGCCGTGCGCGCCGACCTGGAGCGGGTCTACGGCCTGTTCCCCGCACTCGCCGCCAAGCGGGACGTCGCCGCGGGCCTGCTCTCGGGCGGCGAGCAGCAGATGGCGGCGATCGGCCGGGCGCTGATGGGCCGGCCCCGGCTCCTCGTCCTCGACGAGCCCTCCATGGGGCTCGCGCCCAAGGTGGTGGAGGCGATCTACCGGGTGCTCACCGGCCTGAACCGGACGGAGGGCCTGACCCTGCTGGTGGCCGAGCAGAATGTCCGTCTCGCCCTGCGCCACGCCCACCACGCCGTGGTGCTGGAGAACGGACGCAGCGCGCTCGCCGGCAGCGCGGCGGCCCTGCGGGCGCGGGACGACGTCCAGGCCCTGTATCTCGGCGGCGCCGCGCGCGCCGCCTCCGACCGGTCGCCCGATTCGCGCGTCCGCGCGCCGGCCTGACGACCGCGCCGGGGCGGCGCGGGACGGCGCCGTCAGCTCTCCCGGTCGGCCCGGCGCAGGGACCAGAGCAGGGTCCCGTTCGCATCGACCAGCCAGAGGGCGTTGACCGCCTCGTCGCCGACCGTGACCGAGCGGCTGTTGGCCAGCCGCACCGCCTCCTTGGCGTCGACCGCCGTGAGCACCTCGTCGACGATCGGCGCGCCGATCTCCCCGTCCTCGCCACGAGCCGCCCCGCGCAGGCGATAATCCGGCATCCGTCCTTCCTCCCGACCGGTCGGCGCCCTGCCGTGGCCCGACCGACGGTGCGAAGATAGGCGCCGGCGCCGCGTGTCGAGGGGGGCGCTACGGCGCAGTGCCGTTGGCGAGCGTCTGCTGCGGCTCGGCCAGGAACAGGGACCGGAGCGCCGCCGCCGATTGGCGGGGCGGCAGCGCGAGGGCGTGCGTCGCGCCGGCGATCCGCCCGGCGCAATCCTCCGATCGGAGCGGGCTCGGGATCGGGGCGCCCGCGTCGGGATCGGACGGGTCCCTCCGGCCCGGCAATGCCCCGCGCGTCCGCGCGAGGAGCGGTGCCAGCCCGAACGCGCCGGGCCTCTCGGCGCGGAGCCGCGCGTCGAGCGCCACCAAGTCGCCGGCGGCCAGAGCCCCGCAGGCGGCCGCGTCCCGCGGCCCGGCGGCCCGCATCATCGCCAGGACCCGGCGCCCCAGTGCCCGGACGACGCCGTCATCGGCCGCCCGGAAGCGCCGCCGCAGATAGGCGGCCGCCAGCCGTTTCAGGCCTGCCGCCGCCTCCGCCTCCGGCCGTCCCGCCGCGTAGCCGTCCCGGTACCACCGGGCGATCGGATCGAGCCCCGCCGCCTCGGCCTGCCGCAGGATCGGCAGGGCGCGCAGGATCGCGGCCCGAGCTCCGGCCTCGCTCGGATCCGCGTCGAGGGTGGAATCGGGGAAGCGGTCCGGGCCGACGATCTCGGTGACGATGCCGGCCGCGCGCAGCTCCTCCGCCTCCGGGATCCAGATCCCGGCCGGGGGCACCGCCAGGGCCCGCGCCACGAAGGCGGCCGGCAGGCCGGCGGCCCGATAGGCCGCCCGCTCCGGCGCGGAATCCACCGGGCGCATCCGGCCGTGCGCACCGAGCTCGTAGGGCGCGTGGAAGCCGAGCCGTCCTCCGGTCGCGAGGGCGCGGGTCCGGCCGCGGACGAAGATCAGCGTGCAGGCCGACGCGCAGGCATCGGGCACGTAGGTGGACAGCCCCCGCGCCGCCACGAGCGCCCCGATCGCCGCCCCCTCCTCCACCAGGCCACCGTCGCTGGTGAGGTGGATGCGCGCGATCTGCGGCTGCGCGGCGAGGACCCCCGCGACCCGCGCGGCGACGCCCTCGGTGAGGTCGCCCGCGAGCCGCAGGTCCCGGCCGCCCGGGCCGATCGTGAGCCGGGCCGGGATGTCCGGCGCGTCCGCCGCAGAGGCGCGGCCCTTCGGCAGGGGCCCGGCGGCGGTCGGGCCCGCGGTGCCGAGCGCCAGGGCAAGCGCGCAGGCAGCCGTTCCCGTCCGGCGCTTCCACCCGCGGGGGAAGACCGACATGGCAGGTTTCCAGTCCAGGTGATCGGGGCGGCGGGCGCGGCTACTGGAGGTAGGCGACGAACATCTCGGAGACGGTCCGGGAGGCGTAGGCTTCCGGGCTCTCGCCCCAGCGGACCGGGAAAGCCTCGGCCACCCGCCGGCCGGCGAGGATCCGGGCCACCTCGTCGGGCATCAGCCCGTCGTCGAGGGCGCTCGCCAGGGCGGCGCGTTCATGGGAGGGGTGGGAGCGGACGCTCCGGGACAGGGCTCGGCCGAGGGACGCGGCCGTTTCGGCGCTCAGGTCAGGTTGGGTGTTCCGGGCCGTCTCATAGGTCAGCATCGCTGGTCGCCTCTCGTGTCTGATGTCGTGCGGTCTCCTTCTCCTGGGCGCGGCAACACGGCAGACACGGCACAGTCATCAGGGCGATCCGATCTTTGCTGGCGCTCACGGCAAACCTCATCCGGCTCTGCATCGACTGTCCGTCGATCCCTTCAATCTAGGGGCCGGGCTCGAGAATGTGCTGCCAAATTGGCGAGGACTTGCAGCGCAGGTTGTTCGCCGAAGGTGCATCCCGGAGCAGAAGGTGAGGTCTGGCGCGGAGCGACCGCCGCGGCTGCGCGCGATCACGCGCCCCGCACCTGCGGACACGTCCCTGCGAGCGGGACTTGCCAAATGCGGTCCGATCCATAAATATCGTTCTGTAACAAGGACTTAGTGAAAATGATGCTCCCGTTCCGGCCGTGTGCGACCGAAACGTTCTCCGCCGCCCGGGGCATTCGAAAATGACTTTTCGCGACCGGGCCGATCGCAGGTCCGGCGACGACCGCCACAGAATCGAGCCGCCGCGCGCGGCCAATCCAGGGGGACCGGCCGGATGGCCTCAGCGACGATGATGCAGGGCGACGCGGTCGTGTTCGCGCGGCCGGACCTCGCCGAGATCCTGGGCATCTGGCGTCACGCCCGGGGCCGGGTGGTGGGCATCCACCGCGCGGGCGACGCACCCGCCACGGTGGACGTGGAGTTCCAGGGGTACGCCATCCTGGAGCGCTACCTGCCCGACCTGTTCCGGCCCGTTCCGTGATCGGCGTCGACGCGCCCGCCCCCGCCGCGATCGGTCTGCGATGACCGCCCTGGCTTCGACCCAGCCGCCCCTGCGCGCCACGAGCCGCAGCACCGCGGAATCCGAGGTCTGGGCGGCCCTGCGCGCCGAGGCCGAGGCGGCCCTGATCGAGGAGCCGCTCTATGCCGGGGTCATCCAGGCGACGATCCTCGACCAGCGCTCGCTGGCCCAGGCCCTCGCCTACCGCCTCGCCCACCGGCTCGGGGACGGCGACCTGGCCCGGCTGTCGATGCGCGACCTGTGCCTGTCAGCCTTCGAGGCGGACCCGCAGGCCGGCGCCCACGCGGTGCGCGACCTCGTGGCGATCCGCGAGCGCGACCCGACCTGCCGCCGCTACCTCGACCCGTTCCTGTTCTACAAAGGTCTGGCGGCGCTGGAGGCCTACCGGGTCGGCCACTGGCTCTGGCACCAGGGCCGGGCGACCCTGGCGCTGCACGTCCAGAGCCGGATCTCCGAGGTGTTCGGCTGCGACATCCACCCGGCGGCCCGGATCGGCTCCGGCGTGTTCATCGACCACGCCACCGGGGTGGTGATCGGCGAGACCACGGTGATCGCCGACGACGTCTCGATCCTCCAGTCGGTGACGCTCGGCGGCAACGGCAAGGAGAGCGGCGACCGGCATCCCAAGATCGAGCGCGGGGTGCTGCTCAGCGTCGGCGCCAAGGTGCTGGGCAACATCCGGGTGGGGGCGGGCGCCAAGGTCGCGGCCGCCGCGGTGGTGCTGCAGGACGTGCCGCCCCACACGACCGTGGCGGGCGTGCCGGCCCGGGTCGTCTCGCGCCTGCCCGTGGACGAGGAGCCGGCACTCAGCATGGACCAGTCCTTCGGCTACGGGGACGGGATCTGAGGCACGCCGAGAAATTCTTCTCTTAAAACAAAGTCGTCCGGCCACCGCCGCGTACGCCGATCCGACGAAATTAAATTCTCGGAACTCGCGTCCGGGCGAATGTGATGTCCTATGCGTTGTGCATGCCAGAGGATTGCCTTCCAGGTAGGGGGTGAAAATAGGGAAATCATTTCGTTGACCCTCGGCCGAATCAGACTTTATCCAGGCCCTGCCGGACACGGGATGCATCGAGGCCGGCTGAGCGGCGGACAAGTGCGATCCAGCCGCCGGGAAAGACCTGATTCATCTGTCGGCGATGCGGATTCGACAGGCCGTTCTCGTCATCAAGTCTTGATCGCGACGTTTTACGACCGCCCTGCACAGGCTGCGGGGCGAAAAGCCGCCGCGCGGATCGATGCGGCGCGCCTGCAACCCTGACTGGAGTGAGGACGAACGATGAGCGGACCGGGTCTGAGCGTGAGCGCCACGGCGGCACGCAATCTTGCGACGGCGACCGTCACCTCGGTCCAGAACGCGGCCAACACGCCGCGCTGGCTCCTGCGGCTCCTGCCCTTCGTGGACGTGGCGGGCGGGGTCTACCGCGTCAACCGCCGCGCCGTCGTGCTGGCCAAGCCCGGCCGGATCGATCTCGCCGCCGAGGACAAGGGCGATGGCAAGGGCCGGGTGATCCGTCCCGCCTCGCTGCGTGCCGTGCCGCTGTTCAGCCGGCTCGGCGATTCCGAGCTCGCCGCACTGGCGGCCAAGTTCACCGAGAGCCGGCACCAGGCCGGCGCGGTGATCCACGAGGAGGGGTCCGCGGGCCGCAGCCTCACGGTCGTGGCCGACGGCACGGTCGAGCTGACCCTGTCGGGCCCCTACAAGGGCCGCCTGCGCCAGGGCCTGGCCACGAAGGGCGACTATTTCGGCGATGCCGGTCTCGCCGGTGAGCGTGCGCCCGCCCCGGCCGTGAAGGCCCTGTCGGCCGTGACCCTCCTGACCCTCGACGCCGCCGCGGTGGAGAGCGAGGAGATCCGCGCCAAGATCGCGCAGTACCGCGAGGAGCGCGACCGCCTCAAAGGGCACACCAATTCCTACGGCGAACAGGGCATCGAGCTGCTGGCGGTCCATGCCGGCGAGCCGCGCCTGCCCACGACCTTCGCCGACTACGAGGTCGATCCGCGCGAGTACCACCTCTCGACCATCCAGACGATCCTCAACACCCACACGCGGGTCACCGATCTCTACTCCAACGAGATCGACCAGCTCCGCGAGCAGATCCGCCTCACGGTCGACGCCGTGAAGGAGCGCGAGGAGTGGGAGCTCCTGAACAATTCGCAGTTCGGCCTGCTGGGCGAGGTCGGCCCGCGCCAGCGCATCCCCACCCGCGGCGGTCCGCCCACCCCGGACGATCTCGACGAGCTGCTGACGCTGGTCTGGAAGAAGCCCGCCTTCTTCGTGGCCCATCCCCGCGCCATCGCGGCCTTCGGCCGGGAGGCGACCCGCCGCGGCGTGCCGCCGGTGGTGGTCCACCTGTTCGGCGCGCCGTTCATCACCTGGCGCGGCGTGCCGCTGGTGCCGAGCGACAAGCTGCCGATCGACATCGACCCGGTGACCGGCGCCGAGACCACCTCGATCCTGCTGCTGCGGGTCGGCGAGGGCGAGCAGGGCGTGGTCGGCCTGCAGAAATCCGGCGTGACCGGCGAGATCGAGCCCGGCCTGTCGGTGCGCTACATGGGCACCAACGACCACTCGATCGCCTCGCACCTCGTGACCCGCTACTTCTCGGCCGCCGTGCTGGTCGAGGACGCGATCGCCCGCCTCGATAACGTGCTGCTGGGCAATTACCATGACTACGCCTGAGGCCGCCTTCGCCCACGGGCTGCCCGGGGCGAGTCCGGGCGATCTGGCGCCGTCCGACCGTCTCCACGCGGATCTCGTCGGGCGCCTCGCCCGGGAGATCGTCGGGCAGGGGCAGGCCGCGAGCCAGCCCTTCGCCCCGGCGATCCCCGCCGGCCCCCAGGTCCCGCAGGCTCTCGAGAGCCTGCCCCAGGGCCCGGGCGGCGCGCCGCTGCCGAGCGCGCCCCTGGGCGACCCCTCGGCACCCGCAGGCGGCCAGCCCGCCGGCCTGCAGCCGGACGCGTCGGCGCTGGCGGCGCGCGCCTTCGGGGCGCCGCCGGTCGGCCTGCCGGGCCTCTCCGGGCCGACCCTGCCGAATCTCGCACCCGCGAGCCCGGCCTTCGCAGACGTGGGGGCGATCCCGCCGGTCCACCCGGCGAGCCCGCGCCCCGACCTGCCGGACTTCGCCTTCGCCGGTGCCCCAGCGCTGGCGACCGCCCTCCCCGGCGGTCCGGAGCTGCACCGGCAGATCGCCGCGGACCACCCGCGCGCCAACGCCTTCGCGCACGCCCTCGCGCCGACTCTCGTGCCGGCCGACCCGTCGAAGGCCGGCCGCGATGCGGCGCAGGAGAGCTTCGCCCGGACCGGCCGGCTGTCCCGGGCGCCCGAGGCACCGCCCTCCGACTACTACTTCCTGAACCTCGGCCCCGGGCCGGCCCGCAGGGCGCCGGCGAGCCCGCGGGTGGAACCGGCCCGCGACCCGGGCCCGGCGCCGCGGGTGACGTCGCACGGGTCGAGCCCGGTGGCGGCGCCGTTCGACGTGGAGCATGTCCGCCGGGACTTCCCGGCCCTGCACCAGAGCGTCAACGGCCACCCGCTGGTCTGGCTCGACAACGCCGCCACCACCCACAAGCCGCAAGCCGTCATCGACGCGACCTCGGAATTCTACGGGCGGCACAACTCGAACATCCACCGGGCCGCCCACACCCTGGCGGCGCGCTCCACCGACCTGTTCGAGGGCGGCCGCGAGGCGGTGCGCCGCTTCCTCAACGCCCCGTCGAAGGACGACATCGTCTTCCTGCGCGGCACCACGGAGGCGATCAACCTCGTCGCCCAGTCCTACGGCCGGGCCCATATCGGCCCGGGCGACGAGATCATCGTCTCGACCATCGAGCACCACGCCAACATCGTGCCCTGGCAGCTGCTGGCGCAGCAGACCGGGGCGACGCTCCGGGTGATCCCGGTCAACGACCGCGGCGAGATCATCTTCGAGCAGTACGCGGCGCTGCTGTCGGGCCGCACGAAGATCGTCTCTGTGACGCAGGTGGCCAACGCGCTCGGCACCGTGAACCCGGTGCGGGAGATCATCCAGCTCGCCCACGCCTACGGGGTGCCGGTGCTGGTCGACGCGGCGCAATCCTCGCCGCATATGCCGCTGGACGTCCAATCCCTCGACGCCGACTTCCTGGTCTTCTCCGGCCACAAGGTGTTCGGGCCGACGGGCATCGGCGCGCTCTACGGCAAGACCCACCTGCTGGAGGCGATGCCGCCCTGGCAGGGCGGCGGCCATATGATCGAGGACGTCACCTTCGCGAAGACCGTCTACAAGGGCGCGCCCGAGAAGTTCGAGGCGGGCACGCCCGACATCGCCGGGGCGGTCGGTCTCGGAGCGGCGCTCGACTACCTCGCGGGCATCGGCATGCCGGCGATCGCCGCCTACGAGCACGATCTTCTGGCGTATGCGCAGGGCGGGCTTGCCGACGTGAAGGGCCTGCGCCTGATCGGCACCGCCCGGGAGAAGGCGAGCGTGATGTCCTTCGTGATCGAGGGGCAGGAGAACGAGGCGGTGGCCCACCACCTCGACGCGCACGGAATCGCCGTGCGCTCGGGTCACCACTGCGCCCTGCCGGCCCTGCGCCGGTTCGGGGTCGACCAGTCGGTGCGGGCCTCGCTCGCCTTCTACAACACCCGCGCGGATGTCGACGCCTTCCTGAGGGCGCTGCACACCCTGCCGCGGCATTGAGCCGGCGCCCTGTTCCGGGATTCCCAAGGGCAGGCCCTTGGGCGGGGTATCGGGGCGGAGCCCTGATGCTGTGTCTCGGCAGGGCTCCGTCCTGCACCCGCAGCAGATCCCGGACCAGCGCTTTCAAGGTGTTTGGGCGGGGATCGGCTGCTCCGACGACAACCCCGTCATCCCGGTCTCGCCTGCGGCGCCCCGGGATGACGGGGTGGAAGCCGAACACTCTGAGGGCTGGTCCCGGACCTTTTGAGGCCGGGCTCTTCACCCCGCCGCCGGCCGGAGATGCCGCGTCCGGACCGTGCCGTCGATGGCCCGCAGCGCGCGGTGCACCGCCTCCGCCTCGTCCGGCCGCACCGAGGCATCGACCACGACGTAGCCGAACTCGCCGTCCGTCTGCAGGTACTGCGCGTCGATGTTGAGCGCGCGGCCCGAGAAGATCGCGTTGATCTGCCCGAGCACGCCGGGCACGTTCCGGTGCACGTGCAGGAAGCGCGCGCCGGACAGGCGCGGCGGCAGCTGCACCTGCGGGAAGTTCACCGCGCCCAGCGTCGAGCCGGTCTGGACGTAGTCGACCAGCTTGCGGGCCACCTCCGCGCCGATGCGGTCCTGGGCTTCCTCCGTCGAGCCGCCGACATGCGGGGTGAGGATGACGTTCGGGAGGCCCTGCAGGGGCGACACGAAGCGCTCCGCATTGGAGGTGGGCTCCACCGGGAAGACGTCGATCGCGGCCCCGGCGAGATGCCCGTCGCGCAGGGCCGAGGCCAGCGCGTCCAGGTCCACGACGGTGCCGCGGCTGTTGTTGATCAGGTAGGCCCCGGGCTTCATCGCGCGGATCCGGTCCGCGCTCATGAGCCCGTGGGTCAGCGGCGTCTCCGGGACGTGCAGGCTGACGACGTCGCTCGCGGCGAGCAGAGCCTCGAAGCTCTCGGCGGGCTCGGTGTTCCCGTGGCGCAGCTTGTCGGTGAGGTCGTAGAAGATCACGCGCATGCCCATCGCCTCGGCGAGGTTCGAGAGCTGCGCGCCGATATTCCCGTAGCCGACGATCCCGAGGGTCTTGCCGCGCACCTCGAAGGCGCCGGTGGCCGACTTGTCCCAGCCGCCGGCATGGGCGGATTCCGAGCGTGGCAGGATGCGCCGAAGCAGCATCACGATCTCGCCGATCGTGAGTTCGGCGACGCTGCGCGTGTTCGAGAACGGCGCGTTGAAGACCGGCAGGCCGCGGGCGCGCGCCGTCTCGAGGTCGACCTGGTTGGTCCCGACGCTGAAGCAACCGACGGCGGTCAGATCGGGCAGCGCGTCGAGCAGCGCGGCGGTGACTTTCGTGCGCGAGCGGATGCCGAGGACCGTGGCGCCGGCAAGATCACCGGAATCCCCGGGGCCGACGGCCCGAGGCAATTGCCGGATGTCGCCGATCCCGGCCTGCGTGAAGACCTTGGACGCTGTCGGCGCTATGCTTTCGGTCAGAACGACGCGCTCGGTCAACACGGTCTGTCCTCCTTCGACGGACGGAATCTGACCTATGACCTTGCCGCTGGCGCAGCGCAGCGGCAAGGGCGCGCGGCGCATGCGCGCCCCACCGGGCCGGAACGCCCGCCGCGGGCTACGGGCCCGGGCTGACCGAGACCGCCCTGCCCCTCGACGTCGGCCGCGCCACCTGCCAGGGTCCGCCTCCCGGCCGCGGAGGCCGCGGAGCGACAGGTGCGTCATGACCGGATCGACAGCCCGGGCCGTCATCGTCCAGCCGGGCGGCGGCTTCGAACACGTGACCTTCGGGGAGCGGCCGGTGGCGGAGCCGGGACCCGGCGCGATCACCGTCCGCCTCCGGGCGAGCTCCCTCAACTATCACGACTACGCCGTGGTCAGCGGGATGTGGGGTCCGAGCGAGCCGCGCATCCCGATGTCCGACGGGGCCGGCGCGGTCGAGGCCGTGGGGCCGGGCGTGACCGAATTCGCCGTGGGCGACCGGGTGGTCAGCACCTTCTTCCCGACTTGGCTCGAGGGCACGCCGCTGGTCGAGGGCTTCGCCACCGTTCCGGGCGACGGGGTCGACGGCTACGCCCGCGAGCGGGTGACCGCACCGGCCACCGCCTTCACCCGCGCCCCCCGGGGCTGGGATCACGCCGAGGCGGCGACGCTGACCACCGCCGGCCTGACCGCGTGGCGGGCGCTGCACGCCGATGCCGGCCTGAAGAGCGGCGACGTCGTGCTGGTGCAGGGCACCGGCGGCGTATCGCTGTTCGGCCTGCAATTCGCCAAGGCGGCCGGCGCCACGGTGATCGCCACCTCCTCCAGCGACGCCAAGCTGGAGCGCCTGCGCGCGCTCGGCGCCGACCACGTCATCAACTACCGCGCCGATCCGGCCTGGGGCGAGACCGCCCGGCGCCTGACGGACGGGCGCGGCGTCGATCACGTCCTCGACGTCGGCGGGCCGGCGACGCTGGAACAGTCCATGGCCGCCGTCCGGGTCGCCGGTCACATCTCGGTGATCGGCATCCTGACGGGCGTGGCGGGCGCGCTGCCCCTGGTCCCGGCGCTTCTGAAGCAGATCCGCCTGCAGGGCGTGCTCGTCGGGAGCCGCCGCCACCAGATCGCGATGGTCCGCGGGATCGAGGCCTGCGGGCTGCGGCCGGTGGTCGACAGCCGCTATCCCCTCGACGAGCTCGTCGCGGCGTTCCGCCACCAGGAGAGCAACCGCCACTTCGGCAAGATCTGCGTCGAGATCTGAGCGGCCCCGAGCGGGCCGGATCGGGCGCTCAGCGGAAGGCGGCTCCAACCGGGCCGGGCATCACGGCCGCCCAGGGCGCGTCCGGCCGGCTCGGCGGGACGGGCGTGTGCGTGCAGCCGTTCTCGCAGAAGGCGTGGAGCGTCCGCCGGTCCAGACCGATATCGTGGAGCATCTCGTCGCCGAGAGCCGAGAGGACACGGAAATTCCGCGCCGCCGTGCGACGCTTCTGGATAGAGCTCAGGAGCGAGAAGATCATTATTCAGCCTCCGTTGAGCCGAGAGATCTGTGGTCTATCCACGATCGGCCGAGTCAACTTCGCTGTATTGATCTGTATTCGCATCCTCCATTTGAACTACTGAACGGCCCGAAAGCGGATATTTCGGTGCCGCCAGATTGTGCGGCGGCGATCGGCTGCGGGCAGAGCAGGAGCAGGCGCATCAGCTCCGCCTGCCGGCGGGCGCCGGTCTTCTCGAAGAGGTGGCGCAGATGCACGCGCGCCGTGTTCCGGGTGATCCGGCGGTGCGCCGCGCTCGCCGCGAGATCGTGTCCGGCCAGGATGTCCACCGCCAGAGCCGCCTCGGCCGGGGTGAAGCCGAACTGGTCCTGCAGCATTGCGGCGGTCGGCAGGCGCGCCGCCGCGGGATCGACGAGACGCAGGAGCACGGCGCCCTCAGGCACTGCGCCGGCGGGCGGAGGGATCGCGCAGGCGGCGACCAGCAGCGGAGCGCCGCCGCCTTCGAGGCGCACCGAGCCGCCGAGCCCGGCGACGCCATCCGCGATGATCCTGCGCAGGGCCGCGGAATCCGCGGGCTTGGTCCCGCGCAGGCAGCCTCGCTCGAGGCGCAGGAGGCCCCGGCCGAGATAGGCGCGGGCGGCGCGATTCAGGAACTGCACGCGTCCGCACCGGTCGGTGACCGCCAGCCCCTGCTCGAAATGCTCGATCAGCAGGTGAAGCGCCGTCTCGGCGAGCACCGGGTCGAAGGCGGTGCGGTCGCTCCCGCCGGCGATCAGCCGCCGGCCCGCACGGGTCCGGGCGCAGATCCGGATACGTCTCCGGCTATTGCCCTATTCGGTCCAAGTTCGGCGATCACGCGCGGATCCTCATCAAATAGATGGGGCGATAGAGTTATAAACCTTGGGACGATGATTGTATTCCCGGGGGGGCTATCCCGGTCGCCCGGTCCGAGACCGGTACAGGTCGGCGAAGCCGCGCAGGTCGCGCGCGTTCAGGTCCGACACCGCCCAGTAGGTCAGATCGCCGAGGCTCCAGCGCTCGATCGTGGACCCGTCCCGCCGCGCCTCGCCGGCCGGCGGGCTGTCGGCGGCCGGGACCACCGTGACGCTGATCACGTGCCGGTCCCGGCGATAGACGAGGGTCGGCACGGGCGTGTGGGTGACGATGTCGACCCGGCCGCCGATCAGCGGGAAGCCCTGGTCGGCGAGATCCGGCGCGTCGGGGGCGATGGTCGTCCGGCCGTTGAACCAGGGCTTGACCACGTGCCGGTCGGAGGAGGCGATGTCGAAGGGCTGCGGCGCCGCGAGGCCGCGCAGGTGGCCGGCCAGCACGGCCTCGATCGTGGCCGGTGTCTCCGGGCGATCGCGATAGGCGCCGCTGCCGAGCGCGGCGCCGCCGACGAGGCCGAGAAGGAGCGTCGCGGCCAGCGCCTGCCAGGATCCGCGCCAGGACCCGCGCCAGGACCCGTGCCAGCCTCCTCCCGAACGGCCGCCCCACGCGCCTTCCGATGCGTGCTCGGGCGGCGGATCCGCGAAGCCGATCGCCTGGATCACGCGCGCCCGCAGGGCCTCCGGGGCGGGGGGGCCGGCCAGGGTCTCGCGCAGCGCCGTCGAGAGGGTGCGCAGACGCTCCGCCGCAACCCGTGCTCCGGGCTCGGCCGCGAGGCGGCGCTCCATGGCCAGGACCTCGCCGGGCGACAGCTCGCCATCCGCGTAGGCGCTGAGGAGCAGGAGAGTCTCGTCGTCGTCGGTCATCGCCCGTCCTCCGCGAGCCGAGCCAGCAGGTGCTGCCGCGCGCGGCCGAGGCGCGACATCACCGTTCCGATCGGGACGTTCGTCACGGCGGCGATCTCCCGGTAGCTGAGGCCGTGATACTCGCGCAGGACCAGCGCCTCCCGGAAGGCGACCGGCAGGGCCTCCACCGCCCGGGCGAGATGCCCCGCATCGTCGCGGGCGATGAGCGCCGCCTCGGGCGTCTCCGGCGCCTGGGCCAGGAGGCCTCCGGTCTCCAACGCGGCCTGGGCCTCCGGCGCGAGGTCCTCGGCGAAGATCACGGCCCGTGGCCGGTGCCGCTGCAGCCAGGAATAGCCCGTGTTGCGGACGATGGTCAGGAACCACGCCCGGGCGTTGCCCTCGGCGAAACCCTCGATCGCCCGGTAGGCGCGCAGGCAGGCCTCCTGCATCACGTCCTCGGCATCGGTGGCGTTGCCGGTGAGCCAGCGCGCGAGGCGGTAGCCCTCGTCGAGGCGCGGCAGGACGAGCTGGCTGAAGCGCGCGCGCGCCAGGGTGGTCATAGGATCCACCCGGCGGCGCAGAGGGCCGGGGGCCTCCGTCGAGATCCAGCGAAGCCATGGGGCGCCACCCTGCAGCCCTGAGTCACGGGATCAAGAACCGGCAGGCCGCCGGCTTTATTCCCGGGCCAACGCCGGGGGAACGCGCCCGTGAAGGCTTAGGCCTTGTCCAGGCCGTCCTCGGTGGCGCACGGGATCGGTTCCGGCTTCCCGGTCACCGTCATCGCGGTGCGGTCGGCCGCCTCCTGCGCGTCGGAGGTGGGACGCGTCAGCGGCCGGCCGTCCTCGCCGAGGTGCTTCCGGCCGGCGCGGATCCCCGCTGCCCGCTCCTCGGGAGATGGCGTCGCGCCGCCGCTCTGATCGCGGGCCATGGACTCTCCCGACAGAAGCGGGATCGCGCGCTCGGATGCGCGCGATCCCGCGCTGAAAGATCGGCTTCCCTGCCGGGCGGGGACGGCCTCGCGTCGCGGGCGCCTAGGACCGGCCCGGGCGGCCCAGCAGCGAGGCCGCGGCCGCCGTGGCGCCCGCGAGCAGGATCCCGGTGAGGACCGGGTTGATCGAGGCCTGCGTGTAGACGCTGCGCATGACGTGGTGGGGCGAGCCTCCCCGGACGGCGCCGTCGCGGCCGGCCGCGTAGAGGGCTCCGTTCCGGTCCCGCCCAGCCACCCCGGCCTTCTGGGTCTTGGACACCACGGCGGCGCCCATCCAGTCGGTCACCGCGGGAACGCGCTTGCGCAGCGAACTCATCAGCTTGCCGCCGCCGCCGATATAGACATCCCGCGGACCGTGCTCCGCGGCGTACAGGATCGCCTCCGCGACATCCGCCGGATCGTAGACCGGCGGCGGCAGCTTCGGGGCCCGCGTCATGTAGTTCCGGGCGTGCTCCGGAAACGGCGTGTCGATCGAGGCCGGCTTGATGAGCGTCACCGAGACCGGAGCGCCCTCCTCCTGCAGCTCCATCCGGAGCGCGTCCGTGAAGCCTTTGATCGCGTGCTTGGAGGCGGAGTACATGCCCTGGATCGGGAAGGCGAGATCGGAGGCCACCGAGCCCAGGTTCACCAGCGCGCCGCCTGATCGCTTCAGGTGCTGCAGCGCCACGGTCGAGCCGTAGACGATCCCCCAGAAATTGACGTCGAACAGCCGGCGATGGTCCGCGTCCGAGACCTCCTCGAGGCGGCCGAAGATCGAGAGGCCGGCATTGTTGACCCAGGTGTCGAAGCCGCCATAGGCGCGCACGGCTTCGGCGGCCAGGGCCTCGATATCCTCCCGGCGCGACACGTCGGTCACGACGGCCCGGGCCTCGCCGCCCCGCTCCTGGATGTCGTGAACGATGTCGTCGAGGGCGGCGGCGTTGCGCGCCGCCAGGACGACGCGGGCGCCCCGGCGCGCGGCCGCGCGGGCCGTGGCAAGGCCGATCCCGCTGGAGGCGCCGGTGATGACGATCACCTGCTCGCGCAGGGGCTTGTGCCGAATCCGCATGCGTCTTCCTCTCTCCGTGGTCGCGCGTCCGGGTTCCGGCCCGGGGCGCGCCGTCCGCGCTCAGCCCCGGCTGCCGCTCGGCCGGTCCCGCTCCGCCCCGAGGCTCGTTCCACCCCGGCGCGCTTCTTCTTTCTCGGTGCCGGCCCGTTCCATCGGACCGTCCTGCGGCTTGACCGTGCCGGTCGCGGTGTCGAGGGGCGCATTCGCCAGCCCTTCGCTCTCAGGCTTGCCGTGGGGCATCCGCTGGGCCTGCGTATCGTCCGGCGCGTCGGCCATGCTGCATCCTTTTCGAAGTCCGTGAGGTCGGCGTCCGGCGCGCCAATCCCTCGTGGCCAACCCGGCGAGACCGCCGACGTATCCGGGACGCTCTGCAGGGCCGCGAGCAAGGCGCCCAGCAGCGGATGTGCCGGGAACAGGATGCGCGGCCTGCGACCGCCGTGCCCGAGATCGCCCCCGCCCTGGGGCCGGCTTCGTGCCGGGTCACCGGACCGCAGGAACGGAGCAGCACGTCCCGTGTTGTCCGCCAAATCTTTTTTCGCGAGGCGCGACGATGTCAGGAACTGCCAAAAAGACCGATCCCAAGCTGTGGGACAAGGTCAAGACGCAGGTCACGAAGTCGAACAAGGGCGGCAAGCTTGGCCAGTGGTCGGCGCGCAAGGCGCAGATGGCGACGGCCGAATACAAGAAGGAAGGGGGCGGCTACGCCGGCAAGAAGGCGGACGACAACCACCTCAAGCAGTGGACCGACGAGGAGTGGGGCACGAAGTCGGGCGAGGCGAGCGGCAAGACCGGCGAGCGCTATCTGCCCAAGAAGGCCCGCGAGAGCCTGACCGACACGGAATACGCGGCCAGCACGGCCAAGAAGCGGGCCGACACGCGCAAGGGCAAGCAGTTCTCGAAGCAGCCGAAGGCGGCCGCCGAGAAGTCCGCCGCGGCGCGCAAGACCGGCAAGGGCGACAAGGACACCACGACGAAGGCGGAGCTGATGCGCAAGGCCCGCGCGCAGAACGTGCCGGGCCGGTCGCGGATGTCGAAGGCGCAGCTCGAGCACGCCGTCCACGCCTGAACCCGGCCAGAGGCTCTCCAGACGGCAAAACGTCCCGGGAGTGACTCCCGGGACGCGCCTCGGCTCAAGCGGCCAGTCTGATCGGGCTGGGGATGCTCAAGGTCGAGCGGGGTGCGGCAGGCCGGAGGCCGCGCAAGGTCCCGGTCACCGGGAGGCCCCCTCCGCGCCGTTCGGCGCGAAGGGAGCGTTCGCGAAGTGCCCTTAGTACGAGCCGAACTTGTAGTTCAGGCCGGCGCGGACCACGGCGAACTCGTCGTCGCGGCGGCCGACCGGGCTGTAATAGGCCGGGACGTTCGAGGCGGCGTTGATCACGAGCGCACCCTGGTTGCGGGTGTTGCGGTCGAGGTTCACGTACAGGCCTTCGACCTTCAGCGTCACGGCGGACGAGCGGAAGAAGTTCAGGAACGAGTCGGTCGGGAGGGCGTACTCGATGCCGCCGCCGACGGCGTAGCCGGTGCGGAAGCTGTCGTTGCCGGCGAAGCCGCCGAACGAGCGGTCAGCGCTGCCCGAGCCGTAGGCGAAGCCGCCGGTGCCGTACACCAGCACGCGGTCGAAGGCGTAGCCGATGCGGCCGCGCACGGTGCCGAAGAAGTCGAGGCTCGACAGGCCGCGCGGGTCGGTCACGTAGTAGGCAGGCGACAGGCCGGCAGCGAAGCCGTTGTTCCGGTTGCGGCCGAAGTCGAGGTACTGCGCGTCGGCCTCGATGCCGACGACCACGCCCGAGCCCGGGGTGAACTGGACATTGTAGCCGATCTGGCCACCGCCGGTGAAACCTTCCTGGTTCCGCTGGCTGAAGAAGGCCGTCGTGCCCGGTCCGCCGCCCGTGAAGCCACCCGGGCCACCCGGCACGGCGAAGCTGTTGGTGTTGTTGCTGCTGGCGTCGAAGGCGTAGCCGGCGTTGAAACCCGCGTAGAAGCCGGTCCAGGTGAAGACCGGGACGGGGGTGAACACCGGCGGCGGAGCGGCGCGGCGCGGCAGGTCGGCGGCCGAGGCGGCGCCGGCCAGGAGAGCCGTGGCGGCGCTCGCGAGAAGAAGCGTCTTGGTCATCTGGTCCTCTGTCTCCCGTTGGGCGGGATGTTGACCCGGCGACAAGAACGACAGGATGCGAGGACGCGATAGTGCATCGCTGCAACAGCCTGGAATCCAGGCTTTCGGGCCGAGGCGGCCTGGTGCGTTAGAGCACATCCCGCTTTTCGCCGGCTCAAGCAGCGATGTGAAAGCGTATCCGAATGTTTCTGGAAACAAAAAGCCCCGCCGCACGGTGGCGGGCGGGGCTCGAGTTCGCTCGTGAATGTTCCCAGGACCAACCAGGAAGCTTCATCATTTCTTAGATCCTACCGGCGATCGGCCCGCAAGCCTGCTCCGGGGTGCGGAACGCGGTTAACATTAATTTACGATGCGGCCGGTTGCCGGACCGGCGTGAACGGCCGGCAGCCTGGCAATCGCCGTCCGGGTTCGGTCCGCAGCCGGGACGTCATTCTGCGGGCCGGGGCGGCCGCCGCACAGTCCTGATCCAGGCGCGCGGCGAAGTCCCTGCGCTCGGAAACTGTCACGGCGCGGACCAGTTCTTGGCATCACCGTTCTGATCATCGTAACCTGGCTTGAACCCGCCGGGTTGCGGGTCGGAACCGCAGGCCGCACACGCTCGGCCATCGGCAGGACTTGTGCGGGGACAGGACAGGCGACCTGTGGAGAAGCGACGGATGCCGAGGGTAGACGGGCGGATCGCGCGGCAGCTCACGGCGTGCGGACTCGTCGCCGCCGCGCTGTCCGGGCTGTCGAGGCCGGCCGGGGCGGTCGAGGAGGAGACGGTCGGCTGGTGGATCTATGCCGGCTCGATCCGCAGCACGCTGCTGACGCGCTTCATCGGGCCGGAAGACCTCACGCCCGCGGGCGCGGCGATCGCGCAAGCGGGCCGGGGCTGCGGGCTCCCGGCCCGCTTCGATGCGGGCGACGCCTTCGCGGCGCCGCCGGGCGATGCGCCGGTCGTGTTCGGGCCGTTCCTCAGCCGGCCCGCGCTCGCGGCTTCCCTCGCCTGCATCCGGCGCTATGTGCCGACGGCGTTCGTCGCGCAGTCACGGGCGCCCGCACGATGACGATCCGGCCCAGCGGTTGAAACCTCGGGGAGACGCGCATGAACCCGCTCGCGCTGCTGTCGATGCTGGCCCTTCTGTCGGCCTGGATCGGGATCGGCGTTGCCGTCGTGGCCTACGGGACGCCGCTCGGCGTGGCCTTCTACGTCCTGGCGGTGGTCGCCACCAATCCGCGGGTGTGGAGGCTCCGGTGACCGACACCCCGGCCCCTTACCTCACGGTCGCGTTCCTCACGGCCCTGGCGCTGCTGGTCGTCGGGTTGCACGCGGAGGGCCTCCCGTGGTGACCCTCCCGGCATGGTACATTCGCGAGCCCCTGCCGCTTTCCGGCCCATCCCCGAGATTGGCCCCCCGATTGGCCCCGAGATCTGCCCGGGCATGACGCGGCCGCGGGCGTAGCGTCGATGTTCGGATTCTCCCTCAGCTCCACCGAGCCCGACAGCATCGCGCATATCATCCAGGTGGCGCTCGCGCCCGCGTTCCTGCTCTCGGCGCTCGCGACCCTGCTGAACGTGTTCTCGACCCGGCTCGGCCGGATCTCCGACAAGGTCGACGCGCTCTCGGCGGAGGCCGCCAAGGCGACGAGCGCCGAGGCCGCACGCCTGGGCCGCCGCCTGACCTTCCTGCGGCGGCGCTCCTTCGTCCTCGACCTCGCCGTCGTGCTGGCCTCGCTGGGGGGCAGCCTGATCGGCATGGCGGTGCTGACCCTGTTCGTCGGGGCGCTGCGCGACGCCGCCACGGCGTCGATCCTGTTCGCGTGCTTCGGGGCGGCGCTGGTCTGCACGGTGGCGGCGATCGGCGCGTTCATGGCCGAGATCCTGATGGCCGGCCACGGCATCCGCGACGAGGTCGATCACCAGAAGGATAAGGTCCCCGCGCAGGGTTGAGCCGGGCGCGAATCACGGCCCGCGCAGGGGCTCCGGTCCCGCTCGGGGCTGCACCGGCCGGTGGGCTGACGGCCGCCGGGCCAAGGCCGGACCCTGCCGTTCGGGGCCGGATCCGGCCTGCGGTCACCGGCGGCGCCGATTTCGATTGCGTCGACCGGGAACCGAGTCTTAATCTTGTCGGTGCTTGCTGCAGCTGCACGCTGCGTCCGGGTGTTCCGTCATGAGCATCGCCATCCTGATTGCCTTCATTGCCGGAGCGCTCTGCCTCGGAGTACTGTCCTCCATCGTGCCTTTGCGGCGGAGAGAGGAAGATGAACTTGGAGAAAGCTTGTCCTTCGAGGACGAGTTCTTCGATGTCGGCGGCCCGGTGATCGACCTGGAACCGAATCGCTGAGGCCTGCCGGCGGCACCGCGCGACCGGACGGGCCGTTACAGGGGTTTGGGCACCCCGGCCGAAGCCTTCTGTTGCGTGGACCAGACGACCCGTCCGGCCGCATCCCGCAGGGCCGCCGAGCCCGAGCGGCCAGCGAGCAGATGCGCAAACCGCGCCTTCGCGTCCGCAACCGCAGCGTCTTCGGAGAGCCCGAAAATCGGCTCGTCGTGGATGATGATGCCGCTCGCGCTCTCCCGGTGCACGACACATTGCAGCCGGTAGCGCGCCGGCGGCGGAGCCGAGCCCGGGTCCGTGGCGGCGTCCGGGCCGGTCATGGCGCCCAGGCGACGGTCGGGCCGCGGCGCAGCGCCGCGCACGGGGCGCACCGGCACGCGCGGCGAACCGGATCCGTCTCAGCCGACCCTTCACCATCCCGGATGGCGACGACGCAGCGCGACACCCAACGCCTCCTCAACGCGAAGCTCCGACGGCGATCCATAGCAGAAGTATCGACGCCCCGGATGGTGTCCGGCCGGGTTTAGCGGCGCGGCGCAGCCCAGCTCCGACAGGCCCGGCCTGGGCGCGGCACGCCGACACGACAGGGGGCCTCAGGCGGCCTCTGCGCCTCTGTCCGAGGAGGCCTGCGCGGTCCGCAGGCAGGCCTCGACCCCGTCGCGCAGCGAGGACACGTAGACGTCGGCCCCGATCGCCCGGCCGAGCGCGGCATCGGTGAGCACCTTCTCGCCCACAGGCCAGAGGCCCACCAGCACGGGCAGCTGCGGGGCGCGCCGCTTCAGGCGCTCCAGCAGGTAGCGCAGATGCGCGGGGCTGCCGCTGATGTCGAGATAGGAGATGCACACCATCGCCACGCCCGTGAGGTCCAGGTCGCGGATGCGGTCGCGCGAGACGGCCTCGTAGCCGATGACCCGGGCACCGAGCCCGTGCTTGCGCAGCAACTGGGCCAGCATCGCCGAGGAGGCCTCGTCGAGGGGGCCGCGCCCCGCCACGCACAGGACGGGCGCCTCCCCGCGCCACGCCTCCGGGAGGGCCTCGCGCGGCGGCGCCTGGCCGGGCACCGCCTCGGTCCGGGTGTGGGTCCGCTCGGCCAAGGTCGGGGTCGCGCTCGGGTTGACCGTCGTGTCGTCCCCGGCCGGCTCGGCATCGGGGTGGTCCTCGAAATCCTCGACCAGCGCCCGGGCGGAGTTGCGGATGTTCTCCAGCTGCGCCGGCGTCACGACCCCGCGCGCGAAATCGTTCGCGGCGAGCTGCAGCCCCTTGAGCGCCACCTCGTCGTAGTACGAGGACAGGGAGCGCTCCTTCAGCATGACCTCGCCGAGGTCGCGCGCCTCGTCCGGATCGCCCGCCAGCATGCGCTGGTAGAAGTTCTCGACCGGCGTCAGCGGCGGCCGGTCGCCGAGCAGGACGTCGAGGAATTCCAGGCTGTCGACGTGGCGGCCGAGCACCACGAGGCAGACGGTGAACGGGGTGGCCAGGATCAGGCCGATCGGGCCCCACAGGAAGCCCCAGAACAGGGTCGAGACGATCACCGCGAAGGGCGAGAGGCCGGTGGAATGGCCGTAGAGCAGCGGCTCGATCACCTGCCCGAAGATCGGCTCGGCGATCAGGAACAGCGCTGCGGTCGCGATCACCATCGACCAGCCCGGGTCGACGGCGGCGGCGAGGGCTACGGGAAGCAGGCCGGAGGCGAAGGCGCCGATATAGGGGACGAAGCGCATGATCGCCGAGAACACGCCCCACAGGATCGGGTTGGGCACGCCGATGAACCAGAGGCTGATGCCGATCAGCACCCCGAAGGCGGCGTTCATGCCGAGCTGGGCCAGGAAGTAGGTGCCGAGGCGGCCGGCCGCGTCGTCCATCGCCACGGTCGTGCGATGCAGGTCGCTCGACCCGAACAGGCGGATCATGCGGTTGCGCAGGTCCTCGCGCTGCATGAGCAGGAACACCACCACCACCAGCACGATGCCGACGTCGGTCAGCGGCGAGACGATGGGTCCGAGCACCTTCTGGGCCAGTGCCAGTGGCGAGGGCTCGGGCTGCTCGACGCGCACGAGCTGCGCCTTGGGCGTATCCCCGGCCGGTCCCGTCTCGGCTGTCGTGCCGGCGGCGTCGGCCTTCTGGGTGGCATCATGAACCTGGTGGTTGAACTTCTGCAGCAGCCGGTTGGCCTCGCCGAGCCAGCCCTGCTGCAGGCCCGCCACCTTCCTCTGCACGGTGGTCTGATACTGCGGCAGGTTGCCGGCGAGCCCTGCCACCTGGGTGCCGATGACCGTCCCGATGCCGCCGATGACCCCAAGGGCGAGCAGCACGGCGACGATGACCGAGGGGACGCGCCCGAGGTGCAACCGGCGCAGCAGGTTGACCACCGGCGCCAGGACGAAGCTGAGCAGAACGGCCAGCACGAGGGGGATGAACACCTCGCGTCCGAGGTAGAGGGCGGCGATCAGGACCACGCTGACCGCGAGGGTCAGGAGACCGCGCAGGCCCGGAACGAGGGGCGGCGGCACCTGCGCGGGCTGACGCGGGGCGGCACTCGGCTCGGCGGCCATGGGGACTCCGGTACGGTCGCGCGGACGGCCCGCGCTCAAGGGCACAACTGCACGGGGGCCGGTTTGGTTTTGAACCGAACCATTCGCCCACCGGCTTCAGCTGGACGCCCCAAAGGCAACGGCGCCCGATCGGGCTGCGATCGGGCGCCGCGCTGGTGCCGAAGCCGGGCGCTCGCGCGCCCGGCCCGCTTCCGCTTCGGGGCCGCTCAGGCGGCCTCGCCCTCGGCCTCCTCGGCGTCCAGGATCGTCTCCAGATCGCCCACCAGGGCATCCAGCTGGTCGGCGGTCGCCTTGAGCTTCAGCGTGGTGCCGTCCTGCGTCTCGACCGCGATCTCGATGTGGTCGTCGACCTTGGCGGCCAGCGCCTGCTTCACCGTGTAGGTCGTCACGTCAGCCTTGTCCGCCATGCTGTCTCCTGGGTTGGCTCTCGGCCAACTCCGGACGCACCGGATCGGTGCTGCGGCAGAATCCCGCGACCGCTCCACACCGGCCTGCGCGGCGGGCGATCACCGCTCCGCAACCGGTTCCGGATGCTCGCTCCCGCCGGACGGGCGCGTCGCGCTTGACCTGAATGGCGCCGGCCGGCCTTACCGGCGGCGACGGGTGTGCCGCTCGACGACCCGCTGCCGGTGGGTCAGCACCTCGGGCAGCCGCGAGGCGGCGGTCGGGACACCGGCCGTCATCCGGGGGGGCGGCAGCAGGAGCGGCGCGGCCCGAGGTGTCTCGGCGACGACCGCCTCCAGGATCATCGGCCGCGTCGGTCGTGCGCGTCTCGAGGGGCGTGCCGGCCGCGCCGCGAGCGTCCCGAGGGCCCAGAGCCCGAGGCAGAGCAGGCCGACCAGGATCCCGTCCCAGGACGGCTCCGAGCGGCACATCAGGATGCCGGTGCCGGTCAGGGCGGCCCCGGCCGCGAACAGGCGCGGTGTCGGATCACCGGAAATCATGCCGCAGCCTCGGCGATCCGCGCTGATGACCCGTGAATCGGATCGCGACATTTGTCGTCATCGGCCTCCGGGACGTCCAGCCGCGAGCGGCCTCCCGGCTTACCGGGCCGGCCCGGCCTCAACCGGCCAGGCTCGACGGCGGCTGCCAGATCACGCCGGGATGCTCGCGGATGTCGCCGGCCCGGGTTCCGGTATCGGCGTCACTCGTCCAGTCGCTGGGCTCGCTGATGCTGGCGATCTCCGCGTCCGGGTACGCGGCGTTCAGGAACAGGCGCGCCTCGCCCTCGGCCTCGGCCCTGACGGTCACGAGGGGCTTCTCCCCGCCCGGGTCGCGCATCTGCGCGATGAACAGCTTGGTCATGATGCGTCTCCGGCTTCCGTCGGGCGGCTCAGGCCTCCACCTCCTCGACATGGAGGCCGCCGGCATACAGGTGGGCGGGAATGCCGTTTCGGTCGCGGTAGCCGGATGTCCGCGCCATCGCGTCCAGGGCTTTCTGGGGATCCAGCGCCGAGCCGATCCAGAGGATGGCGCCCGTCGCCGCCTGCATGATCCGAAACATCCGCACGCCACGCTCCCGTGCTCGATGCTCGGACAAGCTTGGGGGCCGCGGCGATGTTCCCGGTTGAAGGGAACGCGGCGAACAGATCCGGCCGCGCCACGCACGACGCCGAAGTTGTGCGCGTCCCTCGAGCCAGCCGATTTCAGATTTGACTTGAAATGGAACACGCTCAAGCGGGCGACCGTTACCCCGACCATGCCGGCACGGGCCAGCACGTCGAGACCCCGATCGGGATTCAGGAGAGCCATGACCAGCCGAACCGTCCAATCCGCTCTGCTCGCCCTCGCGCTCGTGGCCGGAAGCGCCTCCTTGGCGGCCGCGCAGAGCACGCCCGGCGGCAACACCTCGACATCGGGCGCCCCCGCCGGCAGCGGCAGCAGCGGCAACGGCGCCACCGGCAGCGGCGCGGCGCCGAGCGGGAAGTAACGCAACGTTAACCTTCGGGGCCGAATTCACCGGTCCTCACAACCGTGCAACTTCCCGTCCCGCGGCCACCCGGCACGCGGGACGTTCTGTTTTCGGGCCGGGCGCCCGGTCTGCGGCCAAGGATGAGGCCGATCATCCGCGTCAGGTCTTCCGTTGCGGGCCGAGCCGGCGATGTCCGGATGGCAGGCCGTCCCGTATAGGCGTGGGCAACCCCCGTCGGGTTACAGGGCCTTTTCTGTGGATCCGGACTCGTCGTAAGAGAAGCCGGCGGGTGAGAACTCGAGGGCAGGGCCACGTAACGCGAGCGATGCGGTCGAATTCTGTCCTGCAGCTCTTGGGTGAGCGCCCCGGAATCGATCAGGCCGCCGCGTGGCGCGATGCCGTGGCACCGTTCTGGGACTTCGCGATCCGGAAGGAGGACCTCGCCGCGTTCCAGGGCCAGTCGCAGGTCCGGCACCTCGGCACGGCGATCCTGTGCCGGGCCAGCGCCTCGGGCCTCCGGTTCGAGCGCGAGCCCGCCCTCGTGGCCCGCATGGGCGTCGACCACATCCTGGCGCATGTGCGCCTCACCGGTCGGTCCAGGATCGCGATCGGCGGCCGCGAGCGCGACTGCGCGCCGGGCGATATCTGCCTGCTCGACCTGTCGCGCCCCCTGTCCGCCGAGTCCACGGATTACCAAGCCGTCACCGTGGTGCTGCCGCGGGCGCTGTTCGGCGCGCACCAGGCTGCGCTCGACGGCCTCCACGGGTCGGTGATCCGGGGGGCGACCCCGTTCGGCCGGATGGTCAACGACCATCTGCGCGCCCTGAGCGCGCACGCCACCGGATTCTCGGAGCGGGAGGCTGTCGCGGCCGCGCAGGCGACGGCCGCGCTGCTCGGCGCGGCGGCCTTCGGCTTGCCGGAGGAGGACCGCCTCGCCCAGGCCCCGGTGGGGACGCCGCTCCTTCTCGCCATCCGGCGCTTCATCGAGGCCGAACTGGCCTCCGCGGACCTGAGCGCCGAGACCCTCGGCCGGCAGTTCGGCCTGTCGCGCAGCGCCCTGTACCGCCTGTTCGTGCCCCTCGGAGGCGTGTCAGGCTATATCCGGCAGCGCCGGCTCGCCCGCGCGTACCGGGATCTCGCCGCCGACGGGCGCTCCGCCCGGATCTCGGAGGTCGCCTATCGCTGGCGGTTCGAGAGCCCCGCGCATTTCGCCCAGGCCTTCAAGGCCGCGTTCGGCTGCGCCCCCCGCGACCTCCGCGCCCACCAGGCCGACGCGGCCGAGGCGTCCGGCGATCCGGCCCGGGCGGAGACCTGGACGGATTTCTACGACTGGGTTCTCAAACTGGCCGCCTGAACGCCGGGGCACGTCGATCCTTGTATGTCGACCCCTGTATGTGGACCCTTGTGCGCCCTGCCCCGGATCGCCCATAAGGGTCGCGATGACCTTCCAGGTTCGGGGCAGGCGCGCCGCACGGGCGCAGGGTGTGTGGGCGATCGCCGCCCGCATGCTGGCGCTCGTCCTGGCCCTGTCCCTCGCCGCGCCGGGCATCGGTCTCTCGGCGGATATGGCCTTCCACGCGGGCGGTCATCACAGCCGGAGCGAGGGCCCGGTTCTCGACACGGCGGCGGCGTCGCCGAATGTCGATCCCGGCCTCGGCGAGCACCTCCATTGCGGCTGCCATCAGGCCGCCCGCCTGGACGCGGCCGACGTCGCCCCCCGACGGTTCCGGGCCGGCCACTCCCTGCGGAGCTCGCGCGGGCGCTCCCCTCCTTCGTACCCGACCGGCTGCCCCGGCCTCCGCGCGCGTGAGCTGACGCCGCCGACCGGCGCGCGTCCCGCCCGAAGGCCAGCCTCGGCCCTGGGCCCATCCCTCCGCGACACCTGAACGGGACCCTCCGGGACGCCGCGCGCGGCGCCCGGCCGTCCCGGCCGAGCCAGTCCCACGGCATCCCCATGCGCATTCTCCCGTCCGCGGCCTTCCTGGCCGCCGGCATCGCCGTCGGCGCTGCCCTGTCCCCCCTGCCCGACAGCCTGCGCCAGGCGCTGGCCGCCGCCGGCCTGCTGCGCCCCCCGGCCGCCGCCGAGAGCCGCGATCCGGACCGCTCCGAGCCTTTGGACCGGCCGGCGGTCGCGGGCCACGCCCACGACGCGCACGAGCCGGAGGAGGCCCACGCGGAGGAGGATGCGATCCGGATGCGGCCCGACCAAGTCGCCGCCCAGGACATCGTCACCCGGACGGTGGCGGGCGGCACGCTGGCGCGCCATCTCCTCGTGCCCGGCACCATCACTCCCGACACCGACCGGATCGCCCGCGTCCCGGCCCGGGTGGTCGGCACCGTGGCCGAGATGCGCAAGCGCCTCGGCGACGCCGTGCAGGCGAACGAGGTCGTCGCCATCCTCGACAGCCGCGAGGTCGCCGACGCCAAGAGCGAGTATCTCACCGCCCTGGTCCAGGCCGAGCTGCAGAAGATCAACTTCGAGCGCCAGCAGAAGCTGCTCGCCTCGCGCACCGCCTCGGAGGCGGCCTTCGAGACCGCCCGGGCCACCTATCTGGAGAACCAGCTCCGGGTCGACCTCGCCCGTCAGAAGCTGTCGGCGCTCGGCCTCGACGCCGCCGAGGTGGCGGCCGCCCAGAAGCGCGACGAGGCGACGCCGAACCAGTCGAGCCTGCGCCGCTATCCCCTGCGGGCGCCCTTCGCCGGCCGCATCGTCGAGCGGCGGGTCGATGTCGGCACGGCGGTCGGCAAGGAGGGGGATCCGGCGGACCTCTACACGGTGGCGGACCTCGCCACGGTCTGGATCGAGCTGTCGGTGCCGACCCTCGATCTCGCCCAGGTGCGGGAGGGCGCCCGGGTCACGGTCACGCCCGGACGGACGGGCGAGACGGAGCGCCGCGCGGAGGGCCGGGTGATCTTCGTCAGCCCGTTCCTCAATGCCGACACGCGCTCGGCCCGGGTGATCGTCGCCCTCCCGAATCCCGACCTCGCGTGGCGGCCCGGCACCTTCGTCACCGCCGAGGTCGAGATCGCGCAGGACAAGGTCCCGGTCCGGATCCCCAAGGCGGCCGTCCAGACGATCGCGGGCCGGAGCATCGTCTTCGTGCGCAGTCCGGACGGGTTCGAGAAGCGGCCGGTCACCCTCGGCCGGTCCGACGACGAGGCCTACGAGGTCACCGCCGGACTCGAGCCCGGAGCCGAGATTGCGGTCGGCAATTCCTTCCTGCTGAAGGCCGAGCTCGGCAAGGCCGACGCCGACCACGACCATTGAGGATCGCGCCATGATCAGCCGCATCCTCGCCGTCTCGGTCCGCCAGCGCTGGCTGGTGCTGCTCCTCGTGCTGCTGGCATCGGGCTTCGGCGCCGTCGCGCTCACGAAACTGCCCATCGACGCGGTGCCCGACATCACCAACAACCAGGTGCAGATCAACACCCTGGCCCCGTCCCTGTCGCCGGCCGACGTCGAGCGGCAGGTCACCTACCCGGTGGAGACCGCGCTCGCCGGCATCAAGGGCCTCGAGTACACCCGCTCGCTCTCGCGCAACGGCTTCTCGCAGATCACCGCGGTCTTCGCCGAATCCCTCGACATCTACTTCGCCCGCCAGCAGGTCGCCGAGCGCATCGCCCAGGTGCGGGAGGACCTGCCCTCCGGGGTCGAGCCGCGGATGGGCCCGATCTCCACGGGTCTCGGCGAGATCACCATGTGGTCGGTCCAGTACGCGCCGCTGCCTGAGCGCGCGACCGTGCCGGCGGGCCGGCCGGGCTGGCAGCCGGACGGGAGCTACCGGACTCCGGAGGGGCAGGCGCTCAGGACGGAGCTGGAGCAGGTCGCCTACCTGCGCACGGTCCAGGACTGGATCATCCGGCCGCAGATCAAGTCCGTCCCGGGCGTCGCCGGCGTCGACGGGATCGGCGGCTTCGAGAAGCAGTACCACGTCCAGCCGGACCCCACGACGCTGACCGCCCTCGACCTCTCCTTCGCGGACGTCGCCCGGGCGCTCCAGGCCAACAACGCCAACCAGGGCGCCCGCTACCTCGAAGATAACGGCGAGAGCTACGTGGTCCGCGCCGCCGGCCGCCTGGAGGGCCCGGAGGCGATCGCCGACGTGGTCGTGGCGAGCCGCGGCGGCGTGCCGGTGCGGATCCGCGACGTCGCCACGGTGCGGATCGGGCGCGACCTGCGCACCGGCTCGGCCAGCGAGAACGGTCGTGAGACCGTCATCGGCACCGCCCTGATGCGGATCGGCGAGAACAGCCGCACGGTGGCGGCCGCCGTCGACGCCCGCATGGCGCAGATCCGGCGCGCCCTGCCCCCCGGCATCGTGGTCCAGACGGTCCTCGACCGGACGCAGCTCGCCGAGGCCACGATCCGCACGGTGGGCCGGAACCTCGCGGAGGGCGCGGCCCTCGTGATCGTCGTGCTGTTCCTGCTCCTCGGCAACATCCGGGCGGCGCTGATCGCGGCTTTGGTCATCCCGGTCGCCATGCTGATGACCGTGACCGGCATGGTCGAGGGGAAGATCTCGGCCAACCTGATGAGCCTCGGCGCGCTGGATTTCGGGCTCATCGCCGACGGGGCGGTGATCATCACCGAGAACGCGCTGCGCCACCTCGCCGAGCGGCAGCACGCGATCGGGCGGCCCCTCGCGCTGGAGGAGCGCCTGGAGACGGTGCGGGATTCGGCCGAGGAGATGATCAAGCCGTCCCTCTACGGGCAGGCGATCATCATCCTGGTCTACGTCCCGCTCCTGACCTTCACGGGCGTCGAGGGCAAGATGTTCCAGCCGATGGCGCTGACCGTCATCCTCGCCCTGGCCTCGGCCTTCGTGCTGTCGCTGACCTTCGTGCCGGCCCTGATCGCCGTCGCGCTGACCGGCCGGATCACCGAGACCGAGAGCCCCCTCCTCCGCGGCCTGAAGGCCCTCTACCGGCCGATCCTCGGCGCCGCGATCCGCGCGCCCGCCCCGTTCGTCGGGGCGGCGCTGCTGCTCCTCGCGGGGGCCGGCCTGCTCGCTGCAAGGCTCGGGACCGAGTTCATCCCGCTCCTCGACGAGAAGAGCATCGCGCTGAACGCCACCCGGATCCCCTCCACCTCGCTGACCCAGTCGCAGGCGATGCAGCTCAAGGTCGAGCGGGCCATCGCGCAATTCCCGCAGGTCGCCACCGTGTTCTCGAAGACCGGCACCGCCGAGGTCGCCACCGACCCGATGCCGCCGAACTCCTCCGACACGTTCGTGATGCTCAAGCCGCAGGCGGACTGGCCCGACCCGAGCCTTTCGAAGGCCGAACTGCAGGAGCGGATCGAGGCGTCCTTGAGCGCGCTCGCCGGCAACGTCTACGAGTTCTCCCAGCCGATCCAGCTGCGCTTCAACGAGCTGCTCGCCGGGACCCGGGGCGACCTCGCCGTGAAGGTGTTCGGCGACGCCTTCGAGCCGATGCTGGAGACCGCCAACCGGATCGCCGCGATCCTGCGCGGGATCCCGGGCGCCGACGACGTCAAGGTCGAGCAGATCACCGGCCTGCCGGTCTTCGAGATCAAGATCGACCGGACCGAGGC
This sequence comes from Methylobacterium tardum, assembly GCF_023546765.1. Taxonomy (NCBI): domain Bacteria; kingdom Pseudomonadati; phylum Pseudomonadota; class Alphaproteobacteria; order Hyphomicrobiales; family Methylobacteriaceae; genus Methylobacterium; species Methylobacterium tardum. The sequence continues at coordinate 1,894,137 of NZ_CP097484.1, forward strand.
GGCGCGGCTGGGTCTCAGCACCGGGGCGATCCAGGACGTGATCGGCGCCGCCATGGGCGGCCGGGATGCCGGATTCGTGTTCGAGGGCGACCGGCGCGTGCCGATCGTCGTGCGCCTGACCGATCAGGTCCGCGAGGACCGGGAGGCCCTGGAGAACCTGCCGGTCCCCCTGCCCCCGGGGCCGAACGGCAAGGCTGCCTCCGTGCTGCTGCGGCAGGTGGCGCAGTTCTCGGTCAGCGAGGGGCCGAACCAGATCAGCCGGGAGAACGGGCGGCGGCGCGTCGTCGTCACCGCCAATGTCCGCGGGCGCGACATCGGCTCGCTGGTGGCAGAGGCGCAAGGGAAAGTCACCGCACAGGTGACCCTGCCGGCAGGCTCGTACGTGACCTGGGGCGGCCAGTTCGAGAACCTCGCCTCGGCTCAGGCCCGGCTCACCGTGGTGGTGCCGGTCTGCTTCTTCCTGATCTTCCTGCTGCTCACCTCGGCGCTCGGTGGCGCGCGGGATGCGCTTCTGGTGTTCAGCGCCGTGCCGCTGGCGCTCACCGGCGGCATCGCGGCCCTGTGGCTGCGCGGGATGCCGCTGTCGGTGCCGGCCGCGGTCGGGTTCATCGCGCTCTCGGGGGTGGCGGTGCTGAACGGCCTGGTGATGCTGACCTTCATCAAGCAGCGCGTCGCCGAGGGCCGGCCGCTGCGGGCGGCGATCCGCGAGGGCGCCCTCACCCGGCTGCGGCCCGTGGCGATGACCGCGCTGGTCGCCTCCCTGGGCTTCGTGCCGATGGCGCTCGCCACCGGGACGGGGGCGGAGGTGCAGCGGCCGCTGGCCACCGTGGTGATCGGCGGCCTGATCAGCGCGACCCTGCTGACCCTGGTGGTGCTGCCGGCGCTCTACGCGCGGTTCGGCCGGGCCGAGCCGGCGGCCGGGCGGCGCGCGACGATCCCGGAGCCGCGGGCGGACCGTGCGGCCTGACGCGTCCCGCCGTCAGGCCGGCAGGATGTGCAGGAGGCCGCCGACCATGCCCAGGGCGCCGATGCCGAGCAGGCCGGCGGCGATGTACAGCCGCATCCGGCTCTGATCGGCGTCCGCCGGCCGGTGGGTGTCGTCAGGCAGATCGAACCAATCCATCGGGTCAACGCATTCCGTCATCGCAGGGGCTGGCTTGGGCGAGAGGCGCCGCCCTAGGCCAGCCCGATGACGGCTGGATGACCGATCCGCCGAAGCGGTGGGCAGGCCTCGCGGCCTCGCCCATGCGAACCCCGTGCCGCCGCTACGGCTTCACGAGCAGCACGTTCACCGCCTTGGCCTGGACGTGGACGGTGTCGCCTTCCTTGAGACCCAACTCTTCGAGGGAATCAACCGTCGTCACCGAGGCCATGCGGTAGGTGGTCCCGACGAGCTCCACCTCGACCTGCGCCATGACATCCCCACGCTTGATGGCCGTCACCGTGGCAGGGATGTCGTTGCGCGCGCCGTGCTTCATGGATCGTCCTCGTGGCGCAGCGCCGCCGCGGCTGCCGGCGGCCTATCGCAACGCCGGCGCGCGGGTTCAACCCGGTCCGTCCGACGGGGCGCGCCGGGATCAGCGGCCGCCGGAGCTGCCGGTGCCGCCGCGATCCTTCTGGAAGCCGGCCGCGTTCGGCGAGCCCTGCATCCGGCCGTCCTGCTTCGGCATCTCCGAGCCCGGCGCGCCGACAGCGGTCGAGCCGGTCGTGTCGCTCTTCCCGGTGTAGCCGGCCGCGTTCGGCGAGCCCTGCATGCGGTTGCCGTGCGGAGCGGCGCTGCCGGACGCGTTGGTGCCCTCGGCGGCCAGGGCCACCGAGCCCGTTGCCAGGAGACCGGCGGCGATCAGGGATATCAGCGTCTTCATGGGGAGCCCTCGCGTGTTTCCTCGCGCCGCCTCTGGAGGGCGACAGAGGGGCAACGCCAGCGGGCGCATCCTGTTCAAGGCCGATCGCGGGCGAGCGGCACGGCCGCTAACCCGTTCGGGCCGCGCCCGGCGTCGGGCCCGCTGTCCAGCCTCAGGGCCGCGAAGGTCAGGGTGGCCGTGTCGACGACAGCCCCGCTCTCGTCCCGGACCAGCACGGTAAAGGCGTGATTGTCGCCGTCGCTCGGGATGATCCAGCGCGCGATTTCCGGCAGGCTGATCATCGCCTCCCGGCGGACCGCCTCGAAATCCGCGCACTCCGTTCCTTCAGTATCGGGTTGGAACTGGCCGTCGTGAATGGCGAAGAAGGAGCGGGGCCATCGCCCTCTCCGTGAGCCACCTTCCAGGAGGTAACCCACGGTCAGGGCAGCGGTTCTGTGCGTTTTCCAACATGGATTGATGGTGCCGACGCATCGGCACCGGCCCGAGAAAAACCCGCGCCGGCGAGCCGGGCGGGCTGAAGGTTGTCGCGCCATGAGATCTGCCTGGTAGACCCGCGAGCGGTCGAACGGTTCCGCGGCGACGCGGGCAGCCTGACGGGCGCCGGACAGGCCGCATGGTGGGCCCGGCAGGACTCGAACCTGCAACCAGACCGTTATGAGCGGCCGGCTCTAACCATTGAGCTACGGGCCCGGGCGGCGCCGACGGATAGCCGATCCCCGGCCGGCCGTCACCCGGTTTCCGGTGCCGGGCCGAGGCTCCGGGCGCGGCGCGCTGGCGGGCTCCGCCACGGCATTGTCCTTGATGCGCCACAGGTAGCGGGCCAGGATCGAGCGGTACGGCGCGAAGGCCGCTGCCACGTCGCGCGTGTCGTCTCGGCCGGTGAGGCGGCGCAGGCAACCCACCGCCGCCACGTCGCCTTCGGGCCAGATGTCCGGGTCGTGGAAATGGAAGATGCCGACCATGTCGGCGGTCCAGGGGCCGACGCCGCGGATGCCGCACAGGATCGCCGCGCGCTCCGGGTGCGGAAGCCCGGCGAGGTCGGGGCCGAGCAGCCCCGCGGCCTCCGCGGCGACGATCGCCTGGAGGGCGCGGACCTTGTTGCCCGAGATCCCGCAGCCGCGCAGCAGATCCGCGTCACCGGCCTCGAACAGGCCGCGCGGGCTCGAGGCCGCCGCAGCGGCTGCGGCCTCGATCCGCGCCCAGATCGCCGCGGCGGCCCGGGTGGAGAGCTGCTGGTTGACCACCTCGACGAACAGGCGATCCGCGACGCTCGGGTGCGTGGGCGGCGCGATGGCGATCGGCCCGGCCTCCACGAGGGCCGCACGCAGCGGCGGATGCGCGCCGGCCGCGTCCAGCAGATGGGCATAGATGTCGGGATCCAGCATCGCCTCAGCCGCGTGGCGCCGCACCGGGCGGATCATAGCGCCTGGCCCGGGCGCAGTCCGGAGGCAGGATGCCGCGCAGCCTTGCTCGGGGCGCAGCCCGGCCCACCTCGCTCCGGAACCGTACGGACCGCCGTGACGGTATCGTGGATGCGATCTCGGGCGCGGGTCTCGACGGAATGGCGATCTACTTCACCGCGGACACGCATTTCGGCGATCCGCACATCCTCCGCCATCGCCGGGCGCGCTTCGGCAGCGTCGAGGCCCATGACGAGGCCCTGGTCGCCGGCTGGAACGCCGTCGTCGGACCGGAGGATTCCGTCTGGCATCTCGGCGACTTCGCCGCCCATGCGAGCCGCGACCATTGCGCGGCGATCTTCGCGCGGCTGAACGGGACGAAGCGCCTCGTCCGCGGCAACCACGATTCGAACCGGGTGCTGGATCTGCCCTGGGCGGAGCCGCCGGTGGACAGCGTTCGCCTGTCGGTCCCGGACGCGCAGGGACACGCGCACCGCCTGTTCCTGTCGCATTACGCGCACCGGGCCTGGCCGGGCCTGTGGCGGGAGACGCGCCACCTCTACGGACACAGCCACGGCTGGCTGCCCGACACCACCCGCTCCTGCGATGTCGGCGTCGATGCCTGGAATGATCGCCCGGCCACCCTCGCGGCGATCCTGGCGCGCCAGGAGGCCGCCGCGCTCGTGCCGGAGGAGCTCGCCGCCCACGGGCTGCGCTGAGACCCGGCGCCCGTCCCGGGGCCGCTGGCCGCGGATGCCCTATCTATCCGCCTCCCTGATCCGGCACGAGGCTGCACACCATGACCGACACGCCGTTCCCGCCGCCCGGATGGGCCGAGGCCGCGACGCGCGCCGGGACCGAGCTCGGTCTCGGGACCGACTTCACCGCGCTGGATGCGGCGGCCTGGGAGCGGGTCTGCCGGCGCGTCGGGCAGATCCTTGCCGGGCAGGGGCAAGCCCTGCCGCCCGGCTGGGAAGGCGCGCTCGCGCGGCTGTTCGGGCGTGACGCGGCGGCCGTCCCCGCCGGCGACGCGCTGGCCCGCGACGAGGCCGACACGGTCCTGGCGGAGAAGGGCGAGGTGTTCGCGCCCGAGGACGATGCCTGAAACTCCGCCGGGCCGGGTGGTTGCCGTCGCGCCGGTCCGGGCCGATGTAGGAGGCATGCCCCAACCCGAACACCAGCGTGCCGCCCCGAGACCTCCCGCACGCGCTGCGTCCGGCGGCGCGCCGGGAGCCCTGCGGGTGGTTCCCGTCGCGAGCGGCCCGATCCTCGACGCGCGGACGCGCCTGCGGCTCGGCCAGCAATTGCGGGCGCTCTACGATCCGGTGATCGACGAGGCTCTGGATCCGCGGCTGGCGGAGCTGCTGCAGCAGCTCGACGCGGACCGGGCGGGCGGCGCTTCGACCTGAGGGCCTCTCAGTGAGCGCGTCCCCGGTCCGGGAACCGGACGGGGGCTCCCATCGGTGGATCGGGGGGATGTCGCACCGACGGGAGCCGAGCCGAGCCGACGGATCGACCCAACCCGCTTCATGTCGCCCAGGAGCGGGCCGGCGCGCTTTCACCTAAGTCAAATTCGTCGCTGAATACCGCGAGAGAAATGTCGAATTCTCGTATTCGGCATTGAAAGCCGGACCGGCTTGGGTCTGATCCGGTCGATGCGGCCAATCGGCGACGGCGCGCCGAAAGCGTCTCGTCTCGGGTCTGGAACCGCTGCGCCGCCGTCTTTGCGGCCGAAGCGCAGAACGTCAGGGCGCTGCCACATGCGACGCCCTCGCGCCGCTCGTGAGACGCGACGGAAGGCTGCCCGGGGACCGGATCAGACCGTGGCGCCGGTCACCGAGAGCATCACCCCGTCATTGCCGATCTCGGAGCCGCTGTAGCCGAGCATCCGCGCGAGCTGCTCGCGGGCGCGCCAGACGCGGCTCTTCACGGTGCCGATCCGGCAGTTCATCACGGCGGCGGCTTCCTCGTAGCTCAGGTTCTCGATCGCGACGAGGACCAGCGCCTCGCGCATCACCGGCGCCAGCCGGTCGAGGGCGGCGCGCACGTCCTGAAGGTCGAGATGGCCGCCCTGCTCGGGCACGCTGGTCAGCCGCTCGGCGTGGTTGCCGTCGGTATCGGAGACCTCGCGGCCGTGCTTGCGGTGCTGGCTGTAGAAGACGTTGCGCAGGATCGTGAACAGCCACGCTTCCAGATTGGTGCCGGGGGTGAAGCCCCCGCGCCCGCGCCAGCCGCGCAGCAGCGTGTCCTGCACGAGGTCGTCGGCCGCAGCCGGGTCGCGGGTCAGGGAGACGGCGAACCGGTGCAGCGCCGGCACCACCTCCAGCAGACCCGCGCGGAACGTCCCGTCGCGTTCGCCCTCGGCCTGCACCAGCGCGGCCTCGAGGCGCGCTAGCAACTCGGCGAAGCGATCCGAGGTCGCCCCCGGCGCCGGGCCGATCCGGTCGTAGGCATGGCCGAGCAGGGTGCCGAGATGCGCGCGCACCGCCTCAGGCAGGCCGTGCCGGGTCTCCTCGACGGGATCCCCGGCCGCGTCCGCGAGGGAGAAATCCTCGACGGGATCGAGCAGCGATGAGCCTTCGGTAACGGGCATTCAGGTCCGGTCGTCGGCGTGCGGGCCGGTCGCGCCCGTGTGACCGGTTGTGGCGCGCCGAGGCGCCCCATGCCGCAACATGGGTTAGCCCTTTGCCCGAACGGGGCCTCAGGCCCGGGGGCTGAACCGCCGCGCCGCCGCGGCACCGACGAGCAGGGCCGCGCAGGCTCCGGCCGCGGCGAAGCCCACGCTCAGCGCTCCGGCGGACGGCACGCCTTTCCGGGCGCGCCAGCCCCGTCCGCGCCCGTGCCCTGCGGCAACGGAGCGCGCAGGGCGCCGTGGGTGCGCGGGCCCGGATCGGCCCGGTCGAGGGCGCCGCGGAAGCCGAGGCCCATGAGGTGCTCGGTCGGATACGGGGCCAGGGCGTAGCCCACCTGCGCGAGGCGGGCCGGCCAGCCGACCGCCACCTCGTCGCGCGGGTGGTGCACGAGGCGGATGAAGGTCTCGGCCACGGCCTCGGGTGCGTAGAACAGGTGTCCGGGATTGAGCCGCTTGCCCGTCACGTTGGCGCCGTGCTCCAGGCCCGGCGTGTCGACGATGGCGGGGAACACGCCGCAGACATGGATGTCCCGGTGGCGGGCGAGTTCCTGGCGCAGGCTTGCCGAGAAGCCCCGCAGGCCGAACTTGCTCGCCGTGTAGGCGGCCGCGAAGGGTGTCGGCGCCCAGCCGCCCATGGACACCGTGTTGATCAGCGTGCCCCGGCCGCGGTCGAGGAAGTGCGGCAGCACCGCGTAGGCGCCGTGGACCGCGCCCATAAGGTTCACCGCGATCGTCTGCCGGTGCAGGTCGAGCGGCGCGTCGAGCAGAGGGCCGAACACGCCGACCCCCGCGTTGTTGATCCAGACATCGATGCCGCCGAAGGTGCGGATCGACGCCCGGGCCAGGGCCGTCACGGCATCCGGGTCGGTGACGTCGGTGGGGATTGCCACGGCCTCGGCGCCCGACGCGCGCAGGCCCCGGACGATCTCGCCGAGCACCGCGGCCCGGCGTGCCGCCAGGACGACCCGGGCGCCCCGGGCCGCGAAGGCCTCGGCGGCGGCCCGGCCGATGCCGCTCGAGGCGCCCGTGATGACGACCGTCCCGCCCTTGAGCCGCGCCATGCCTGTTCTCCACGCCGCTTTGCAACTTCACGGCGAACCGTTGCGTGCATGACGGCGTTCCCCTTCGCGGCTGCGGCCATTCGAACGTGCCTTCATGGGTGCCGTTCGACGCTTGCCCGATGTCCAACCCCTGAGGTCCGCCGATGCCAGCCCCCGATCCAGTCCGCGCCGAGGCCGCCGGTCCCGAGGGGCACGCCTCGACGGTCTGGACGCTGGCGCTCGCCACCGCGCTGATCGGCCTGGTCGCGTTCCCGCGCCGGGCGGCGCGGCCGGCCGGCGGATCCTCCGGCCGGACGGGTCATCGCGCGGGTCATGGGGGCGGCAGCCAGGACGGTGCCCGGCGGCCCTCGCCCTCGCATGAGGGTGGCGAGGCTGAGGCCGTCGCCCGGAGCCAGGCCGATCGCGGGCGCACCGCCTCGGGTCCGACCGAGATCCCCGCCAAGGGCTGGAAGGACATCGCGCTGCGCACCTATCACGACATCGGCGAGAACCGCCTGTCGCTGATCGCGGCCGGCGTCACCTTCTTCACGCTGCTGGCGATCTTCCCGGCGGTGGCGGCGCTGGTGTCCTGCTACGGGCTCATCGCCGACGCCTCGACCATCAACGACCAGCTCGCCAGCCTGCAGGGCATCCTGCCCCAGGGGGCGCTGGAGATCGTCGGCGATCAGGTCAAGCGGCTGAACGAGCAGGGCAACACCACGCTCGGCTTCAGCCTGATCCTCGGCATCGCCCTGTCGGTCTGGAGCGCCAATGGCGGCGTGAAGCACGTCTTCGACGCGCTCAACCTCGTCTACAACGAGCGCGAGAAGCGCAACTTCATCGTGCTCAACCTCGTCTCCCTCGCCTTCACGGCCGGCGCGCTGCTGTTCCTGATCCTGGCGCTGTCGGCCATCGTGGTGCTGCCGGTGGTGCTGTCGTATGTCGGGCTCGGCACGGATGCGTGGTGGCTGACGCTGCTGCGCTGGCCGACGCTGCTCGTGGCGGTCCTGCTCGGGCTCGCCCTGCTCTACCGCTACGGACCCAGCCGGGACGCGCCGCGCTGGCGCTGGGTGACGCCCGGAGGCGCCTTGGCGGCCGTGCTGTGGATCGTCGCCTCGCTGCTGTTCTCCTGGTACGTCGCCCATTTCGGCAGCTACAACAAGACTTACGGCTCGCTCGGCGCGGCCATCGGCTTCATGACCTGGATCTGGCTCTCGACCATGATCGTGCTGATCGGTGCCCAGGTGAATGCCGAGATGGAGCATCAGACCGCCGAGGACACGACCGTCGGCGAGCCCCAGCCCCTGGGTACGCGCCGGGCGCGCATGGCCGACACGGTGGGAGCCGCGGCGGAATAGGCCATCCCGTCCCCCGGTCAGGCGGCGCCCCTCATTCGCGCGGCCCGTGCGGCAGCAATGGGGAGCGCCGCTGCGTCCGTGACAAACATGCGGCGGGGCGCCTTAACACAGGTTGGCGCGCGTTTCTCAGGCCCAGGCACAAGCCGCTCAAGAAGATCCGGACTTCGAGGTTCGGAAGACCGCTTGCCTTTTGCGAATAGAATTATCCGTGCCTCGATACTTCATCGACACCTTCGGCGACGCTGGCGTGCGGACCAGTGGATCAGCGGACCATCCGGCGCCTCTGGGCCGGGCCGCGCGACGCGGCGGCAGGCCCGGTCCCGGGTGCCGGCGCCCCCGGATCAGCGTGCCCGCGCGCGCGCCCTCGGCGCGGCCGCGATCTGACCGGAGGCGGTCGTGGATAACCCGTTCGTGCGGAAGCTGGAGCAGCATGTCCGGCTCGCGCCCGAGGACCGTGCGGTCCTCGACGGCCTCGCGCGCCAGCATATCCGCCACGTCGCGCCCCGCCAGGACATCGAGGGGCAGCACGGCGACGCGCAGCACACCCACCTCATCCTCGACGGCTGGGCCTGCCGCTACAAGCAGTTTCCGGACGGGCGGCGGGCGATCGTCGCGCTGCTGCTGCCCGGCGACATGTGCGATCCGTTCGTGTTTCGCCGGGCGCGCATGGACCACGCCATCGGGGCGCTCACCCCGGTCACGGTCGCGCGCATCACCCCGGAGCAGATGAGCGACGCCGTCCGAGGCCGGCCGGTGATCGAGGAATGCCTGTGGCGCGAGACGCTCTCCACGGTCGCCATCCATCGCGAGTGGATCGCCAGCGTCGGCCGCCGCTCGGCGATCGAGCGTCTGGCGCACCTGTTCTGCGAGCTGCACCTGCGGCTTGCGCGGGTCGGCCTCGCCGACGGAACGACGCTGCCGATGCCGGTGACCCAGCCGGACCTCGCCGACGCCCTCGGCCAGACGAGCGTGCACATCAACCGCACCCTCAAGGAGCTGCGCACCAGCGGCCTCGTCACACTCCGCAGCCGGCGCCTGGCGATCCGCGACCTCGGCGCTCTGATGGAGCGTGGGCTGTTCGACCCGGCCTATCTGCAGCTCACCTGAACGCCGCGGTCGATACGCCGCGGCCTGGGGCGCCGCATGCGTCACCGGGCAAACCTTGCCTTGCGGCGGGCGGGGCCGATCTGAGCGGGACTCCCGAGTTCCGCGGCAGGTCGACCGGCAGACGATGCACATCCACCTCGACGCGCTCGGCGGCGTGGCCGGCGACATGTTCGCCGCCGCGCTGCTGGACGCCTTTCCCGAGCACCAGGAGGGGGTGCACGCGAGCGTCCGGGCGGTCGACGCCCGCATCGCCTGCGCGCTCCGCCCGCACAACGACGGCATCCTGTCCGGCGCGCGCTTTGTCGTCTCGGGACCCGACGCGGAGCCCGAACCCGCCGGGCACGGCCATCACACGCACGAGGGCCATGCTCATGGGCAGGGTCATGGGCATGACCACGGGCATGATCACGGGCATCACCACGATCCCGCGAGCGGTCATGGGGATGGGCACGGTCACGCTCATGGGGGCCGTCATGGCCACCGGCCCTGGTCGGAAATCCGCGCCGCGCTGAAGGCGGCCGACCTCGCGCCGGCGGTGCGGGCGCACGCCCTGGGCATCTTCGGCCATCTCGCCGCGGCGGAGGCCCGGGTCCACGGCATCGCGGTCGAGGCGGTGGCGTTCCACGAGGTCGGGGCCCTCGACTCGATCGCCGACATCGTGGCCGCCGCCCACCTGATCGCCGCGCTGGAGGCGCGGAGCTGGAGCGTCTCGGCCCTGCCGCTGGGCTCCGGCCGGGTGCGGACCCAGCACGGCCCCCTCCCCGTCCCGGCTCCCGCCACGACGCTGCTGCTCGCGGGCTTCTCCACCCTCGACGACGGCATACCCGGCGAGCGCGTCACCCCCACCGGGGCGGCGATCTTGCGCCATCTCTGCGGCGACGATCCTGGGCGGGGCCGCCCCCGGGGCATCCTCGGTCGCACCGGCATCGGCTTCGGCACGAAGGTCCTGCCGGGCCTGAGCAACTGCCTGCGCGCTTTGGTGCTGGAAGACGGCGCCGCGTCCGGCCCCGGCCGGCGGGATCTCGCGGTGATCGCCTTCGAGGTCGACGACCAGTCCGGCGAGGACCTCGCCATGGGCCTCGACCGTCTGCGGGCCGAGCCCGGTATCGTGGACGTCGTGCAGATGCCGGTCATCGGCAAGAAGGGCCGGATGATGGCCCGGATCCAGGTCCTGGTCAGCCCGGAGAGCCTCGCGGCGGCGATCGCGGCCTGCTTCCGGGAGACCACGACCATCGGCCTGCGTTACCACAGGGTGGAGGGCGCCATGCTCGCGCGCGCCGCCCGCACGGTCGAGCACGACGGCCAGTCCGTTCGCGTGAAGGTCGTGGAGCGGCCGGGCGGGCGCACCGCCAAGGCCGAGGCCGACGACGCCCGCGGCCATGCGGGCCACGCGGTCCGGGCCGCCCTGCGCCGCGAGGCCGAGCGGCTCGCGCTGGAACAGGAGCAGGAGGAGCGGTGACGCGCCAGCATCTCGAATCGGTCCTCGCCGGCCTCGGCCCCGTCGCGGTGGCGGTGAGCGGCGGGGTCGACAGCCTGACGCTCGCCACCCTCGCCCACCGGCTGGCGCCGGGGGCGGCCCTCATGGTCCACGCGGTCTCGCCGGCCGTGCCCGCGGAGGCGACCGCGCGGGTCCGCGCCGAGGCCGCCCGCGAGGGCTGGGATCTGCGGGTGATCGAGGCCGGCGAGTTCGCCGACCCGGCCTACCGGGCGAACCCGGTCAACCGCTGCTTCTTCTGCAAGACCAACCTCTACGGCGCGGTCCGGCGCGTCACCGACCGGCAGATCCTGTCGGGCGCCAACCGCGACGATCTCGGCGAGTACCGCCCCGGCCTCGACGCCGCCCGGGAGCACGGCGTCCGCCACCCCTACGTGGAGGCCGGGTTCGACAAGGCCTCCGTCCGGGCGCTCGCCCGCGACCTCGGCCTCGGGGCCGTGGCGGAGCTGCCGGCCGCCCCGTGCCTGTCGAGCCGGGTCGAGACCGGCATCGCGATCGAGCCGGAAACCCTGGGTTTCATCCACGCCGTCGAGCGGCTGGTCGGCGGAGCGCTCGATGCGGAGAGCGGCGCCAAGCGCGCGGTCCGGTGCCGGGTGCGCGCCGAGGGTGTGGTGGTAGAACTCGATCCCGGGAGCTTGGCCGCCCTCGACGCCGCGGATCGCGAAAAGCTCGGGGCGGGCATCCGGGACATCGCGCCGGCGCGACTCGCCGGCCCGGTCCGGTTCGCGCCCTACCGGGTCGGCAGCGCCTTCCTGGTCGATCAGACGGAAGCCCGGCCGTGAGCATCGCCGAAGAATTCACCCTCGATTTCGCCCGGCCCGAGCGGATCGGCCTGGAGGAGGCGATCTTCTGCGCCGGCAAGAGCCCGGAGCAGATCGACGCGATCCTGGAGGCCGCCCGGGCGCGCGGCGCCTCGCTGCTCCTCACCCGTCTCGACCCGGAAAAGCGGGACCGGCTCGATGCGGCGGCCCGGCTCGACTATTGCCCGGTCTCGCGCACGGCGGTGTTCGGCGAGCCGCCGCGGGTCAGCGGCCCGGCCCGCGTCGCCGTGGTGGCGGCCGGCACCTCGGACGTGCCCGTCGCCCGCGAGGCCCTGCGGGTGCTGGCCTATGCCGGACGGGCGGCCTCGCTCTTCGCCGATGTCGGCGTCGCCGGCCTGTGGCGGCTGACCTCGCGGATCGAGGAGATCCGCGCGCACCCGGTGGTGAACGTCGCCGCCGGCATGGACGCGGCTTTGCCGAGCGTCGTCGGCGGCCTCGTGGCGGGCGCGGTGATCGCGGTCCCGACCTCCGTGGGCTACGGCGTCGCCGCGGGCGGCCGCGCCGCCCTCGACGCCGTGCTGGCGAGCTGCGCCCCCGGCATCACGGTGGTCAACATCGACAACGGCTACGGCGCCGCCTGCGCCGCCCTGCGCCTGCTGCACGCGGCAGGACGCCTCGCCGAGGAGCGCGAACGATGACGCGGCACGAACCGTTACCTGCCCTCACCTGGATATTCTCGAACGGAGACAGCCGATGGAACGCCGCAGCTTCCTTCAGGGTGCCGTGCTCGGCGCGGGCCTCGCGGGCGCCGGCAGCGCAGGTGCGGCCGTGAACGCCCCCGGCCTCCCCAACACCCGCCCGCAGGACCCGGCGGACCTGCCCTTCGTCACCGATCCCGGCGAGCGCCGGGGCGAGATGCTCTACCGGACCTTCGGCAAGACGTCGGAGAAGATCTCGGCGATCGGGATGGGCGGGTTCCACCTCGGCAAGAGCGCGGTGACCGACGACGAGGCGACCCGGCTGATCCATGCCGGGATCGACCGCGGCATCACCTTCATGGACAATTGCTGGGACTACAACGAGGGGCGTTCCGAGCTGCGCATGGGCGCGGCCCTGGCCCAGGGCGGCTACCGCGACAAGGTCTTCCTGATGTCCAAGATGGACGGGCGGACCAAGGAGGAGGCGCGCAAGCAGATCGACCAGTCGCTCCTGCGCCTGCGCACGGACCGGATCGACCTCGTCCAGCACCACGAGATTTTGCGCTACGACGATCCCGACCGGGTCTTCGCCGAGGGCGGCGCCATGGAGGGCTTCCTGGAGGCGAAGAAGCAGGGCAAGCTGCGCTACATCGGCTTCACCGGCCACAAGGACCCGCGCATCCACCTGCAGATGCTGGAGGTTGCCGCCGAGCGCGGCTTCCACTTCGATTCCGTGCAGATGCCCGTCAACGTGATGGACGCGCATTTCCGCTCGTTCAGCCACCTCGTCCTGCCGTATCTCGTGCAGAACGGCATCGCGCCGCTCGCCATGAAGACCTTCGGCGACGGGGTGATTCTGAAGGCGGACGCGCCGATCAAGCCGCTCGAGTACCTGCACTTCTCGCTGAACCTGCCGGTCTCGGTGGTGATCACCGGCATCCAGAACCAGCGCGACCTCGATCAGGCCTTCGAGGCGGTGAAGACCTTCAAGCCGATGGACAAGGCGGCGGTGGCCGAGCTGCTGTCGCGCTCGAAGCCCTATGCGCTGGAGGGCAAGTACGAGCTGTTCAAGACGAGCGCCACCTTCGACGGCACCGCCAAGAACGCGGCGTGGCTCGGCGAGGACGTGGCAAGCGTGAAGAAGCTCGCGCCGACGATGGAGTAGGGAGCGCACGCGTTATTCCCCTCCCCCTTGCGGGGAGGGGTTAGGGGTGGGGGTGGTTCAGAAGGAGCCACCGAGCCTCATCCGGCACCACCCCCACCTCCAACTCCTCCCCGGCGATCCCGGGCAAGCCCGGGATCGCCGGGGAGGAGAGCCGCCCTCCTCTACGCTACATCCTCCAGGCGGATCGGCAGGCTGCGGATCCGGCGGCCGGTGGCGTGGTGGATTGCGTTGGCGATGGCCGCGTTCACCCCGATGATCCCGAGCTCGCCCAGGCCCTTCAGCCCCAGCGCGTCCACCTGATCGTCGGGATCGGGCACCAGCAGCGCCTCGACCTCCGGCACGTCGGCTGCCGTCGGGACGAGGTACTCGGCCAGATCCGGGTTGCGGTAGGCGGCGCCGTCGAGCACCGTCTCCTCGAGCAGCGCCGAGCCGAGGCCCCAGATCATCCCGCCCGTGAGCTGGCTCTTCGCGGTCAGCGGGTTGAGGATGCGTCCCGCCGCGAAGGCGCCGGTGAGCCGCGCCACCCGGATCTCGCCGGTCTCGGCATGGACGTGGACCTCGGCGAACTGCGCTCCGAATGCCCAGGCCACGGCCTTCCCGGCCCCGCCGAAGGCGAGCCCGATATGGCCGCCGTGGAGCCCCTTGAGCGCCGTGTCCCGGTCGCCGCCCTCGGGCACGAAGGCCGCGACGGTCTCGACGCCCTCTGAGCCGATCGCCTCTGCGAGCGCGATCCCGGTCCCATCCGGGGCGATGAGCCGGCCGCCCGCGAGGCGTAAGCGCGCCGGATCCCGGCCGGCGAGGCGGCCCCCCTGCCCGGTCGCGGCCTGCGCCAGGACCTCGCGGATCTGTCGGCAGCCGAGCGCCAGCGCGCTCATCAGGCTGGTCGTGGTGCTCGACCCGCCCGAGATGCCGGCGGCCGGCAGGTCCGTGTCGCCGAGCCGGACCGTGACCCGCTCCACCGGCACGCCGAGCCCGTCCGCGGCGCCCATGGCGAGCAGCGTGGTGATGCCGTTGCCGATCTCGTGATGCGCGCAGGCCACCTCTGCCGACCCGTCCGGGCCGAGCCGGACCCGCATGGTCGCGGCGGCGATCTTCACGGGACGCACCGAGGTCGCGCAGCCCAGACCCACCCGCCAGGGACCGTCGCGCATGGCCCCCGGACGCGGCACCCGGCGCGACCAGCCGAAGGCTCGCGCGCCCGCGTCGAAGCAGGCCATCAGCGGCCGGGTCGAGAACGGTTTTCCGCTGACCGGATCGATTGCCGTGTCGTTGAGGCGGCGCAGGTCGATTGGGTCCATGCCGAGGGCCACCGCCATCTCGTCGACGGCGCTCTCCAGGGCGAACAGGAACGGTACCTCCGGGGGCGCCCGCATCGGCCCGGGCGTGTTGCGGTCGACGCGGACGGCCCGCTCCTCGGTGCGGATGTTTGGGCAGGCGTAGAGGCTGGCGGTCACCTCCGCGCCCTCCATCACGAAGGGATCGAAGCGCGAGGTCACGGTCTCGGCCTCGTGAACCAGGGCGGTGAACCGGCCCGTCCGGTCGGCGCCGAGGCGGATCGTGTGGCGCGATTCCGGCCGGTAATTGGCGATGGTGAAGCAGTGCCGCCGGCTCGGCACCAGGGAGACCGGACGGCCGAGGCGCCGCGCCGCGAGGGCGACGAGGGCCGTGTGCTGCGACAGCGCGAATTTCGAGCCGAAATGGCCGCCGATCAGGCCCGCCACCACCCGCACGTTCGCGGGGTTGAGCCCCAGCTGCACCGCGAGCCCGTGCTGCACGGCGCCGACATAGCGGGTCGGCTCGTACACGGTGAGCCGGTCGCCGTCCCAGGCGGCCCGGGTGGTGAACAGCTCGATCGGGTTGTGGTGCTGGACCGGCGTCGCGTAGCGCGCTTCGACCCGGACGGTGGCCTCCCGCAGACCCGCCTCGGCGTCGCCCCGGGCGATGTCCTCGTGGTGCGGCTTGAGGTCGGCGAGGCGCACGGTCTCGGCGCCGGGCGCGTCGAAGCCGCCGGCGGCGGGCTCCTCCGCGTAGGAGACCGTGACCGCGCCGGCCGCGGCCTCGGCGGCCTCCAGGGTCTCGGCGACCACCAGCGCCACGATCTGGCCGGCATACGCCACGGCGTCGGAATCCAGCGGCCGGTGCGAGCTGTTGACATAGCCGCCGGCCATCAGGTGCTTCACCGGCGCCACCGCGCCCGCGAAATCCCGGTGGGTGAAGATCCCCAGAACCCCCGGCACCCGCGCGGCGGCCGCGAGGTCGAACCCGGTGATGCGGCCCCGGGCGATCGTGCTGGTCACCAGGGCCGCGTGGGCCGCGCCGGTCTCCGGCCCGGTCAGATCGGAGCTGTAGAGAGCCCGGCCGGTGACCTTGTCCGGGCCCTCGACCCGGGTATGGGCCTGGCCGAGATGCCTGTCGGATTCCCGCCCGTGCGCGTCCATGCCGCCCTCCCCGTCCGCGGCCGGTCGGGCCGCATCGCAAAGGGGGGAAGCGCCGTGAGGGCTCTACGGCTCCCCGAGCGGTGGGGCGACAGGATGCAGCGGCCATGCCGACCCAGGCGTCATCGCGAGCGGAGCGAAGCGCCCCAGGGCAACGCGCCCTGGATCAGCGTGGCGCTGCCTGGATGGCTTCGCGCCGCGCGCAAGAACGGACGGGGCTGCGACGGAGTCCCGTCGCAGCCCGCGCCCTCAGTTCAGGACCTTGCCGTCCGGCCCGACCTTGATCTCCTGCTCCTTGTCGGCGCCGGCGACCTTGATCTCGTACTGGACCGCGGAGCCGTCCTTCTCGACCTCGGCCTCGTAGGCCTTGCCGCCGCCGGCCTTCTGCTCGGCGATGGCGAGCGCGTCCTTCAGCGAGGTCTTGGCGTTCTGGAAGTCGGAGGCCTTCAGCCGGGTGAAGTAGCGCTCGATCGGCTGGTTCTCGGTCTTGTAGAGGGCGCCGGTATCGGCGTTGATGCCGTACTCGGCGAGCTTGCCGCTCGGGTAGACGACCTTGATCGCGTAATGGGCCGGATCCTTGCTGCCGGCCTTCTCGAAATCGGCGTCGATGGCGCGGCCGCCCTTCTCGTCGCCCTGCGACTCGGCGGTGGCGAGCGCCTGGGCGAGGCCGACCTTGGCGGCCTTGGCGACCTGCCACTCCTGCAGGTTGCTGTCGGCCTTCGTGGCGGGCTCGGCCGGCTTCGCCGCGGGGGTCTGGGCCACGGCGAGGCTGGCGGAGAGGGCGAGCAGGCCGGCTGCGGCGGTGAGACGGGTGATCATGGCGGATGTCCCTTTGCGGGTTCGTTCACGGGAGCGTGAAACGTCGCGTTCGGAAATTCGGTTGCCCGCAATCGGGAAAAATTCGGCTGCCCGCGCCGCGTTCGCGGAGAGGCACGCCGTCGCGCGGGGTCGGCCGCCCGGCGAGACGGGACGCGGATGCCTCTATATGAGACGCGGGTGATCCGGCGTGCCCCTGGGCGACGGCGGACTCCCCTCGGATGGAGCAGGCCATGACCGCGAACGAGCCCGAGCCGCTGGACGATTTCACGCGCCTGCACGCCAAGCTGTCCGCCCTGGAGATCGTGCTCGGCGTCCTGATCGGGCGGCTCTCCGAGGAGAATCCGGAGATCCGCGAGGACGTGAAGCGCGACGTGGCGGCGATCCTGTCGGACCTGCCGATCGACGGCCCGAGCGAGGAGATGATCGCCGCCGAGGTCCGCCGCGCCGCCGAGGTCCTGACCAGCGTGTCGATCGGCTGAGCCGTCAGCGCGGCGGCATCCGCAGCGCCCCGTCGAGCCGGATCGTCTCGCCGTTCAGCATCGGGTTCTCGCAGATGTGGCGGACGAGGTCCGCGTATTCCGACGGGCGGCCGAGGCGGGCTGGGAACGGCACGCTCTGGCCGAGCGTGTCCTGCACGTCCTGGGGCAGCCCCGCCATCATCGGCGTCTCGAAGATGCCCGGCGCGATGGTGACCACCCGGATGCCGTGCCGGGCGAGTTCCCGGGCGATCGGCAAGGTCATGGACACCACCCCGCCCTTCGAGGCCGCGTAGGCGGCCTGCCCGATCTGGCCGTCGAAGGCGGCGATCGAGGCGGTGTTGACGATCACGCCCCGGGCGCCCGCCGCATCCGGCGCCTCCCGGGCGATGGCGTCGGCCGCCAGCCGGATCATGTTGAAGGTGCCGACGAGGTTGACCGAGACCGCCCGCGCGAAGGTCTCGAGCCGGTGCGGCCCGTCGCGGCCGACCACCTTCTCCCCCGGCGCGATGCCGGCGCAGTTCACCAGCCCGTGGAGGTGCCCGAACGCGTCCAGCGCCGTCCGGACCGCCCCCGCCCCGTCCGCCTCGCGGGTGACGTCCGTCTCGACGAAGCGGGCCTGCGCCCCGAGATCCGCCGCCACCCGGGCGCCGGCCTCCCGGGCGATGTCGGCCACGACCACCCGGGCCCCCGCCGCCGCGAGCCCGCGCGCGGCCGCCTCGCCCAGGCCCGAACCCGCCCCGGTGACGATGAAGACCCGGTCCCTGATCATCCTGGCTCCCCCTGTCCCGGGCGGCACGGCCGCCCGGCCTCGACACGTGACGTAGCGCGGCACCGGGCAGGCCGGAAGACGCCCCCGCCCGGCCCGTTGCGCCGGATCGTCAGCTTGGCCATTGACGTGTGACTTTTTCCCACATAAAGGTTAGTGATGCGATCCGATGTATTGGTTCGTATTTCGATCTGTTTCCGGCGTCTCTCGGCGCGATCACTAGACATTCTGCCGCCGGTAATCGGTCGAGCGGCAGCGACGATCTTCGTCAAGCGCCCGTACACCCATTCCGGGTGTGCGATCCCCCACGTCTGCTCAGGACACGCATGCGCGCTTCATGGATCGGGAAAGCCGCCCGGCACTGGCGTCACGGCCGGATCGTCGGCCGCCGCTTCGCCGAGCGGCGCACCGCCATCGGCGCCGCGCTCCGCGCCGCCGGGCCGGACAGCGTGCTGCTCGCCGGCAATTCCCACGCGGAGTTCCTCGGAACGCCGGATTTCGGCGGCCGGCCCTGCATCAACCTCGCCGTTGGCGGCAGCACCGCGGCCGATTGCGCCAGGCATCTGGCGGCTCTGCGCGTTCCGGTCCGCTGCGCGGCCTCGGTGCTGATCATCGGCACCAACGACATCCAGCGCTGGCGGCATCCGGAGCGAGCCCGGAGCGTCGAGCGCTTCGAGGCGCAGGCCCGATGCATCCTGCGGATCCTGGAGGGCTGGTCGGCGCGGGTCCTCGTGGCCGCCGTCCCGCCGATCGGGGCCTGGGCGACCGGCCGGGATCCGGCCGCGATCGCCGCCTTCTCCGGCCGCCTCGCGGCGCTCTGCGCGGAGCGGGGCCACGGCTTCATCGACCCGTTCGCGGCCCTGCGCGACGGTCCCGGGGGCCTTGCCGGGCCGGGCCTGTACCGGGACGGCGTCCATCTCGCCGATTACACGGCCCTGGCCGCCGAGATCGTCCGCCTGGCGGTGACCGATCCGGCCCTGTCCGCGCCGCGGACGGTCCGCGCGGTTGCGCCGGCCTCGGCGCCGCCCCTGCGGGTCCTGCACGCGGCCTGGGGCCTCCGCCCATGAGCCTCCGCGCCCGCCCGGACGGGCCCGGGCACCCTGTGCCCATGCGCGCCTGGCCGGAGGATGAGGCGCTCTGGCTCGACGAGAACGGCGTCCGGCGCCCCCAGGCCGCGCGCCACGTCCTCGCGAGCCTGGCAGCCCTCGACCGCCGGGGTCGGTACGCGGCCCGCGCGGAGGGCGCGGCCCGGATCCTGACCGGGCCGGTCAGCGCCCTGGCGCTGCGCGACGCCGAAGCCGCGATCGGCTTCGTCTTCAGCGTGACGCCCTACGGGTATGGCGAGGAGGCCTTCTGAGGGCGGGGGGACTGTCACGCGCGGGGGCCGCACCCCGATGCGGCGCACGACCTGGGACGGGCCGCCCCCGCTAGGGTGGGCTCGTGCACAGCAGGGTCGGCGCGCAGACCGCCCGGAAGCCGGCCCGGGCGTAGAGCGCCTCGACGCCGCCGCCGGCCGGGCATTGCAGGAAGACCTGGGCGGCCCCGCGCGCCCGCGCCTCGCGCAGGGCCGCGGCGGTCACGGCCGTGCCCAGTCCCCGGCGCTGCCGGTCGGCCCGGGTGCTGACGTTGTAGAGCCCGGCCGTGTCGCCGCGCAGATAGAGGCTCGCGCAGGCCGCCGGGCCGCCGGCATCGCTGAGGACGATGTGGACCGGCGCGAGCCCGGGCCGCCCCCGGGCCGCCCGGAGCGCCGGCAGGTAGTGGCGGCGCAGATGCGTGCGCACGGCGGGGTCGTCGGAGAGGTTGGCGAAGACCGCCTCGAAATCCGGTCCGGGCGCGGGGGCGGCGTGCACGGCGACCGAGGCGCCCGAGACGGCCTGCACCGCCGACGGCCGCGCCACCATCCAGCACGCCGGATAGCGGGCGGCGGCCTCGAACAGGGCGTCCAGGGCCGCGACCTCCTCGGGGTCGCGGGCCAGGAAGGCCGGCGCGCGGGCGCGCCCGAGGGCCGCCGCCCCCGCCCAGGCGAACTGGTCCGGACGGCGCACCCCGTAGGCGAAATTCAGGGTCGGGTCCGGGATGCCGCGCGACCAGACATAGCCGGCCCCTCCGGGCCCGTGCTCGACCCCGTCGATCAGGGAGCCGGTCAGCGCCGCGACATGGGCGTCGCGCAGGGTCTCGAACCCGCAATCGGGATCCCGCATGGTCAGGCCGCGCTCCAGACCGGTGACGCGGCCGTCAGCGCGGCGATCCGGGCGTGCAGGTGCGGCGACAGCACGATGTCGAGATGGTCGGTCTCCGGGACGGTCTCCACCGCGAGGAGCCGGCCGGTGAGCGGAGCCCAATCGATCACCGGCAGGCCCCGAGCCAGGGAGTCTGCGGCCACGAAGCTCCGGATCGGCACCGCGCCCGGCTCCAGCCGCAGGGTGCGGAACTGGATGGCGTGGTCGACCAGCGTCCAGAGCATCCGCTCCCGGCTGCCGACCTCGGGTCCGTCGGCGGGGAGCGGCTGCGGCTCGGCCGCGAGGAAGCGCAGGAACTGCGCCTCCGCCTCCGGATCCATGCGGGCGCGCAGGGCCTCCCAATGGGGCCGCATCGGCGCGCGGTCGAGCCAGGCCGCCAGCATCGCCGCGTGCGCCGCCCGCTCCTCGGGCCCGAGCGGCCGCCCGGCGCCGGGGGCGAAGGTGGGCTCCAGCCCGCAGGCGTCGAGCATCCCGACCCAGTCCAGGGGGAAGTCCGGGCCGAGACGGCGGGCGGTCTCGTAGGCGAGAACGCCGCCCCAGGACCAGCCCAGGAACACGCACCGGCCCGCCCGGTCGCACATCAGGGCGCGCACCCGCTCGGCATAGGCGGCGGCGAGGTCGGCGACAGCCGGCAGGGGCCGCACGTCCTCGACCAGCGAGGCGCAGAGAAAGCCGTGCGCCGCCTGCTCCGGTCCGAGATGGGCAACCAGGGGCTCGTATTCCCGGGTGCTGACGAGCAGCCCCGGGAACAGCACGAGCAGCGGCCGGCCGCTGCCCGGGCGTCCGGCGGACAGCTGGACCATAGGGGCCGGCCCGTCCGCGGCGGAGGCCGCGCCGTCCTCGATCCGGGCCGCCAGCTCGGCGATGGTCGGATCGCGCAGGAGATCCGCCACCCCGATCCCGCCCCGGGGCGCGATCAGGCGCAGGCGCGCCACCAGCCGCAGGGCCGAGAGGGAATCGCCGCCGAGTTCGAAGAAGCGCCGATCCGCGACCCGGACCGGGAAGCCCAGCACCTCGGACCAGATTCCCGCGAGCCGCCGCTCCGAGGCGGTGGCCGGCGGCCGCCCGCGCCGGTCGTCGGCGGCGGGATCCGGCAGGGCGTTGCGGTCGAGCTTGCCGTTGGCGGTCACCGGCAGCCGGTCGAGCAGCGTCAGGCTCGCCGGCACCATCGGCTCCGGCAGGGTGCGGGCGAGGCCGGCGCGCAGGCGCCCGGCCTCCAGACGCCGGCCGGGGGCCGGGACGACGTAGCCCGCCAGATAGGCGCCGGCCGGCCCGTCCCGGCGCAGGATGATCGCCTCCGCGACCCCCGGCAGCCCGCGGAGCGCCGCCTCGACCTCGCCGATCTCGATCCGGTGGCCGCGGATCTTGACCTGATCGTCCGCCCGGCCCGCGAAGGCGAGGCTGCCGTCGGGCCGCCGCCACACCCGGTCGCCGGTGCGGTACATCCGGCCGCCGCCTTCCGCGAACGGGTCCGGCAGGAAGCGCTCGGCGGTGAGCGCGGGTTGCCGCCAGTAGCCCCGGGCGAGGCCGCCGCCGATGTAGAGCTCGCCGGTCTCCCCCTCCCCCACGGGTTCGAGGTCGGGCCCCAGCACGTAGGCCGCCCGGGCCCCGACCGGTCCGCCGATCGGCGCGTAGGGCTCGTCGAAGGTCGTCTCCGGCGGCACCTTCCAGATCAGCGGCGAGATCACGCACTCGGTCGGGCCGTAGCCGTTGATCAGCAGCCGGGGCTTCAGGGCGCGGCCGAGCCGCGCGAAGGTCTCGCGGGCCATGCCCTCGCCGCCGAAGGAGTAGACCTCGACCGAGGGCGCCGCGCCCAGCCGCTCGGCCCATTCGGCGAGCTGGCCGATGAAGCTGGTGGGAAAGCCCGCATGGGTCACCCGGTGACGGCGGATCTGCGCCAGGGTCTCGGCCGCGGTCCAGAGCTCGGGTCCGCGCAGCACGATGCAGCCGCCGGCGATGAGCGGCGTCATCCAGCGCTCGTGGGCGCCGTCGAAGGCGAAGGACAGGACGTGGAGCTCGCGCGAGGCCTCGCCCATCGCGTAGGCCGCCGCGGTGGTGCGGCAATGCATGGCGAGCGGTCCGTGCTCGACGAGGACGCCCTTCGGCGTGCCCGTCGAGCCCGAGGTGTAGATCAGGTAGGCCGGATCCCCGGGCTCCGGCATGGCGGCGGCCGGGTCGGCGGGCCAGGCGGCCAAGGCGGCGGGATCGAACCGCGCGATCCCGGCGGGCAGCGCGAGGCGTTCGGCGATCTCGGGGGTCGTGAGACAGTGCGCAATGGCGGCATCCGCCAGCATCATCCGCACCCGGGCCGCCGGGTAGGCGGGATCAAGGGGCAGGAAGGCGGCGCCGGCGCGCAGCACCCCGAGCAGCGCCACGATCAGGTCCGGGGACCGGTCCAGCGCCACCGCGACCCGGTCGCCGCGCCCGATCCCGCGCGCGGCGAGCCCGGCCGCCAGGGCGGCCGCCCGGGCGTCCAGGGCGCCGCGGGTGAGGATCTCCCCGTCGAACAGCACGGCCGGCCGCTCCGGTGCCGCCGCGGCGAGGCGGGCGAGGCGGGCCGGGACGGTCTCGCGGTCGGCGTCGGGGGCGGGCTCCGTCGCCTGGGCCGGCCCGGGCGCGTGCGCCGGATCCGCGATCCAGGCGCGCGCCGCGTCGATCCCGCAGGGATCGCAGGCACGCGTCCAGCCGGCGGGCAGCGCGCGCCGAGCCGGCCAGAACGCGCCGTGCCCGGCCCGGTCGAACGCCACCACCACCGGGCCCTGCGTCCAATCCGCTCGCGTCTCCGCGCTCGCCTCCTGACCGGCCTGCCTGTCCATCCGCTCGCTCCTGCGCCGCTCCGGGCCTCGACGGACTGACGGTTGAGGCGGGGTGGCGTTCACGGCGGCGTACCCGCGGCGGCCGGAACGGCATCCGCACCCGTCGCCTGAACACCGCGCGGCCCCAACCGTCAGGGAGGTGCCGGCGACATGCGCCGGCGCCACCCGGAGGACGGATGACGGACGCTTCGAGGCCCGGCACGCACGACGGCGGGACGGACGACGCGGCGCGGGTTTCGCTCGCTCTGGACGGGACCCGGGAGGCGCCGGTGATCCGCCTCAATGGCCCCGGCGATCCGGCGGAGGCCGCGGCGGCGATCCTCGCGCGCGCCGAGGCGCTGACCGCCGCGGACACGCGGGTGCTGCGCATCGGCGTTGAGGCCGATCCGGACACGGCCGGGCGGCTGCTCGCCCTCGGGGCCGCCCGGCGCATCGGCGGCGGCGTCGAGATCCTGCCGGGCCTGCTCTGGCAATGCGCCGCCCGCTGGCTCCCGGCCGCCCGGCCCCCTTCCCCGAGCTGTTCACCGTCACGCAGGGCCGCCGACACCCGCTGCGGCCCGAGACGCCGGCCGGCACGGTCTACGCGCGCACCATCCCCTGGCTCGGCCGGCGCTTGAGCTTCCGGACCCTGACGGAGCCCGGCGACGTCATCCTGTTCTCGACCTGGATGAATGATCCCCGGGTCGCCGCTGTCTGGCAGGAGACCGGCACCCTCGAGGCGCACGCCGCCTATATCGCCCAGCTCCAGGCCGACCCCGCGACCCTGCCGCTGCTGGGCTGCCTCGACGGGGCGCCGTTCGGCTATTTCGAGCTGTACTGGGCGCGGGAGAGCCGGCTCGGTCCGCTCTACGAATCCGGCCCCTACGATCGCGGCTGGCACGTGGCGATCGGCGACGACGCCGTGCGCGGGCGGCCGTACCTCTCGGCCTGGCTCCCCTCGCTGATGCACTACCTGTTCCTGGAC
This sequence comes from Methylobacterium tardum, assembly GCF_023546765.1. Classification (NCBI taxonomy): domain Bacteria; kingdom Pseudomonadati; phylum Pseudomonadota; class Alphaproteobacteria; order Hyphomicrobiales; family Methylobacteriaceae; genus Methylobacterium; species Methylobacterium tardum. Next base: position 1,918,177 of record NZ_CP097484.1, read on the forward strand.
GAGCCGCGCACGCAGCGCATCGTCGGCGAGCCCCGGGCCGACCACGCCCAGCAGATCTGGAACCTCCACGCCTCCGGTTTCGCGACGATCGCCACCGTCGATTTCCCGCACAAGCGCGCGGCCCTGGTCGCCCTGTCGCGGGCGCACTTCGTCCGCGACCGGCTCTGGGTGCCGGGCGCCGCGGCCGCCGACGCGGCGCCGCGGCCCCCGTCCGTGCCGGTCTAGACCCTCCTCCGATCGAGCAGAGACGCGCGCGATGACGGATCACCCCGCAACCGACGACATCATCGGCATCGGCTTCGGCCCGGCCAACCTGTCCCTGGCGATCGCCCTGCAGGACGCCATGCGCGACGGGCCGCCCCGACCCGCCATGCGCTTCATCGAGCGGCAGGCGCAGTTCGGCTGGCACCGGGCGATGATGCTGCCCGGAGCCGACATGCAGATCAGCTTCGTGAAGGACCTCGTGTCCCTGCGCGACCCGACGAGCCCGTTCAGCTTCCTCAACTACCTGCACGTGAAGGGGCGGCTCAGCACCTTCCTCAACCTCAAGACGTTCAACCCGTCGCGGGTGGAGTACAACGACTACCTCGCCTGGGCGGCGGATCGCTTCTCCGACGTCGTGGCCTACGGCGAGACCGTGGAGGCCGTGCGGCCCGAAACCCGGGACGGGCGGCTCGCCGCCTTCGTGGTCGAGGCCCGGGACGGGACCGGGGCGCACCGCCTGCGCCGCTGCCGCCACCTGGTCGTGGCGGCCGGCGGCGACCCGGCGATTCCCGCCCCCTTCGCGGCGCACGCCCAGGACCGGCGGGTGATCCACTCGTCCTGGTACCTGCCGGGGATCGCGCAGGCCCTCGGTGCGCCGCGCCTCGACGGGCCGGAGCCGCGCATCCTGGTGGTGGGCGCGGGCCAGAGCGCCGTGGAGATCGCCACCGATCTCGGCGAGCGCTACCCGCGCGCCCTGGTCGATCTCGCGATCCGCGGGCCGGCCCTGAAGCCCGCGGACGACAGCCCCTTCGTCAACGAGATCTTCGACCCGGCCGCCGTCGACCGCGTCCACGACGCCCCGGAATCGGTGCGGGCCGAGCTGATCGCCGCGCACCGGTCCACCAACTACGCGGTGGTCGACGCAGACCTGATCCAGGATTTCTACGCGACGCTCTACGAGCAGGAGGTCAGCGGCGTGACCCGCTACCGGCTGCGGCGCAGCACCCGGGTCGTGGCGCTGGAGCCGGCCCCCGAGGGCATGTGCGTGACCCTGCGCGACGACGTCGCCGGGACCGAGGAGCGGCAGCCCTACGCGGCGGTGATCTGCGCCACCGGCTACCAGCGTGCCACGGTGCCGGCGATCCTCGATCCCGTGCGCCCGTACATGGATGGCGCGACCGCGGACCGGCACTACCGCCTGCCGCTCGTCTCCGCGGAGCCCCGGGTGAGCCTGCACCTCCAGGGCTTCAGCGAGCCGACCCACGGGCTGACCGAGACGCTCCTGTCGATCCTGCCGGTGCGGGCCGGCGCCATTGCGCGGACGATCCTCTGCGCGGAGCGCTCGGCCCGCGCCGCGATCCGGCCCGCCGCGACGGCGCCGTGAGGCGGCCGGTCGACCTCGACCAGGACGGGGTCGTCGCCCTGGTCCTGCGCCTGTCGGGGCCCGCCATCCTCGGGATCTCGGCCCACGCGCTGCAGATGCTGGTCCATGCGTGGTTCGTGGCCGATCTCGGCGCGGCGGCCATTGCCACCATCGCCATCGCGTACCCGGTGACGCTGCTGGTCGCGGCGCTCGGCTACGGCGCCGGGATCGCGGCGGCCTCGCAGGTCGCGCGGGCGCTGGGTGCGGGCGACCGCCGCCGGGCCGACGCGGCCGCCGCCCTGGGCTTCTGGCTGAGCCTGCCGGCCGGGCTGGCGGTGACGGCCGCGATCCTGGTCGACACGCCGTTCTGGCTCCGCCTCCTCGGGGCCGATGCCGCGCTGGCCGAAGCGGCCGCCCCCTACACCGCGTTGTCCACCCTGGGCACGGCCCTGATGCTGGTGATGATCGTCGGCGGCTTCATCGTGCGCGCCCAGGGCCACGCGCGCCTGAGCGGCGCCATCATGATGGCGGGCTTCGGCCTGAACATCCTGCTCGACTGGGTGCTGATCCGCGTCTGCGGCCTCGGTACCGGCGGCGCGGGCTGGGCGGCCATCGGCGCGCAGCTCGCGGGGGCCGGAGCGTATGGCCTGCACTTCGCCCGGGCGCGTGGCCCGGGCCGGATCCGGTTCCGATGGCCCGGCGGCCGGAGCGCGGCCGGTCTGCTGCCGGAGGCGCTCCGGCTCGCCGTTCCGGCCACCGGCTCCAGCCTGCTCGCGGCCTTCGCGATGGCGCTGTTCGTGGAGGCCGCCGCCCCCTACGGCGACGCCGCGGTCGCCGCCCAGGGCATCGCCCTGCGCCTGACCCTGGTGGCGGCCCTGCCGCTGCTCGGCATGATGGCGGGCGCCCAGGCGGTGCTCGGCCACGCCGCCGGCGCCGGCCGCCGGGACCGCCTCCACCGCGCCCTGTTCTTCGTGCTGGCCGCTGCCCTCGCCTACGGGGCCGCGGTCGGCGGGCTGATGCTCGCGCTGGCGGGGCCGCTCGTCGGGGTGTTCGCACAGGATCCCGACACAGCCCGCGAGGGCGCCCGCGCCCTCACGGTCTTCGCCGCCGCCTTCGTGCCCGTGGGCCTACAGCTCACCGCCGCGACCCTGTTCCAGGCGATCGGCGCGCCGCGCCGGGCCGCGGCGGTGTCGCTGGCCGCGCAGGGGCTGGCGCTGATCCCGCCGCTCCTGATCCTGCCGCCGCTCATGGGCTACACGGGGGTGCTCGCCAGCCGGGTCGCCGCGGAGGTCCTGGCGGACGGGCTGGGCTTGGTGCTGATGCTCGCCTGGCTCGCGGAGGCGCGCCGGGCAGGCCTCGCAGCGGCGGTCGAGGGCCGCGAGGCAGTGCAGGTGCCCCCGACGCACGAGGCCGCACACCAGGGCGCGTGAGACGCCGAGCCGGGCCGCGATCTCGGTCTGCGACACGCCCTCGACCCGGTGCAGCCGGAACGCGGTGCGCACCGGCTCCGGCAGCTCGGCCACCGCGGCCTCGACCTGCCGCAGGGATTCGCGCGAGGCCGCGGCCGTCTCGGGCGTCCCCGCCCCGGCATCGGCCGGGTCCGGGGCGTCGTCGAGGCCGGTGAACAGGCGCCGTTCGAGGCCGCGCCGCCGCGCCCGATCGAGGGCGAGATTGCGCACCATCCGCCCGACATAGGCAGCCAGGATGCCCTCCGCGGCCGCGGGCGGATCGGCGATGAGCCGGAGCATGACATCCTGGACCACGTCCTCTGCCTGTGCCGGGCAGTCGAGGATGCGGCGAGCGCTCGCGAGATAGGTGACGCGATGGCGCTCGAACACCGCGAGGGCTCCGAACCCGGCCGCGTTCGTGGTCTCACCGCGGCCGTCGTGGATGACGTCGTGCCCGACGTCGCGCTTCAAGGTCGCCACTGTCGCGCTCACATTGTCACGCTTGCACAATCCATGCAGGTGTGACGGCTAACACGCGCAGCATTTACCAAACAATGTTTATCTTCATGAATTAGAACGATTAAAAACGCAGTGACGTCAAATCTATAGATAAATCCCGAGATGTTATGCTTTGCGGCCGTGGGAAGATACTTTCCTCCTGCCGGCGTTCTGAATTTTTCATTCTCTGTGCTGGGGCCGGCACGCGCCCGCGGGCACCCGGCATCCACCCTCCGCTGCGCGTCAGGGCGGGACCGGACGTGTATGCTGGCCCTCCCCGATTCGGGTCGCGGACCTGTTCCCCGGGGCCGGAGGTGGAGAGCCAGGGCCGCGATGCCGTCCGTCGACACGCCTGTTCCGGTTGGGGCCTTCGCGCTGCTGTTCCTCGCCTTCGCGGTGAAGCAGCTCGGGGCGGATTTCCTCCTGCAGAGCACCTGGATGGCGCAGGGCAAGGAGCGCGGCTCGGGCTGGCTCGCCCCGCTCTGCGCCCACACCGCCCTGCACGGCCTCGGCACCCTGCTGATCGCCCTGATGGTCCAGCCGGCCCTGTGGTGGCTGGCGCTGGTGGATTTCGCGATCCACACGGCGATCGACCGCGGCAAGGCCCTGGTCGGCCAGCGGACGCGCCTACCACCCACCGACGCCCGGTTCTGGTGGCTGATCGGCGCCGACCAGTTCCTGCATCAGGTCACCCATATCGGGCTCGCCGTGGTGCTGGCCGCGGGCTGAGCCGCGGCCTGCTGCCCGGTGACTCCGGGCGACTCACTGCATCTCGGCCTCGAGCAGCCGGTTCGTGTCGGAGACCTTGCCGGCGAGTTCCAGGATCAGGAAGCGCTGGAAGAACAGCGCGAGGTCGGGCCGCTCCCGTTCCATGCGGGCGAGGGCGGCGCGATCGATCCCGACCACCCGGCAGGACGTCTCGGCGATGGCCGTGGCGGTGCGCCGGCCGCCCTGCACCAGCGCGATCTCGCCGATCACCGTCCCGGCCGTGGTGGTGCGCAGCCGCAGATTGGCGCGGCCGGGCACCTCCATCTCGATGGAGACGACGCCCGTCTCGAGGAAGTACAGCGCCTCGGCCGCCTCGCCCTGGCGCATCAGAACCGCGCCGGCCGAGAGGTCGCGCACGGTCATGTAGGGGGCGAAGTCGCCCGGGCCGGAGGCGCCGCCCAGCCGGTCGGCCATGTGCCGGGCGAAGACCGCGACCTCGCCCGGACCGGCGCCTCCGGCTTCCGCGAGCAGCGTCGTCTCCGCGGCCCGCAGGGCCTCGTCCAGGGTGTTGAGGATCTGGATCCGCCCTTCGCCGGCGAGGCCGTTGCGCGTGACCTGCCGGAGCGCCCTCGGTGTGAGATGGACCAGCAGCACGTCGAAGCCGCGCTGCTCGGCGAGCTGCCCGATCTTGCGGAACGCGATGAGCGCCGAGCTGTCGAGCCCCACCGTCTCGCGGAAATCGAGGATCAGGACACGCAGAGGCCCGGCCTCCGCGGCGGCCCGCCGGTAGACCGCCTGCGCGTTGAGGAAGAACAGGTAGCCCTGCAGGGTGTAGATCCGGGTGCGGCCGCCGGCCTCCTGCAGCCGGGCGGCTGCGTCGGGACCGCGGATGATGCTGCTGCGCCGCTCCGCCCCGGACAGCGACCGGCGGATCGCGCCGATCTGCCCGTACTCGACGCCGAAGATCAGGATCGCCAGGACGACGCCGACCAGGAAGCCCGTGGTCGCGCCGAAGAACGCGGTGGCCGCGCACACGACCAGCGCGATGGCGATCTCCCAACCGGGAAGGGTGCGGCACGCGAGCGACAGGTTGAACAGCAGGCCGATGCCGATGGCGATCAGGGCGCCGCCGGCCAACGGGCGGGGCAGCAGCGCGAGGGGGCTCGCGCCGATCACCAGCAGCGCCGCCATGACCGCGAGGGTCAGCCACCAGCCGAGCCAGTGGCCGCCGCCGATATTGTGCAGCAGCAGCGTCGAGGTCCGGCCGAAGCCCATGGCGGAGCTGCCGAACAGGCTGCCGACGAGGTTGGTGGCGCCGGAGGCGACGAAGATCCGGTCGATGTTGAGCTCGCGCCGGATCTCCAGCTCGACGCTGACCACGTAGAGGATCTGGATGATCACCGCGACGATCACCAGCGTGGCGATCTTGGGCCAGATCGGCAGGAGCAGGTGTGGATCGAAGGCCAGAAGGCTGCCGATGGCCGGCGGGCGCAGCAGGGAGCCCGCCGGCAGCGGCTCGATCAGCCAGCCCGCCCCTTGCGCGGCGCCGATGCTGGTGCCCGTCCAGGCGAGGCCGAGATGCACCACGACGAGGCTCGCCAGGATGACCGTGGGATAGGTCCCCCAGTGCCGGATGATCCGGGGCAGGTAGAAGGCGCAGAATCCGATGGCGAGCGTCAGGGCGATGCGCGCGAGGGCGCCCGCATCGATCCGGCCCGGATCGAGGGTTGCCGGATCGAGGGCGCGGACGAGCGCCCCGAGCGGATCGTCGACATGGCCGCCGATCTGCACGCCGCTGCGCAGGAACAGCAGCCCGACGCCGCCGAGGAAGCCGGCGAGCACCGGGTAGGGCAGGAGCTGCGCCAGCAGCGAGGCCCGCAGGGTGCCGAGCAGCACGAAGACCACGCCGGCCGCGAAGGTCGAGACGCCGCAGGCGACGAGGACGAGCTGGCCGACCGTCTCCGGATCGGTCACGCCCGCTTCCTCCAGCTGCCCGGCCACCGCCGCGGCGATGGCCGCCTGCACGATCGCGGCCGCACCGATGAAGGAGAGCGAGACCCGCGCGGTCCGGCGGATCGCGATGAAGACCAGGCTGCCGAGGACGTAGGCCGCGAGCAGCGCCGACAGGCCGGCGGCCCGGCTCTCCGCCAGGGGCCCCGAGAAGATCAGCTGCGCGTAGCTGATCAGGTCGAGCAGCAGCACCATCACGGTGACGGCCGCGGCCGCGACGATGCGGGCCCCGCGCAGCAGCGCCGTCCGGGCATCCGACCGGGGCCCGGCCGCGGCGGGCGCTATCTCGGCTGTCGTCATCAGCACATCTTCCGCTGCTCGAAGTCCCGATCGGACCGACGCGGCAGATCCCGTGCTGGCGCGCGTGCGGATCGCCGCGGGTTCACGGGCTTCAAGCTTGGCCGGACTCTGTCGTAACCTGATGACAGCGATGCGCTTAAATTATCGTGCAGGCCGGCGGCGGCCCGGAGCCGCCCCCGGATCCTGCGCTGAGGCCGCCGCGTCCCGAGATGGGGCGAAGCCGCGACGGCGCGCTCAGCGCGCCTCGCTGACGCGCCGGGTCGCCCGCTGCTCCTTCTTGTAGGCGGTGATCGCCGCCGAGCAGCCGGGGGAGAGCTTCTTGAGATTGGCCTTGAAGCAGGCTTCGACCTCCGGGCCGCCCGGCGCGTAGGCGCTGCAGTAATCCATGTAGTCGCCGGTGCAGTGTTGCTTGAGCGCCTCCCGGGCCGGGGATTGCTCCGCGAAGGCCGCGGCCGGGCCGAGGCACAGACCGATGGCCAACAGGGCCGTCTTGGTCGCAGTCATGGACATCCTTTACTCGTCCAGGCCGCGCGAGCGCGTCGCGCGGCAATGGGCGGGGCGGATGGACGCCAAGGATGGCGTCACCATGACACCCGGATGGCACGAATGCAGATCAGCCATGCCCAATATTGTGGGCCAAGCCGATCTGCCGGTCAGTGCGCGCCGACGCGGCGGGTCGGGACGAGGTCGTTGGCGATGATCTCGCCGAACGGGCCGTCGTTGCGGGCATTGCCCACCGGCCGGCCCGTGGTGGGGCGCAACGGCAGCTTCGGGAAGACCAGCTCGGCGAAGCGGTAGGCCTCCTCCAGATGCGGGTAGCCCGAGAGGATGAAGCGGTCGATCCCGAGGTCGATGTACTCCTTCATCCGGTCGGCGACCTGATCGGCCGAGCCGACGAGCGCCGTCCCGGCGCCGCCGCGCACGAGGCCGACGCCGGCCCAGAGGTTCGGCGCCACCACGAGCTTGTCGCGGCTGCCGCCATGGAGCGCCATCATGCGGCTCTGGCCGACGGAATCCTGCCGCTTCAGGGTCTCCTGCGCCTTGGCGATGGTGGCGTCGTCGAGCTTCGAGATCAGCTGCTCGGCCGCCTCCCAGGCGGCGGCCTCCGTCTCCCGGGCGATCACGTGCAGGCGGATGCCGTACGAGAAGGTCTTGCCCTTCGCCTCGGCGGCCTGCCGGGCGGCGGCGATCTTCTCGGCGACCTGGGCCGGGGGCTCGCCCCAGGTGAGGTAGACGTCGCAATGCTCGGCCGCGACCTCCATCCCGGCGGGCGAGGAGCCGCCGAAATAGAGCGGCGGATAGGGCTTCTGCACCGGCGGGAAGATCACCCGGCCGTTCTCGGTGCGCAGGTGCTCGCCCTGGAAGGTCACGGTCTCGCCCGCGAGCAGGCCGCGCCAGATCGTCAGGAACTCGTCGGTGACCGCGTAGCGCGCGTCGTGGGACAGGAACACGCCGTCGCCGGCGAGCTCCACCGGGTCGCCGCCGGTGACGACGTTGATCAGGAGGCGCCCGTCCGAGATCCGGTCGAGGGTCGCGGTCATGCGCGCCGCCGCGGACGGCTCCATCAGGCCCGGCCGCACCGCCACGAGGAAGCGCAGGCGCTTGGTCAGCGGCGCCAGCGCCGAGGCCACGATCCACGAATCCTCGCAGGAGCGCCCGGTGGGCAGCAGCACGCCGTAATAGCCGAGCTCGTCCGCGCCTTGCGCGATCTGACGGAGGTAGCTGAGCGAGACCTCCCGGGCTCCCTCCTGGGCGCCGAGATAGCGCCCGTCGCCGTGGGTCGGCAGGAACCAGAGGACGTCGGCGCGCCCGTCAGTCGGTGCGGTCATCGGAATCTCCATTGCGGCCGGGGCCGGATGCGGAAAAGCCGGATCCGACGTCTCGCATCCGGCGATCTTCAAGAGCTAGGGCAGGCTGCCGCTTCGGGGCAACGGCGGCCTGCTATCAATCGCTCGGCTGCGTGCCGAGCAGGTGATCGAGGATGCGGCCCTCGAGGCGGGCGAGATCCGGGTCGCCGCGCCGGCGCGGGCGCGGCACGTCGACCCGCAAGTCGAGGGCGATCCGGCCTTCTTCGACCACGAGGATGCGGTCGGCCAGCGCCACCGCCTCGGCGACGTCGTGCGTGACGAGGAGCGCCGTGAACCCCTGCGCCTGCCAGATCCGCTCGATTAGGTCCTGCATGCCGATCCGGGTCAGGGCGTCGAGGGCGCCGAGCGGCTCGTCGAGGGCGAGCAGGCCCGGCCGGCTCACCAGCGCCCGGGCCAGCGCCACGCGCTGCCGCTGGCCGCCCGACAGGGTGGCGGGCCACTGCCCGGCCTTGTCGGAGAGGCCGACCTCGGCCAGCGCGGCGAGCGCCCGCTCCCGGCGCTCGGCCCGGGAGCCGTGGCCGGACAGGCCGACCGCGACGTTGTCGGCGACCCGCGCCCAGGGCAGCAGGCGCGGCTCCTGGAACATGATCCGCTTCGGCGGCTCGGACCGGCGCGGGCTGCTGCTGTCCGGCTTCTCGAGGTCGATGCGGCCGCCGGTCGGCGTCTCGAGGCCGAGGATCAGGCGCAGCAGGGTGCTCTTGCCGCAGCCGGAGCGTCCGACCACCGCGGTGAACCCCCCGGCCGGCAGGAACAGGTTCAGGCCCTCGATGACGGCGTTGCCGTCGAAGCTCTTGTGCAGGTCGCGGACGGTGACGGCGATCCCGCGGCCGGCAGGCTCCGCGAGGGTGCGCGCCGGCGCGGCGGCGGCCGGCCGGGGATCGGTGCCGAGGTCGGGAAGGGCCTCGCGGCGGACGGCGTCGAGCAGCATCAGGCGCTCCTGTAGGCGGGGTTCCAGGCGAGGCAGGCGCGCTCGAGCTGGCGGGTCAGGGCGTCGGCGAGCTTGCCGAGGGCGGCGTAGATCAGGATCGCCAGCACGACGACGTCGGCGAGCATGAACTCGCGGGCCTGCATGGCCATGTAGCCGAGCCCCGAGGAGGCCGAGATCGTCTCGGCGACGATCAGCGTCAGCCACATGATGCCGAGTGCGTAGCGCAGGCCGACGAAGATCGACGGCAGGGCGCCGGGCAGCACCACCCGGGTGAACAGCTCCGTGCGGGACATGCCGTAGACCCGGCCCATCTCCACGAGGCCCGGATCCACCGAGCGGATGCCGTGCAGGGTGTTGGCGTAGATCGGGAAGAACACGCCGAGCGCGACCAGGAACAGCTTGGCCTCCTCGCCGATGCCGAACCACAGGATCACCAGCGGGATCAGCGACAGGTGGGGCACGTTGCGCACCATCTGCACCGAGGTGTCGGTCAGCCGCTCCGACAGGCGCGACAGGCCGTTGGCGAGGCCGAGCGCGAAGCCGATGCCGCCGCCGACCACGAAGCCCGCCAGCGCCCGCAGGGTGCTGACCCCGAGATTGGTCCAGAGCTCCCCGGTCCGCCCGGCCTCCCAGCCGGCCCGGACCACGTCGAGGGGCGCCGGCATGAACCGGTTGGAGACCAGGCCGGCCGAGACCGCGGCCTGCCAGCCCAGCAGGATCACCGCTGGCACCAGCCAGGGTAGGGCCGTGTCGCGCAGACGCTCGAGCTTGGAGGGGCGCATCAGCGGTTCTCCGTCCGCTTCTCGGACTTGATGTCGTTCGTGGGCCCGGGCGGCGTCCACACGGCGTCGGCGACCCGGATCGGTTTTGGCAGGAGGCCGAGACCGTGGAAGGCGTCGGCCACCTTCTGCTGGTCGGCGATCGCCGTCGCGTCGAGGGGAGCGACGCCGTAGGACAACCGCCCCAGCGCGACGCTGAGGACCGGCGCGGGAATGCCCACCGAGGGGGCGAGTTCCGCCGCCACCGCCTCGGCATGGCCCTCGGCCCAGGCATCGACCTCCCCGATCGCCTTGAGCACGGCCGAGACGATCTCGGGGCTCGCATCCGTGAAGCCGCGCCGGGACAGGTAGAACTGCCGGTTGGGGGCGAGCGCCTGACCGTTGACCCCTCGCCCGTCGACCCCCTGCCCGTCGACCAGGACCCGGGCCCCGGTGGCGCGCTCGGCGGCGGCCTGGAACGGATCCCAGATCACCCAGGCGTCGACGGAGCCGCGCACGAAGGCGGCGTTGGCGTCGGCCGGCGCCAGGAAGGCGAGCTTCACGGCGTCGTAGGGCACGCCGGCCTGCTCCAGGGCGCGCACCAGCAGGTAATGGACGTTCGAGCCCTTGTTGAGCGCGATGGTCTTGCCGCGCAGCTCGGCGACGCTGCGGATCGGGCTGTCCTTGGGCACGAGGATCGCCTCGCCCCGTGGCGCCGGCGGCTCGGTGGCGACGTAGCGCAGCTCCGGGCTCGCGGCCTGGGCGAAGATCGGCGGCGCTTCGCCCGCCGAGCCGAAATCGATCGCCCCGGCATTCAGCGCCTCCAGCAGCGGCGGCCCGGACGGGAATTCCGACCAGGCCACCGTCGTGCCCAACGGCTGGAGCGCCTTCTCCAGGGTGCCGCGACCCTTCAGCAGCACGAGGGAGCCGTATTTCTGGTAGCCGATCCGGATGCTCCCGGCCGCGCGGGCGGGGCGCAGCATCGCGGCCGCCGCGAGGCCGAGTCCGGCGGACAGAAGCAGCCGGCGGTTCGGAGCGAGTCCGGCGGGCAGCAGGGACAGGGGGCGGAGCGATCGGTCGGTCATGGATCTCGAGAGGCGTCAGCCGTTGCGGGCGGGGGATGTCCAGACCGCGTCGGCGATGCGGATCGGCTTCGGGATCAGTTTGAGGGCGTGGAAGCGATCGGCGACCCGCTGCTGCTCGGCGGCGACGCGGTCGGTCATCGGGCCGATCACGTAGTCGGTCCGGTCCACCGCCCGCCGCGTCGCGGCCAGCGGCACGCCCGTGCCCTGTGACAGGAGTTCCGCCACCGCACCGCGGTGCTGCGTGCACCAGGCCGCCACCTCGCCGAGCGCGTCGATCACCGCGGTGAGCACCGGGGCGCGGCTCTCCGCGAAGGGCCGGCTCGCCAGGAAGAAGGTGTTCTGCGGGGTGATGTCGGTGGCGCGGGCCAGCACGCGCACCCCCTCCCCCTGCTCGGCGATAGCGAAATACGGGTCCCAGATTGTCCAGGCGTCGATGCTGCCCCGGGCAAAGGCGGCCGCCGCATCCGCGGGCGCCAGCGTCACCGGCTCAATGTCGGCGTAGCTCAGGCCGGCCTTCTCCAGCGCCGCGATGGTCAGGTTGTGGGAGCTCGACGCCTTGGCGAAGGCGACGCGCTTGCCCTTCAGCGCGGCGAGGCTGCGGATCGTGGAATCCTTCGGCAGCAGGATCCCGGCACCGGACCCGCCGGCCTCCTGAGCGGCCGCGTAAACGAGGTTCGAGCGGGCGGCCTGCGCGAAGATCGGCGGCGCATCGCCGGTCTGGCCGAGATCGATGCCATCCAGCGACAGGGCTTCCAGCAGCGGTGGCCCGAAGGAGAACTCGACCCAGCGCACCGACTGCCCGAGGGGCTCCAGGCGCCTCTCAATGATTCCCTGCTGCTTGGCGACGACCAGGATGCCGTTCTTCTGGTAACCGATGCGCACCAAGCCGGACTCGGCCGCGACGGCGCGCCGGGCCGGAGCCGGTGCAAGGGGAAGGGCCGCGAGGGCGGCCAGCAGGGCGCGTCGGTCGAGCATCGGCCGCCCTACTCCGCTGCGGCAAGCGCGAGCGGGGCGGCACGATGGAGGAGCAGCGCGGCGAGCTGCCCGCCCGCCTCGGTGGCGCGGGCGCGCACGCCGCCCTCGGTGAGCACGCCGTCGCTGAAATCGGAATCGGAGGCGTAGACCGCCGTCGGGATCTGGAGCGCGCCGAAGAATCCGAAGAGCGGCCGGAAGGCGTGCTCGACCACGAGGGCGTGGCGCGGGCCACCGCCGGTGGCCACGATGGCCACGGGCTTGCCGGCCAGCGCTGCCGGATCGGCGAGGTCGAACAGGTGCTTGAACAGGCCGGTATAGGCGCCCTTGTAAACCGGCGAGCCGACCACGAGCCCGTCCGCCTCCTCGATCGCCGCGAGCACGCTGCGGGCGGCCGGCGCGAGCTGGTCGCGGCTCCAGGCGGCACCGAGACCCGGACCGGCATCGGCGAAGTCGAGGATGCGGGCGTCGAGGGCGGCTTGGGCGCTCGCCTCGCGCAGCACCGCGTCCACCAGGGTGCGTGTCTTGGACGGGCGCTGCAGGTTCGCGCTCAGCCCGACGAGTCTCGGTCGTGTCATTCTCGATGCCTTGCGGTGGAGCGGGATGGCGAATCGCTCCCGTCGGGAGGAGCGGAGGCTGCGCGATCGGACATCCAAACTAGCCACCAGAATTGATGGCCGGCGCGACCGACGTCAATGAAACGGCTTTCCGAATTCGTCCCTGAGAGAAAAACATTCTCCTCACGATCCCGGTTTTCGAGCCTTGTTTTATCCCGCAGGATTCGCGGATTGCGCGCGGTCGATCGTGCCCGCTTGTCTGAAATCAGCCGTAGACGATGTTTTAGTCTCTTGAGCGAGCCATATCTGGGATAAATCACTCTCGGGCAGCTCATCGATGGGACATTCTGCTGATCCGCGATGATTTGTGCAGTGCGGTCCGGCGCGCGCATCCGGTGCCGAGTCGAACGGGCTGCCTCAGGGCCGAGAACCCGGGCTGCCCGGCACGGTTGTCCGGGCTGAGCGGTCTCAAGGCCCCGTCCGGGCCCCGCTCTCATGCCGCCCGTGGCGCCGCCCGGAACCGGAGGACGGTGCCGACCGGGTGTCGACCCGGCGCGGGACCATCCCGGGAAGGAACCTGATCCCGCCATGCCAGACCTGCTGCGTCCTGCCGGACCGTCCGATCCGGTTCCGCATGTCGATCCGCCGCAAGCGCAGGATCCCCGCTTCGCCGCCGTGATGCCGCCTGCGGCCCGGCTCGTCGCGCTCTACGATCAGGCGGTGTTCTGCGAGGGGCCGGTCTGGTGGCCGGCCCGCGGGATCCTGGCCTGGTCGGATATCGAGGGGCGGCGGGTTCTCGGCTGGCATCCGGATGGGCGGGTCGAGGTGGTGATCGACGCGACGCCGTTCATCAACGGCAACACGGTCGACCGCGACGGCCATCTCGTCCATTGCGAGCACGGCAACCGCCGCCTCTCCCGCACGCGACCGGACGGGCACTACGAGGTGCTGGTGGAGACCTACCGAGGCGACCGCTTCAACTCCCCCAACGACGTGGTCTGCGCCGCGGATGGGGCCCTGTGGTTCAGCGACCCGGCCTACGGGCTCACCACGCCGCGGCAGGGCCGCCTCGCCGAGTCCGATCTCGGCCATCACAGCGTCTACCGCTTCGATCCGGCCAGCGCCGCCCTGACGCGCGTGGCCGAGCTCGGACAGCCCAACGGCCTCGCCTTCGCGCCCGACGGGCGCACGCTCTACGTCACCGACACGTCCCGCACGGCGGGGGGCGACGGGCACACGATCTACGCCTACCCGGTGGCGGCCGATCAGACGCTGGGCGAGCGGCGCGTCGTCGCCGAGGTCGAGCCGGGCGTTCCGGACGGGCTGTGCGTCGACCACCGCGGCTGGATCTGGACGAGTTCCGAGGCCGGCATTCAGGTCCTCTCGGCGGACGGCCACCGGCTCGGGCTGATCCCGACCCCGCAGGTCTGCTCGAATTGCTGCTTCGGTCCGGGCGAGGCGCGCCTGTTCATCACGTCCAAGGCGCATCTCTACGCGATCGACTTGGCCGCCGGGCCGGCTGAGCGCGCCCGGCGCGGCGTCGCGCACGAAAAAGGGCCAGCCGCGATGGCTGGCCCCGATCATTCGCCGCGGCGACGAACTTACTCGGCCGCGGTCATCTCGGCCGTGAAGTGGCCGCACCAGTCGCTCGACGAGACCACCGGCCACAGGCCCTTGGATTCCGGCTCCGGCTGGCTGACCGGCGGGTTGAACCGGCACAGGCCGGCATCGCCCAGGGCGGCGGCGCCATTGCCCTTGTGCTCGTCGAAGAACTTGCAGCTCTCGCAATGCGCGTTGGCCATGTCGCGGGTCTCCTGATCGGATCGGCGTCGTGCCGTTCTCTCTTGCGAATTAGAACAACTATAATCTGGGAGTCAATGCGGAGCCGGTCCGGAGGTTCCGGCGGATGGCGCACCATCCCGGGTATCGGCCCCTCCCCGGCCGGGCGCCCAACGGCGCCGGCTCATCCGGGCGTAAAGGTGGCCCTGAAAACGGTGCGGCCGCGCGGAGGATCCGCGCGGCCGGTCTCGATCGGCTCTCTGCGTCGCGGGCCGGCCCGCGATGGCCGGGAGCCGGCGTCAGTTGCTGCCCGGCCCCTTTGCGAGGCCTGCCAGGGTGAACAGGTCCACCGACAGCTTCGCGCCGACCACGACGGCATCTGGGATCGCCCGCGGCCGGAAGGCGAATTTCTCCTGCGGCTGCGGGTTGATGACGTATTGCAGGTTCGGCATCAGGCGCACCGCCGGGGTGAGCTGGATGCCGTAGCTCAGCTCCAGGATGGTCTGCGTGGCGGCGATGCCGCGGTTGTCGAGGCCGAGCGACGCGCGCGCGGCCCGGTAATTGGCGAGGCCGAGCGGGGAGAAATGCTCCAGCGCGAAGCCGACGCCCAGAGTGTCGTAGGGACGGCCCGGGAAGGTGCCGGTGAGGACGGCGCCGCCGTTCAGGAAGTAATCCTCATACTGGCGGCCGCCCGTTCCGGCGAGGAACGCGCCGAACAGGGTCAGGCCCTGGACGGCGGTCGAATCCGGTCGCCAGACCATCTGGTCGAACCGGGCGTAGATCGCCGACCGGCCGAACCGGGTCAGCGGGTCGAGACCGCTGAGCAGGTAAGAGCCGCGGCGGACGTCCTGCACCGGATCCTTGTAGTCCGACTGGTCGATGATGGCGCCGATGCCGTAGTTGCGCGGCAGCGGGTCGTTGCCGAAATTGGTCGAGTAGCCGACCTCCACCGGCACCACGACGCCGGTGGCGCCCCGGGTCGACCAGTCGATGCCGTTCTGGTCATCCTGCTGATCGCGCGGATTCACCTCGTAGACGCCGGCATGCACGAATACACTGTCGGTGACCCAGGCCTTGCCGTGAGCGCCCCAAGTGGCGATCGGCCACCATGTCAGGTTCGTCATCTTGAACACCCCCTTCGGAGCGCCGCAGATGCCGTTGTTCTGGAAGTTGCAGTAGAACGGCGAGGCCAGGAAGTTCGGGTTGGCCAGGAGGCGGCCGACCTCGACGTCGAGGCGGTTGTCGAACAGCTTCTGCTCGTAGGACAGCGACGAGAGATGCGCGGTCTGGCCGCCGCCGTAGATCTCCTGCACGCTGGTGGTGTTGCCGATGAAGTCGTTCGACAGGCTGCGCCCGTGGCGCTCCGTCACGATGGCGTGGACCGCGCCGCCGTCGATCCCGGCGAGGCGGCCGAGATCGGCGTCGAGGCCGAAGAACACTTGGCCGGCATAATCCGAGCCCTGGCGGATCCCACCCTTCGGGTTGGCGGCGAACTCGCCCGTGTAGTTCAGGACCATGGTGATCCCGTTGCCCAGGTCGAGCGTGCCGGGCGGCAGGCTGGGCGGGGCCGCGGTGCTGCCCTGCGCGATGCTCGAGGCCGCCGCGCTGCTGGCACCCGCGAAGCTCCGGGCCTCACGGATGGTCCGGCGCCGGGCGCGGTTCGCGCGGTACTGGGCCTTCTGCGCGCGGCTCGCCTTCGGGCCCGGCCGCACCAGAGCCGGTGCCCCGTCGAGGGCGGGATCCGCCTGTTGTGCCTCGGCCGGCCCTATGCCCGCCGAGACCGTGGCGGCGCACAAGGCGAGCGCCGCCCATCGCGTGGTCTTCCTCATGATTGACTCCCCCAGTGACGCGCGGCCCTGATCGGCTCTGTCGCGTTCGTGTTCCGCTCGGACCCGTGCCGGTCAGTCCGTGAAGGCCTCCACGAGCCGGCGCTCGCCGCGCAGGAAGGCGTCGGCGACATGGGTGAGCGGATTCAGGTCGACCTCGCTGGCGCCGGAGCGGACCAGGGCGGCGAAACGGTCGTAGAGGCCGCGGTACTCGGCCTCGGGCGGCAGCGGCTGGTCCCGGCCGTCGATCGTGAGGACCGCGCCGCCCCGCGACAGCACCAGGACGCCGTCTTCGGTCTCGACCCGGATGTCCCAGGTCTGCGGGCCGGTCTGGCGCCAATCGAACACCGCCCGGATCGGGGTGCCGGCGGCGTCCGTGAAGCGCAGGTCGGCGGCGATCGGCGCCTGCCGGTTCTCCGGCACCGACAGCGTCGCGCCGGTCAGGAAGAAGGGCGGCAGGATGTGGGTCGCGATCGACAGGGCGTTGATCCCCGGATCGAACACGCCCATCCCGCCGGTTTCCCAGATCCAGTCCTGGCCCGGGTGCCAGTGGCGGACATCCTCCATCCAGGCGATCGACACCGCGCGGATCCGGCGCCCCGCCAGCCAGCGCCGCGCGGGCTCGACGCCGGACGCGTACCGGGAGTGCCAGCTCGCGAAGAGGCTCACGCCCCGCGCCCGCGCCGCCGCCGCGAGAAGCCCGATCTCGGCCAGGCTCGCCCCCGGGGGCTTCTCCAGGAAGACGTGGAGCCCCGCCTCGATCGCCGCCAGGCCGGCCTCGAACCGCGCCTGCGGCGGCTGGCACAGGGCCACCGCCTCGAGACCGTGCCGGCCCGCGAGCATCTCGGGCAGGGTCCGGTAGTTCGGCACCCCGTCATACGTGCCCTGGCGGCTCGCCACCGCCGCCAGGGTGTAGTCCGGCGAGGCGCCGATCACCGGCAGGTGCTGGTCGCGGGCGATCTTGCCGACGCCCACCAGCCCGATGCGGATCGGGTTCGCCATCTCACAGCACCGTCACGGCTGGATCGGCCGCCGGGGCGACCGCCAGCGCATTGCGCAGGGGCAGCGCGAACGGGGCGGCTTCGATCTCGAACACGTCGCCGGGCCGGGCGGTGACGCCGTCGCTGAACGACAGGGTGGCGGTCCCGAAGAAGTGGACATGCACGTCGCCGGGCCGGCGGAACGGTGCGTATTTAAAGTGGTGCCGCTCCAAATTCGCGATCGTGTGGGACATGTTCGCCTCCCCCGAGAGGAACGGCTTCTCCCAGAGCACGGTGCCGCCGCGCAGGATGCGGCTCACGCCGCGCACGTCCGGCGGCAGAGCGCCGAGCCACAGCTCCGGGCCGAGCGCGGCCGGGCGGAGCTTCGAATGCGCGAGCCACAGGTAGTTGCCGCGCTCCGTGACGTGGTCGGAGAACTCGTTGGCGAGGGCGAAGCCGAGGCGCACCGGCGTGCCGTCGGCGGCGATCAGGTAGATCCCGGCGATCTCCGGCTCCTCGCCGCCGTCGAGGGCGAAGGCCGGCGAGACCAGCGGCTCGCCGGAGGCGACCAGGCAGGAGCCGTCGCCCTTGTAGAACCATTCGGGCTGGACGCCCGTCTCTCCCGGCGCCGGCTTGCCGCCCTCGACGCCCATCCGGAACATGCGCATCGAGTCGGTCGGCGCCGGATCGGCCGCCGCGGCGCGGTGCATCTTGTCCCGGCCCTCCGCGGAGCCGAGATGCGTCAGGCCGGTGCCGCTGAGCAGCAGGTGCGCGGGATCCGCGTGGTCGATCGGCGGGAGCAGGTGCACGGCGTCGAGATCGACGGCCTCGCCCAGCCCGGCCCGGACCGCCGTCGCGGCCAGATCATTCCCGGCCGCCAGGGCCTTTCGCGCCAGCGCGAGGACGCTGTCGACGCCCAGAACCTGCCGGACCCGACCGTCGGCCAGCAGCGCGACGCCCCGCGTCCCGTCAGCGCGACGGAATTGTAGGAGTGATCGTCCCATGTTGCGTTCCTCCCGGGAGCGGCCGCAATGGGCGGCTCCGAAGACGCGCCTTCTGCGGGCGCGATGGCTTGGTCAGCTTCCAGGCGGCGGGTTGACGACGCCGTCGATCCGGCGGGCGAGGCGCCAGGTATTATCCGGGCGGAGGGGCGCCGGCAGGAGCGCGTCGGGCAGGTCCTGGTAGCAGACCGGGCGCAGGAACCGCTCGATCGCCAGGGTGCCGACCGAGGTGCTGCGGCTGTCCGACGTCGCCGGGAACGGGCCGCCATGCACCATCGCGGGGGCGACCTCCACGCCGGTGGGCCAGCCATTGGCGAGGATGCGGCCGGCCTTGCGCGCCAGCAGCGGCACCAGCCCGGCGGCGAGATGCTCGTCCGCGCGGTCGAGGTGCAGCGTCGCGGTGAGCTGCCCCCCGAGAGCCTCGATGACCCGGATGAGCTCCGCCATGTCGGCGGCCGCGACCAAGATCGCCGCGGGTCCGAACATCTCGTCGGCGAGCGCGGGGTCCGCGAGGAAGGTGCGCGCGTCCGTGCGCAGCAGGGCGGCGGGGGCGCCGCCCGGCCCGGCCGAGCCTCCGCGCGCCGCAACGGTCACGCCCGGGCGGGCCGCCATCGCGGCGACCGCGTGCTGGAAGCGGTCGCGGATGTCGGCGGTCAGCATCGTGTGCGGCACGCTCGCCCGGATCGCCGCTCCGGCCGCCTCCGCGAAGGCGTCGAGTTCGGGACCCGCGATCCCGATCAGCAGGCCCGGATTGGTGCAGAACTGGCCGGCGCCGAGCGTCAGCGACTGGACGAAGCCGGTCGCGAGGGCGGTCCCTCGGTCCCGCAGGGCGCCGGGCAGGAGCAGGACGGGATTGACCGCGCTCATCTCGGCATAGACCGGGATCGGCTCGGGACGGCCGGCCGCCACCCGCATCAGCGCGAGCCCGCCCCCGCGCGACCCGGTGAAGCCCACGGCCTTGATCCGGGGGTCGGCGACCAGCGCGGCGCCGAGGGCATCCGATGGTCCCGGCAGGTAAGAGAACACGCCCGCATGCAGGCCCGCGGCGGCCAAAGCCGCGCGCAGGGCCCGCGCCACCAGCTCCCCGGTTCCGGGATGGGCGGGGTGACCCTTCACCACGACCGGGCAGCCGGCCGCCAGGGCCGAGGCGGTGTCGCCGCCCGCCACCGAGAAGGCGAGCGGGAAGTTGCTCGCTCCGAACACCGCCACCGGCCCGATCGCGACATGGCGCCGGCGCAGGTCCGGCCGCGGCAGCGGCTGTCGCACCGGCAGTGCCGGATCGATCGTCGCCCGCACCCATGCGCCCGACCGGACGAGATCCGCAAACAGGCGGAGCTGGCCGACCGTGCGGGCCCGCTCGCCCTCCAGGCGCGCGCGGGGCAGCCCAGTCTCGGCCATCGCCCGTTCGATGAGGAACGGGCCGAGATCGGCGATGCCCGCCGCCGCCGCTTCCAGGACCTGTGCGCGCGTCTCGGGATCGGTCTCCGAGAAGCTGGGGAACGCCGCGTCGGCGAGGGCGCAGGCCGCCTCGACCTCCCGTGTTCCGGCCACCGCGAATCGCGGTTCCAGTGCCGCCCCGGTCGCCGGATCGAACGCCTGGAAGGTCTCCTCGGTCGTCACCTCCGCGGCGCCGATCAGGGCGCTGCCCCGGATCGCTCCGGTCTCTGCAGCTTGTTTACTCATACAATTAAACTAGGTCAGTTTGCTCTGCGCCGCAAGCGCCACGACCTGCCCGCCCAGGGGGTGTCGCCGCTTGCGCTCCTACAACTTCCAAGTACGATCGCGGCGATCCTGCCCCGGACCGGTGGCTCGGACCGGAGGTGACGTGGTGAGGCAGGGTCGCGGTCTGGAGGATATCAAGCTTCCGCTTGCCTCAGGCTCGCGTCGCATCCACGGATCGGTCGCCCGGGATCTGGGCGTCGCGATCCTGGGCGGCCGCTACGCGCCCGGCGACGTGCTGCCGGGCGAGATCGAGTTCTCGGAACAGCTGAACGTGTCGCGCACCGCGTATCGCGAGGCGATTCGCATCCTGAGCGCCAAAGGTCTTGTCGAGAGCCGACCGCGCACCGGGACGCGGGTCAGCCAGCGGAGCCGGTGGAACCTGCTCGACCCGGATATCCTGGCCTGGGCCTTTGAGGCGGAGCCGAGCGAGACTTTCATCCGCGACCTGTTCGAGCTGCGGATGATCGTCGAGCCGGCCGCGGCCGCGCTGGCGGCTGAGCGGCGCTCGAGCCTCGACGTCGCCCGGATGGGCCACGCCCTCGAGGAGATGGGTCGCCACGGCCTCGCCACCGAAGCCGGGCGGGCCGCCGACCAAGCCTTTCACGACCTGATCCTGGAGGCCGCCCGCAATGGCCCCCTGATGGCCCTGTCGAGCTCCATCGCGGCCGCGGTCACCTGGACGACGATCTTCAAGTATCGGCGCCAGGTCCTACCGCGAGATCCGATGCCCGATCACCGGGCCCTCTACGAGGCGATCGTGTCGGGCGACCCGGCCGCCGCCCGCGCGACGATGACCGAGCTGATCCGCCTCGCCCTCTCCGACACCGAGATGGCGCTGCGGCCCTGAGGGGCCGGGTTTCCGCGGGCTTGCCCTGCGGCGGGTGATCAGGACGGAGCTCGGATGCGTCCGGCGGGTGAATCCGGGCAGCAGGCTCCGCCCCGAACCCTTCCAAGTGTTCGACCCAGCGCGTGCCGCGACCCGGCGCCGCCAGGTTCCTGCGGGCGGCGGTTCCGTCACCACCCAGTCATTCCGGGGCCGCGCAGCGGAGCCCGGAACCCAGAATCGCAGGTCGAGCCGGGATCTGCGCTGTTGGCGGCTCTGGATTCCGGGCTCGCCTGCGGCGCCCCGGAACGCTGAGGCGGAAGTCGAACCCGCAGGGCGATCCTGAACCCAGCCGGGTCCGGGATCGCCGCGTCTCAGTGGTTGTCGCGCGGCAGGCCGCTGGTCTGGGCGATCCGCTGAAAGTGCTCGGCGCCCTCCAGGATCGCGCCGGTATGCATCTGCCCGACGGCGGCGCGCTGCATCGCCTGCCAGGGGGTCTGCGAGGCCGGATAAGCGTAGCCGCCGGCCTCCTCCAGGGCGCGGCGGCGGCGGGCAATCTCGTCGGCATCGACCAGCATGTCGGCGGTGCCGCGGCGCAGATCGACCCGCACGCGGTCGCCGGTGCGCAGCAGGGCGAGGCCGCCGCCCGCCGCCGCCTCCGGTGAGGCGTTGAGGATCGACGGCGAGGCCGAGGTGCCGGACTGGCGCCCGTCGCCGAGGCACGGCAGCGCATGCACGCCGGCCCGGATCAGCTGCGCGGGCGGGCGCATGTTCACCACCTCGGCCGCTCCGGGATAGCCCACCGGCCCAGCCCCGCGCATCACCAAGAGGGTCTCCTCGGTGATCCCGAGGCCCGGATCGTCCGATCCGGGCGTGGTAATCCTCCGGCCCGTCGAACACCACGACGGGACCCTCGAACGCGTCGGGATCCTCAGGGTTCGAGAGGTAGCGGGCGCGGAATTCCGGGCCGATCACGCTGGTCTTCATCACCGCGGCCTCGAACAGGTTGCCGCGCAGGACCAGGAACCCGGCCGCCTCCTTGAGGGGCCGGTCGATCGGCCGGATCACGTCCTCGTCCTCGATCACGGCGCCGCGGCAATTCTCGCCGATGGAGCGCCCGTTCACCGTGCGCGCGTTCTCGCAGATCAGCCCGCGGCTCATCAGCTGCGCCACGACGGCCGGGAGGCTGCCGGCGCGGTAGTAATCCTCGCCGAGATAGGCGCCGGCCGGCTGCAGGTTCACCAGGAGCGGCACGTCGAGCCCGTAGGTCTGCCAGTCGGCGATATCGAGCTCGACCCCCATGTGCCGGGCGAGTGCCGCGAGATGGATCGGCGCGTTGGTCGAGCCGCCGATCGCCGAGTTGACCACGATGGCGTTGAGGAAGGCGTCACGGGTCAGGATGTCGGAGGGTTTCAGATCCTCCGCCACCATGGCGACGATGCGCTTGCCGGTCTCGTAGGCGACCTCCTGCCGGTCGCGGTAAGGCGCCGGGATCGCCGCCGAGCCGGGCAGCATCATGCCGAGCGCCTCGGCCAGGGTGTTCATCGTGGTGGCGGTCCCCATCGTGTTGCAGAAGCCGGTCGAGGGCGCCGACGAGGTCACGAGCTTGATGAAGCCGTCCTGGTCGATCTCGCCCGCCGCCAGCATCTCGCGGGCCTTCCAGACGATCGTGCCGGAGCCCGTGCGCTGGCCCTTGAACCAGCCGTTGAGCATCGGCCCCACCGACAGGGCGATGGCCGGGATGTTCACGGTGGCGGCCGCCATCAGGCAGGCCGGGGTGGTCTTGTCGCAGCCCGTGGTCAGCACGACCCCGTCGAGCGGGTAGCCGTAGAGCAGCTCCACGAGACCGAGATAGGCGAGGTTGCGGTCGAGCCCGGCGGTCGGCCGCTTGCCGGTCTCCTGGATCGGGTGGACGGGGAATTCGAGGGCGATCCCGCCCGCCTCGCGGATCCCCTCGCGGATCCGCTCCGCGAGGACGAGATGGTGGCGATTGCACGGGGACAGGTCCGAGCCGGTCTGGGCGATGCCGATGATCGGCTTGCCCGAGCGCAGCTCCTCCAGGCTGAGGCCGAAGTTCAGGTAGCGCTCGAGGTAGAGCGCCGTCATGTCGATATTGTCGGGGTTATCGAACCAGGCGCGCGAGCGCAGGGGCCGTGCAATCGGTCGGTCGGTCATTTGTGGGTCCGGTGGGCGGGGCTGGTCGAGAAGCGGTAGGTGATGACGTTCCGGTAGGTCTTGCCGGGATCCAGCCGGGCCGAGCCGAAGGCCGGCTGGTTCGGCGTGTCGGGGAACAGCTCCGGCTCCAGCGCCAGGGCGTCCGACTGCCGGTAGGCGAGGCCGGATTTACCCACCACGGTCGCGTTGAGGAAGTTGCCGGCGTAGAACTGCACGCCCGGCTGGTTGCTCGAGACGTCGAGAACGCGGCCCGAATCCGGATCCTCGACCCGTGCCACGAGGTGCGGCTCGGCCGTGGGCGCGTCCGTCACGACCCAGTTGTGGTCGTAGCCGCGCCCGCGCACGATCTGGACGTCCCGCCCGTCGCGGATGCGCGCGCCGATCACCGTGGGCGTGCGGAAATCGAAGGGCGTGCCCGCCACCGGCAGGTGCTCGCCGGTCGGGATCAGGGTGGCGTCGACCGGCGTGAAGCGCGCGGCCGGGATGGTCAGGACATTGTTCAGAATCGAGCGGCCCGACCCCTCGCCCGCGAGGTTGAAGAAGCTGTGGTTGGTCAGGTTGACGATCGTCGGCTTGTCGGTCGTGGCCTCGTAGGTCACCGAGAGGGTATCGCTCGCCTCCAGCGTGTAGGTGGCGGTCGCCGTCAGCGTGCCCGGATAGCCCTCCTCGCCGTCCGGGCTGACGTAGCGCAGGGTCACCGACGGGGCCGCGCCGCCCTTGACCGCGGTGATCGTCCAGAGCCGCTTGTCGAAGCCCGCGCTGCCGCCGTGCAGGGCGTTGGGTCCGTCGTTGGTGGCCAGCGCGTAGGTCTGGCCGTCGAGGGTGAAGCGCCCGGCGCGGATCCGGTTGGCGTAGCGCCCGACGCTCACGCCGAAATAGCTGCCCTTGTTCAGGTAGCTGGCGAGGTCGCTGTAGCCGAGCACGACGTCGGCCGCCTTGCCGGTCCGGTCCGGCACCTCAAGGGTCCGCAGCAGCGCCCCCCAGGACAGGATGCGCGCGGTGACGCCCTTGCCGTTGGTCAGGGTCACCTCCTCGACGGTGCGGCCGTCCGGCAGGGTGCCGAACACCGTCCGGGCCGGCTCGGCCGCCTGGGCCAGAGCCGGAAGTCCCGCGCAGGCGCAGAGCGCCACCGTTCCCAAGCCACGCATGGATCCCCCCTGTGTCGTGCTCCGTCCTGCCGGTCCTGCACCGACGCGTGACGGGCGGCCGCGGTTGACGTCCGCGGCCCCGATATATACTCAGACAAATGAAATCTACAACACGGTGCCCCGGCAAGGCGGCCCGATCGGAGAGGAAAGGCCCGATGGCAGGACCAATCGCGCGCGTCGATCTGTCCGCCGCCCGGACGGCTGCGGCGGTCGCGCGCGACCGGGGCGGCTACGGCGCGGCCCTGTCGCTGCTGGCGAGCCTGTTCTTCATGTGGGGCTTCATCACGGTCATCAACAACACGCTGCTGCCGCACCTGCGCAGCGTGTTCGACCTCGACTACACGCAGACCACGCTGATCGAGTCGGTCTGGTTCATCGCCTATTTCGTGGCCTCGATCCCGGCGGCGAAGCTGATCGCCCGCGTCGGCTACAAGCGCGCCCTGGTGACGGGCCTCGGCATCATGGCGCTCGGCACGCTCGGGATGGTCCTGGCGTCCCACCAGGTCTCCTACGCGATCACGCTCACCGCCCTGTTCGTGATCGCCAGCGGCATCACCCTGCTGCAGGTCGCCGCCAACCCCTACGTGGCGGTGGTCGGCCCGAGCGAGAGCGCCCCGGCGCGGCTCAACCTCGTGCAGGCGTTCAACTCCCTCGGGACCACCCTGGCGCCGCTGTTCGGCGGCTACCTGATCCTGGGCCGCTCCGCCTCCGGCAACGCCGCTGCCGGGACCGTGCTCACCCCCGCCGAGCGCCTGGCCGACGCGCAGTCGGTGCAGCTCCCCTACCTGATCGTGGCGGCGATCCTGGTGATGCTTGCCGTGGTGATCGCCCGGTTCCCGCTGCCCGCGATGGGCGGAGCGGACAGTGCCGCCGTGCCGGCCGCCAAGGCCGAGCGCGCCGGCCTGTCGCTCTGGCGCCACCGCAACCTCGTCCTCGGCGTGCCGGCGATCTTCATCTACCTGATCGCCGAGATCGGGGTCTCGAACCTGTTCATCAACTTCGTGGCGCAGCCCGAGATCGGCGACCTGACGCACGCCCAGGCCGCGCGCTACCTGTTCCTGCTCTGGGGTGGGATGATGGTCGGCCGTTTCGTCGGCAGCTATCTGATGCAGCGCCGGACGGCCGAGGCCGTGCTGGCCGGCGCGGCCATCGGCGCCTGCGCGGTGATGCTGGTCGCGGCCTTCGCCGCGGGCCCTGTGGCGATGTGGGCGCTGATCTCGGTCGGGCTGTTCCACGCGATCATGTTCCCGACGATCTTCACCCTCGGAATCCGCGGGCTCGGGCCGCTGACCGAGGCGGGATCGGGTCTGCTGATCATGGCGATCGCCGGCGGCTCGCTGGTGGTGGTGCAGGGCTGGGCCGCGGACCGGTTCGGATTGCAGCACGCCTTCCTGATCACGGCGGCCTGCGAGCTCTACGTCCTGTTCTACGCGCTCTGGGGCTGCCGGCCGGGCGTCTCCGGCTGCCGGTCCGAGGGCGCCTGATCGGCGATCGGACCAGAGAGGGGGACCATGGACCCGCAGATCCGCATCGTCGCCCGGGCCGAGCGCGACCGGCTCGGGGAGGGACCCGTCTGGGTGCCGGAGCGGGAGCGCCTCTTCTGGGTCGACATCGCGGCGCCGGCCCTGCGCTGGCTCGACCTCGCGAGCGGCGCGGTGGGCACCCGCCCCTTTCCGGAGCCGCTGGGCTGGATCATCCCCCGGGCCGGCCGGCGGGATTTCATCGTCGGCCTGAAGAGCGGATTTGCGGTCTTCGACCTCGAGGCCGACCGGCTGACCCCGATCGGCGATCCCGAGCCCGAATATCCGGACAACCGCCTGAACGACGCCAAGGTCGATGTCGCCGGCCGGATCTGGGCGGGGAGCATGCATGAGGCCGAGACCGCGGTCTCGGGCGCCCTGCACCGGCTCGACCCCGACTTGACCTGCGGCGGATGGACGGCGCGTACGGCGTGGCCAACGGCCCGACCTTCAGCCTCGACGGCCGGATCCTCTATCACAGCGACAGCGCCGCCCGGACGGTCTACGCCCTGGACCTCGCCGGGGACGGCACGCTGTCCGGCAAGCGGGCCTTCCTGCGCTTTCCGGACGCGTGGGGCTGGCCCGACGGAATGACCACGGATGCGGAGGGCTGCCTCTGGATCGCCCATTGGGGCGGCGCCCGGATCAGCCGCCTGGATCCGGAGGGGCGCCTGATGCGCGCGATCGCCCTCCCCGCCCCCAACATCACGAGCTGCGCCTTCGCGGGCGCGGACCTGAACCGCCTGTTCGTCACCTCGGCGTCGCGGGGTGCCGAGCACGTGCCGGAGGCCGGGGCCCTGTTCGAGCTCGATGTCGGCGTCAGAGGCCTGCCGCCCCGCGCCTTCGGCGGCTGAGGCGGTTCCCGCCCGGAACGCGCGGCCCGGTCGTCATGAGCCCGCAGCGCGCGGAGGCGGCAGCGTGCCCGTGCCCTTCGGCCGGCAGCCAAGACTGGTATGTGAGTCCCATGCTCCGCCTGCGAGGGGATCCCGGCCTGATCCTGCGCGTGCGGCGGCACCGTCTTGCGCCGTGCGGTGGCGTCGTTGAGGGCGCCTCTACGTCCGGATTGCTCCGCGAGATCTCGATTCCGCCGCACACGAAATAGACGTGCGACATGAATATATTCCTGTCAAATCTCACTGGCCGGTTCATTTGAACCAACGAGGACGTATCTGCCAGTGCTGCTTCGAAGTTCTCGGCTTGTTGTCGGTCTAGGAAGGTTCAAGCCGGCGACCAGATGGGACCGATTGTCTCCTGAAGATTTTTCCATTTCAATGAGGAATAGCCCATATTTTCCGTGAGCTTAGCATTAAAAACCGGATTTTCGGCGCTTGGACGCAGAATTTAACCTGAGTTGTTTCTTCGGGATCGGATTCCCGATCTACATAGCTTTAAGTCCTTGCAGGGGAGTTTCCACGCCTCGTGCCGGAATGTGTGCTCATTACCGGGGGTGCCGGCTTCATCGGCCGTCACCTCTCCGCCGAACTGCTGCGTCGCGGCTACCGTGTGCGCGTACTCGACAGCCTGATTGAGCAGGTCCATGGCGCCGACACGGGCGGCGCCGGGGGCTGCCTCGGGAGGTCGAGTTCCAGCGCGGCGACGTCCGCGACGGCGAGGCGGTGCGCCGCGCCCTGCGCGGGATCGACCGGGTCGTGCACCTCGCCGCCGAGGTCGGCGTCGGCCAGAGCATGTACGCGGTCGAGCGCTACGTCTCGGTCAACGATTGCGGGACGGCGGTGCTGTTCCAGCAACTCATCGAAGCGCCGGTGAAGCGCGTGGTCGTGGCCTCGTCCATGAGCATCTACGGCGAGGGGCTCTACCGCACCTCCGACGGCGGAACCGCCGAGGAGGTGGTGCGCCGCCCGCGCCGGCCCGGCGAGCCCTGGGACCCCCTCGACGCGCACGGGCAGCCCATGCGTCCGATCCCGACGCCGGAATCGAAGCGGCCGGCCCTGGCCTCCGTGTACGCCCTGACCAAGTACACGCAGGAGCGCCTGACGCTGACGCTCGCCCCCGCCTACGGGATGGAGGGCGTGGCGCTGCGGCTGTGGAACGCCTACGGGCCGGGGCAGGCGCTGTCGAACCCCTATACCGGCGTGCTGGCGATCTTCGCGGCCCGCCTGCACAACGGCCAGCCGCCGATGATCTTCGAGGACGGCGAGCAGCGGCGCGACTTCGTCCACGTGGAGGACGTCGCCCAGGCCTTCGCGCTGGCCCTGGAGCATCCCGCCGCCGCCGGACAGGTCTACAACGTCGGGAGCGGCCAGGACCGGACGGTCCGCGAGGTCGCCCGGCTGCTCGCCCGCGCCATGGGCCGGGAGGGCACCGAGCCGGAACTGGCCGGCCAGGCGCGGCTCGGCGACATCCGCCACTGCATCGCCGATATCGGCAAGATCCAGCGCGAACTCGGCTACGCGCCGCGCCGCGACTTCGAGGAGGGGCTCGCCGAACTCGCCGCCTGGGTGGCCGAGCAGCAGGCCATCGACCGCGTCGCGGAGGCGCGGCGCGAACTCGAAGCACGCGGTCTCGTCGCGTGAGCGGGCGGCCGATCCTCGTCACCGGCGGCGCCGGGTTCATCGGCGCCAACCTGTCCGACAGCCTCGCGGCCGACGGCCACGCCGTGATCGTCTACGACGCCCTCTCGCGGCCCGGCGTCGCGGCCAACCTCGACTGGCTGCGGCAGCGCCACGGCAGCCGGATCACCCCGGTCGTCGCCGACATCCGGGACGATCAGGAGCTCGCTCGCGCCGTGGCCGAGGCCGGGGCGGTGTTCCACTTCGCCGCCCAGGTCGCCGTGACCACGAGCCTCGTCGCCCCCCGGGCCGACATGGAGATCAACCTCCTCGGCACCGTGAACCTGCTGGAGGCCGTGCGCAGCCTGACGCGGCCGGTGCCGGTGCTCTACGCCTCGACCAACAAGGTCTACGGCGACCTGCCGGACATCGCCCTCGAGGCGATCGGCGACGCCTACCTGCCGGCCGATGCCGGCCTGCGCGCCCGCGGCATCGGCGAGGACCGGCCCCTCGACTTCCACACCCCCTACGGCTGCTCCAAGGGCGCGGCCGACCAGTACGTCCTCGACTACGCGCGGAGCTTCGGCCTCCCGGCGGCGGTGATGCGGATGAGCTGCATCTACGGCCCGCGCCAGATGGGCAACGAGGACCAGGGCTGGGTCGCCCACTTCCTGATCCGCGCGCTCGCGGGCGAGGCGGTCACGCTCTACGGCGACGGGCGGCAGGTGCGCGACATCCTGCACGTGCGCGACGTGGTGGCGGCCTACCGGGCGGCGCTCGCCCGCATCGGCGACGCGGCCGGCCACGCCTTCAACATCGGCGGCGGGCCCGGCAACGCCGTGAGCCTGCTGCAGCTCCTCGATCATGTCGGCGCCCTGCTGGGGCGCCCGGTGGAGCGGAGCTTCCAGGCCTGGCGCCCGGGCGACCAGCGCTACTACGTCTCCGACACGCGCCGGGCCGTCGCGCGGCTCGGGCTCGAACCCTTCACGGGCTGGCGCGACGGGGTCGCCGACCTCGCCGGCTGGCTGACCGCCGCGCGCGCGCAGCCGGGCGCCGCCGCGCCGATCGCGGGAGCCGCCGCATGAAGGTCGCTCCATGAAAGTCGCCCTCGTCAACCCGCCCTGGGACTACCGCAACAGCATCTATTTCGGGTGCCGCGAGCCGCACCTGCCCCTGGAACTCGCCTACGCGGCCGCGCTGCTCGCCGCCAACGGGCACGAGACGCTGCTGGTCGACGCGCATCTGGAAGGCCTCGACGCCGGGACCGCCGCCGACCGGGTGGCGGCCTTCGCGCCGGCCATGACCGTGGTGACGACGGCGCCGACCTACCTGTTCTGGCGCTGCGCCCCGCCGGAGCTGCGGGTGCCGCGGGCCTTCCTCGACACCCTGGCGGGCCGGGGCGGGGTCACCGTGGCGGTCGGCCCCCACGGTTCCGCCACCCCGCGGCCGGCCCTCGACAAGCTCGGCTGCGACATCGTCGTGCGCGGCGAGTGCGAGGAGGTCGTCGCGCGGCTCGCCGGCCTGCCCGACCTGCGTCCGGAGACCCTGCGGGCCGTGCCCGCCCTCGCCTTCCGCGACGGCGAGGCTGCCGTCGTGACCGGCCCGCCCCATGCCGGCCGCTTCACCGATCTGTCGGCCCTGCGCTGGCCGGATCACTGGATCGCCCGGCACCGCCACCACCACCACCGGTTCGAGGCCGCGCCGGACGGCCCGGGCGCGGAGGTCGAGGCCTCCCGCGGCTGCCCCTACACCTGCTCGTTCTGCGCCAAGATCGACTTCCGCGACGCCTACCGGCGCCGGGATCTCGGCCTCGTCCTCGGCGAGATCGACGGGCTGATCGCGCAGGGCGTCACCTACGTCTACTTCGTCGACGAGATCTTCCTGCCGCAGAAGCCGCTTCTGGAGGCCCTCGTCGCCCGGGACATCCGCTTCGGGATCCAGACCCGGATCGACCTGTGGAAGCCCGATATGCTCGACCTCCTCGGGGCGGCGGGCTGCGTGTCGATCGAGGCCGGGATCGAGAGCCTGACGGAGGAAGGCCGCGCCGCCCTCGACAAGCGCTGCCGCGCCTCGACCGACGATCTCGCCGAGCGCCTGATCCACGCCCGCCGCTCGGTGCCGTTCGTGCAGGCGAACCTCATCGCCGTGGCGGGGGACGACCCCGACCTCGTGGCGACGTGGCGCGACCGCCTGCGCGGCCAGGGCGTCTGGGCGAACGATCCCGTGCCGCTCTACCCCTATCCCAGTTCCCCCGATTACCGGCGGCTCTGGGGCGAGCCCGACGACCGGGCCTGGGAGCGGGCGCACGCCCATTATCTCGGCCAGTTCACGCAGTTCAGCGACATCCAGGACGAGCGCCCCCTGCCCCTGCCCGAGCTGGAGGCCGCATGCGGGTGCTGCTGAACCAGGTCCGGGAGACGGCGCCGCACGTCCTGATGAGCGCGGATGCGGTGGGCGGCGTCTGGCAGTACAGCCTCGACCTCGCGTCCGGCCTGGTCCGGCGGGGCTTGGCCGTGACCGTCGCGGTCCTGGGCCCCGCGCCGTCCGAGGCGCGGATCGCCGCGGCCGAGCGCGCGACGGGCGCGCGGATCGTCGCCACCGACCTGGCCCTCGACTGGACCGCCGACACGCCCGAGGCCGTGCTGGACGCCGCGCGGGCGCTCGCCGGGCTCGCCCGGACGCTGGGCGCCGATCTCGTGCACCTGCACAGCCCCGCCCTGGCGCTCGCGGATTTCCCTGTGCCGGTGGCGGCCGTGTGCCATTCCTGCGTGGCGACGTGGTGGGATGCCGTCGAGACCGGGCCGCTGCCGGCCGACCTCGCCTGGCGCCACGACCTCACCGTCCGGGGCTGCCGCGCCGCCGACGCCCTCCTCGCCCCCACCACCGGGCGCACGCGCTCGCGACCGCCCGGGTCTGCGACCTCGCGCGGCTACCCGTGGTGGTCCGCAACGGGCGCGCGCCGAGCGGCGTGCCGCCCCGGGCGGCCGCGCCCGTCGCCTTCACGGCCGGCCGCCTCTGGGACCGGGCGAAGAACGCCGCCGCCCTGGACCGCGTCGCCGCACGCCTGTCGGTGCCGCTGCGCGCCGCCGGCGCCCTGGACGGGCCGAACGGTGCGCGGGGCGAGACGCGCCACCTGCATCGTCTCGGGCGGCTCGGCGACGCGGGGATCGCCGCGGAACTCGCCGGCCGACCGGTCTTCATCTCGCTCGCCCGCTACGAGCCGTTCGGCCTCGCCGTGCTGGAGGCCGCCGCTTCGGGCTGCGCCCTGGTCCTGTCGGATATCCCGAGCTTCCGCGAGCTGTGGGACGGGGTGGCGGCCTTCGTGGGCGCGGACGACGATGCCGCCGCGGCCGAGGCCGTGCAGGGCTTCCTGGACGATCCCGTCCGGCGCGAAGCCGCCGGCGCGGCCGCTGCACAGCGCGCCGGCCGCTACGGAGCCGACGCCATGACCGAGGGCGTGCTCGGCGTGCTGCACGGCCTCCTCGCCGGGGCGCCGGCGCGGCTCGGCGGAGCCGCCGCATGAGGATCGCCTACTTCACCCACTCGCTGGCTTCGTGCTGGAATCACGGCAACGCCCATTTCCTGCGCGGCGTCCTGCGCGCGCTGATGGCGCGCGGCCACGATGTCGCCGCCTACGAGCCGGAGGGCGCCTGGAGCCTCGAGAACCTCGTGCGCGATCACGGCGATGCCGGCCTCGACGCCTACCGGGCGGCCTATCCGGAGCTCGCCTCCGCGCGCTACGCGGCGGTCGATGCCGTGGTCGAACGCGTGGCGGATTGTGACCTCGTCTTGGTCCACGAATGGAGCGATCCGGCCCTG
This sequence comes from Methylobacterium tardum, assembly GCF_023546765.1. Lineage (NCBI taxonomy): Bacteria > Pseudomonadati > Pseudomonadota > Alphaproteobacteria > Hyphomicrobiales > Methylobacteriaceae > Methylobacterium > Methylobacterium tardum. Next base: position 1,950,179 of record NZ_CP097484.1, read on the forward strand.
GTCGCGGCCCTGGGCGCCGCCCGGCGCCGCGGCGCGCGCTACACGCTCCTGTTCCACGACACGCACCACCGGGCGGTGAGCGCCCCGGCGGAGATGGAGCGCTTCGATCTTTCCGGCTACGACGGCGTGCTGGCCTTCGGGGAGACCCTGGCCGCCGTCTACCGGGCGAAAGGCTGGGGGCGCCGCGTCTTCGTCTGGCACGAGGCCGCCGACACCCGCCTGTTCCATCCGCCCGCCGAGGAAGGCGCGCGCGCCGGGCTCGTCTGGATCGGCAATTGGGGCGACGACGAGCGCAGCGCGGAACTCGAGACCTACCTGTTCCGCCCGGCCGCCCAGGTCGGGCTGCCCCTCGACATCTACGGCGTGCGCTACCCCGAGGCGGCGCTCGCGACCCTGAGGCGCACCGGCGCCCGCTATCACGGCTGGGCGGCGAACGCCGCGGCGCCGGGTTTGTTCGCCCGGCATCTCGCCACAATCCACGTGCCGCGGCGCTTCTACGTGGAGCGCCTGCCCGGCATTCCGACGATCCGCGTGTTCGAGGCGCTCGCCTGCGGCATCCCCCTGGTCTGCGCCCCCTGGGACGACGCGGAAGACCTGTTCCGGCCGGGCCGGGACTACCTCGTGGCCCGCACCGGCGCCGAGATGGAAAGCCACCTGCGCGCCCTGCAGGCGGATGCCGGCCTGCGGGCGGCGCTCGCGGCTTCCGGCCTCGCCACGATCCGGGCGCGCCACACCTGCGCGCACCGGGCCGAGGAACTGCTCGGCATCGCCGAGAGTCTTGCCGGAGGCCTGCGAGCGCCCGTCACCCTGGAGGCCACCGCATGAAGATCGCCTTCTACGGCTCCTCCCTGCTGTCGTCCTACTGGAACGGCGCCGCGACTTATTACCGGGGCATGCTCAGCGCCCTGGCGCAGCACGGCCACACGATCACCTTCTACGAGCCGGACGCCTTCGACCGGCAGCAGCACCGGGACATCGAGCCGCCGCCCTACGCGGCGGTGACAGTCTATCCGGCGACGATCGAGGCGGCGCGCGCGGTCATCGCCGAGGCGGCGCAGGCCGACGTGGTGGTGAAGGCGAGCGGCGTCGGGGTGTTCGACGATGAACTGCTCCACGGCGTGATCGCCGCATCCCGTCCCGAGGCGGTGCGGATCTTCTGGGACGTCGACGCCCCGGCGACGCTCGCCGAGATGCGCGCCGACCCCGACCATGCGCTCCGCCGCGCCCTGCCCGACCTCGACCTCGTGCTCACCTACGGAGGCGGCCCGCCGGTTGTCACGGCCTACGAGGGCTTCGGCGCCCGGGCCTGCATCCCGATCTACAACGCCCTGGACCCGGACACCCATTTCCCGGTTCCGCCGGAGCCGCGCTTCGCGGCCGATCTCGCCTTCCTGGGCAACCGCCTGCCCGACCGCGAGGCCCGCGTCGAGAAGTTCTTCCTCGCCGCCGCGGCGCGCCTGCCTGAGCGGTCCTTCCTGATCGGCGGCAACGGCTGGGAGAGCCGCGGCCTGCCGCTGAACGTCCGGCATCTCGGGCACGTCTACACGCGCGAGCACAACGCCTTCAACACGACGCCCTTGGCCGTCCTGAACATCGCCCGCGACAGCATGGCGGCGGTGGGCTTCTCCCCCGCCACCCGCGTCTTCGAGGCGGCGGGCGCCGGCGCCTGCCTGATCACCGATGCCTGGGAGGGCCTCGGCCTGTTCCTCGACGACGGGAGCGAGGTGCTGGTCGCCCGGGACGGGCGGGACGTCGCCGACCACATCGCCGCCCTGACCCCGGAGCGCGCCCGCGCCATCGGCGAGGCCGCGCGTCGCCGTATCACGGCCGAGCACACCTATGCGCGCCGGGCCGTCGAGGTCGACGCGATCCTGCGAGCCGAGGCGGCCCGCAAGGCGGAGGCCGTGGGCGCGGCCCGGCGGAGCGTCGCGTGAGCGCGGCCCCGCAGGCCCCGCTGCGCCTCGTCGTCCTGGGCTTGAGCCTGTCCTCGTCCTGGGGGAACGGGCACGCCACCACGTACCGGGCGCTGCTCAAGGCCTTCGCCGGCCGCGGCCACGACGTGCTGTTCCTGGAGCGCGACGTGCCCTGGTACGCCGCCCACCGCGACCTGGCCGAGCCCGGCTTCTGCGACCTCGCCCTCTACGCCGACCTCGACGGACTCGCGGAGCACCGCGGCGCGATCGCCGCGGCGGATGCCGTGATCGTCGGCTCCTACGTGCCCGATGGCATCGCGGCCGGCGCGCGCGTGCTCGATTGGGCGTGGGGCGTCACCGCCTTCTACGACATCGACACGCCGGTGACCCTGGCGGCGCTGGAGACCGGCACCTGCGCGTATCTCGCGGCCGACCAGATCCGCGACTACGACCTCTACCTGTCGTTCACGGGCGGCCCGACCCTGCGGCGCCTGGAGCGGACCTACGGGGCACCGGCCGCCCGGGCCCTCTATTGCTCGGTCGATCCGGAGGCCTACCCGGCTCTCGACCGGCCGGCGCGCTACGATCTCAGCTATCTCGGGACCTACAGCCCGGACCGGCAGCCCGCCCTGGAGCGCCTGCTGATCGAGCCGGCCCGCCGCGCCCCGGAGCTGCGCTTCGCGGTGGCGGGTCCCCAATACCCGGCCGGCATCGACTGGCCCGCCAACGTCGAGCGGATCGAGCACCTGCCGCCGGACCGGCACCCCGACTTCTACGCGGCGAGCCGCTACACCCTGAACGTCACCCGCGCCGACATGGTCCGGGCCGGCTGGAGCCCGAGCGTGCGCCTGTTCGAGGCGGGGGCCTGCGGCACGCCGGTGATCTCCGATCGGTGGGACGGGCTCGAGACGCTGCTCGTCCCGGAGCGCGAGATCCTGCTGCCGGAGGGGCCGGAGGAGGTCCTGTCCACCTTGCGCACGCGGTCCGAGGCGGAGCGGCGCCGCCTGGGTCAGGCGGCCCGCACGGCGATCCTCGCGCGGCACACGGCGGCCGCGCGCGCGGCGGATCTCGAACATGTCCTCGCGGAAGCGCGAACCCGGCGGGGCGCCGGCCGTCCGGCCGCGTCCGACCTCGCGGTCATCGGTCATTAGGTACGCGGGAGAATGATGGTGGCAAACGGGAGGGGTCTCCGAGTCCTCGTCGCCGGCGGCGCAGGGTTCATCGGCTCGCATCTGATCGACGCGCTCATCGGTGACGGGGCCCGCGTCACCTGCATCGACAGCCTGCTGACCGGGCGGCACGCGAATCTCGCGCATCTCGCCAACGAGCCGCGCCTCGACTTCGCCGAGGCGGACGTCACCGAGCCGCTGCCGCCGCTGCCGCGCTTCGACCGCGTGTTCAACCTCGCCTGCGCGGCCTCGCCGCCGCATTATCAGGCGGATCCGGTCCACACGATGATGACCAGCGTGCTCGGCACCGGCCGGCTCCTGGAACTCGCCCGGGACGCCGGCGCGCGCTTCCTCCAGGCCTCGACCAGCGAGGTCTACGGCGATCCGGAGCGGCACCCGCAGCAGGAATCCTACTGGGGCAACGTGAATCCCACGGGGCCGCGCGCCTGCTACGACGAGGGCAAGCGCTCCGCCGAGACCCTGACCTTCGATTTCGAGCGCCGCCACGGCCTCGACATCCGGGTCGCCCGCATCTTCAACACCTACGGGCCGCGGATGCGGGCCGATGACGGCCGCGTGGTCTCCAACGTGATCTGCCGGCGCTCGCGGGCGACGACATCACGGTCTACGGCAACGGCGAGCAGACCCGCTCCTTCTGCTACGTCAGCGATCTGGTCGGCGGTCTGCTGCGCCTGATGCGCGCCGAGACGCCCCTCGACGGCCCGGTCAACCTCGGCAATCCCCGGGAGATGACCGTGGGCGAGCTGGTCGACCTCGTCGTGCGGATGACCGAAACCCCGTCCCGGATCGTGCGCCGGCCGCTGCCGGTGGACGATCCCCAGCGCCGCCGGCCCGACATCACCCGCGCCGAGACCCTGCTCGACTGGTCGCCCAAGGTGTCGCTCGAGGAAGGTCTGGAGGCGACGATCGCGTGGTTCTCCCGCGAGATCGCCCCGCGCCGGCCGCTGCCATCGATCGAGGAGCGCGCCTTTGTCGCCGGCTGAACCCCGCTTCCTGCGGCCGAGGCGCTGATGGCCGTCTCTCCCATCCGTGTCGGCCTCGTCGGGATCGGCAACTGCGCCTCGTCCTTCGTGCAGGGGCTGCATCATTACCGCGATGCGGCTTCCGGCGAGGCCGTGCCCGGCCTGATGTCGCCCGATCTCGGCGGCTACCGGGTGCGCGACATCGCGGTCGTCTCGGCCTTCGACGTGACCGCCGCCAAGGTCGGACGGGATCTGTCCGAGGCGATCCTGGCCGAGCCCAACAACACGCAGGTCTTCGCCGCGGTGCCGGCGACCGGCGTCACGGTGCGGCGCGGGCCGACCCATGACGGGATCGGACGCTACCTGGAGGGGGTGATCGCGGAATCGCCCGAGCCGGTGGCCGATGTGGCGGCGGAACTCACCCGCACCGGCACGCAGGTGCTCGTCTCCTACCTGCCGGTGGGCTCCCAGGCGGCCACCGAGTTCTACGCCGAATGCGCGCTCCAGGCCGGCTGCGCCTTCGTGAACTGCATCCCGGTCTTCATCGCGTCGAACCCGGAATGGGCGGAGCGCTTCGCCGCCAAAGGGCTGCCGATCGTCGGTGACGACATCAAGAGCCAGGTCGGCGCCACCATCGTGCACCGGGTGCTGGCGAACCTGATGCGCGAGCGCGGCGTGCGGCTCGACCGGACCTACCAGCTCAATTTCGGCGGCAACGCCGACTTCCTGAACATGCTCGAGCGCGAGCGGCTGGAATCGAAGAAGCTCTCGAAGACCCGGGCGGTGACGAGCCAGCTCGACGCGCCGCTGGCACCGGGCGACGTCCATGTCGGCCCGAGCGACCACGTGCCGTGGCTGACAGACCGGAAATGGGCGCATATCCGGCTGGAGGGCACCGCCTTCGGCGGCGTGCCGCTCAACATCGAGCTGAAGCTCGAAGTGTGGGATTCGCCGAACTCCGCCGGCATCGTGATCGACGCGGTGCGCTGCGCCCGCCTCGCCCTCGACCGGGGCCTCGGCGGCGCCCTCGAGGGCCCGTCGAGCTACTTCATGAAGTCGCCGCCCCGGCAGTTCACCGACACGGAGGCGCGGGAGCGGACCCTGCGCTTCGTGGCGGGCGAGGAGGCGTGATGGCGGGGCTCGCGCCGGGGGGAGCCGCGTCCATGGCGAGCCCGACCGCCTCATGAGGCAGGTCTTCCTCGTCCGCCACGGCAGCCATGACCGGCTCGGGCGGATCCTGTGCGGGCGCATGCCGGGCGTCTCGCTGAGCGAGACCGGACGCGCCGAGGCGCAGGCCCTCGCCCGCCGTCTCGCCGGGAGCGGCGCCGGTCTCGTGCTGGCGAGCCCGCGCGAACGCACGGCCGAGACCGCTTCCCCGATCGCCGCGTCTCTCGGCCTGGCGGTCGTGACCGAGCCGGGCCTCGACGAGATCGCGTTCGGCGACTGGACGGGCCGCGCCGTCGACGACCTCGCGGCCGAGCCCGCCTGGACCCTCTGGAACACGGCCCGGACCACGGCCCGGCCGCCGGGCGGCGAGAGCATGGCGGAGGCGCAAGACCGGATCGGCCGGGTCCTCGAGAGCCTCGCCGAGGACGGCGTGCCCGCCATCCTGGTGAGCCATGCCGACGTGATCCGGGCCGCGCTCCTCAAGGTCCTGGGCCTCGGCCTCGACGCCTATGACCGGATCGTGGTCGATCCGGCCTCCTGCAGCGAGCTCGCCCTCTGGCCCGGGGGCGGGCGCGTCGTCTCCCTCAACGAACGGATCGCACCATGACGGCCTCCGATCTGCGCCGGCAGGCCGACGCCCTCGGACCCTGGTTCCACAACATCGATCTCGGCGGCGGGATCTGGACCGCCCCGGACCATTTCCTCGGCGATTATCCGGGGGTGAAGTGGCGGCGCTTCGCCGACGCGCTGCCCGCCGATCTCACCGGCAAGAGCGTCCTCGATATCGGCTGCAACGGCGGCTTCTACGCCATCGAGATGAAGCGGCGCGGCGCGGCCCGGGTGCTCGGCCTCGATGCCGACGACCGCTACCTCGCCCAGGCCCGCTTCGCCGCCGCCAGCCTCGGGCAGGAGATCGAGTTCCGCAACCTTTCGGTCTATGACGTCGGCGCGCTGGGCGAGCGGTTCGACATCGTGCTGTTCATGGGGGTGCTCTACCACCTGCGCCACCCGCTGCTCGCCCTCGACCTGATCCGCGAGCACGTGGCCGGCGATCTGCTCGTGTTCCAGTCGATGCTGCGCGGCAGCCGGGCGGTCGAGCCGGTCGCCGAGGATTACGATTTCTGGGACATGGACCAGTTCGAGCGGCCCGGTTACCCGAAGATGCACTTCGCCGAGCATGCCTACGCCCACGACTGGACCAACTGGTGGATCCCGAACCGTGCCGGCATCGAGGCGATGCTGCGGGCGAGCGGCTTCTCCATCGCGGCCCAGCCCGAGGCCGAGGTCTATCTCTGCCGCACCGCGCCGGTCCCCTACGGGCTGGGAGCCGAATACCCCGCGCGGGCGGAGACTCACGAACGCGGAAGCACGCGATGATCGACTCGGTGATGCTCTGGAACGAGCCCAACAACAAATCGCACTGGGACCCGGAGATCGACCCCGACTGGCTGCTCTTCGCCGAGATGGTCAAGGAGGCGGGCCACGCGATCCGGGCGGTGAACCCGGCCCTGACCCGCGTGCTCGGCGGCATCTCGCCGATCGATCCGATCTTCATCCGCAACATGGAGGGACGCGGCGTGCTCGACGCCGTCGACGCGGTGGCGGTGCACGGCTTCCCCCTCGACTGGAACCTGTGGTCGATCCACGACTGGCCGGCCAAGGTCGACGAGATCCGCGCGGTCACGAACCTGCCGGTCTGGGTCTCGGAGGTCGGCGTCTCGACCTTCGGCGCCGAGGAGGTGCAGGATTGGGGCCTGCGCCGGACCCTCGAGCTGCTCTCCGGCCGGGCGCCGCGGATCCACTGGTACAGCCTCTACGACCTGCCGCGGGAATGGGAGGCCACCACCCGCCACAGGGAGGCCGAGGGCTCCTCCTATTACCGGCACTTCCACATGGGCCTGCTGCGCCAGGACGGCACCCCGAAGATCGCCCTGGAGAGCTTCGCCCGCCACACGCCGGAGATCGGCCTGTGCCAGTGGTTCCATTTCGAGGACCACCGGCTCGACGAGGCCGTGGCGTGGATGAAGCGGCTGGGCGTGCGCTACCTGCGCACCGGCCTGTCCTGGGCCGACAGCTTCCGCCCGGGGGCGCTCGACTGGTTCGACCGGCAGATGGAGGCGCTGAAGGATTTCGACGTCACCGTCACCTTCTGCTTCACGCCGGAGCACCGGGGCATCACGCCCCATCACACCAGTGCGCCGCTGGTCCGCGCGGAATACGCGGAGTTCTGCGCCGCCATGGTCCGGCGCTACGCGCCGGGCACGCCAACATAGATTGACGCTCGATCCCGGGACCGCGGCTATCCCTCGATGCGGAGCTGCGGCCCGGAAAGCCGACCGACGCGTCTGACGGTTTTCACGCCGCGGGGAGGTGAACGCCCGGAATGGTGCAGATCTTCCGTCCGGGTGCCGACACGGTCGCCCGGGTCGTCCTGGCCTCGGTAGCTGTGGTCCCGGTCCTGTCGATGGGCCTCGCCTACGCGGTCTGGCGGTCGCCCTACGCCACCCAGCAGGACGTGACCCGCGAGCAGCCGGTCCCGTTCAGCCACGAGCACCATGTCGGCGGCCTCGGGATCGATTGCCGCTACTGCCACACCTCCGTGGAGAAGGCCGCCTTCCCGGGGATCCCGCCGACCGAGACCTGCATGAGCTGCCACTCGCAGATCTGGACCAACGCGCCGATGCTGGCGCCGGTGCGGACCAGCCTGGCCGAGGGGCGCCCGCTCCTGTGGCGCAAGGTCCATACCCTGCCGCACTACGTCTACTTCAACCATGCCGTGCACGTGGCCAAGGGCGTCGGCTGCACCACCTGCCACGGCGAAGTCCAGACTATGAAGCTGATCCGGCAGGTGGCACCGCTCACCATGGGCTGGTGCCTCGACTGCCACCGCGACCCGGCCCCGAACCTGCGCCCCCGCGAGGCTGTGTTCGACACGCACTGGACGCCGCCGGCCGACCAGAAGACCGTCGGGGCCGAGCTCGCGAAGGCCTACCACATCAAATCCCCCGAGCGGCTCAGCGAGTGCTCCATATGCCACCGCTGACCGCCCCCTCCCGCCGCGAGGCCCTGGGCCTGCTCTCCGCGGGCCTCGCGGCGGGCCTCGGCGCCTGCTCGAAACCCTCCGAGGAGCTGGTGCCCTACGTGGTGCAGCCGGAGCGGCTGCTGCCCGGCGTGCCGGAGCGCTACGCCACCGCGCTGTCGCTCGGCGGCTGGGCGCGGGGCGTCCACGCCATCGCGGTGGATGGGCGGCCGATCAAGATCGAGGGCAACCCGCTGCACCCCGCGAGCCTCGGGGCCACCGACGTCTTCGCCGAGGCCGCGATCCTCGACCTCTACGATCCCGACCGCTCTCGCACGGTCACCGAGCGGGTGAACGGCATCGCCTCCTGGGACATGGTCGAGCGGGCGCTGGCCGCGCCCCTGGCCGAGGCGCGCCGGCAGAAGGGCAAGGGCTTCCGCCTGCTGACCGGGCACGTCACGTCGCCGACGCTCCTGCGCCAGATCGCGGCCCTGCTCCAGGCGATGCCGGACGCCGCCTGGCACGTCCACGAGCCCCTGGACGACGCGGCATCGCTCCGTGGGGCGGAGCTCGCCTTCGGCCGCCCCTTGCGCGCCCTGCCGGATCCCGGCCGGGCCGAGACGATCCTGTGCGTCGGCGCCGACCCGCTCGGGCCGGGGCCGGACCAGATCCGGTTCGGCCGCGCCTTCATCGACCGCCGCCGCGATTCGGCCCGGTTCGGCCGGCTCTACGTCGCCGAGACCGCGCTGACCCAGACCGGCATCAAGGCCGATGCCCGCTGCGCCCTCCATCCCCGCGACGCGGGCGCCCTCCTGGCCGCCCTGGCCAATGCGCTCGGCGCGGCCCTCCCCGCGCCCGACCTGCCGCAAGAGGCCGCCCGCTTCGCCGCCGCTGCGGCGGCGGATCTGCGCGGGGCCGAGGGCCGGGCCCTGGTCCTGGTCGGCGACGCCCTGCCGCCCGAGCTGCACGCCCTCGGCCACTGGATCAACGGCCGGCTCAAGGCGCCGGTCACCTACACGGCGCCGCTCGACGGGGCGGGCGACCGCGCACCGGCCGATCTCGCGTCCCTGGCGGCGGATCTCGAGGGCGGCGCGGTCACCTGCCTGGCCATCCTCGGCTGCAACCCGGTCCAGACGGCGCCCGCCGACCTCGGCTTCGCGGACAGGCTCGGGCGGGCCGGCTTCTCGGTCCAGGCCGGGCTGCACGGCGACGAGACCGCCGGCGTCACGCACTGGCACCTGCCGCTGGCCCACGAGCTGGAGAGCTGGTCGGACCTGCGCGCCCGCGACGGCACCGCGAGCCTCGTCCAGCCCCTGGTCCGGCCCCTCTACGGCGGCCGCTCGGCGCACGAGATCCTGTCCCTGCTCGCCGGCGCGCCCGCCACCTCTGGCTACGACATCGTCCGGGCGACGTGGCGCGACCGCGCCGGCGCCGATTTCGAGGGCTGGTGGCGGAAGGCGCTGCACGACGGACTCATCCCCGGCAGTGCCGCCGCCCCGGTCGATCCGGGCGCGGCGCGGCTGCCGACCCTGCCGGCGCCCCCGGCCGAGGGTTTCGCCGTGGAGCTGCGCGCCGATCCCTGCCTGTACGACGGCCGCTACGCCAACAATGCCTGGCTGCAGGAATGCCCGAAGCCGGTCTCCAAGCAGGTCTGGGGCAACGCGCTGGCGCTGTCGCAAGCCGAGGCGACGCGGCGCGGCCTGGAGGCGGGGGACCTCGTCGCTGTCGGGCTGAACGGCCGCCAGATCGAGGCGCTGGTCGCGGTGGAATCGGGCGTTGCCGACGGGGCCGGTGCGCTCACCTTTGGCTACGGCCGCCCCCGGGCCGGGGCGATCGGCAACGGCGTCGGCGCGGACAGCTATCGCCTCGCCACGAAGGCGGCCCCGCGCCTCCTGGCCGGCGTGAGCCTGGGAAAGACCGGACAGAGCGGCGAGGTGCTGCGCACCCAGAACTATACGCAGATCGAGGGCGAGACGAAAAAACTGTTTCGGCAGATCGCCTTGGCCGAGCTTCCTCGCGCAGAGTCTAAGGGCATCGGCACCGACCAGCCGACGCTCCTCGATCCGTGGCAGGGCGACGCGGACGGCCATGCCTGGGCGATGGTGATCGACACGCACGCCTGCATCGGCTGCAATGCCTGCGTGGTCGCCTGCCAGTCCGAGAACAACGTGCCGGTGGTCGGCCCGGAGGAGATCGCCCGGGGCCGGATCATGCACTGGCTGCGGGTTGATCTCTACGATTCCGGCACGCCCGAAGCGGTCAACGCCGGGTTTCAGCCGGTTCCGTGCATGCATTGCGAGCACGCGCCCTGCGAGCCGGTCTGCCCAGTGGCGGCCTCGGTCCATGACGGCGAGGGGCTGAACCTCCAAGTCTACAATCGCTGCGTCGGCACGCGCTTCTGCGAGGCGAACTGCCCCTACAAGGTCCGGCGCTTCAACTTCTTCGGCTATGCCGACGGGCAGCCCTACGCGACCATGGGCGCCGAGAGCATCAAGGCGCAGCACAACCCGAACGTCACGGTCCGCGCCCGCGGCGTGATGGAGAAGTGCACCTACTGCGTCCAGCGGATCGCCAACGCACGGCAGGAGGCCGAGCGCGACGGCCGGCCGATGGGGCCGGTCTCGACCGCCTGCCAATCCGCCTGCCCGACCCGGGCGATCACCTTCGGCGACCTTGCCAAGCCGGATGATCCGATCCGCGCCCTGCGCCAGGATCCGAGGCACTACGCCCTGATGGAGGAGCTGAACACGCGGCCGCGCACCACCTACCTCGCCGACCTGCATGCCCCGAACCCGGATCTCGGGGGGCGGACATGAGCGGCGGCACGCAGGCCCATCGCTGGATCGCCCCGGCCCAGCTCAGCCACGGCGCGATCTCGGCGGCGATCGCAGACCCGATCCAGAAGCGGAGGCCGGGCAAGGTCTGGTTCATTGCGCTGCTCGCCACCCTGCCCTTCGTGCTGGTGACGCTCGGGGCGATCGGCGCGGTGCTCACCGTGGGGATCGGCCTGTCGGGGGTGAACACCACCGTGGTCTGGGGCTTCTCGATCGCCAACTACGTCTGGTGGATCGGCATCGGCAATGCCGGCACGCTGATCTCGCCGATGCTGCTGCTCACGCGCCAGCGCTGGCGCGCCTCGATCAACCGCTTCGCCGAGGCGATGACCCTGTTCGCCGCCGGCATCGCCGGGATCTTCCCGATCATCCATCTCGGGCGGCCGCTCTACGCCTACTGGCTGGCGCCCTACCCCAACACCATGGACCTCTGGCCGCAATGGCGCTCGGCCCTGGTGTGGGATTTCTGGGCGATCCTCAGCTACATCCTGTTCTCGGCCCTGTTCTGGTTCACCGGGCTCCTGCCCGACCTCGCCACGATGCGCGACCGGGCCACGACCCGGGCCGGCCAGATCCTCTACGGCGCCCTGGCGCTCGGCTGGCGCAACTCCGCCCGGCACTGGCAGGTCTACGAGACCTACCACAAGACCATGGCGGCGCTCGCCGTGCCGCTGGTCTGCTCGGTGCACTCGATCGTCGGCCTCGACTTCGCGGCGAGCCTGATGCCGGGCTGGCAGGAGAGCATCTTCCCGCCCTACTTCGTCGTCGGCGCAATGTATTCCGGCTTCGCCATGGTGGTGGTGATCGCGATCTTCATCCGCTGGGGCCTGAGCCTCCAGGCGGTGATCACGCCGGCCCATTTCGACGTCATGGGCAAGGTCATGCTGTTCGCCAGCGTGGTCATGACCCTGTCCTACGCCACCGAATGGTTCATGGCCTGGTACGGCGGCGAGCATGCCGACCGCGACGTCGTCCGGTACTTCTTCGCGGGCGATTACCGCTGGCTGTACTACGCCCTGATCGCCTGCAACTGCGTCGTGCCGCAGGCCCTGTGGTTCCCGTTCGCGCGCCGGAACCTCTGGGCGCTCGCGGCGATCTCGGTGGTGATCAATGTCGGGATGTGGTTCGAGCGCATCCTGATCGTGTGGAACACGCTCTCGCACGGCCACGCGATGAGCCTGTGGCGGACCTATCACACGAGCCTCTACGATCTCGCGATCCTGTTCGGCCCGCTCGGCCTGTTCGTGCTCGGCTTCCTCGTGCTGGTGCGGATCTTCCCCATCGTCTCGATGCACGAGGTCCGGCAGATCAGCCACGACGAGGGGGCGGCCGCATGAGTGCCAGCACCAGCGCGCCCCTGCTCGCCGAGTTCGAGACCCCCGAGGCCCTGGTCCGGGCGCTGCGGCTCGCCCGCGCCGACGGCCACCGCCTGCTCGACGCCTTCACGCCCTTCCCGCTGGAGGAGCTGTCGGGCGCCCTCGCGCCGCCGCGCAACCCCGTGCGGCTGGTCATGGCTCTGGCGGGCTTCGGGGCCGCGGCCGCGATGTACGGCCTGCAATGGTACAGCGCGGTGGTCGCCTACCCGCTGAATTCCGGCGGGCGGCCGCTCCATTCCTGGCCGGTCTTCTCCCTGGTGCCGTTCGAGTTCGGCGTGCTGGCGGCGGCTGTGGCGGGCTTTGCCACGATGCTCTGGGCCTGCGGCCTGCCGCGGCTCAACCATCCGGTCCACGACATGCCGCAATTCGAGCGGGCGAGCCAGGACCGGTTCCTGCTGCTCGTCGCCCCGAAGGACGGGCCTGCGCCCCTGCGCCGCCGGCTGGAGGAGGCCGGGGCACTCCTCGTCTCGGAGATGCACGGATGAGGCGATCCTCCGTCTTTGCGAGCGCAGCGAAGCAACCCAGGGCGGCGCCGCGTTCGGAGGCGTCCCGCGGCTCTGGGTTGCGCCCCGTTCGAAGACGACCCGCTGCCCTGGGTCGCTTCGCTGCGCTCGCGATGACGGCGGCGTGCCTCACCGCCTGCGACGACCCGTCGATGCGGGTGCAGAACCGCTACGAGGTCTACGGCAAGGCACCGCTCTTCCCGGGCGGGGCCGAGACGCAGACGCCCGCGCCGGGGACCGTCGCGCAGGGCGACGCGGCTTACGATGCCGACCTCGACACGCCGCCCCATCTCGACGCGGCGCTCCTCGCCCGCGGCAAGGAACGCTACGAGGCGATCTGCACCCCCTGCCACGGCCATTCCGGCCACGGCGACGGCATGATCGTGCAGCGCGGCTTCCCGCCCCCGCCCTCCTTCCACGAGGACCGCCTGCGGGTGGCGCCGGCCCGCTACGTCGCCGACGTGATCACCAAGGGCTACGGGGTGATGTACCCCTACGCCAATCGGGTCGCGCCCCGGGACCGCTGGGCGATCGCCGCCTATATCCGCGCCCTGCAGCTCTCGCAGGGCGCGCGGGTCGCCGACGTGCCGGGCCTCGCGGAGCGGCTGCCATGATCGAATCCCTGGCCCGGGGCTGGCTTCTGGCCTGGCTCGTCTGGAGCGCGGTTCCCGTGGGCAGCCTCGTCCTGATGCTGATCCACCGGGTCACCGGCGGCCGCTGGGGCGAGGCCCTGGCCCCCGCCCTGCGCCCGGCCGCCGCCTTGATGCCGCTGGCCGCCCTGGCGTTCCTCGGCGTGGGCGTCAGCCTGCCCGCCCTCTACCCCTGGGCGGCCGATCCTGGGACGGTGAAGCCGGACATCGTCCAGCTCTACCTCGACCCGGCCCTGTTCGGCCTGCGGGCGGCCGTTGCGCTGGTCGGCTGGTCGGTCCTCGCCCTGTTGTGCCTCGCCGGCCGCTGCTCCCCCTCGCGGCGGCCCTGGGCCTCAGCTTCTACGGCCTCACGATCAGCCTCGTGGCGGTCGACTGGATCCTCTCGGTGGAGCCGCACTTCACGTCCTCCGCCTTCGCGGCCAACATCGCCCTCCACCAGATCCTGGCGGCCCTGGCCTGGGCCGCGATGGCGAGCCCGCCGGGGCTCGACGAGGACCGCGCCTCCGACCTCGCCGGGCTGATCCTCGCGACCCTTCTCGGGGTCCTCTACCTGGGCCTGATGTCCTACATCGTCGCGTGGTACGGCGACCTGCCCGAGAAGGCGGCCTGGTACCTGAAGCGCGGCACCGGCCCCTGGATCGCCGTCCTCCTCGCGTCGCTGGCGACCGGGGGGCTCCTGCCCTTCGCGGCCCTTCTGTTCGCCCGGATCCGGCGGAGCGCCGCCGCCTTGCGGGTCGTCGGCCTCCTCGTGCTGATCGGGGTCGCCCTGCACCTCGCGTGGTACGTCCTGCCGGCCTACGAGTCCGGTGCGGGCGCCGCCGCCGCGTTCGCGGTCCCGGGTCTCGCGCTGCTGGCCCTGGTATCGGTGCCGGTCGGCCGCCGCCTCGCCCGGATCGGACCGTCGCGGAGACCGCACCATGCCTGAACAGGCGGCCGACGGCCAGCTGCATACCGGCGTGCACGACGACGCCGTGGGCCACGCCCGCCCCGGCACGGAGGCGGCGACCCTCGCCCTGCGCCCGGTGCTGCTCACCGGCCTGTTCATCGTGCTGTTCGTGGGCGCGACGCTGGCGGGCCTGCGCCTCTACTACACGCTCACCGTGAGCCTGCCGCTCATGCGGCCGCCCCGCACCTTCCCGGAACCGCGCCTGCAGCGGGCACCGGCGGGCGATCTCGATGCCTTCCTCCGAGACCAGAAGGCGCGGCTCGCCGGCTATGCCTGGATCGACCGCGACAGGGGCATCGCCCGCATGCCGATCGATGCGGCGATGGCCCGCCTCGCCGCGGAGGGCGATGCCGGCTTCGCCGCGCCCGCCCAGCCCGAGCAGGTGCCGCCGCTCGGGAGCCGCGGCGGCGCATCGAGTGCCCTCCCCGCGCCGGACGGGCAGCCCGGCAGCCACCAGCGCGCCGCCTCCGAGGGGGCCCGCTGATGGAATCGCTGATGCCGGCCTGGCTGATGCCCATCGCCGCCTCCACGCAGGCCGCCAAGGTCGACCGGATCTTCCTCGGCCTGACCCTGATCTCGGCCTTCATCGTGCTCCTCGTGGTCGGCCTCCTGGTCACCTTCGCGATCCGCTTCCGCCGCGGCTCGAAGGCCGACCGGGGGCCGCTCCCCGAGGTCGTCTCCCGCGAGTTCGAGATCGGCTGGACCGCCGCCACCCTGTTCATCTTCGTGTTCATCTTCTGGTGGGCGGCCTCGGCCGAGATCGGGGCCTTCTCGCCGCCCAAGGACGCGCTCGAAGTCCACGTCGTCGGCAAGCAGTGGATGTGGAAGACGCAAAGTTCCAACGGCGCCCGCGAGATCAACGAGCTGCACGTGCCGGTGGGCGTGCCGGTGCGCCTGGTCCTGACCTCGCAGGACGTGATCCATTCCTTCTACATCCCGGCCTTCCGTCTGAAGCGCGACGCGGTGCCCGATCAGACCACCGAGGCGTGGTTCCAGGCGACCAAGACCGGCACGTTTCAGCTCATGTGCACCGAGTATTGCGGCACCGACCACGCCCGCATGCTCGGCCGTGTGATCGTCATGGAGCCGCAGGATTACGCGGCCTGGCTCTCGGCCCAGCCCGAGGGCGACGACCTCGCCCATCAGGGCGCGCGGCTTTTCTCGGAGCGAGGCTGCTCGGGCTGTCACGCGCCCGGCTCCGCCGTGCATGCGCCCAGCCTCGCCGGCATCTGGGGGCAGGCGGTGCAGCTCGACGGCGGCAAGCTCGCGACCGTCGATGCCGCCTATGTGCGCGACTCGATCCTCCAGCCGAAGCGGGACATCGTGGCGGGCTACGCGCCGGTCATGCCGAGCTACCAGGGCCTGCTCTCGGACGGCGAGATCCAGGCGCTGACCGCCTATATCCGCTCGCTGGGCGCGGGGCCGCGAGAGATCCGCACGCCCGGCCTGCCTCCGCTGTCCTCGCGGGTGCCCGGCACGGCGCCCGAGCGCAGCCCCGCGATGGTGCCCGGCGCCCCCGTCGCCGACACGCCGGCCCCCGCCGGACCGGCGGTGCGGCCGTGATCCCCGCGCAGACATCCCGATCCGGAGTGCCCGCATGAGCACGCGCGTCGCCGAGAGCCCGGCGAGCCTCGCCGACCCGGACGAGCTCGCCCTCGGCCTGCCCGAGAGCTACCTGTCGGCCGGCGGCACGTTGGGATCGTGGCTCACCACCACCGACCACAAGCGCATCGCGATCCTCTACGCCCTGTCGGTGACGCTGTTCTTCTTCATCGGCGGCGCAGCCGCCACGCTGGTGCGGCTGGAGCTGTTCACCCCGCAGGCCGACCTCGTCGGCGCCGACACCTACAACAAGCTGTTCACGCTCCACGGCGTGATCATGGTGTGGTTCTTCCTGATCCCGTCGATCCCCACCACCTTCGGCAACTTCCTGCTGCCCCTGATGATCGGGGCGCGGGATCTGGCCTTCCCCAAGCTCAACCTCGCGAGCTGGTATCTCAACGTCATCGGCGGCCTGATCACCGCCACCGCGGTGCTGGCGGGGGGCATCGACACCGGCTGGACCTTCTACGTCCCCTACTCCACCACCTTCTCCAACACGGCCGTCACGATCGGCGTGCTCGGGGTGTTCGTCTCAGGCTTCTCGACCATCGCCACGGGGGTGAACTTCATCGCGACCACGCACCTGCTGCGGGCGCCCGGGATGACGTGGTTCCGCCTGCCGCTGTTCGTCTGGGCCATGTACACGACGAGCATCATCTTCGTGCTGGCGACGCCCGTGCTGGCGCTCACGATCCTCCTCGTGGTGGCCGAGCGATCCTTAGGCCTGCCGATCTTCGATCCCGCCCGGGGCGGCGACCCGATCCTGTTCCAGCACCTGTTCTGGTTCTACTCGCACCCGGCCGTCTACATCATGCTCCTGCCCGGCATGGGCATCGTCTCGGAGGTGATCACCTGCTTTGCGAGGCGGCGGATCTTCGGCTACGACTTCATGGTCTACGCCCTGGTGGCGATCGCGGTGATCGGCTTCTTCACCTGGGGCCACCACATGTTCACCTCGGGGATGTCGCCCTACGCGGCCCTGATCTTCTCGTTCCTGTCCTTCGTGGTCGCGGTGCCCTCGGCCATCAAGGTGTTCAACTGGACCGCCACGCTCTACCGCGGGCAGGTCGGGTTCGAATCGCCGATGCTCTACGTGCTGGGCTACATCGGCCTGTTCACGGTCGGCGGCCTGACCGGGCTGTTCCTGGCCTCGATCCCGATCGACGTCCACGTGCAGGACACCTACTTCGTCGTCGCGCATTTCCACTACATCATGGTCGGCGCGACCGTGTCGGCCTACTTCGCCGGCCTGCATTTCTGGTGGCCGAAATTCACCGGGCGGATGTATCCCGAGGTCTGGGCCAAGTTCGCCGCGGTGCTGATGTTCTTCGGCTTCAACCTGACCTTCTTCCCGCAATTCATCGCGGGCTATCTCGGCATGCCGCGGCGCTACCACGTCTATCCGCCGGAGTTTCAGGTCTGGAACGTGCTCTCCTCCTCCGGGGCGGCGGTGCTGGCGGCGGCCTACCTGATGCCGCTCGGCTACCTGACCTGGTCGCTGTTCTTCGGGGCGCGGGCGGTGAACGATCCGTGGAACGCCTCGGGCCTCGAGTGGCGGACCACCTCGCCGCCGCCGCGGGACAATTTCTTCGGCCACCCGGCGGTCCTCGGCAAACCCTACAACTACCATCCCGAGGGCGCGGAGCCGGTGCACGACCAGCCGCGCATGCCCTCGCAGGGCTCGCTGACATGAGCGACCCCGCCATCGTCCCCGAGGCGCTGCTCCGAGAACCCTGGGACGGGCTCAGGCTGTCCGAGGATGAAGCGCTGTCCCGGCAGCGCTTCGGCGCGACCTTCGGCATCTGGATCTTCATCGCCAGCGAGGTGCTGTTCTTCGGGGCGCTGTTCCTGTTCTACGCCGCCGTGCGGGCCGAGCACGCGGAGGCCTTCGCGGCCGCCGCCCGCGAGACCAACATCGTCTACGGCACCCTCAACACCGCGCTCCTGCTGACCAGCGGCCTGACCGCGGCGGCGGCCTCGCGCGCCTCCGAGCACGCCTCCTTGAGCCGGATGACCCTCTGGTGCCTCGCGGCAACCGCCCTCCTCGGCCTCGCCTTCCTGGCGGTGAAAGGGCTGGAATATCGCGAGGACATCGCCGGGCACCTCGTGCCGGGACCGGGCTTCAAGCTGCCGGAGGCGCCCGCGCAGCTGTTCTTCGGCTTCTACTGGCTGTCGACCGGCATCCACGGGGTCCATCTCGCCATCGGCATCGGCCTCGTGGCGCGGCTGATCGTGATCGGCTGGCGCGACCGGGACCGCCTCCCCGGCAATCCGCAGGTCGAGGTCGCGCTGCTCTACTGGGGGTTCGTCGACATGGTCTGGCTGTTCCTCTACCCGGCCCTCTACCTCGCGGGGCGCGCGGGATGAGCGACGGCGTCTCCGCGGGCACGGTCTGGCGCCACGTCCTGCCGGTCTGGCTCGGCCTGATGGCGCTGCTGGCGCTGAGCTGCGCCGCCGCCTACGCGCCGCTGGGCGCCTGGACCGTGGCGGTCAGCTTCGGCATCGCCGCCACGCAGGCCGGCCTCGTCGCGCTGCTGTTCATGCGCCTCGACCGGGCGAACGCCCTCATCCGCCTCACGGCGGCCTGCGGGCTGTTCTGGTCGGCGATCCTGTTCTCCCTGAGCCTCGCCGACGTGCTGAGCCGCCTGACGCGGTCCTGATCTCCGGTCCTGGGGGTCGCCTCGACCGGAGACCGACCGAACGCGCCGCGCTCCTGAATCGGTCGCAGGATCGTGTGGCGGCCATCACCCGGATGGGGGATGTGCCGCCCCGGGACGGCCGCTAGGGTCACGCCATCTCCGAGACGAGACCACCTTCAAGCCCGCCCGGCTTCTGCCGCGGCGGGCTTCTTCTCGGGTTCGGCGCGGTGCCCGCGCCGAACCGGGTCCCGGCCCCGCGTCAGCCGGGCTGCTGGCCGCCCATCCGCGCCTGCATGCGGGTGAGCTGGGCGATGTGCAGGTTGATCAGCGGCAGCGCGCCCCGGGCGATCCGGCGCAGGCCCGGATCCTCGCCCGACTGGGCGTAGCTGCCGTGGATGCCGAGCGCCTCCTGGTGGCCCTGGAGCGAGGCGTTCACGAAGGTCGCGTCGTATTGCGGTCCCGGCGGCATGCCGGTGAGCTGCGAGAGGATCTGCGCCTTCTGCGCGTCGGTGGTCATGCCCTGGGGCGACGCGACGCCGAGACCCCCGGCGACCCCGCCCGCAACGCCGCCCGCGACGCCGGCCGCCGTGTTCACGGCGGCGCCGGCCACCGCCACCGGTGCCGCGACAAGGCCGCCGATCAGGCCGCCGGGGCCGGCGGCCGCGGGGCCCGGAGCCGGGATCGGCGCGCCGCCCGTATAGGCGCTGATCTTCCGGGACAGGTTCACCTGCTCGATCACCTCGGCGCGGGAGAACTTCCTGACCATCGGGTTCGTGGTCTTCTCGTGGGCGTCGCGGGCCGTGTTCTCCAGGAACAGGCCGCCGGCGGTCGCCATCTGGAGATAGGCGCCGGTGGGGATCGCGCCGGCCGGCGTGACCTGCGCGATGGCGGTGCGGGTGAGCGCCAGGGCCGCGGTGGCGCCCAGCATGGTGGTGAGGATGTCGCGACGGTGCATCATAGGACAGGTTCCAATGGGATGAGGCACCCGACGCCCCGATCATCGCTGAGGTGCTGCTTGGCGAACCTCACGACGCGGACAAGGTTCCTGCTCAAGCTCCCGCAACGCGCGCCCGGATCAGCGGGTCGATCTTGGCGATACCGGCTTGGCGAGACCGTTCTCGTGTCAGATCTGCCGGTATTCATCCTATTCGCCGGTGTCTCCACGCTCGGTGTGCAGCTTTATCTCCGATCCGGCCGGCTCTAGACTGGCCGATCGGACGAGGCCGCGTTCGGGCTTCGCGCGGCACCGCGCGTCCGGGGCGCGCCGGCCCTGCCGGATGAACCGGGGCTGAGGTGACGATGGGCCAGATGACGATCAAGGATGTCGCGCGGCGGGCCGGCGTGAGCTTCCAGACGGTCTCCCTGGTCCTGAACCATCCCGAGAAGGTCGCTCGGACCACGCGCGAGACCATCGAGGCCGCCATGCGCGACCTGGAATTCGTACCGAGCCTCGCGGCCCGCTCGCTGCGCAAGAAGCCGAGCCGCAGCATCGCCTGCGTGTTCGCCGTGGGCGCCCGGCCCGATGACGCGGCCGGCCTGATGCAGGAGACCGACGAGGGCCTCCTCCTGCAGGCCTTCGCGACCGTGACCGACCAGCACGGCTACACGCTGATCCACCGGCGCTGGTGCCGCGACGCTCCCGACGGCTTGAGCCGGATCACCGGCCTGGTCAGCGAGGCCCGGGTCGACGGCATGGTGGTCTTCGCGGAGTGTCGGGACGACCCGCTGATCGCGATGCTGCAGGCCAAGCGCTTCCCGTTCGTGGTGTTCGGCCTCGACGCGCCCGGCGCGCATTTCGCGGCGCGGGCCGAGCGCGACGCGGTCTACGAGGCGGTGCGCTACCTCGCCCGGACGGGCAGCCGGTCGATCTGCTTCCTCAAGGGCGCGCAGGACGGGCGGCGGTCGCCGACCGTCGCCGAGCGGTTCCGGGGCTACCGGGACGCGCTGGCGGAAGCGGGGCTGCCCCTGCGCGACGATCTC
This sequence comes from Methylobacterium tardum, assembly GCF_023546765.1. Taxonomy (NCBI): domain Bacteria; kingdom Pseudomonadati; phylum Pseudomonadota; class Alphaproteobacteria; order Hyphomicrobiales; family Methylobacteriaceae; genus Methylobacterium; species Methylobacterium tardum. The sequence continues at coordinate 1,970,960 of NZ_CP097484.1, forward strand.
GTCGTCCCGTGCGGCTGGACATCCGAGGACGGCTATCGCGCGACGCTCAGCCTGCTCGACCGTCCGGATCGACCGGACGCGATCGTGGCGGCGGACGACCGGGTGGCCTTCGGGGTGCTCAAGGCGCTGCACGATCGCGGCGTCCACGTCCCCGGGGCGATCCGGGTCGTCGGCTTCGACAATTGCGTCCAGAGCGCCTTCACGATCCCGAGCCTCACCTCGATCGAGGGGCCGACCCTGGAGATGGTCCGGTTCGCCTTCGCGACGCTCGTGGAGGTCATCGAGGGCACGCGCACGCCGGACGACCTCGCGCAGAAGCTGTTCCCCACCCGCCTCGTCGTGCGCGAGTCCACGGAGGCGGGGACACGGCCGCAGCTTTAGTGGTCGAAATCCGACGCTTGGTACCCGCCGTCCGGTCTGCTTCCGACCCAACTCAGCGATTTATAGGCTGTCGTGAGCATCCTGGAAGCGGACATATGCTCCGCCGCTCGTATGCCGTGATGCGCCCTCGACGGTCGAGCGAACGGCCAGTGTCGGGCCGGGTCGCCGCGAACCGACAGCATGACCTCACCGCACCATGCCGCCGGAAGGCGCTGTCGACCGGTCTGCGCGGGCGGCGGCGGAACACAGGCCGGTCGATGCACCGCACGTTCGTGGAGCGAACGCGCGATCGCAAGATGACGTCCCGGGCGTCGTCGGGACAGTCGCACTTGGCGTGCTCGTTCCCTTCTGGGTCTGACCTGATCTCTACGCCGGCACGGTCACGGCACCGTCCCGTCAGGCAGGCCGCCCGAGAGACCTTTGCCGCCGCTCTGGGTGGCCTTCGTCAACGCAAAGCTGAGGACTGCTGGCGGCCCTGCGCGTCGGCGATGGCGGCGTACGCGCCCGGGAGCTTGGACAGGTCACCGACGATCCCACTCGGGCCTGCGCGTTGCCTTGTGGAAGCGCGGTCTCTGGAAAGCTGCGATGCTCACCAGGGCAATGCGCCCTGTTCGTTCGCGAAGCTGCCGGTCGGGCCATCCTCGCCGAGGAGCGCATACCGGATCGCGACCACTGCCGCCTGATCGGGCGTGCGGGTGCCGGCGTAGTTCGTCGCTTCCGTGGCCGTGTAGCCGGGGCAGATTGCGTTGACCTTGATCTTCCTGTCCCGAAGCTGTCCCGCGTAGCTCAAAGTCAGGGCGTTCAGGGCGGCCTTCGACGCCTGATAGATCGGCATCGCGAAACCGGCGAACGCCCAGTTCGGGTCCGACCGCAGGCCGAACGAGGCCAGCTCTGACGAGACGTTGACGATGCAGCCGCGCCCCGACGCTTCGAGCAGGGGCACCATCGCGTCGGTCAGCAGGAGCGGCCCGAGGACGTTGACCGACATGGTCCGCCGCAGGCGGTCCGCGGCGGTGAGCATCGGGTCGTGATCCACGCCGATGCCGGCATTGTTCACCAGGGCGTCGAGAGAGCCGTAGCCCTGCTGGATCATCTCGGCGAGACGCGTCACGCTTGCCGCCGAGGTGGTGTCCAGCTCGACCGGGCGGACCGGCAGCCCCTCCGCCCGCAGGGCGTTGCAGGCGGCCTCGCCCTTGCCGATGTCGCGGCATCCAAGCAGCACCTGCGCGCCCTGCCGGGCAAGGCCCGTGGCGATGGCGAGCCCGATGCCGCGGTTGGCGCCGCTGACCAGGGCGAGGATGGGTTTCGTGCTCATGTCGTCGTCCGCTCCGTCAGAACCGGAGGCGCGCCCACCCATGAACCAGCAGAAGCGTCGACCCCGGAGGCACCCCGGCCTCCCGGCCCGGGGACTTGCACCGGCAAGTCGACAGCCCGTATGAAACCTCAAGCTCACTTGAGGTCAAGCGATGTCCGCATCCGCGGTCCGGCGCACCGCGCTGCCCGAGTTCCTCACAGTCGGCGAGGTCGCACGGCGCAGCGGCGTGGCGGTCTCGACGGTGCATTTCTACGAAGCGAAGGGGCTGATCGCGGCGACCCGCAGTGGTGGCAACCAGCGGCGCTTCTCGCGCGATGTGCTGCGCCGGGTGGCCATCATCCGGGTGGCACAGGGTTTCGGAGTGTCGCTCGCGGAAATCGCGGACCTCCTCAAGCCGATCCCGCCGGGCAAGCGTCCCACGGCGGCGCAGATCCGCGCGATGGTCGGCGGCTGGCGGGCGATGCTTCAGGCACGCATCGATGGGCTGGCCCTGCTGCGGGACCGCCTGGACGGGTGCATCGGCTGCGGCTGCCTCTCCCAGACGGAATGCCCGCTGCGCAACCCGCTGGATCGGCTCGGGAGCGAGGGGCGCGGGCCCGTGCTTCTGCAGCGCACCAGCCGTCTTTGAGGAGCAGCCTCAGACGTTCAAGCTTGGCGGGGTTCGCTTTGGGCGAACGCCAACGATTGTCATCCCATCTGTTTTGGCCTGCTGAACACTCGTAGGCTTTTCCAGCAGATCTCCCCCGAAGCTGCCATTCCGGCTCCAGCCGAACGTCGAACGTCCGCTCTTTAAGTCTGGCGCTCGCACGCTCACGGGCAAAACATCACCCTGTGGGGCCATTCCGGATCCGGTCCATGCCGGCCGCGCCAGCGGCTATCCGCGCCGCTCGAAAGCAGCCGTTCGTCGGCCGCACGTCGATTTTAGCTCGGAACGGTGAGTGAGCCTCTGCGGTGCAGCCAAGGTCGGCCGGTCAATCCAGCAGCAATTGGCAGGATCTCAGCCGGCGATGCAATTTTATCAAATGAGTATGATATCCAACTACTATTATAATCGCCGATATATACGTGATCATCCCAACGATACAACAGACCCGTGACCCATCGCCTTTATCAGAAGGCTACTTTAAGTTGCCAAAATTAGGCTTTTTGACATTTCAGACATTCGATAATATGTGTCTTTTCAACTATGTGCCGTTGCAGATAACAAATCCTTGAAGCGGCAAAACGATATTTCACACAATCGAACAAATGCACACACTGTTTACAACGGAGAGCTTTCATCCTCGCGACAGATTTGGACGTTGGTGCGATGCGATATCCGATATGCGCGTGCCGACCGAGCTGAAGCGCCTGAGCGATGATCCATTCGGCGGTAAGCTCGAATTTGCCAGGATAGGCTCCATCGAAGCGATCCGCTCTTCGCATAGCTCTTTACGCGCTGAGGCGACGCCCAATCTGGTCCGGCGTCATGGTCAGGAGAACGCCGTTGGAGTCTTCCTCCGACTCGCGGGAGTTGCAAAGACCAGCCAATCCGACAGGACCTCCGTGCAACGTCCCGGCGACCTCGTGGTGCTCGACAGCAATCCGGCTGCGCAGGAGTACGCCTCGGGCAGCCAGATGCTCACCCTCCACATCCCCCGTGAGCGGCTGGAGACTTTTCTCGGCCCAGCCCGTCTCTACAGCGGGCTGACCATCGGTGCGGACCTCGGCAGCACAGCCTTGGCGACAGGCTTTCTGACCGAATTGATGCGTGTCGGTCACCGGCTCGCGCCGGACGTCGCGGACCGCATGTCGGCGATCGGCGTCGATCTGATCGCGGCCAGCATCGCCGAGCGCTTGGCACAGGAGCTGTCTCGCCCCTTGCATGAAGCGGTCACGGTCCAGCGTGCCAAGACCTATGTCGAGGCTCACCTAGGCGACCCGAACTTTGGGCCCCCGGAACTCGCCGCGGCTGTCGGCGTCTCGTTGCGCAGGCTGCAGGAGATGTTTCATGAGCGTGGCAGGCACGTCTCCGACTACATCTGGGAGCGTCGCCTTCTGAGAGCAGGCCACCAGCTGGGCAGCGTTGAGCACGACCATCTGCCGATTGGCACAGTGGCGTATAGCTGTGGCTTCTCCAGTCAGGCTCACTTTTCCCGCCGCTTCAAGGCGCAGCATGGACTGACGCCCACTGAGTTCCGGCAGGCGTCCCGGCTGAGATCCTGATCGCTCTCCGGCTCGGAAGAGCGGCGGTGCCTCCCACCTTGGAGCCGGGCTCCACGGTCCGCTTTTCGTCATTGCTGTCCGAAAGCGGATTGGCAGAAAGCCACCCCTCTCGGACGCCGCGAGTAAGGACCGAGCGTCGGATTTCGACCACGCGCAGGCTGCCGCAAAGACGGGGATGCTGCTGCCTGTCCGGCCTCTACCCGGTCGGTGCCGCGTGCCGCCCTACTCCGCGGCGAGGACCGGGTTGCCCTCTCCGCTCCCGAACTGGGCCGCGTGCAGGCGGCTGTAGGGACCTGCCGCGGCGAGAAGCGCCGCGTGCCGGCCCTGCTCGACCACGCCGCCCTCCCCCAGCACGACGATCCGGTCGGCGTCCCGGATCGTGGCGAGGCGGTGGGCGATCACCAGGGTCGTGCGCCCGCGGGCGAGCTCGGCGAGCGCCCGCTGGATCTCCCGCTCGGTCTGCGTGTCCAGCGCCGAGGTCGCCTCGTCGAGGATCAGGATCGGCGGGTTCTTCAGGAACACCCGTGCGATGGCGAGGCGCTGCTTCTGCCCGCCCGAGAGGCGCACGCCGCGCTCGCCCACCACCGTGTCGAGCCCCTCCGGCAGGCTGTCGAGGAGCGCGCCGAGCCGGGCGCGCCGGGCCGCCGCGTCGATCTCGGCCTCGGTGGCGTCGAGGCGGCCATAGGCGATGTTCTCCCGGATCGTGCCGGCGAACAGGAACACATCCTGCTGCACGATGCCGATCTGGCGGCGCAGGCTCGCCAGGGTAATGTCGCGGATGTCGATGCCGTCCACGGTGATGCGGCCCGCCTCGACCTCGTAGAAGCGCGGCAGCAGGGCGCAGAGGGTGGTCTTGCCGACGCCCGACGGGCCGACGAACGCCACCGCCTCGCCGGCCGCCACCGCGAGGTCGAGGCCGGTGAAGACCGGGCGGCCGGGACCGTAGCCGAACCCCACCCCCTCGAAGCGGATGTCGCCGCGCAGGGATTCGACCGCGCGGGCGTCCGGCCGGTCGGTGATGTCGGGTTCGGTGGCGAGCAGCTCCTGGTAGCGGCGGAAGCCGGCCACGCCCTTTGGGTAGGTCTCGACCACGGCGCCGATCTTCTCCAGCGGCCGGTAGAACACCCCGACGAGGAGCAGGAAGCCCACGAAGCCGCCCGGCGTCAGGTCGCCCCGGACCACGAAGGCGGCACCGCCCAGCAGCACCGCGATCTGGACGAGGCGCAGGCCCAGGTAGTTGATCGACAGGCCCGCGGCCATCAGCCGGTAGGCCTCGAGCTTGGTGTCGCGGTACCGGGCGTTGTCGCGGGCGAACAGGGCGCGCTCGTGGGGCTCGTTGGCAAACGCCTGGACGACCCGCATGCCGCCGACATTCTCCTCGATCCGGGCGTTGAAGGCGCCGACCCGGCCGTACTGCGCCTGCCAGTTCCGGGTCATGCGGCCGCCATAGCGGATCGACACGAAGGCGATCACCGGCAGGATCGCCGCGGTGATCAGCGCCAGCGGCGCGTGGACCATGAGCATCAGCGCGAAGGCGCCGACGAGCGTCATCACGGCGATGAACAGGTCCTCGGGCCCGTGATGGGCGACCTCGCCGATCTCCTCCAGGTCCTTGGTCACCCGGGCGACGAGGTGGCCGGTCTTCTGGCCGTCGTAGAAGCGGAACGACAGCTTCTGCAGGTGGTCGAAGGCCCGCGCCCGCATCGTGGTCTCGATGTTGATGCCGAGCACGTGGCCCCAGTAGGTGACCACCACCATCAGTCCGGCATTGGCGACGTAGACCAGCGCCAGAGCCGCGGCGGCGAGCAGGATCAGGCCCCAATCCTGCCGGGGCAGGAGGCTGTCGATGAAGCCCTTCACGGCCACCGGGAAGCCGAGCTCCAGCAGGCCCGACAGCACCGCGCAGCCGAAATCGACCAGGAACAGGGTCCGGTACGGCCGGTAATAGGCGAGGAAGGCCTTCAGCATCGCGGTTCGGATCAATTCTGGGCGGCGCAGGCGGCGGGGCAGAGCGCGCCGCAGGACGGCACCCCCGGCAGGCGGTGGCGCAGGCAGCAGACGCGTCGCCGCCGGCAGCCCGCGGCGCCCGGGCAGAGCGCCTGCGACAGGGGGCTCCTAGCGCAGGCCGGGCCGGCGCGCCATCCGAGGCAGGACGCGACGTCGTCACAGGCCGCCCCCGTCCCGTCCCCGAGCGCAGTGTCGAGTTCGCGGGCGACGTAGTCGAGGATCACCGCGGCATTGCCCCAGAGGATTCGGGGCGCGATTCCGCAGCGGGCCTGACACAGCTCCACGAACGGACGCAGATGGGCCTCGACCAGTCCGGCGAGGCCGGGCGCCGGGTCGCAGCCGATCTCCGCCTCGGGGATGAGGAAGCGGATTGGGCGGCCGGTCGCGTCGAGTTCGAGGCGCAGGGCGTCGAAGGCGAGGGGCAGCGGCCGGCCGAGGCGCATCAGGGCGGTCAGGGCGGGGGTGGCCAGCGCGGCCAGGTAGAACTGGCTCCAGTACGAGACCAGGACGCGTCGGTCGGGAGCCGCGCAGGCGCTGCCGCAACCCGTGTCGCCATCCTGGCCGAGCCCCGCCGCGAAGGCCGAGAGGGTCGCGTCGAACAGGTCGGGGTCGCGCAGCGCGCAGAGCGGCAGGGCCTGCGCCCCGCCGGGCCCGGCGGCGACGCCGCCCCGGTAGGCCGCGAGGGAGTCGGGGACCTGAGCGGCGACCTCGGCGATCATCGCGCCGCCCCGTCGGCCCGCAGGGTCCGACCCACCGCGACGGCGAGCCACGCCACCGCGGCGGCGTAGAGCGGCAGAGTGGCGGCGAAGTAGCCCGGCCAGCCGATCCAGCCGGCGAGTGCCGGGGCGGCCACCCGCAGCGGCATGGCGGCGAAGAAGGCGGCGCCGAACAGCAGCGCGTAGTCGGTGGCGGGCTTCGGCCCCTGGGCCCAGCGATAGATCATGTTGAACACCGGTACGCCCAGGAACCCGCCGGCGACGAAGTTCAGGATCGTGGCAGCGACCCCGAGATCGGCCGATCCGGCCGCGCAGGCGGCGGCCATCAGGGCCCCGGAGGCGAGGACGCCGAGCGCCCCCGCGGCGATCAGCCGGACCGTGCCGAACCGGGCGGCGAGCCCGCCGGCCGCCAGCGCCATGACCAGGTTGACCGCCGGCAGCACGGTGCCGGTCAGAAATCCGACCTGCGCAAGCGGCACGCCGAGATCGAGGAGGGCCAGGGTGTTGGGCCCGGCCAGCAGGTAGGAGGCGGCGAAATAGGCCCCGAGCGCGAGCACCCGGCCCGCCAGCAGGCGCAGCCGCGCGAGCGACCCCGACCATCGTTCCGGGCGGCCCCCGGCGCCATGACGCCGGGTCTCCGGGTAGCCGAGGATCGGCAGGAGGCAGAGGGCGTCGAGGGCGGCGCAGGCCAGGACCGCGCCGCGCCAGCCGAGGCTGTCATAGGCGCCGACCAGCACGCCGACGCCCAGGATGCCGCCGAGGGAGGCCCCGCACAGCTTGGCCGAGGCCATGGGGGCGCGCTGCGCCGCCGGCACGGTCTCGACCACCAGGGCTTCGAGGGCGATGTCCATGGTCGCCACGCAGGCACAGGCCGCGATCGCCAGGGTGAGGAGCGCCGGGAGCGGCCAGTGCTCGCCGAAGCTCAAGGTCGCCAGCAGGAGGACGGCCGCGCCCTGCGCGGCCGCGATCCAGCCGATCCGGTGCGCGAGGACCGGCAGGCGCAGGCGGTCGAGGAGCGGCGCCCAGAGGAAGGTCAGCCCCACCGGCAGGTTGATGAGCTGCAGCAGCCCGACCTCGGCCAGCTCCACGCCCCGCGCCCGCAGGATCAGCGGCGCCCCGCCGGACAGGAACCCGAGCGTGGCCCCGAAGGACACGTACAGGCAGAAGAACGGCGCCAGCGGGCGCAAGCCCGCCAGGGTGTCGGCGACCCGAGTCCCGAGGGCGAGTCCGGCGGACCCGGTCACCGCGGCCGGGATCCGGCGCAGGGACAGGCGGCCGCTCGAGGGCTGCAGTTTATAATCAAACTAATCTATTGATTTACCTTGGGTTTTGCTGTTTAGGCCCGGCCGGTGCGGCGATCAAGCCGGGGCGGCCCGCAGCATCCCGCCGCACCGGCCGCGCCCCGAAATTAACCGTTCGTCAACCATGTTCCGGGCAGATTTTCCCATGGAGGGATCAGCCATGCCGCGACGCCGGGACTTCGACGCGCTCAGTGAGGCGCAGATCGCCGCGGGCCGGACCCAGAAGCGCTGGGTCGAGCCGAAGGCCCAGTTCCGTCCCACCGCACCCCAGGCGGTGGCCGACCTGCTCGACACGATCCAGCACGTGGCCGAAGCCGCCACCGGCGAGCGCAGCTTCCTGCACCTGCGCCCCGAGGCGGGCCGGCACCGCGGCCGCTGAGACGGAGCGGCGGTCGAAGCCGGCCGCGTCCGGATCCACCTCCCTCAGCCTGAGCCGCCCGAAGCACCGCGCGGGTCGGAGGGCGCCTCGGAGGCCGGCGCTGCCGGACCGGCGACGGACGGGACCGAACACCGATCCGGCGCCGTTCAGCCGTCCGCAGCCTCCGCCCCGGTGATCGGCTGCGGCCCGGAGAGCCGGGTCGGCAGGGCGTCGATCCGCAGGGACCGGCGCAGCGCCCGCGAGAGCGCGTCGACCGCCATCGTCACCAGGGCGGTGGTGGCGATCAGCACCAACGCCACGTCGAGGCGCAGCTCCGAGACCGCCGCATCGACGTAGAAGCCCAGCGTGGTGACCCCCAGGATGCCGAAGATCGCGCTCTCCCGCAGGATCAGCTCCCAGCGGTAGAGCAGGTAGGCCAGGAACTGCCCGTAGAGGCGCGGTACGGTCTCGTAGGCGTAGAGGTCGAGGCCCCTTGGCGCGTCGGCTCGGTAGGGGATCGCGTCGGCGTGCCGGCCCATCAGGTAGGCGACGATCCCGGCATTGTGCAGCGCCAGCGCGAGGATCGCCGGCAGCATCGAGGGGCCGAGCAGCTGCAGGCCGACATAGGCCAGCATGTATTCCGGGGTGGAGCGCACCACCACGAGGAGCGCCCGCCCGAGGGGCAGCCCGAGGCGGCCGGCGAAGCGCCGTGCGGTGAGCGGGAACAGGACCAGCGCCCCGAGCGCCGTGGCCGCGAGCGCGATCTGCGCCAGGATCAGGGTCTGGGCCGTGCCGGGCAGGACCTGCTCGGTCAGGATCGGGCGCAGCCAGGACCAGAGCCGCGCCCAGGTCTCCCCGTCCGCGAGCGACGCCCCGCGCAGCGGCGCCGGCACGACGTCGTGGCCGAGGAAGCGCGCGAGGCTCGGGCCGATGGCCGCGCTGCCGACGGCCGGCGGCAGGGCCAGGGCGGCGCCGACCAGCAGGACGGGCACGGTCCGGGCCCGCACCCAGAGCCGGCGGGTGCCGATCAGCGCGTAGAAGATCAGCAGCAGCGCCCCGGCCTCGGCGTAGCGGCCCTGGCGGAAGGCGGATTCGAAGGCGAAGCCCATGGTCGGCAGGCCGATGAAGCCGAGCACGAGGCTGGAGCGCAGGCCGCATTCCAGGCGGTAGAGAGTGTAGTCGCGCATCCGCCCGGCGACCTCCGGCAGGCGGGCGTACAGGAAGGCCGAGACCGCGCCGGTGCCGGCGGGCAGAACCCGGACGGCGGCGAGGTCGGCCTCCTCGATCAGCTCGGCATAGACCTTGGCGCAGATGCCCGCGTAGGGCAGCGCGATGGCCAGCACGCCGGTGGTCGCCGAGAGCCCGAACACCTGCATTAGCAGCAGCGCCCAGAACAGCTCGTGGACGGCGCGGATCCCCGCGCAGGCGAGCCGGACCGTTCGGGAGCGGGCGAAGGGGACCGCCAGCAGCAGCCCCGTCCCGGCCCCGAGCCCGACGCCGAGCATGGCGAAGGCCACGGTGTAGAGGACGCTCCAGCCCTCGACCGCGAGGAAATCGGGCCGGATCAGGCCACCGAGCAGGCGGGCGAGGTCGGCGAACGGATGGAGCGTCGTGACCTGCAGGTCCGCCGCCAGCAGGCCGGCCAGCGCCGCCGCCAGGAACCAGCGGCTCACCGCCGCGTAGCCGGGCCGCGGCAGGAACGCGGCGAGCCGCATCAGGCGGCCTCGTAGAACGGGCTGAGCCGCGCCGGGTCGAGATCCCGCGCCGGCGCGTCGAGGACGATCCGGCCGGCGTCCAGCACCACGACCCGGTCGGTATGGGCGAGCGCCAGGGCCACGTCGTGGAGGGCCAGGATCAGGGTCTCGTGGCTCGCCGCCAGCGCGGTGAGGATCCGCGCGCCCTGCTGGCGGTCGAGCGCCGAGACCGGCTCGTCGCCCACCAGGATCGGCCGGCCGTTGTACAGGGCGCGGGCCACCGAGACGCGCTGCTGCTGGCCGCCCGACAGGGCACCGGCCTTCGCCCAGAGCTTGTCCGCCAGCCCGACCCGGTCGAGGACCGCCTCCACGGCTGCGACGTCGGCCCGGGCCGGGCGGACCAGAGTGCGCAGGTTGTGCAGGGTCGAGCGCCGGTCGAGGCGGCCCATATAGACGTTGTGGAACACCGAGAGCGGCCGCACCAGGGCGGCCGCCTGGGGCACCAGCGCCACCCGCTCGGGCGCCTGCCCGTGGATCAGGCCGATCAGGGTCGACTTGCCGGCGCCCGAGCGGCCCATCAGCGCGACGCGCTCGCCCGCCCGCACGGTCAGGTCGATCCCGGAGAGCACCGGGCGCCCACCATAAGACGCCGCAGCATCGGCGAGAACGATTGCCGCCCGGGATCCGGTCCCGCCCGACACGGCTCTAGTCCAGCAGGCCGGTCGACCGGCCGACCTCGAGCAGGGGCGCGTAGGCGGCGTTGGTCACGGGCACGAATTTCGAGCGCCCGAACGGCTCCAGGATCGCCGGATCGGTGATGCCGGTCAGGGCATTCCGCAGCTTGTCGGTGAAGCCGGCCCCGTAGGTCCGCTCCACCTCACCCCGCACGGTCCACTGGTAGTCGGGGAAGGCCGGGCTCTCCCAGATCACCGTGACGGCGTGTCGGTCGACCTTGCCGGCCTTCGTCTCGAGGTCCCAGACCGCGTAGTCGACGGCGCCAACCGCGAAGGCGCCGGACTGGACCAGCTGGATCGTGCGGGTGTGGTCGCCCGAGAAGCCGACCCGGGGGAAGACCTGGTCGGGGCTCCGCCCCGGGAAGGCCTGCCGGATGAAATATTCGGGCATCAGCCGCCCGGAGGTCGAGGCCCGGGCCCCGAACGTGAAGGTCTTGCCGGCGATGTCTTTCGGGAAGTCCTTCCCGGGCTTCAGCCCGGTGGCGGCATTGGCGATGAAGTAGGTCTTGAACGCCGCGTCCTCAGCGCCCTGCGCGATCGCCTGCGAGCCCGGGACGGCCTTGCGCGCCTGGACGCCGGTGAAGCCGCCGAACCACGCGAGCTGCACCTGCCCGTTGGTGAAGGCCGTGACCGCCGCCGGGTAGCTCTTCACCGGGATGTAGCGCACCGGCACGCCGAGCCTGGCTTCGAGATAGGCGGCGACCTTGCCGAAACGCTCGACCAAGCGGCTCTCGTCCTGGTCGGGGATGCCGGTGAAGACGAGGGGCGGGACCGCCTTGTCCTGCGCCAACGCCGGGACCGATGCGGCCAGAGCCGCGAGGCACCCGAGGGCGAGGCGCCCCAACCATCCCGATCCCAGCATCAATCCCTCGTGGCGCCGCGCCCGTCACGGAGGGGCGCTCGATCCGGTGACGGGCGTAGCAGAAGCCCGCTCGCCCGCCACCGTCCGGCACGACGGATCGCCGAAAACCGGCCGAACCGTAAGGTGTCGGAGGTCCGATCAGCCCCGCGTGGCTGGACGGATCAGCGGTGGTGGCGATGATGGTGGCGGTGCATCCGGTGGGCGCGATGCCGCATCATCCGCGATTCCATCCGGGCGTTGCGGTGCATGCCGCCGAAGCGGCCATTGCCCTGCGCGGCCGCGTTCCGGTCGAGGCCGTCGCCCGGAGAGGCGAGGCTCGGGCTGGCTGCGCCGAGGACGAGGCCGAGCGCGAGCGTCGCGCCGAGAATGATCTTGTTCATGGGACGAATGTCTCCCCGCGACCCTGCGCCGCGCGGACCGAACGGATCAACACCGGCCGGGTTCCGGCATCGCCCGCGATCGCGCCGCGACATCCGCGCCGCGACATCCGTGCCCCGCCGTCACGCCGCGAGGGCGAACAGCGCGAGCGGCTCGGGCAGCCGCGCCTGCGGCACCGGAACGGCGCGGAGGCCGGCGGGGAGCGCCCCGTCGAGCAGATCCAGGAAATCGCCTGAGGCCGCGACCTCGATCTCGGCCGCCTTGGCCTGGGTCTCGATCCGCGCCAGGGCGTTCATCGCCGGACCCAGCACCGTGTATTCGGCCCGGACGCCGTCGTCGAAGACCCCGACCAGAAGGTCGCCCGCGTGCAGGGCGACGACGAGGCGCAGGGTGAACAGGCCCTCCCGCGCCCGCGCCGCGTTGAGGGCGGCCATCCGCCGGCGGATCGACAGGGTGCAGGCCAAGGCCGCCTGCGCCTGCGCGCCGGGCTGGCCGAACACGAACTGTGCCAGCACCGCGTCACCGATATACTTGTCGGCGACGCCGCCCTGCTCCGACACCGCCGCCTGCGCGACCGCCCGGACGGCCAGCAGCGCCGTCACCATCGCCTCGGGCGGGTGCTCGCGGGAGAGCCGCGAGAAGCCGCGGATGTCGAGGATCATCAGGCAGGCGTGGCGCCGGTGGACGCCGAGCGCCGAGTCCCCGTCCTCGGCGGCGAGGTCGAGGGCGACCGTGTCGGGCACGAACCGCGCGAGCTGGGTCCGCTCGTGCTCCATCCGCAGGGCCCGCGTCACGGCGGCGCGCAGGCGGGTCGTGCCGTCGACCACCAGCAGGCCCGCCGCCGCGAAGGTGGCGAGGCCCGTGATCTGCGCGGTCGGGAACGTGTCCGGGCCGGGGAACAGCTCCGGATACAGAACGCCGACCAGGAAGGCCGCGCTCCAGCAGGCGGTGACCAGGCCGCAGAACAGCAGCGTCTGCGCCACCCGCATGCTCAGGCCGGTCTGGAGCAGAAGCAGGAAGGCCGGCAGGCGGCTCACCGCGTCGGCGCCGAGGCCGGCCCCGCCCCCGGCCAGCATGTGCTCGATGATGACGTAGACGGCGAGCCCGGCATTGAGCAGCGTCCCGGCCCAGCTATAGGCCTCGGCGCGCGGGCCGCCGCTCCGCTCGCCCAAGCCGAACCAGACCGTGCCGAGCCCGTAGAGGCCGAGGATGAGCCAGTGGCTCAGGGCGTGCAGCGAGCCGTCATAGGCCTGGGCCGCCATCAGCAGCACCAGCACGATCACGACCCGCAGGCCGAGCAGCCGCAGGCCGCCGCCGGCCTGCATGGCGCGCAGCACCGCTCTGTCGTCCGATCCCGGATCCACCCGGCCCTCGGCCGGCGACCGCGCGTCCTGCAGGACGGGAAGCGGCGGGTTGCCGACGCTGCCCGAGACCATCAACCGCCCCGGCCGAGGCGCCGCGCCGCCGCGAACCGGTTGAGGAAGCGCGGCTCCTTCTCGGGGGCGATCCGCACCGCGAGGTGCAGGGTGCCGTCGGCCTCGGCGCGGCGGTCGAGGATCTCGGCATTCTCGTAGAGCCAGTTCAGCGCCGCCCCGTCCTCCGGCGGCAGCGCCACGGCGAAGCTCGCCCGGTTGCGCCCGATCCGCGCCTCGATCCGAGCCGACAGCGCGGCGAGCCCCTCCCCGGTCAGCGCCGAGACCAGGACCGGCGCGGCGCTGTCGCGGTCGTTGCGGGTCTTGGCCTCGGCCGCTGAGGTTCAGGAGCCGCGTGCGCTCGTCGTCGTCCAGGAGGTCGGCCTTGTTCCAGACCTCGATGATCCGGTCGGCGCTGGTCTCGATGCCGAGTTCGCGCAGCACCGCGCCGACATCCTCGGCCTGGGCCTCGGAATCGACGTGGGAGACGTCGCGCACGTGCAGGAGCACGTCGGCCTCGATGGCGTCCTCGAGCGTCGCCCGGAAGGCCGCGATCAGCGGCGTCGGCAGGTCGGAGATGAAGCCCACCGTATCGGACAGGATCACGGTCTCGCCGTGGGGCAGCTTGGTCGCCCGGGCAGTGGGGTCGAGGGTCGCGAACAGCATGTCCTTGGCGGTGACCTCGGCGCGGGTCAGGGCGTTGAACAGGCTCGACTTGCCGGCGTTCGTGTAGCCCACCAGCGCCACGATCGGGTACGGCACCCGCGCCCGGCTCTGCCGGTGCAGGCCGCGGGTGCGGACGACGGCGTCGAGGTCGCGCTCGATCCGGGTCATGCGCTCCTGGATCATGCGCCGGTCGGCCTCGATCTGGGTCTCGCCGGGGCCGCCCAGGAAGCCGAAGCCGCCGCGCTGGCGCTCCAGGTGGGTCCAGGAGCGGACGAGCCGGGACTTCTGGTAGGCGAGGTGGGCGTGCTCGACCTGGAGCGTGCCCTCGCGGGTCGAGGCGCGGCGCCCGAAGATCTCCAGGATCAGGCCGGTACGGTCGATGACCTTGGCGCCCCAGGCCTTTTCCAGGTTGCGCTGCTGCACGGGCGAGAGGGCGCAATCCATCACCACGAGGCTGATCTCGCGGGCGCGGATCAGGCCGGCGATCTCCTCGACCCGGCCCTTGCCGAGATAGGTCGACGGGCGGATCCGCGGCAGGCTGATCGCGAGGCTCTCGACCACATCGAGCTCGATGGCGGCGGCAAGCCCGGTCGCCTCGTCAAGCCGCGCCTCGACGGAGCGGGTCGGCTCGGCCGGCCCGTGCCCGGCGCCGTGCGCGCTGCGCGCGAGGTAGGGGCCGATTACCAGGGTGTGGGTCGCCGCGGCGATCTCGCCCTCGGGGGCGGCCTGCGCCTGGAGGCGGGCTTCGCCGGACGTCAGTGTTTCGGTCATACGGCCTTTGGCGCCGCCGGGGCGCCGGCGGCTTCGTTCGAGAACTCGGATTCGACAGAATGGGGATGCGGACGGGCCGGGCCAAGATGCCGGGCCGGAAACGCAGCGGATATCCGCTGCCGCGCCGTCACCCCGGGGCCGCGCAGCGGAGCCCGGGATCCAGACCCGCCGCCGTGCCGGATTCCGGCACCTATCGCGTTCGTGGATCCGGGGCTCGCCTGCGGCACCCCGGAATAACCGCGCGGGTCGCCGACGCGCGGCGCATGGCTACGCCCGGGAGACGATCAGTCCCGACGCGGCCCCACCTCGCCCATCGTAAAAATCACGCCTTCTCGGCGGTCTCGTCCGGCTCGAACAGCTGCACGGGATGGCCCGGCATGATCGTGGAGATCGCGTGCTTGTAGACCAGCTGCGAGTGCCCGTCCCGGCGCAGCAGCACGCAGAAATTGTCGAACCACGTCACCACGCCCTGGAGCTTGACGCCGTTGACGAGGAAGATGGTCAGCGGAATCTTGTTCTTGCGGACATGGTTGAGAAAGGTGTCCTGAAGGTTCTGTGCGCGTTCGCCCGCCATCTTCTTGGCCTTCTTGTTGTCCCGGATCGAGCCGCCCGGGATGGGTATGCCGCGGGCCGGATTGTCCGGTCATCCCGCCCACGGCTTTGTATACAAGCACCATGACTTGGCGAAAGCGTGGGCGCAAGCAACCCCCGCGCCTGAATCATCCGTGACGGATCGGCACCGCTCTCACGCCCCCGCCCCTCAGGGGCCGATGCCGAGGGACTTCAACTTTCGGTGCAGGGCCGAGCGCTCCATGCCGATGAACTCGGCGGTGCGGGAGATGTTGCCCGAGAACCGCGCGATCTGCGCCACGAGGTACTCGCGCTCGAAGATCTCGCGGGCCTCGCGCAGCGCGAGGCTCATCAGCTTCTCGCCGCCCGCGCCCCCCGGGGTGGTCGGCACCAGGGCGCCGATCTCGGAGGGGAGCATCTCCGAGGTGACCTCCTGCTCCGGGTCGGCCTGCGTGAGGATCATCAGCCGCTCGACGTTGTTCTTGAGCTGGCGGACATTGCCCGGCCAGTTGTGCGACTGCAGCACCGCCATCGCGTCCTCGGCGATCCGGCGCTTGGGCAGGCCGGTCTGGGACGAGATGTTGTCCATGAAGAACTGGATCAGCTCGGGGACGTCCTCCCGGCGCTCCGACAGGGCCGGCACCCGGATCGGCACCACCGAGAGGCGGTGGAACAGGTCCTCGCGGAATCGGCCGGCGGCGATCTCCTCCTGAAGGTCCCGGGAGGATGAGGAGATGATGCGCACGTCGACATGCACCCGCGTCGTGCCGCCGACCCGTTGAAAATTCTGGTCGGCGAGGACGCGCAGGATCCGGTTCTGGGTCTCGCGCGGCATGTCGGCGACCTCGTCGAGGTAGAGGGTGCCGCCATGGGCCTCCTCCAGGGCGCCGACCCGGCGGCCGCTCTCGCCCTCGACCCCGAACAGCTCCGCCTCCATGGTCTCGGGCAGGATCGCGGCGGCGTTGAGCAGCACGAACGGGCCGTTCGCCCGGGCCGAGGCCTTGTGCAGGCTGCGCGCGGCCAGCTCCTTGCCCGAGCCCAGCGCGCCCGTGATCATCACCCGGGCGTTGGTCGGCGCCACCCGGTCGAGCGTCTGGCGCAGCTGGTTGATCGCCAGCGAGCCGCCGACGATGCGGTTGGCCGATCCTGACCGCGCCGTCAGGTCGCGGACCTCGCGCCGGAGCCGGGAGGCTTCCAGCGCCCGCTCCGCCACCAGGATCAGCCGGTCGGCCTTGAACGGCTTCTCGATGAAGTCGTAGGCGCCCGCCTTGATCGCCGAGACCGCGGTCTCGATGTTGCCGTGGCCCGAGATCATGACGACCGGCAGGTCGGGATTGGCCGCCTTGATCAGGTCGAGCACCTGCAGGCCGTCGAGCCGGGAGCCCTGCAGCCAGATGTCGAGGAAGACGAGGTGCGGCCGGCGCGCCTCGATGGCGGCGAGCGCCTCGTCCGAGCCGCCGGCCGTGCGGCAGCGGTGGCCTTCGTCGTCCAGGATCCCGGCGACGAGGTCGCGGATGTCGGCCTCGTCGTCGACGATCAGGATATCGGCGCTCATGCGTGCATCTCCGCGATCCGGGGGGCCGTCGGCGCGGCGCCCTTCTCCTCTGTCGTGACGGGTAGGGTTCCAGACGGCGCCGCGGCCGGTTCGGGCCCGTGCTCGCGCGGGACCCGCATCCGGACACGGCCGCCGCGGCCGGCGGGATTGTCGTTCAGCTCGATCCCGCCGCCGTGCTCCTCAAGCACCTTGCTGACGATAGCAAGCCCCAGTCCGGTCCCACCCTCGCGGGTGGTCATGTAGGGCTCGAGCAGGCGCTGGCGCCCCTCGGCCGGAAATCCCTTGCCGTTGTCGGTGACGGCGATCACCGCGAACCCGTCCTCGACGGCGAGGCTCAAGGAGATCTTGCCCTTGCCGAGCTCGGCCTCCGGCACCTCGGCCACCGCCTCGACGGCGTTCTTGAGGATGTTGGTGATCACTTGGCTGAGCAGCCTGATGTCGAAGGCCGCCACGATCTTTTCTGCACTCCCCGCGCCGCCCTGGGCCGAGAACGCGAAGTCGATGTCCGGGTGCGCCACGCGCATCATGAACAGGTTCTGCTTGGCGATCTCGGTGAGGTCGTTCGGCGCGATGGCGGGCTTGGGCATCCGCGCGAAGGCCGAGAACTCGCCGACCATGCGCTTGATCTCGTCCACCTGGCGCACGATCGTGGCGGTGCACTGGTCGAACACCTCCTTGTCGGCGGTGATGACCTTCCCGTACTTGCGCCGGATCCGCTCGGCGGAGAGCTGGATCGGGGTCAGCGGGTTCTTGATCTCGTGGGCGATGCGGCGCGCCACGTCGCCCCAGGCGGAGCTGCGCTGCGCCTGGACCAGGTCGGTGATGTCGCCGAGCGTCACCACCGAGCCGCGGGAGGCCCCCTGCGCCTGCTCGCTCGTGACCCGCACCGTGATGGTGCGCTCGCCCCGGGACCGGGTGAGCTGGACCTGCTGCTGCTGCAGGCTGCGCGGGCGCGCCTCACTCTCGGCCAGCACGGGCGCGAGTTCCGGCACCGCCTGGGCGAGGGACTGGCCCACCAGGGCGTCGCTCTCCAGGTCGAGCATCCGCTCGGCGGCCGGGTTGGCGATGGTGACGAAGCCCGCCGCGTCGAGGCCGATCACCCCGGGCGAGACGCCCGAGAGCACGGCCTCGGTGAAGCGGCGGCGGGTGTCGATCAGGTCGCTCGCGGCGATCAGGCCGGCATGCTGGCGGCGCAGCTCCTGGGTCATCTTGTTGAAGCTCTCGCCGAGATGGGCGAGGTCGCCGCTGGTCTTCTTGGTCGGCACCTGGGCGTAGAAATTGCCCGACGCCACCTGGTCGGCGGCGTTGATCAGCCGGCGGATCGGCGCCACGAACCGGTTGGCGAAGTTCATGCCGAACCACACGGCCGAGAGCAGCGCGATCAGCGCGATCAGCAGGAACACCGACGCGAAGGTGATCTGGATCGAGCGCCGCAGCGAATCGTAGGTGAGGTACTCGGCCGCCGCCGCCCGGGACACGCCGGGGAAGTCGATGGCGAGCTGGCTGACCTCCCGCTGTACCATCAGCACGGCGTCGTCGTAGGCCGGCATCCGCATCAGCGCGGCGAAGACCCGGCCCTCGGTGGGCAGGAGGCAGATCGGGTCGGCCGAGTTGGCCGCATCCTCGAAGGCCGCCGCCGAGGGCAGCCGGTTGGTCTTCAGGACGTCGATCTTGGCCCGGGCCACCACCTCGGTCGGGCCGCGCATGATCTGCGCCACCGGCAGGCCGAGATTGGTCGCCCGGGTCGTCAGGAAGGTCTGGAACCAGTCCCGGTTCACGTCGAAGTTCGGCCGCGCCCGGGTCAGGTCGTCGGCGAGGATGCGGATCTCGCGGGCGAGGCTCTGGCACTGGTTCTCCTGGTAGGCGTCGGCCACCTCCACGGATTTCAGCACCACGTCGCGGACCCGGTCGGTGAAACCGAGCGACAGGCCCCGGTCGATGGTCACGGACGCCACCACGGCGAGCAGGATCGTCGGCAGGATCGCGATCAGCGAGAACAGGCCGACGATGCGGGTGTGCAGGCGCGCCACCGCGGCGTTGGCCTTGCGGGCGTGCAGGAAGACCCGCGCCTCCCAGGCGATGACGACGGCGAGGCCGAGCACCAGGGCGGCGTTGATGGCGAGCAGCGTCACGCCGTAGGCCGGCGTCGGCGTCACCCGGATCACCCCGGCCAGGATCAGGAAGGTCGCCAGCGCCGAGACCAGGGCGGTGACCACCATGGCCGCGCCGATCCAGCCCGGACCGCGCGGGCCCGGCTTCAGGGAATCCGCCAGGGGCGCGCCCGGGCCCACCCCCTCCCCGGACCCTTCAGGGTCGGGCGACGGGCCTTCCTCTTTCCGTGAGCGTCTCAGGAACGGCATGACTGGTGCAGGGCCACAACAGTGTGGCGGAATTAATACGAATCCGGATCAGATGGACGCCGCAAAGCGGACGCGAACCCATCGGATCGCGGTCGAACGCGGCCGGCCGCACCCGTCGACCTCCGACATCGGCAAGGATCCCTGACGCCGCCTCGAAGCATAGCTCCACGGCTTGGACGCCTCGGCGACGGGCGCTAAGAGAAATCGCGAGCGGCGATAAGCGCCATGGCCGATCTGATGTGTTGAACGACGGGCGTGAGCGCCCGGACATCATCATTCTTATCTTTGGCCGAGCGGAAAGGATGTTCGTAACAACGGACAAGACGCGGCACCTTGTATCCGATAGTCAGTGAGATGCCGCGCCTGTTCCGGATTGAAGAGGTGATGCGATGGGCGCCGCGGTCCGGGTCGGCTTGATCGGCTACGGCTATTCCGGCCGGACCTTTCACGCGCCGCTGATCAACGCCGTGCCGGACCTCGACCTCCGGTTGGTCGGATCCAGCGATCCCGCCAAGGTCGAGGCCGATCTGCCCGGCCTGACGGTGGTCGCCGACCCGTTCGCGGTCGCCGCTTCGGAGGCCGTCGACCTCGTGGTGATTGCCTCACCCAATGACAGTCACGCACCGCTGGCGCGCGCCGCCCTGGCCGCGGGCAAGCACGTCGTTGTCGACAAGCCCTTCACCCTCGCCCTCGCCGAGGCGCGCGCCCTGCGCGCGGCGGCGGCGAGCGGGGGCCGCGTGCTCGCGGTGTTTCACAACCGCCGCTGGGACAGCGATTTCCTGACCGTCCGCGAGGCCATCGCGGCCGGCGCGATCGGCGCGGTGCGGCACTTCGAGTCCCACTTCGACCGCTTCCGGCCCCGTGTCCGGGACCGGTGGCGTGAGAATGCCGGCCCCGGCAGCGGGATCTGGTACGATCTCGGGCCGCATCTCGTGGATCAGGCGATCCAGCTCTTCGGCCTGCCCGACCGGGTGACGGCGAATCTCGGCCGGCTCCGTCCCGGAGCGTCCTCCGACGACTGGGCCCACGCGGTGCTGGACTATCCGGGGCTGCGGGTGGTGCTCCACGCGAGCATGCTCGTCGCCGGCGGATCGCCCCGCTTCGTGGTCCATGGCGAGGCCGGCAGCCTGATCAAGCACGGTCCCGACCCGCAGGAAGGGCAGCTGCTGGCCGGGCTTGCCCCGGGCGCACCGGGATGGGGCGAGGATCCGGACGGACTGGAGATCCATGACGGCACCGGAACGGTGACGCGCAGGCCGGCCGTGTCCGGGGATCAGCGGTGCTTCTATCGGGCGGTGGCCGAGACCATCGCCCGCGGATCGCACGACGACGCAGCGGCGCTGGAGGCGGTCCGGGTGATGGCGTGCCTTGAGGCGGGCCTGATCTCGGCCCGCACCGGGACCTCGGTCGCCCCAGCGGTCGCACGGGACGAGCGGGCGCGCTGAAGAGCGCGTTCCCGCGGCGCGGCAGGCGCGACCATTGCGCGCTGCAGGCCCGGGAGGGCGGCGCGGCGGGTCCGCGGATCTTGACCCTGCCGGCACCCGCCCGTAACCCCGAGCGCGGAGGCGAACGGGGTCTGGTGGCCCTCCTGGTCTTCAAAACCAGTGGTACGCCAACAGCGTACGGTGGGTTCGATTCCCATCCGCTTCCGCCAGGTTCTATACAATCCAAGCTGAAAAGCAGTGTTCGCTGGTTTCTGGGCGACACATGCGGCAAAATCGGCAATCATGGCTCGACGGAACGGTGCGTGCCCCGGTCCGTTTCCCGTGCTCGGTCGATCCTGTGCTGGTGCCTCCGTGACGAACAGCTCCGCCTCCGTGGTCCCGTCCCCGCCGGCCGTCGCCGGCCGCGCGCGTTGAGGTTCGGACATGCTCGACAAGCTCGCCACGCTCCTCCCGCCCGGCGCCCGCGAGGCGCTGCGGGGTCTCGCCCTGCGCCGGCCTGCACGGCAGGTGGAAGCGGGCCCCACCATCCTGCCGGGGCTGGACACGAAGCCGGCCGCGATGGCGCCCCTGCATCCGCCGGGCGCCACGAACGACAACCCGCTCCGGGCCATCCAGGAGGCCGTCGAGCGGGATCTGCGCGCCAGCGGCCACCTGCGCTGAGGCCGTCCGGATCCTCAGCGATCGAAGGTCAGCGTCCGGCCGCGCCGGCGCGCGCGGAGGCTCCGGCCTCGATCCAGTGGCAGACCGTCGTGCCCCGCACGCCCGCGCAATCGTAGCTCTGCCCGCCCAGTACCACCCGGTCGACGATGCCGGTCATCTCCGCGCGCGTCAGGACGGAGCAGCCGAGATGGTCCGCTTTCGGATCGGTCAGGCGCGCGGCGGCGGCCTGCGGCCCGTCGTGCAGCAGCATCCGGTAATTGGCGAGCGACGGGCAGCCGATCACCGGCGGCCCGCCGCGCCGGTCGGGGCCGCCCTTGTCCTGGCCGGCCTTGTCGGCGGCCGCCCGGCCCGGCGCCCGGGCCGGCTGCTGGGCCAGTGCCGGGATCGCCGAGAGAGCGAGTGCCACGGCGGCGATGCGGAGAAGCCTGCGCGTCATGCCCGCCTTCCTAGCACGGAGCCCCGCCGCTTCCGCAGCCGCGCCATCGCCGCGCCTCCGGCAGGCCCAAGATCCCCAAGATCCTCAAGGCACCCGAGACCCCCGCGACACCCCCGACGGTGCGGAGGCGTGCGAACGCGGCATTGCTCGGCTGCGCGCGTTCCGGCTTGACCGGAGGCGCGCCATTTGCGAGCGCCGCGGGCAACATGTGAGGAGAGGCCATGGCGACGGCGATCGACAACGACCAGAAGCTGCACCTGGTCTTCGGCGGTGAACTGCAGGATCTCGACGGGGTCCGGTTCCGGGACATCAAGAACCTCGACATCGTCGGCATCTTTCCCGACTATGCGTCCGCGCAGGCGGCTTGGCGGGCCAAGGCGCAGGCCACCGTCGACAGCGCGCAGACGCGCTACTTCGTGGTCCACCTGCACCGGCTGCTGGAGCCGCAGACGCCCTGAGCGGGGCATGTCGCCTGTGCGGTGCTGCCGCGGAGGCCGCGTGAAGGCATTGTGACACTTCCTGCCCGCTGCTAAGAGCCTCGCCCGTCATCGCATCGTTCCGGCCCGTCAAGGGACCGGGCTTCGGAGCGCGGCGGGGGGTCCGGCCGCGCGTGAGCGGCCGCCCATGAAGTCCTCGCCATGAAATCCTCGATCAAGATCATCGCCGGGAATGCCAGCCGGCCCCTGGCCGAGGCGATCGCGGCCTATCTCGAACTGCCGCTGGCCAAGTGCATGGTCCGGCGCTTCGCCGACATGGAGATCTTCGTCGAGCTCCAGGAGAACGTGCGTGGCGAGGACGTGTTCATCGTCCAATCGACCTCGTTCCCGGCCAACGACCACCTGATGGAGCTGCTGATCATGATCGACGCCGCGCGTCGGTCCTCGGCGCGGCGCATCACGGCGGTCATCCCGTATTTCGGCTACGCCCGGCAGGACCGGCGCACCTCCGGCCGCACCCCGATCTCGGCCAAGCTGGTGGCGAACCTGATCACCGAGGCCGGCGCCGACCGCGTCCTGACCCTCGACCTCCATGCCGGCCAGATCCAGGGCTTCTTCGACATTCCGACCGACAACCTGTTCGCCGCCCCCGTGATGGTCCGCGACATCAAGGAGCGGCTGCCGAGCGCCGACCGGATGGTGGTCTCGCCCGACGTCGGCGGCGTGGTGCGCGCCCGGGCCATCGCCAAGCGGATCGACTGCCCGCTCGCCATCGTCGACAAGCGCCGGGAGCGCCCCGGCGAATCGGAGGTGATGAACATCATCGGCGAGGTCGAGGGCCGCTCCTGCATCCTGGTCGGCGACATCGCCGATTCGGGCGGTACCCTGGTCAACGCCGCCGAGGCGCTGCTGAATGCCGGCGCCAAGGACGTCTCGGCCTACATCACCCACGGGGTGCTCTCGGGCGGCGCGGTCTCCCGCATCGCCGCCTCGCGGATGAAGGAATTGGTGATCACCGACTCGATCCAGCCGACCCAGGCGGTCAAGCTCGCCCGCAACATCCGGGTGGCGACCATCGCGCCGCTGCTCGGGGAGGCGATCGGCCGGACCGCGACGGAATCCAGCGTCTCCAGCCTGTTCGATTGACGGGGCGACGCGTCCGGCGGCGCCTCGGTAACTAAGCCGCAGTTCCGCCCGCGCGGGATGGCCCTATCTTGACCGACCGACAGCCTCGTCGGTCTGGGAGCGGACACTGGGTCGGGCGCGCATCATCGGCATCCACGGGCTCGCCAACAAGCCGCCGCGCGACGAGAAGGCCGCGTGGTGGCGCGCCGCGATCCGCGAAGGGCTCGACCGGAACCTCGGGCTGCAGGTGGCCGAGGCCGACTTGGCCTTCACCTTCGTCTACTGGGCGGATCTCCGCTACCCGCAGCCGCTCTCCGGCGACGGCAACCGGGAGCCCTACCGGCCCGATCACGGCCTCGGGCCGTTCCCCTCTCCGGCGGGGATGCCGGCAGCGCCGAGCCGACCCTCACCGACCGGATCTACCGCGGCCTCTCGCACCTGCAGGAGGCCGCGGGGCTGACTCCTCTGGACGACCTGATCCTGGAATACCGCCTCGGCGATCTCTGGGGCTATTACGAGGACGCGGCGTTCCGGGACGCGGCCCGGGAGCGCCTGCGCGTCGCCCTGGCCGAGGCCGCGGAGGACGACGTGCTGATCGCCGCGCACTCGATGGGCGGCCTGATCGCCTACGACGTCCTGCGCGCCGCCGAGGCCGACGGGACGCCCCTGCCCCGCTGCGCCTTGGCGACCCTCGGCTCGCCCCTCGGGCTCGCCGAGCTGAAGCTGAAGCTCGCCGACGAGCACGGCGACCTGCGGGTGCCGGCCGCGCTCACCGCCTGGACCAACCTGATGGACCGGCAGGATATCGCCACGGTGGGCGACGACCTCGCCGGCCTCTACGCGCCGAACGCCGCCGGCGTGCGGGTCCGGGACGTGCCGGTGATCAACGCCTACCGGAGGCCGGACGGCGCCGAGAACCGGCACAAATCCTACGGTTACCTGCGCACCCCGGAATTCTCGAAGATCCTCGCCGGGTTCCTGGACGCCGCGGGCTGATCCGGAGCGATCTCAGAGCCGGCCCGGCACTGCCTCGCGCAGGACCCGCTCGGCGGCGGCATCCTCGATCTTGTTGATCAGCCGGTTCGCCTCGTGCTCGTCGCGCAGGGTCTTGGCCAGCGTGAAGGTCGTGCCCGTGAGGAACAGGGATGCCATGGCGAGGTAGCCCTTGATCCAGATATCCGCGGGCAGGAAGAAGATCCCGATCGTCAGCATGGCGGCGGCGGCGGCGAAGCTGACCAGCGTGAAGGTCTTCCAGGCGCCGGTATGGGGCATCTGCGGTGTCATGGTGTGCTCCTGCGTGGGTGTTGCGTGGTGGTCAGGTGTGCGATCCGGTCAGGTCCGGGCCCTGAGGCGATCGAGCACTGCTCGCGGGTCCGTACGCGGACGGCCGTAGCCGGCCGCCTCCAGGTCGGCCTCGATCCCGCCCGTAGCCTCGGCCTCCAGTTCGGTCAGCGCGGCGGCCACATCCGCCTCGGCCGCCTGCCGGGCGCGCAGGCGCTCCAGGGTCCGCTCGGCCTCGCCCAGCGCACCGGCCGACAGGGTCGTGGCCCGGCGGCCCTCCAGCCCCGCCCGGCGCAGGGCTTCGGTGGTGCGGGCGGTCTGGAGCCCGCGGTCGAGATCCCGCAGCCGCTCGCCGCCCTGCGCGACGAGGCGCTTCAGCCGCTCGACCTCGGCGGCGAAGCGCTCGGCGGCGGCCCGGCGGTCGGCCCGCTCGTCCTCCAGGGCGGCGATGTGGATCGCCGCCTCGGTCCCGAGATCCTCGCGGCCGTCGCCGAGGGCCCGCCGCGCCCCCTCCGTCAGGGTCTCGATCCGTCCCCCGATCGCCGCCAGCGCGCGTGCCTCGGCGGCGTGGTAGGCCATGGCCACGGCGAGTTCCCGCCGGGCGGTCGCCAGGGCGCCGGCGGCGTCCCGAATCTGCTGGCGCAGGATCGTCACGGCGTGGGCGTCGTGGATCGCCTGGGCGTTGTCGGCGATCACGCCGCGCATCAGGAAGGAGAGGGTCCTCATCACGGTTCACCTCGCGGGAACGACGATCCGGACCCGGTCCGGAATTGATTGAACGCCGTTCACGAAACAGATAAACATGGGGCGCGCCGGGCTGCAAGGGATAAAATGAACGAGGTTCATAAAAAACTGCGCGGGCGGCCGCGGAAGGAGCCGGGCGACAGGGAGGCCGATCGCCGGGCCCTCATCGAGGCCGCGGTGGCGATCCTGAACGAGGGCGGCGTCGCAGCGCTGACCGCCCGCGGCGTCGCGGAGCGGGCCGGCACGGCGGTGGGCTCGGTCTACACGCAGTTCGACAGCCTGGAGCTGCTGCGGCTGGAGGCCAACGCGGTCACCATGCGCCGCCTCCGGGACACCCTGGCGGGGGCGCTGGCGGGCTGCCCGTCGCGGGAGACGGAGGCCCGGCTCCTGTGCCTGGCCGACGCGTATCTCGCCTTCGCGGCCGCGAACCACGCGGCCTGGGCGGCGATCTTCGAGCGCCGCACCGTGGCGGCGCCGGACTCGGTGCAGGCCGACATCGCGGCCCTGTTCGCGATCCTGGAGGGGGTGCTGCGCGACGGCGGCCGCCTCGCCGAGGTGGCAATCCCCGTGATGGCGCGGGCGCTCTGGTCCAGCGTCCACGGCATGACCTACCTCGCCGATCTCGGCAGCCTCGGGCCCCTCGGCGTGGACGACGTGCGGCCGATGATCGACGCCCTGGTGCGGGCGGCGGTGCGGGGCTTTTCGGCCGGCTGAGCGCCCTGTCGCGTGCCTGCCGCGTGCCTCCCGCGTACCCTGTCGAGGGCTCATCCCCCTCTCCGGCCCCGCCCTCAGGCCGCCCGGGGTTTCGCCGGGAAGGCCTTCCCGGCGTGGTCGAGCTCGTCCGAGCGCCGTGCGAGGCCGCGGGCGGCCCCGACGTTCTCGGTCACGCTCTGCGCCCCGGTGGCGGCACTCGCCGCGCCGCAGCCGATCTCCCGGATGGCGGCGCCTCGCTCCTCCGCGGCTGCCGCGACCGCGTCCCGGGGCGCCCCCTGGATCCGGCCGGTCTGGCCGGAGATTTCCGCGCTGGGGCCGACCCGCGCGATGGCCGTGACGGTGCGGAGCTTCGCCCTGAGCCCGATCTTCGCCCGCGTCCCGGCGACGATGATTTCACGGTGCCGAACGTCGAGGCTCCAGCGTCAGCGGCCCGCGAAGATCGGGCCTTGCGCGCGCCCGCCCAATTCTGTCCACTCGCGCGCAACGACAAGCCCGGATCGGACACGAAGCCGCCGGGCCACAGGGAGAAGCGTCATGGTGCGTACGTCGCGGACGGGCTCGTCGCTGCTGGGCCGCCGCCGGCTCCTGCGGGCGGGATCGGTCCTCCTGCTGGCCGGGCTGGCGCTGGCCACCCCCGCCCGGGCCGACGATGCCAAGGTCCGGATCAGCCGGCAGCCGGGTTTCGTCTACCTGCCCGCGGTGCTGGCCGAGCAGCACAAGCTGATCGAGAAGCACGCCAAGGCTGCCGGCCTCGGGGACGTCACGGTGGAGTGGGTCAACCTGACGAGCGGCGCCGCCGGCAACGACGCGCTCCTGTCGGGCAATATCGACATCGTCGACAGCGGCTCGACCAACATGCTGCTGCTCAACGACCGCACCAAGGGCGACGTGAAGGGCCTGTGCGGGGTCGGCTCGACGCCGATGCTGCTGCTCACCCGCAACCCGGACGTGAAGGACCTCAAGGACTTCTCGTCCAAGGACAAGATCGCCCTGCCCTCCGTGAAGGTCTCGTCCCAGGCGGTGCTGCTCCAGATCGCCGCCAAGAAGGCGTTCGGGCCCGAGAACGCCACCAAGCTCGACCCGCTCACCGTCCAACTCGGCCATCCCGACGCTGTGGCGGCCCTGGCGAGCCCGCACAACGAGGTCAACAGCCACTTCTCCCTGCCGCCGTTCCAGCAGCGCGAGCTGCAGGACCCGGCGATCCACAAGGTGCTGAACTCCTTCGAGCTGGTCGGCGAGCCGGTGAGCAACGCGATCTTCTACGCCCGCACGGCGTGGTTCAACCGCAATCCCAAGCTCGCCGCCGCCATCGTGGCCGCCATCGGCGAGGCCAATGCCGAGATCGCCAAGGACCCGCTCAAGGCCGCCAAGGACTACGTGGCGGCCACCAACGAGAAGACGCCGCCCGAGACGCTGGTCGAGATCATGAAGGAGCCGGGGACGAACTTCTCCACCACGCCCTACGGGATCATGCTCCAGGCCCGGCACTTCTACGCGATGAAGACCATCAAGGCCGAGCCCAAGGACTGGAAGGACACGTTCTTCCCGATCGTCCACAACCTGCCGGGCAAGTAGGGCGGCAGGCTCGGCCGGGCTGCCCGCCCCTCCCCGTCATCCCGGGGCCGCGCAGCGGAGCCCGGGATCCAGACCCGCCGAGGTGCCAAGTTCTGGCGCTCATGGCGGTTTTGGGTTGCCCGCCTGCGGGGTGCCCCTCCGGGTCCGGGCTCGCCTGCGGCGCCCCGGACCGACGGTGCGGAGGGCTGGAAGACGGCCGGTCTTGTCCCGAGCCGGTCAGTGCGCCTCCACGGGCCCGGCGGCGCGCTGGGGCTTCTTGAGGATCGCCACCACCACGAGGCTCGCCACGAGGCTCACCCCCACCAGCCAGAACCCGTCCGCGTAGGCCATCACATAGGCCTCGCGGCGGACCTGGGCGGCGAGCTGGCCGAGCGCGACCCCCTTGGCGGCGAGCGGGTCGGCGATGCGGGCGTGCATCCCGGCCGCCAGCGCCGCGAGCCGGTCCTGGGTGCGGGTCGCGTTGACGGTGATCGCCTCCGCCAGCATCGAGAAGTGGAAGTGCTCCCGCCGGTCGATCATGGTCGACAGCATGGCGATGCCGATCGAGCCGCCGAGGTTGCGCATCATGTTCGACAGGGCGGAGGCGTCCGCGGTGTCGCGCGGGGCGAGGCCGACGGTGGAGAGCTGCGACAGCGGGATGGTGAAGAGCGGCTGGCCGATGGCCCGCATCAGCTGCGGCAGGATCAGCTGGTCGGCGCCGACATCGTGGGTCAGGCCGACGTTGATCCAGCAGCTCGCGATGAAGAACAGCGTGCCGGTGACCACCAGCACCCGGGCGTCGAAGGTCCGCATCAGCAGCGGCATCATCGGGAAGAGGACCAGCTGCGGCAGGCCCGACCACATCACCACGTAGCCGATCTGCTGGGCGTTGTAGCCCTGGATCTGCGCGCAATAGACCGGGATGATGTAGATCGACCCGAACGAGACCGCGCCCAGCACGGTCATCAGCACGCAGGCGCCCCCGACCGAGCGGTTGGCCAGGACCCGCAGGTTGATGAACGGGCGCTCGGTCGTGAGCTCGCGGACGATGAAGCCGGTGATGCCGGCCGCCGCCAGCAGCGACATGTTGACGATGATCTGCGAGCCGAACCAGTCCTTGCGCTGGCCCTCCTCCAGCACGTAGGTCAGGGCCGGCAGGCCGGCCGCCATCAGGCCGATGCCGATCCAGTCGCCCTTGAGCAGCTCGCCCCAGCGCGCCGGCACGCTGTCGAAGGCGCCGAGCTGGATCGCCGCCGCCACGGGTCCGAAGATCAGGTTCAGGTAGAAGATGTAGTGCCAGGACAGGTTGTCGGTGAGCCAGCCGCCGACCGTCGGGCCGATGGCGGGCGCGAAGGTCGCGGTCAGCCCGAACAGCGCGATGCCGATGGGCTGCTGCGCCTTCGAGAGCCGGGTGCGCACGATGACGATGGCGGTGGGGATCAGCACGCCGCCGGTGAAGCCCTGGCCCGCCCGGAACAGGATCATCTGGCTCAAGGTCGTCGAGAGCGCGCAGGCCAGCGAGAAGGCGGTGAACAGCATCGTGTTCACCGCGAGGTAGCGGCGCAGGCCGATCACCGAGGACAGCCAGCCGGTGAGCGGGATCACGATGATCTCGGCCATCAGGTAGGCGGTGGAGATCCAACTCCCCTCCTCGGTGGAGGCGCCGAGCGCCCCCTGGATGTCGGCGAGGGACGCGTTGGTGATCTGGATGTCGAGGATCGCCGTGAAGGCGCCGAGGATCGCGCCGAACACGGCGAGCCAGTCCCGGGCGCTCGCCTTCGCCTCGGGCCCTGGTATGGGCATGGCCACGGCCGGCACGGCGCTCATTGGGGCAGCGCCTCGCTGACGAGGGCCGCCGGGGCGGGCTTCGGCCGGTGCCGGGCCGGGTCGACCGGCTCCACCGGGTCGGCGGTGTGGACCGTGGCCTCCACCGACAGGCCGGGGCGCAGGCGGGCGACCAGCGGGTCGGCCGGGTCGAGGGCGACGCGCACCGGCACGCGCTGCACCACCTTGGTGAAGTTGCCGGTGGCGTTCTCCGGCGGCAGCAGGGCGAATTGCGAGCCGGTCCCCGGCGAGAAGCTCTCGATCCGGCCCTGGAATTCGTGGTCGCCGAAGGCGTCCACCGTGAAGGTGACGCGCTCGCCCTCGACCATGTGGCCGGTCTGGGTCTCCTTGAAATTCGCCACGAGGTAGATGTCGCGGCCCATCGGCACGAGGGTCAGGAGTCCCGTGCCGGGGGAGACGACCTGCCCGATGCGCAGCGCCCGGTCGCCGGCCACGCCGTCGATCGGCGCCACGATGGTGGTGTAGCTGAGGTCGAGCTTCACCCCCTCGACCTTGGCCTCGGCGCCTTCGAGACTCGCCCGGGTGCTGGCCTCGAGGGCCTTCAGGCTGTCGATCTGCTTCTGCGCGGCGTCCAGGGAGGCGGCGGCCTTGTCGCGGGCGGCGTGGCGCTGGCGCAGGTCGGCATCCGCCTGCTGCTGGCGCTGGACCGTGCCCGAGCCGGTCTGCAGCAGGTTCTGGTAGCGGGTGTATTCCTGCTGGGAGAAGGTGAGCGCGGCCTCGGCATTGGCGAGGTCGGCCCGCGACGAGGCGACCTGCGCCTGCTGCTGGACGATCGCCGCGGCGACGCCGAGCACCTGCGCCCGGTCCTTGTCGACCTCGGCCTCGGCCTGCTTGAGCTGGACCCGATAGGACCGGTCGTCGAGGCGCGCGATCACGTCGCCGGCCTTCACCGGCTGGTTGTCGCCGACCATCACCTCGGCGACGATGCCGGCGATGCGCGGCGCCACCGTGACCTTGTCGGATTGCAGATAGGCGTCGTCGGTGGTCTCGAGGAAGCGCCCGATGGTCCACCAGTGCCAGCCGTAGCTCCCGGCCCCGCCCAGCGCGAGGAGCCCGACCAGCGGCAGGACGATCCGCGCCCGGCCGCGGCGCGGCTTCGCCGCGGGAGCCGGCGACGCGGCGGGGGCCGCGACGCCCCCCACAACCGGGCCGGCGCTCTTGAAGCTGTCGCTGCGACGTGCGTCCATCGGGTCTGGTCACAATCAAAACGGTACGGTATCGTTTTAATAATGCGCGCGGCGATCGTGAGCAAGGAGGATTGTGGGTGACGGTGACGGACATCGAGCCGCCGGAGGCGGCGCCGCGGCGGGGCGGCCGGCCGACCCGCGCGGAGGCGGCCCGGCGTGAGGCGCATCTGATCGCCGTGGCGACCACCCTGTTCATGGAGCGCGGCTTCGACGCCACCTCCATCGACGCGGTCGCCGAGGCCGCCGGGATGAGCAAGCCGACGGTCTATGCCCGCTACCGCGACAAGCGGGCGCTGTTCGAGGCGGTCCTGCGCGAGCGGATCGCCGCGTGGCTGGCGCCCCTGGCGGCGGCCGCCGAGGCGCAGGCCGCGCAGGCCGGGACCGACGATGTCGAGGCCGCCCTGCACGCGTTGAGCCGGACCCTGCTGGCGCATGGGCAGTCGCCGGGCGCGGCGATGCTCAAGCGCAACCTGGTGGCCCAGGCGCTGCAATTCCCCGAACTGGCCCGCCTCGCCCACGAGGAGGGCTGGCTGCGCGGCGTGCGCGCCGTGGCGCAATTGCTCGACGCCTTCGCCCGGCGCGGCCGGATCGCGGTGGCCGAGCCCGAGATCGCGGCCGACCTGTTCCTCAGCCTCGTCCTTGGCCGGTCGTCCCAGGCGACCCTCTACGGCATCGCCACCGACCCGGAGGCGCAGGAGCGGCGGCGGCAGGCGGCGGTGCGGCTGTTCCTCGACGGGGTGCGCCCGCGCTGAGGGGCGGCCCGGATTATTGTTGAAGCGTTCGGGTCGCGCTATGTTTGGGAGTGGGACCGGCGGTGGCTGCCGCCGATCCCTGGCATGACCCGTTTATGCGGGCTAGCCAGATCCAGACAAACGGGTGGACGGCGAGGCGGAGTCGGAAGCTCCACTCGCCGTCTGCTTGTCGGGACCATGCCAGAGAGAAAACCATCTCTCCACGCAACCGGCCGCGTGCGGCCTTCGCGGGTGAGTCGGTCAGGCTCACGGCCGGATTTTAACCGCGCTTGGCGCTGCTCACGGAATCCGCGCCTGGCGCCCCGGACCGCGTAACCCGCGATTGCGCCCCTCCCCGCTCGGGCCTATAGTGCGTCATCCCCATTCGACAGCGTGAGACGGGACTTCCGGATCGGTCATCCGGAGCCCGCGGCCCGATGCCCGGCCCCCGTCCCGCCAGGCCGGAGCACGAGAAGACATGTCCCAGGGTCCGCTGATGCCCAAGGCGACCGCCGTCTGGCTGGTCGAGAACACCTCGCTCGCCTTCGAGCAGATCGCCGATTTCTGCAAGCTGCACCCGCTGGAGGTGAAGGGCATCGCCGACGGCGAGGTCGCGGCCGGCATCAAGGGGCTCGACCCGGTCTCCACCGGCCAGCTCACCCGGGACGAGATCGAGAAGGCCCAGAAGGCGCCGCACTACAAGCTGAAGCCCGCCGTCTCCAAGGTGAAGCTGCCGGAGGTGAAGCGCACCACCAAGGGGCCGCGCTACACCCCGCTGTCGCGCCGTCAGGACCGGCCGAACGCCATCCTGTGGCTGCTCCGCAACCACCCGGAGCTGAAGGATTCGCAGATCATCCGGCTGGTCGGCACCACCAAGTCGGCGATCCAGCAGATCCGCGAGCGCACCCACTGGAATTCGGGTTCGCTCCAGCCGATGGATCCGGTGACTCTCGGCCTGACCACCCAGATCAACCTCGACTTCGAGGTCCAGCGCGCGGCGGCCGACCGCCCGGCGGCGATCGCGGCCGAGTCCGGCGCCTCGCTGCTACCGGCCGAGGTCTCCACGGCCCGCGACGAGCCGGATCACGAGCACGAGGACGCCCATGGCGGCCGCGAGGAGCGGATCGACGCCGATTCGGTCTTCGCCAAGCTCAAGGGCCGGCATCAGGACGAGGACGACGAGGAGTAGGACCCGCGGACGCCCCCGGCCTTCGGCCGGGCGGCCCCCAGGACGGCCCATGCAGGATGCGGCCCCCGCTCCATCGGAGTCGGGGGCCGCTTCGCGTCCGGCCGGACCTGAGAGCGCCTGCCAGCGGGGCGGAAACGGGATCGCCCTATTCCGGCAGCGGCTGGCCCCGCGTCTCCGGCATGAACCACGGCACGACCAGGCCGATCACGTAGACGCTGGACAGCGTCAGCGCCGCCGCGGCCACGCCTCCGAAGGCGGTCACGATCTGCCCGGCGATGATCGGGAAGATCCAGGCGATCAGCCGCGCGCCGTTGAACACGACGCTCGCCGCCGTCGCCCGGACCGCCGGGGTGAACAGCTCCGCAAGGTAGATCGCCATCCACGAGAAGGCGAAGCCCAGGGTGAAGAACCCGTTCAGGAAGGCGAGCCCCATGAACGGCACCAGCCCGCCGGTCCAGAGATAGCAGGCGAGCGACGTGGCGATGCAGCCGACATAGGTGACCAGCAGGAAGGCGCGGCGGCCGATGGCGTCGGCCACGAAGCCGGAGATCACGTAGGCCGAGATCGCCCCGATATTGTAGATGATGCCCATGCGCGGGCCCCAGAGATTGGCCGGCTCGCCCGCGGCCTTGGCGAGCCCCTCCGTGTAGGCCGGCAGCCAGGACGAGACCGCCCACCAGCCGACCGTCGTGGCGAAGGACAGCAGCGTGGCGAGCAGCACCCGCCGGCGGCTCTCGGGCTCGCGGAAGATCTCCGTGAGGGAGAACGGGCGCTGCGCGCTCCGCGGAGCGTGGTCCGCATCCTCCGCGGTGGCCGCCCAGCGCTGCGCCTTGAGCGCCTGCATCCACTGCTCGGATTCCTCCAGCGCCCGCCGCAGGTACAGGCAGACGAAGGCCGGGAGCGCGCCCAGCGCGAACATGATGCGCCAGGACTGGTCGCCCATCGGGTTGGTGGCGGCCAGCACCGCCCAGACGATAGCGGCCAGCACCGCGCCGCCGCCGAAGCCCGATTGCAGGAAGCCGCAGCCCTTCGGCCGCGCCCGGTTCGGCCAGGTCTCGGCCACGAGGGCGATGCCGGTGGACCATTCCGAGCCGATGGCGAGCCCGGTGATGAAGCGCAGGAGAGCGAGCTGCGTGAAGCTCTCCGCGAAGGCGGTGAGCCCGGTGAAGATGGCGTAGCCCAGGATGGACACCATCATCATGCGCTTGCGGCCGATATAGTCGGCGGCGATCCCGCCCATCAGGCCGCCGATCCCCCAGCCGAGCAGCGTGATGCCGATGGCGAGCCCCACGTAGAAGGCCGGCGCCTGCGCCTGCTCGGGGGTCAGGATCGAGGCCAGCGCGGGGCGCAGGGCGTAGATCAGGGCCACGGCCTCGTAGCCGTCGAAGATCCAGCCGAGATAGCTGCCCCAGAGGATGCGCCAATGGCGCCGGGTGAGACCCGCGTGCCAGGGCGCGCTGGCGGTCTCGCGCAGCCGGACGTCACCCGCGACCATGGCTCGTTCCTTCCTCCCGGGGCGCCTCCCCGGCGCCCGCCCCGGCCTGGTATACAGGTCGGCCACGCCGTGTCGGCGCGGGTTCGGGCGATTCCGGGGTCACATTTCCGTCGCGCTGTCGCGCTCGACCGGGCTCAGCGCGCGGCGTCGAAGGCCGCCAGGAAGGCCGTGAGGTTCTCGGGAAGTGCCGCGCACAGGTAGCCGCCCTCTTGGACGAGGGCGGTGGGCAGCCCGGCCCGGGCGATCCGCTCCGCGGCCCCCGCGAAACCCGCCCGGGTCACCCGCAGGGCGCCGATCGGGTCGTCCTCCGAGGCGTCGAGGCCCAGGGCCACCACCAGCCCCCGCGGCTCCTGGGCGGCGACCGCCGCGAGGCCCGCCTCAACGGCCTCGAGCCAGGGGCCGTCCCCCGATCCCGGCGGCAGCGGCAGGTTGCGATTGAAGCCCGCACCCGCATCGGCTCCGGTCTCGTCGGCGTAGCCGGCATAGAACGGGAAGTAGTCCGACGGATCCGCGTGCACTGAGACCGTGAGGACGTCGCGGCGCGCGTAGAAGATCCCCTGCGTGCCGTTGCCGTGGTGGACGTCGATGTCGAGGATCGCCACCGGGCCGCCGGTCGCGGCCAGCATCCGGGCGGCCGCGATCGCGCTGTTGTTGAGGAAGCAGAAGCCGCCCGCGGAATCCGCGTAGGCGTGGTGGCCCGGCGGGCGGCACAGGGCGTAGGCATGCCCCGTCTCCAGCGCCGCGTCCGCGGCCGTCACCGCGCATTGCGCCGAGCCGTACACCGCCGGCCATGTGCCGGCCCGGATCGGCGTCGAGGTATCGGCCATGTAGAGGCCGACGCGCCCGAGCAGGCCCGCGGGCTTCCGGTGCATCTGCGGCCGGGCGAAGGCGCCGGTGAGGATCTCGTCGGCGAGTCCCGGGATCTCTGCCCGCCGGGTCCAGGCCTCGGCCAGGAACGTCACGTAATCGGCATCGTGCACGGCCCGGATCGGGTCGAGGCCGTGATCGCCGGGCGCCGCGAGGCCATGCCCGGCCGCCTGCGCCGCCTCCTGCAGGATCGCGTAGCGGGAGGCCTGCTCGGGATGCGGGATCGGCGTGCCGCGCCGCCAGTAGCGCTCCGGGTCATGACGGGCGGAATCCGGCGTGTGGAAGATGCGCATTCCGGGAGGTTAAGCCTCCCGGAGACGCGCGTCATCCGTCCGCGACGCGGTCAGATGAGGTAGACGGTGCCGTCGTTGCGGAAGACTTTCGGGCAGTCTGTCGCGTCCACCAGGCATTGTGCGGCTTCCAGCGAGATGCGGCGCGCCTGCGCGATCTCCGGCAGCGTCATCCATCGTGCGTCCATGCCGGGGCTCCACGGGTGATTCCGGAGGCTCAGGGATCAACGACGGAGGCGCGATATGGTTCATCGGCCGGGTCTCACAGCCGACCTGCGCATGCGGTTCTTGGGCGTGCCATTCTTGGGCGCGCCATCCGCACGAACTCGGCGGCTCGGCGGCGATCTCGCGGAGCAGGGTGGGGACTCGCGCCCAGGGCTCGGTGATCGCTCGGGCGCTCGGCCGGATCGCGGCCTGATCTTGTCCGCCGGTGATGCGGATATCCGGCCAGCGCGCGCAGAAGGCCTCGACGCAGGCCGGGTCGAAGTGGCGGCCGCTCTCGGCGCGGATGCAGGCCAGGGCCGCCTCGAAGGACATTGCCTCCTTGTAGGGTCGCGACGTGGTGAGCGCATCGAACACGTCCGCCACCGCGACGATCCGGGCCGCCAGGGGAATGGCGGCACCGGCGAGCCCCTGCGGGTAGCCGCTGCCGTCCCATTTCTCGTGGTGCGATTCGGCGATCTCGGCGGCGAGGCGGATCAGCTCGGAGGCGCTGCCGCCCAGGATGCGCTTGCCGATGGCCGCATGCGTCTTGACCAGGGCGAACTCGTCCGGATCGAGCCGGCCGGGCTTCAGCAGGACGCCGTCCGGAATGCCCACCTTGCCGACATCGTGCAGCGGAGCCGCGAGATACAGGTTGCGGCAGAAATCCGGGGCCGGCCGAGCCCCTCGGCGACGATCTGGCTGTAGCGGGCCACCCGCCAGGTGTGGTCCCCGGTGTCGTTGTCGCGATACTCGACGGCCAGAGCCAGGCGGAAGATGATCTCCTCCTCGCGCTCGCGCATGTGGCGGAGCGCCGCCTCGACCTCGCCGTCGAGCCAGGCCGCCTGCTCGGCCAGCCGCCGCACCGCCTTGGCGAGCCGGATCATGTTGCGCAGCCGCACCGTCAGCTCGACGCCCTGCATGGATTTGTCGAGGAAGTCGGTCGCCCCCGCCTCCAGGGCGGCGAGCCGCACCGCGTCCGAGATGTCGTTGGTGACCATCACCACGGGCACCTGGGCGTAGTGCGGGATGGTCCGCATGCGCCGGATGAAGGTGATCCCGTCCATGGCGGGCATGTGGCAATCGACCAGCACGAGGTCGAAGGCCCGCATCTGCGCCTCGACCAGCGCGGCCTCCGGATCGGCATGGTCGGTGACGGTGACGCCGGGCTTGGTCTCCAGCAGCCGGCGCATCCGCAGGCGCATGGTCGCGCTGTCGTCGACGAGGAGCGCGTCCATCATGGGGTCTCGTGCCGTTTCTCCGGCGCGCCCGGCGCCGGGATGAGGGGGATCGGGGCGAAGGTCCGCGGTGAGATCGTGCCTGCGAGGCGCCCGCCGCGGCCGTGCCGGCCGGCCGGGTGATTGGTCGGCCGACCGGGTTCGACGCCGAGCCGCCGCGGATGCGCGTGATCTGGCGCGGTGATGCAGAGGATCAGCGGTTCTGTCATCGAATCGCAGGTTTCAAGGGCCGGACGTAAGTGTTGCAGGACTCGACCTTAACACGTCGTAAAACTATAAATTGTGTGCGCTCAAATGGGTTTTCTGATATTCCGATATTAATAATTTTGAATAGGTGTTTTGCAGTAAATATATGCGGACTTATCGTGATTTCACTATCGAATAGAAGATGATCGTGCGCAAAAATGGTAGATCTTTGTCGGGACGGTATCAACAGAATCGGTGCGGGCGCCTGACCCTGGCGTCGTGCTCCGGGATCCGCAATGGGTGAACGGGCCTGCGCGGCCGTCCGGCGGCGCGGGGGCTGCGGGACGGGTCCGAAGGCCAGGAAGGTGCCACGGCGATGATGCGGTTCGATCTCACCGATCTCGGCCTGTTCCGCCACGTGGTCGAGGCCGGCTCCATCACCCACGGGGCGGCGCGGGCGAACCTCGCCCTGGCGGCGGCCTCGACGCGGATCCGGCTGATGGAGGAATCGCTCGGGGCCGCGCTCCTGACGCGCGGACGGCAGGGTGTCAGCCCGACCCCGGCCGGGCGCGCGCTCCTCGTCCATGCCCGGGACGTCATGGCCGGGGTCGAGCGCCTGCGCGAGGAGATGTCGGCCTTCTCGGGCGGTGCCTTCGGCCAGATTCGGGTCCTGGCCAACACCAATGCGCTCACCGAATTCCTGCCGGAAGCGCTCTCGGCCTTCCTGGCCACCCATCCCGGGATCGGCGTCGAGATAGACGAGCGCACCTCGGAGGAGATCGTCGGGCTGGTGGCCGAGGGGGCGGCCGATCTCGGCATCCTGTCCGGCACGGTGGATACCGGCTCGCTCCAGACCTTCCCCTTCCGGGAGGACCGGTTCGTGCTGGTGGCGGCCCGGGACCATCCCCTGACGGCCCGCGCGGCGATTCCCTTCGCCGAGGTGCTCGGCCACGATCTCGTCGGCCTCGACCGGCGCAGCGCGATCAGCCGGTTCCTGGTCGCCCAGGCGGTGCGGGCGGGACGGCCGATGCGCCTGCGGGTGCAGCTGCGCGACTTCGAGGCCGTGTGCCGGCTGGTCGAGGCCCGCGTCGGCCTGGCGATCCTGCCCGAGAGCGCGGCCGCCCGGGCCGCGCAGGGACTCGCCCTCGCGGTTGTGCCCCTCGCCGATCCCTGGGCGCGGCGCGACCTGACCCTGTGCCTGCGCGACTTCGACGGGCTGCCGGCGTTCATCCAGGCCTTCGTGGCGCAGCTCAGGAGCTGAGCAGGCTGCCGAAACGGGGTAATTCCGGTATTGGAGTGAATTGCCTTCCCGGACGGGCAGACCCAAACTCAGGGGCTCACAAGACGCGCGGCACCGGGGTGATCCGAGGACGCGTTCCCCGGTATCGGGCGTTGCGTGAAGCGCTTCCCCGCGTCCCGGCGGCCGGACAGCCGGCAGGGCCAGCACCGCAGGAGGACAGGTGGGTTCCTTGCTCGCACGAAGTGGCATGGTCGTCTTTCTTGTCGCGGGACTCGCCGTCCCGGCGGCACAGGCGGGTGCCGCAGCCCCTGCCCTTCGCCGGGTCGCCTTCGCGTGCCCCGGCGGGCAGGTCCTTGTGGTCGCGTTCGACACCGCCGATCCGAGCGCGCCGGCCGTCGCCGACCCGCCCGGCGGGCCGGCGCTGACCTTGCCCATCCTGCCGCACGCGGATGGGATCCGGTACGGGGATGCCGGCCACGAATTGCGCGGCCGGGGACGCGCGGTGACCTGGTCGGAGGCGGGCAAGCCCCCTGTCGCCTGCACGGAAGCCCAGCTTGGCCGGTGAGCCGGATCGCTCGACCCGATCGCCTCGGGGCCGCAGCCGGCGGGGGCGCCGGCATTGCCCCGGTCCGCCCATGGTTTAGCCTCCCCGGCTGATTCCGCCGGAGGGACCTGGGGCGATGCCGATCGAGACCGTGGAGACCGCCGGCCGCCGCCGGGGCGCCGACCTCCTGGTGGAGGTGCTGCGCTCGGAAGGGGTGCGCTACATCTTCGGCAATCCCGGCACCACCGAATTGCCGCTCATCGACGCGCTCACCGAGGCGCCCGACATCGCCTACATCCTCGCCCTGCAGGAGGCGACCGCGGTCGCCATGGCGGACGGCTACGCGCAGGGCGCGCGGCGCCCCGCCTTCCTCAACCTGCACACGGCGGGCGGCCTCGGCCACGCCATGGGTGGGCTGGTGAATTCCCAGGTCTCCGGCACGCCGCTGGTGGTCACCGCCGGGCAGCAGGATCTCCGCCACGCGCTGACCGACCCGCTGCTGATGGGCGACCTCGTCGCCATCGCCGACCCGGTGATGAAGTGGGCCCGGGAGGTGACCAGCCCGGACCAGATCCCGATCCTGCTGCGCCGCGCCTTCCACGATGCGGGGGCCGCCCCCTCCGGCCCGGTCTTCCTGTCCCTGCCCATGGACGTGATGGAGGCGATGAGCGCGGTCCCGACGGGCGAAACCTCGACCATCGACCAGCGGGCGGTGGCGGGCTCCCTCGACCGGCTGGCGGAAAAACTCGCCGCGATCGCGCCGGGGCGCCTCGCCCTGATCGCCGGCGACGAGATCGACGCTTCGGACGCGTCCGCGCAGATGGTGGCGCTGGCCGACCTGCTGGCGGCGCCGGTCTACGGCTCGTCCTGGCCGGCCCATATCCCCTTCCCCACCGCGCATCCCCTCTGGGCCGGCAACCTGCCGACCCGGGCCGACGCCATCGCCGACATCCTCGGGCGCTACGACGCGGTGTTCGCGCTGGGTGGCAAGTCGCTGATCACCGTGCTCTACTCGGAGGTCTCGGCGGTGCCGCCGGGGGTGCAGGTCTTTCAGCTCTCGGCCGACGTGCGCGATCTCGGGCGCACCTACGCCACATCCCTGTCGACGGTGGGCGATATCCGCGCCTCGCTGGACGCCCTGCTGCCGCTGCTCGGTCCCCGCCTCGCCGACCGGGCCGAGGATTTCTCGGACCTGCGTGCCAGAGCCGTGACCGCCCGGGTCGAGCGGCGGGCGACGCTCGCGGCCGCCGCGGATGCGGCCTTCGAGGATCCGGTGATCGCCCCGCTGGTCGCCGCCCGGGAGGTGGCCCGCGCGGTCGGGGCCGAAACCACCATCGTGGACGAGGCGCCCGCGACGCTGACCCACCTGCGCACCTTCCTCGACAGCCCCTCTGCGCATCAATACGCGGCGATGCGCGGCGGCGTGCTGGGCTGGGGCATGCCGGCCGCGGTGGGGTTTTCGCTGGGGCTCGACCGCGCGCCCGTGGTCTGCGTCGTGGGCGACGGCGCCGCGCTATACTCGCCGCAGGCCCTGTGGACGGCCGCGCACGAAAAGCTGCCGGTCACCTTCGTGGTGATCAACAACGCCGAGTACAACATCCTCAAGACCTTCATGAAGGGCCGGGCGCACTACGCCTCGGTGCGCGCCAACCGCTTCATCGCCATGGACCTCACCGATCCGCGGATCAATTTCCCGGCGCTCGCCGCCTCCATGGGCGTGCCGGCCCGGCGGGTGACCCGGGCCGCCGACATCGCCCCGGCGATCGAGGCCGGGATCCGGTCGGGCGGCGCCAACCTCGTGGAGGTGGTGGTGCGGGCGACGTGAGGGGGCGTCACTCCAGCCCGGGCACCGGCACCCCGAAGGCCGCCGCCAGCAGCACCATGTTGAGGGCGAGCACCACCGCCGCCCCGGCCAGGGCGGCCGCCTGGGTGAGCGGCCCGTTGGCGAAGGGGCCCATCACGCTGCGCCGCCGGGTGAACACCACCAGAGCCACCATCGGCACCGGCAGCGCCAGCGACAGCACCACCTGCGACAGGACCAGGGCCTGCGTCGGGTCGACCCCGATCGCCACCACCACGAAGGCCGGCAGCATGGTCACGAGCCGGCGGACGAGGAGCGGGATCCGCCAGCCGGTGAAGCCCTGCATCACCAGCTGCCCGGCCAGCGTGCCGACCACCGAGGAGGAGATGCCGGAGGCGAGCAGCGACACCAGAAAGGCCGCCCCCGCGGCGGGCCCGAGCAGCGGCGTCAGGGTGCGGTAGGCCTCGCCGATCTCGGCGACCTCGCTGTGGCCGACATGGAAGGCCGCCGCCGCCATGATCACCATCGCCATGTTGACGAGACCCGCGAGCAGCAGAGCCACCACGACCTCGCGGTTCGAGTAGCGCACCAGCAGGCGCCGGTCGGCCTCGGTGCGAGGGGTGCCCCGGCCCTGGGTCAGGCCCGAATGCAGGAACAGCGCGTGCGGCATCACGGTGGCGCCGATGATCCCGACCGCGATGGTGAGCGCCTGCGCGTCGGGAATTCTCGGGGTGACGAGCCCTTTGGCGGCCGCGCCCCAGGCCACCGGCGCGACCAGGAGCTCGACCGCGTAGCAGAGGCCGATCGTGCCGACCATCGCGCCGATGGCGATCTCCAGCGGCCTGAAACCCTCGTGCTCCAGGAGCAGGATCGCGTAGGTGACCACCGCGGTGATCGCCATGCCGGCCATCAGCGGCATGCCGGTGAGCAGCGACAGGCCGATGGCGCCGCCCAAGAACTCCGCGAGGTCGGTGGCCATGGCGGCGACCTCGCTGATGCCCCAGAGCGCGAGGCGCACCGGCCGCGTCGTCGCGTCCCGGCAATGCTCAGCGAGGTTCTTGCCCGTCACGATGCCGAGCTTGGCCGAGAGCGCCTGGAACAGCATCGCCGTCAGATTGGCGAGCAGCACCACCCAGAGCAGGCCGTAGCCGTAGCGAGCCCCGGCCTGGATGTTGGTCGCGAAATTGCCGGGGTCCATGTAGGCGATCGACGCCGTCACGGCGGGGCCGGCGAACAGCAGGAACCGAGCCCGGCCGCCGGGGCGGCCGTCGAGGACATCCCGGATGGCGCCCTCGGTGCGCCGGCTCATCGCCCCGCGGGCGGCTCCTTCGGGCGCCGGACCACCGGAGGCCGTCGCGGCGTTCGGCGCCACCATGCTCACCCTCTCCTCAAAAATATAGCGTGAGCTATACTCGGGGCTGTCGCCGCCGGATGCAAGAGGTCTCCGTGCGGGTCTGTGCGAGTCTGACGGGACTCCCCTGCCGGTACCGGTGTTTGCTAGACAGGGCCGGGGCGGCGCATGCGAGCCGAGAGGGGGAAGCCGATGCAGGAACCGTCCGACCCGGGCTCGCCCGAGACCGTGCTGGTCGATCCGGAGCGGCACGTGGAGAGTTTCCGCCAGGCCCGCGAGGCACGGCGCTCGGAACTCGTGGAGGATTACGTCGAGCTGATCGGCGACCTGATCGGCGACGGCGGCGAGGCGCGCGCGTGGACATCGCCGCCCGGCTCGGCGTGGCGCAGCCGACCGTCGCCAAGATGCTGAAGCGCCTGTGCGAGGAGGGGTTCGTC
Source organism: Methylobacterium tardum (assembly GCF_023546765.1). Classification (NCBI taxonomy): domain Bacteria; kingdom Pseudomonadati; phylum Pseudomonadota; class Alphaproteobacteria; order Hyphomicrobiales; family Methylobacteriaceae; genus Methylobacterium; species Methylobacterium tardum. The sequence goes on from NZ_CP097484.1 coordinate 2,013,243, forward strand.
CAGCAGCGGCCCTATCGCGGCGTGTTCCTGACCGAGGCCGGCCGCCGGCTGGCCGCCCAGGCCCGGGAGCGCCACCGCATCGTCGAGCGCTTCCTGTGCGCGCTGGGGGTGAGCCCCGAGACGGCCCGGCGGGACGCCGAAGGGATCGAGCATCACGTCAGTGCCGAGACGCTCGAGGCGTTCCGCGCCTTCGCGGAGCGGCGCGGGGGGACGTGAGGCGCCGCTCCGACCGCCGACCGGATTGCTGCGCTGCGCGCAACGACGGCGTGCCGTCGACGGCCGTCCTACCCTCACACCGTCGGCGCCGCCACCTTCTGGCGCAGGCCCATGATCACCGCCCGGAGCATCTCGGCCCCGGCCTCGCCGGCATCCGGCAGGGTGCCGGTGCGCGAGGCGTAGATCCGCTCGTGGACGAAGGCGAGCTTGGCGATCACCGTGGGCGTTAGCTTGAACGGGTAGAGCGCCGGCTGGCCCATGCTGTGGGACAGCGAGTTGATCGCGTAGGTCAGCGGCAGCCACGCGGCGATCAGCCGGTCGAGATCCAGCGTGTTGTAGGGATCGAAGTCGATCACCGTCGGCGCCGCCTGTCCATGGCGCAGGCGCGGACGGACGTGCAGCTCGAAGGTCGAGGCGGTCTCCACCGTGTCGGCGATGTGCAGGTAATGCGCGAAGGTCTCGGCGAAGTCCTCCCAGGGGTGGGCGGTGGCGTAGGCCGAGACGTAGGATTCGTCCCAATCGGCCGGCGCGCCCTTCGCGTAATGGTCCTGCAGGGCCTGGACGTAGTTGAGGCGCTCGTCGCCGAACAGTGCCCGGAAGGGCTCCCAAGAGGGGCTGTTCAGCACCAGCAGGTACCAGAAGTAATGCCCGATCTCGTGCCGGAAATGGCCGAGCAGGGTGCGGTAATGCTCGCCGAACAGGATCCGGCGGCGCTCCCGCTCGACGTCGTCGGCCTCCGCGATGTTCATGGTGATCAGGCCGTTGATATGGCCTGTCAGAACCGGCGTCCCGCCGGAGAAGTTCTCGGAGGGGTCGACCAGGAAGTCGAAGGCCAGCCCGTCCGTGTACTGGGCGCGTGTGGCGAGCGGCAGTTCCAGGCGCAGCAGCGAGTAGAACAGCCGGTGCTTGGCCGCCTCGATCTGGCGCCAGCGGGTGAGGTTCCAGCTCTGCGACAGGTCCGGCACCACGCGGTTGTGGCGGCAGGCGGTGCAGTGGATGTCGGGGCTGTCCTCCGGAACCAGCCAGTTGCAGGCCGCCGAGACCGCGTTGTTACACAGGCGGTAGCGCCGGCCGGGATCCGCGTAGGCGTGGAAGACCTGGGCGCCGCCCATCAGCGGATGGGCCGAGAGCCCCTGCGGTTCCAGGGCCGAGACCTCGTGGACCGTGCAGACGTAGCCCAGCGGCCGCGCGCGGCTCTCGCAGCCGGTCGCCTCGAAGGTGACCGGCTGGTCGCAGGCCTGGCACTGGAAGATCTTCATCGTGCGGTCCCGGGCCGGACTCCGGCCCATCTGCCGGTCAAGCAGGGCCGGGCGGCAAAGTTCCTGCCAGCGGCCCGGGCCGCCGGGCCCGCGTTCCGGATCCACGATGTCGCCGGGCACGGCGCTGGCCTGGAACAGCGCCGCCGTCATCCCAGGCCCTGCCGCGCAGTCCCGGGATGACGGCGTGTCAGGGCGTGCCGCCGCCCGCCCGCATCCGTGCCCGCGCCGCCCGCCGCACGGAAATTGCTTGTGACGCCGTCTGTAGCGCATAACCGCGCGGTGGGGTCCGGCGCCCGGGACCGGCATCGAGAACCGCGTTCGATCCTTTCGACGGAGCCATCGTGTCGATTAAAGCCGCCCTGCACCACGTCACGCATTACCGCTACGACCGGCCGATCAGCCTCGGCCCTCAGGTGATCCGCCTGCGCCCGGCCCCGCACGCGCGCACCAAGGTCCCTGCCTACGCGCTGAAGGTGACGCCCGCCAACCACTTCCTGAACTGGCAGCAGGATCCGAGCGGCAACTGGCTCGCCCGCATCGTCTTCCCGGAGAAGACCGACGAGTTGAAGATCGAGGTCGACCTCACCGCCGACATGGCGGTGATCAACCCGTTCGACTTCTTCGTGGAGGATTACGCGCAGGTCCGGCCCTTCGCGTACGATCCCGCCCTCGCCGAGGAGCTGGCCCCGTATCTCGCGCCCGTCGACGCGGATTGTCCCGAGATGGAGGCGTTGCTGGCCCGGCTCCCCGAGGAGCCCAGCACCGTCCAGTTCCTCGTGGCGCTCAACGGCCAGATCGCCCGCGAGACGGCCTACGGCGTCCGCATGGAGCCGGGCGTCCAGACGCCCGCCGAGACCCTGAGGCTCAAGAGCGGTTCCTGCCGGGATTCCGCGTGGCTGCTCGTGCAGGTGTTGCGCCGGATCGGGCTCGCCGCCCGATTCGTGTCCGGCTACCTGATCCAGCTCGTGCCCGACACGACCGCGGTCGACGGGCCGACCGGCGCCTCGGCGGACTTCACCGACCTGCACGCCTGGGCAGAGGTCTACCTGCCGGGCGCCGGCTGGGTCGGCATGGACGCGACTTCGGGCCTGCTCACCGGCGAGGGCCACATCTCACTGGCCGCGACGCCCCACTACCACTCGGCCGCGCCGATCTCGGGGGCGATGGAGCCGGCCAAGACCACGTTCGACTTCGGGATGAGCATCACCCGCGTCGCCGAGACGCCGCGGATCACCAAGCCGTTCTCGGAGGCGGTCTGGGCGTCGATGGACGCGCTGGGCGAGCGGGTCGATGCCGACCTCGCCGCGCAGGACGTGCGCCTGACCATGGGCGGCGAGCCGACCTTCGTGTCGGTGGACGATTTCGAATCGCCCGAATGGAACATCGCCGCGGTCGGCCCGACCAAGCGCGGCCGCGCCGACCAGCTGATCCGGCGCCTGCGCGACCGGTTCGGGCCCGGCGGCCTGCTCCATTACGGCCAGGGCAAGTGGTACCCCGGCGAGAGCCTGCCCCGTTGGGCCTTCGCGCTCTACTGGCGCAAGGACGGCCAGCCGATCTGGCGGAACCCGGACCTGATCGCCCCGGAAGCCGCCCCCGGGGAGGCGGGCACGGCCACCATCGCGCAGGCCAAGGCGTTCGCCGACGCGCTGGCCCGCCGCCTCGGCCTCGCCGACTACGTCTTCCCGGCCTTCGAGGACGGCGAGCTCTGGGAGAAGAAGACCGCGGCGCTGCCGGTCAACGTCACGCCGGCCGATGCCAAGTCGGGCTCGGTGGAGTTCGATGCCCGGATCAAGCGGGTCTACGCGCGGGGCCTCGGGGAGGCGGCGGGCTACGTCCTGCCGCTCGCGAGCCTGCCCACCGGCAAGGACGGCGACGCCGAAAGGGTCTGGATCTCGGAAAAGTGGGATTTCCGGCGCGGCGCCGCCTTCCTGGTGCCGGGCGATTCGCCCGTGGGCTTCCGCCTGCCCCTGTCGTCCCTGCCCTACGTGCCGCCGGAGCACTATCCCTACTACCAGCCGCAGGACCCTTTGGAGCCGCGCCCGCCCCTCCCCGACGGCCATCCCGGCGCGACGGTGGCCAACGGCTCCGGCATCACCGGCGTCGCGGTGCGCACGGCCCTGTCGATCGAGCCCCGCGACGGGGTGGTGCGGGTGTTCATGCCGCCGGTGCAGCGCGCCGACGAGTATCTCGAACTCGCCGGCCACCTCGAGGCGGCCGCCGCCGAGCTGAACCTGCCGATCCACCTTGAGGGCTACGAGCCGCCCTACGACCCGCGGATCGGCGTGATCAAGGTCACCCCCGACCCGGGCGTGATCGAGGTGAACGTCCACCCGGCCGCCTCCTGGCGGGAGGCGGTCGCCATCACCACCGACCTCTACGCCGAGGCCCGCCAGACCCGGCTCGGCGCGGAAAAATTCATGACCGACGGGCGCCACACCGGCACCGGCGGCGGCAACCACGTGGTCATGGGCGGCGTCACGCCGGACGATTCCCCGTTCCTGCGCCGGCCCGACCTCCTGAAGAGCCTCGTGCTGTACTGGCAGCGCCACCCGGCGCTCTCGTACCTGTTCTCGGGCCTCTATATCGGCCCGACCAGCCAAGCGCCGCGCATGGACGAGGCCCGCCACGACGGGCTCTACGAGCTGGAGATCGCGCTCGCCCAGGTGCCGGCCCCCGACGCGCCCAACATCCCGCGCTGGCTCGTCGACCGGATCTTCCGCAACATCCTGGTGGACGTCACCGGCAACACCCACCGGGCCGAGATCTGCATCGACAAGCTGTACTCGCCGGACGGGCCGACCGGGCGCCTCGGCCTCCTGGAATTCCGCGCCTTCGAGATGCCGCCGGACGCGCGGATGAGCCTCGCCCAGCAATTGCTGCTCCGCGCCCTCGTGGCCTGGCTGTGGCGCGAGCCGCAGACCGGAAGTTGTGTCCGCTGGGGCACGAACCTCCACGATCGGTTCATGCTGCCGCATTTCCTCTGGTCCGACTTCCTCTCGGTGCTGGAGGATCTGCGGGCGGCGGGGTACGATTTCGATCCGGTCGCCTTCGAGGCGCAGGCGCTGTTCCGCTTCCCCGTCTTCGGCACGGTCGAGCAGGGCGGGGTCCGGATGGAGCTGCGCCAGGCGCTGGAGCCCTGGCACGTGATGGGCGAGGAAGGGACCAGCGGGGGCACTGTGCGCTTCGTCGACAGCTCGGTCGAGCGGCTGCAGGTCAAGGTCGAGGGCTTCGTTCCCGAGCGGCATGTCATCGCCTGCAACGGCCGTCGCCTGCCCATGACCTCCACCGGCCGCGGCGGCGAGGCCGTGGCGGGCCTGCGCTTCAAGGCGTGGCAGCCGGCCTCCTCGCTGCACCCGACCATTCCGGCCCACTCGCCGCTGACCTTCGACATCCTCGACGCCTGGAGCGGGCGCTCCCTCGGCGGCTGCCGCTATCACGTCGCCCATCCGGGCGGCCGCAACTACGAGACCCATCCGGTCAATGCCTACGAGGCGGAGGGGCGCCGGCTCGCCCGGTTCCAGCCGCACGGCCACACGCCGGGCCGGCTCGAGATGCCCCGTCCGGAATCGAGCGCGGAGTTCCCGCTGACCCTCGACCTGCGGACGCCGGCCCCGCAATGACCGGGGTGCCATGATGCAGGCGGCGCTCGCGGACAGCACCGCCCGGGCCGAGCCGGTCGAGACCCAGCGGGCGCGCGTCGCCCGCTGGGTTGCGGGCTATCGCCCCGCCCCCGGTCGGCCGGACGAGTTCCTGGGTCCCGACGGCCAACCCCGCGGGGCGTGGCCGCGCCTGCTCGACCATCTCGGCGGCCTCACCGAGCCGGAGATCATGGCCCGCTTCGTCGCGGCGGAGCGGCATATCCGGGACGCGGGCATCTCGTTCCGCATCGCCGGCGACCAGCGCGAGCATCCCTGGCCGCTCGGCTGCCTGCCCCTGGTGATCGAGGGGACGGAGTGGGCGGCGCTCAGCGCCGGGATCGTCCAGCGCGCGGAGCTGATGGAGGCGATCCTCGCCGACACTTACGGCGAGGGCCGGCTGGTCCAGGAGGGTCTGCTGCCCGCCGCGATCGTGGCCGGCACGCCCGAGTTCCTGCACCCGCTCCAGGGCGTCACGCCCCCCGGCGGCCATTACCTGAAGCTCTACGCCGCCGATCTCGGCCGGGGTCCGGACGGGCGCTGGCAGGTGCTGGCCGACCGGACGCAGGCGCCCTCGGGCCTCGGCTGGGCGCTGGAGAACCGCATGGTCCTGGCCCGGACCTTCCCGGACTTCTTCCAGGACCTCCATGTCGAGCGCCTGCCGGCCTTCTTCCAGGCGTTCCGCGACGGGCTGGCCCTGGGCGCCGAGCGGTCCGACCCGCGGATCTGCCTGCTGACCTCCGGCCCCTACAGCAGCACCTATGTCGAGCAGGCGGCGCTCGCCCGCTATCTCGGCCTGATGCTGGTGGAGGGCGACGACCTCGTCATGCGGGACGGGCGCCTGCACGTGCGCACCGTCTCCGGCCTGAAGCGCGCCGACGCCCTGTGGCGGCGGATCGACGCCGACTTCCTCGACCCGCTGGAGCTGAACCCGGCCTCGCGGCTCGGCGTGCCCGGCATCCTCGACGCCCTGCGCAACGGCTCCCTGGTGATGGCCAACATGCCGGGCTCGGGGCTCGTCGAGTCGGCCGCGCTCGCGCCCTATCTCGACGGCATCGCCCGCCGGGTGCTGGGCGAACCCCTGCGGCTCGGCCATCCGCGCACGTGGTGGTGCGGCGATCTCGAGGGCTTGGCACACGCGCAGGCCAACCTCGACAGCCTGACCCTGCGCCCGGCCGCCACGCCCCAGCGCGGGGCGGGGCGCGACGCGATCCTGGCGGGCCCGGTCCTGGCGGCCGAGCGGGAGCGGGTCGTGGCGGCCCTGCGCGACCGGCCCTTCGATTACGTCGCCCAGGAGGCGGCGCCGCTCTCGACCATGCCGGGCTGGGAGCGCGGCCCGGACGGCCTCGCCCTGGTGCCCCGCCCGTTCGTGGTCCGGGTCTTCGCCACCCGGACGCCGCTCGGCTGGCAGGTCATGCCGGGCGGCTTCTGCCGGGTCTCGGAGCGCGAGGACGTCGATCCGATCGAGCTGCGGCTCGGCATCCGCTCGGCCGATGTCTGGGTCCTGTCGGAGAAGCCGGTCGCTTCGCCTCTGATCGGCGCGCAGGCGGCCCCGCGGGTGCGGCGGGTCGGCGGCCACCTGCCGTCCCGGGCGGCAGATGGCCTGTTCTGGTTCGGCCGCTATCTCGAACGCGCCGAGGCGGTGATCCGGCTCGTCCTCGCCCATCTGCGCAGCGTCGGCGACGCGGTCGGGGCCGACATCTCGGGCGCCCTCGACACCCCGGCGGCCCTGGCGCTCCGCGCCCTGCTGCACGAGTGGGGCAGCATCGGCGCGGCCGACCTGCCCACCGCCCGCCTCGCCCAAGAGGCGCTGGCCGGGCACGACCGGCCGGGCTCGGCCCGCGCCCATATCGTCTCGGCCCGCCGCAACGCCGCAGCCCTGCGCGCGCGCCTGTCCGGCGAGGCCTGGCGGGTGCTCGCAGATCTGAACGAGTTCCTGTCCCTCAACGATGAGCGCACCTTCACCGAGTCGCAGCTCGCGGGTCGCGCCGAGCGGGCGCTGAGCCATCTCGCGGCTCTGTCCGGCCTGACCCACGAGAACATGAGCCGGGCGGAGGGCTGGCACTTCGTCGAGCTCGGCCGGCGGATCGAGCGGGCGATCAACACCTGCACTTTCGCGCTGGCCTTCGCCAACGACGAGGCGACCCCGGGCTGCCTCGGGGTGATGCTGTCGCTCTGCGACTCGCAGATCAGCTACGGACGCCGCTATCTGCAAGGGGCTGCCCTCGACCCGGTCCGCGACATGGTGCTGCTCGACCCCTACAATCCGCGCTCGATCGCCTTCCAGGCGGAGGCGATCACCCGCCACCTCGCCGACCTGCCGGCGCTGGCCGCCGATGGCCTCCCCGAGCCGCATTGCCGCCTCGCCGCCCGGATCCTGTCGGAGCTGCGCAGCGGCGAGGCCGCCGATTTCGACGCCGTGCGCCTCACCGCGCTGGCGACCGACCTGGAGCGGCTCGCCGACGGGATCGCGGCCCGCTACTTCCCCACCGGGCCGAACGCGCTGCGCCCCGAGAAGCTGACGGGGCTGGCGTGATCTACACACTGCGCCACCGCACCACCTACCGCTACGGCAAGCCGGTGCACTTCGCCCGCTGCACCCTGCGGCTCAAGCCGCAGGATTGCGAGGGCCAGAGCGTGCTGGCGAGCGCCGTCACGATCGACCCGAGCCCCGCCCGCGCGGTGATGCGGCGCGACTATTTCGGCATCGACGCGGTGGCGGTCACGCTGGAGACGCCCCACACCACCTTCAGCGTCGAGGCGCTCTCCACCGTGCGGGTCGAGCGTCCCTCCCCGCCGCCGCCGGAGGCCGGGATGCCCTGGGAGCGGGTCCGCGACGCCGTGGTGGCCGGGCGGGACCTCGGCGGCCGCGCGCCGGTGCACTTCCTGTTCCCCAGCGGCCGGGTCCCGCTGCTCTCCGAGGTCACCGACTACGCGCGGCCGAGCTTCTCGCCCGGCCGCAGCGCCTACGGGGCGGCGCACGACCTGATGCTGCGCATCGGCCGGGATTTCCGCTTCGACGCCAAGGCCACCCATGTCTACACGCCGCTCGCCGAGTCCTTCGCGCTGCGGGCGGGGTCTGCCAGGACTTCGCCCACGTGATGATCGCGGCCTTACGCGGCATGGGCCTGCCGGCGGTTTATGTCAGCGGCTATCTGCGGACCGTGCCGCCGCCGGGCCGCCCGCGCCTGCGCGGGGCGGATGCGAGCCACGCCTGGGTCGCGGTCTGGTGCGGCGACGGCTGGCTCGGCCTCGATCCCACCAACGCCGTGGCGGTGCGGGACGACCACATCGTGGTGGCCCGCGGCCGGGACTACGGCGACGTGGCGCCGGTCGACGGCATCGTCAGCGGTTCGGGCAAGCAGCGCCTCAAGGTCGAGGTCGACGTGATCCCCGATACCGAGCTGCAGGATCTGGCGCTGGTGGGGTGAGGTGGCGCTCCGTCATCGCGAGCGCAGCGAAGCGACCCGGGGGCGCGATATCGGTCGGCGTGGCGCTGCCGGATTGCTTCGCTCCGCTCGCAAAGACGGTGGTGTCGGGGTCCCGCCCCGACCCGGCCTCGCGGAGGCGCACCGGCAACGAGCGCGGCGTGTCGGGGCGGGACCCTCACCACATCGTCTTGGCCGCCCGCTCCGGCCATTCCGCGTCGTAACGCTGGCCGCCGACTTCGCCCGCGGTCAGGGCTGCCAGGATCGCGCCGGGGGTCGGCAGGCTCGCCGCATCGACGCGGGCTTCCGGATCCCACAGCACGGCCCGGATGATCGCCCGCGCGCACTGGAAGTAGATCTCCGCGACGGTGATCACGAGCGCGGTGCGCGGCGCGTGGCCGTCGACCGTGAACGTGGCCAGAAGATCCGGGTCGGCCGAGATCACCGCCCGCCCGTTCACCCGGAGCGTCGTGCCCGAGCCGGGGATCAGGAACAGCAGCGCGACCCGGGGATCGCGCACGATGTTGCGCAGCGAATCGATCCGGTTGTTCCCCCGCCGGTCCGGCAGGATCAGCGTGCGCGGATCGGCGACTCGCACGAAGCCCGGCTGGTCCCCGCGGGGGCTGCAATCGAGCCCCTCGGGACCGGAGGTCGCCAGCACCGCGAAGGGCGAGGCCGCGATCAGCGCCGCGTAGTCCGGCGTGACCGAGGCCGCCACCTTTACCGTGGAGGCGGCCGCCAGGGGCGCGCTGTAGATCGCCTCCAGCGCGGCGAGATCGTCGACGATCATCGCGCGCTCACGCGACCGGGGCCGCCTTGCCGGCCGCGAAGGCTTCGTGCTCCGCCACCAGCGCCCCCGACAGGGAAGCGGCGATCAGGCCCCGGGTCTCGCCGACCCCGTAGAGCGCCACAAAGGAGCCGAACCGGGGCCCGCGCGCCTCGCCGAACAGCACGTTGTAGAGGCTCGTGAACCACGCCTGCGACACGCCGGGCCGCCCGTCCGGGCTCTTGGCCTTGCCGGACGTGTCGGGGAAGTGGCGCCGGCCGACCTCGTAGACCGCCGCCTGCAGGGCCTCCGGATCGGTGGAGCCGGCATGCTCCTTGAGCGTCTCCGCGAGGTCCTCCAGGGCCGCCCGCTCCTCGGGCATCGGCGCTCGGTAGGTCTTGGCCGGCCGGACGAAGTCCGAGAAGTACTTCAGGGCGTGCCTGACCAGCCGGTCGAGGCCCGGATGGGTCTCCGGCCCGGTCTGCGGCGCGTAGCGGCGGATGAAGCCCCACAGCACCGCCGGATCCTCGGTGTTGGCCACCGCCGCGAGGTTGAGCAGCATCGCGAAGGTCAGGCTCGCGCCCTCGACCTTCTCGGGCTCCGGCGGGGTGCCGGCGTGCAGGTGCCAGACCGGGTTGCCCAGACGCAGCTTCGCGTCCTGGCCGGCATAGCGGTCGAGGAAGCCGATATACTCGTCCACGTGCCGGGGGATCACGTCGAAGAACAGGCGCTTGGCCTCCCGCGGCTTGTTGTACATGAACAAAGCCAGCGAGTCCGGCGTGCCGTACTTGAGCCAGTCGTCGATCGTCAGGCCGTTGCCCTTCGACTTCGAGATCTTTTGGCCCTTCTCATCGAGGAACAGCTCGTAGTTGAAGCCCTCCGGCGGCTCGCCGCCGAGCGCCCGGGCGATCTTGCCCGAGAGCTTCACCGAGTCGATCAGGTCCTTGCCGGCCATCTCGTAGTCGACGCCCAGCGCCACCCAGCGCATCGCCCAATCGGGCTTCCATTGCAGCTTGGCGTGGCCGCCGGTCACCGGCGTCTCGTAGCGCTCGCCGGTCTCGGGATCGCGCCACACGATGGTGCCGCTCTCGGCCTTCACCTCGTCGATCGGCACCTGCATCACGTGGCCGGTCACCGGGTGGAGCGGCAGGAACGGCGAGTAGCTCGCCGAGCGCTCGGCCCGCAGGGACGGCAGCATGATCTCCATCACGGCGTCGTAGCGTTCGAGCACGCGGAGCAGCACCGTGTCGAACACGCCCGCGCGGTAGCACTCGGTGGCCGAGCGGAACTCGTAGGCGAACCCGAAGGCGTCGAGGAAGCGGCGCAATTCGGCGTTGTTGTGCGCCCCGAAGCTGTCATGGGTGCCGAACGGGTCCGGCACGCGGGTGAGCGGCTGGTTGAGATGGGCGGCCAGCATCTCCCGGTTCGGGACGTTGTCGGGGACCTTGCGCAGCCCGTCCATGTCGTCCGAGAAGGCGATCAGCCGGGTCGGCACCGCGTCGCGGGTGAGCACCCGGAAGGCGTGCCGCACCATGGAGGTGCGGGCGACCTCGCCGAACGTGCCGATATGCGGCAGGCCCGAGGGGCCGTAGCCGGTCTCGAACAGCACCTCGTTCTTGCCGGATTTCTCCAGCCGCGCCACGAGCTTGCGCGCCTCCTCGAAGGGCCAGGCGGCGGCGTTGGCGGCGGCCTCGATGATGTCGGCGTCGAGGGTCAGGGCTGGCGGAGCGGCTGGCATGTCTTCTGGGATGAACGCAAATTGGAAGCGCGCACCCTAGAGCGGTTCGCACCGGAGCGGAACGCCCAGATGGGCAACCGGAGTCGCTATTGCCCGCAGCGATGTGGGTGCGAACAGGTAGGCGGGGTCAGACACGTGACCGGCGCGCGCTGTGTCGAACGCTCAGTCATGAGGTGGGCGATCTCGTCCTGAAGGTCCGGGGACAGGTCGCGCGTCTTCGCCACGGCCTTCTCGAGCAGATCCGTCATGGTGCCGTCCGACAGCCGAAGCCCGGCGGGCAGGATTTCCAATTCCCGCTGGCGACGAAAGCCTCAGAACGGGCTGACCGGGAAGAACCGCAGGTACAGCTCGGTGTACTTGCCGTCGTCCCAGACCCGCTGGAGCGCGTCGTCCAGCGCCCGGGAGAGGGCCGCGTCCTCCTGGCGGGTGATCAGGCCGATGCCCTCCCCGAAATAGCGGTTCTCCAGGTAGTCGCCGCCGGTCAGCGCGCAGCAAGTCTCCGCGTCCTGGCCGCCGACATAGAGGGCGAGGTTCAGGCCGTCGGCGAACAGGTAGTCGATCTCGCCGCGCTTGAGCGCGCCCTCGGCCGCCGCGAGGTCGGTGAAGTCCTTCGGGACGGCCTTCGGGAAGAACGCCTTGAGGTAGGCCGCGTGCGCGCTGCCGGCGATCACGCCGACGCTGCGCCCGGCGAGCGCCGCCGCCGAGGGGACGGGCAGGCCCTTGTCGGTCCGCGCCGCGAAGCGCGCCGGCCAGCGGAAATACGGCCGCGTCGCCAGGAATTTCTCCCGCAGCGTCGCCGTCAGGGGGATGGCGGCCGCGACCACGTCGCCCTGCTTGCCGTCGAGGGCGTCCAGCAGGGTGTCGAAGCGGCGCGCCTGCACCGTGCAGGTGATCGTCAGCTTCTCGCAGACGGCCCGGGCGAGTTCGACCACGAAGCCCGTCGGGTTGCCGTCGGGGCCGGCGAAGTGCAGCGGCGGGAACTCGTCGTCCGTGAGGAAGCGAACCGCCCGGCCGGTCTGAGGCGCCTCGATCCGCTCGCCCCGGCTGCGCGGGTTCCAGAAATCCGGCACCGTGACGACGGGAGGGGCGGCGGGCGCGGCCTGGGGCTCCGTCGGCGCCGCGGCGCTGGCGGGCGGCGGCCAGAGGAGCGCGGCGGCGAGCGCGGCCGCCGCGAACCGGAATGGGATGCCTGTCCTATCGCCTCTTGACGATCGGGAGGGGGTGGTGCTCCTCTCGGAGCGTGGGGGCGGGGACTGGCTCACCTCCCTCCTCTATCACGACCTGAGGCCACCGGGGGAGCGCACGGCGTGTCGTTCCAGCGCCCGCCCGCGGGACAGGCGGCCCTGCCGCCGGAGATCGCCTTCCTGCAAGCCGAGGGCGTCGACGGCCAGCTGCTGATCCGGGCCGCCGCCGCCGCGGCCGAGGCCGGGACCGACGCGGCGACCGCCCTGCTCCAGGCCGGCCTGATGGCGGAGGCCGCCTATTACCGGGCCCTGGCCCGGGCGCTCGACGCCCCCTACCTCGACGGGCCGATCCCGTTCGGCCTGGGCCTGCGCTTCCCCGACAGCGTGGCGGCCGGTCTCGCACCGCTGGCACCCGGGGCGGTGGCGCCCTGCGTGCTGGCGCCCCGCGGCCGGATGATCGCGGACCTCCTCGACGGCCCGCGCCGGGCGTCCAGGCCGGCGATCACCAGCCCGACACGCCTGCGCGAGGCCGTGTTCGCCGCGATCCCCGAGCAGGTGGCGGATTACGCGTCGCACGAACTGCGGCGGCGCACGCCCGAGCGGGCCACCGCGCGCGAGCCGGCCGTCTGGTGGCTGCTGGTCCTCGGACTGGGGCTCACCGCAGCGCTCTGCCTGTGCGCGGCGCTCCCGGCGTGGCTCGCCCGAACGGCGATGCTGGCCGCGCAGGGCCTGTTCCTGGCCATGGCGAGCTTCCGGCTCGCCGCCCTGGCCATCAGGGCCCCGGTGTCTGCGGACGCGACGGTGCCGCTCGCCGATGCGGATCTGCCGGTCTACACGGTGCTGGTCCCGCTCCGCCGCGAGGCGGCGGTGGTGCCGCACCTGCTCAAGGCGCTGGCCGCCCTCGATTATCCGGCGGCCAAGCTCGACATCAAGCTGCTGCTGGAGGCGGACGACCCGGAGACCGGACCGGCCCTCGCCCGGATCCCGCTGCCGGCGCGGTTCGAGGTGATCACGGTGCCGCCCGGCGGCCCCCGTACCAAGCCGCGGGCCCTCAACGCGGCGCTGCCGCTCGCCCGCGGCGCCCTGCTGACCGTCTACGACGCCGAGGACGCACCCGATCCCGGGCAATTGCGGCTGGCGGCCACCCTGTTCGCGCGCCTGCCCGACCGCGTCGCCTGTCTCCAGGGGCGGCTGGTGATCGACAATGCCGGCGATTCCCGGCTCGCCCGCGCCTTCGCCCTCGAATATGCGGGCCTGTTCGACGTGCTGAACCCGGCGCTGGCGCGGTGCGGCCTGCCGGTGCCGCTCGGCGGCACCTCCATGCACCTGCGCACCGACGTGCTGCGGGCGCTGAACGGGTGGGATCCGTTCAACGTCACCGAGGATGCCGATCTCGGGATTCGCCTGGCGCTGGCGGGCTACACCGTCGGCGACCTGCCGAGCCCCACCTTCGAGGAGGCGCCGGCCCGGCTCGCCCCGTGGCTCGCCCAGCGCACCCGCTGGCTGAAGGGCCTGATCCAGACCAGCCTCACCCACGGGCGCCGGCCGCTCGCCAACGCGCGCAGCCTCGGCGGGCTGGAGACGCTCTGCGCCGCCGCGCTGGTGCCGGGCACGGTCGCGTCGGCGCTCGCCTATCCGGTCTGCCTCGCCGCGGCGGCCTGGGACTTCCTGGTCCTGGACATCGCGGCGGCGCCCGCCTTCCTCGACAACCTCCCCACGGGGCTCGCGATCACGCTCTTCGGGACGGGGCTGGCGGCGCTGATCCTGCCGGCCCTGCTCGGCTGCGCCCGGCGCGGCTGGGGCGACCTCGCCCGGTCGGCCGTCTGGATGCCGCTCTACTTCCTGCTGATCAGCCTGGCCGCCTGGCTGGCGCTGGTCGAGCTGCTCCGCGCCCCGGAGCGCTGGAACAAGACCCGGCACGGCCTAGCGCGGACCTCGCGCAGGGGCCGGGCGCATCGGCCCGCAGGCACGCCCGGCACCCTGCGACATTTGGAGCCGGCCTGCGGCGGGCGCGGGGCCGGGGAATGCGGTTTCTCCTGATCTGGATCAGCCCGATCGATCGACGCTGCCGCTAGCCTTGAGCCTCGGACGTCGCCTGCGCTGCGGTGGCCGGTCATTCTCCACAGGGTGGAGCGAGCGATGCCGGCCTATCATCTCCGACGGACCCTGGAGCACGCGGACGGCCGCTCGGGCCTCGCCTTCGCCTCCGACAGTCTGGAGGCGGCCGACGCCGACGCCGCGATCCTCAAGGCCCGGGAGCTCTGCCGCAAGGCCGCCGGCATGCTGCTGACCGGGGCGGTGCTGATGGATCCGGTCGGGCGGATCCTGTGGTCGTTCAGCCTGGCGCTGGCCCGGGAGCCGCTCTGCGTCCGGGCCACGAGCTGAGCCCGGACGCAACGCAGGGGGCCCTCGCGCCGTTGTCGGTCCATGGCGTATCCCTGATGGCAACGATCGCGATCCTGATCGGCACGCAGGCCGGCGCCCGGCTGCTGGCCGCCGCCTCGGAGCGGGAGGCGGCCCTCTCGGCCGAGGCCTTCCTGCGACGCCTGCCGGTCCGGACCCTCCCGGCCCCGCTCTGGGTCCAGTGCGACGACCCGGCGGTCAGCGGACGGCTCACCGCCTATCTCAACGGCCTGCAGGATGAGCAGGTGCGCGAGCGCGACGCCCGGGTCTGATCGGGCTCCCGCCCGCGCGGATTCCCCTTTTACCCGCCATGGTCTAACGCCCGGAGCGTGAGTGACGTGCGCGACGAGGGACGATCCGGCATGAGCGAGGCGACCGCCGGGGCGATGTCCCGGGAGCTGCCCGGGGAGGCGCCGCTGCACAGGCTCCTGCGCCTGATGGCGACCCTGCGCGACCCGGTCCGCGGCTGCCCCTGGGACGTGGCGCAGACACCCGCGACCATCGTGCCCTACACGATCGAGGAGGCCTACGAGGTCGCCGACGCGGTGGCGCGCGGTGATCGCGACGACCTGCGCGACGAACTCGGCGACCTGCTGCTCCAGGTGGTGTTCCAGGCGCAGATGGCCGAGGAGGCCGGCGCCTTCGCGTTCGGCGACGTGGCGCGGGCGATCGGCGACAAGCTGGTCCGCCGCCATCCGCACGTCTTCGACCGGGACGGGCAGCCTCTGCCCGCGGGCTCGCCGCTGCGTGATCCGGCGCAGGTCGAGGCGCAATGGGCGGTGATCAAGGCGCAGGAGCGAGCGCACCGGTCCGCGGCCTCCGGCGCCGCGGAGACCGCGCCGGACCCGCTCGGCGGCGTCGCCCGCGCGCTCCCGGCCCTCGCCCGGGCGGAGAAGATCTCCCGGCGGGCGGCGGCCTACGGCTTCGACTGGGGCGACGCCGCGCAGGTCATCGACAAGGTCCGCGAGGAGACCGACGAGGTCGCCGAAGCCCTGGAGGCGGGCGCCCCGCAGGCCCTCGCAGAGGAGATCGGCGATCTCCTGTTCTCGGTGGCCAACCTCGCGCGGCATGCCGGGATCGACCCGGAGACAGCTCTGCGCGACGGCACCGCCAAGTTCGAGCGCCGCTTCGCCGCGATGGCGGAGCACCTGCGGGCGGCGGGCGGCGAACTCGGCCGCTCGGACCTCGCCGCCATGGAGGCGGCTTGGCAGGCGGCCAAGCGCGACGAGGCGGCCGGCGGCGCGTGAGCGCGCGCGGCGATCGCCCGCGCCGCGCGGGGGCCTGCTCTCGAGGGCTCGACAGGCGGCGTTCGGCGGATATGTTCCGCGCATGCGCCCGACCCTGCCCATCCTCACGACGCTCGCCGCCCTCGCCGCCCTGGCGTCGCTGTCCCGGCCCGCCGCTGCCGAGACGGTCGTCCAGGAACGCTTCGGCTGCCACACCCAGGAGGTCACGGACCGCCTGTTCAAGCTGGTCATGGCCGGCGACGAGGAGGGGTTTGGGCGGCTGCTGCACGTCAGTCTCGCCAGCGGCGAATGCCGGTCCTGGAAGCTCGGCGAGGAGGTCCGGCTCGAATCCCGGACGATGAGCTACGGCTGCCTCGCCCTGACGAACAGCCAGGATCGCTGCTACTGGACCCCGCTCAGCGCGATCGAGAAGGCGGGCTGAGCCCTTCGCGTTCCGCCGGGCGGCGGGTGCCGGGATCCGCGCGGTCCGGCACCGCCGCGGCGGTGCCGGATGCAGGTGCGCTCAGGCGGCCTTCTTCGAGCCCTTGGCCTTCGGGGCCTCGCCGTCCTCGGCATCGCCGGCGGCGTTGATCGACTCGGCGATCTTCGAGAGCAGGGCGTCGGTCTTCTTCTCCTCCTGCAGGGTCTCGTCCAAGAGCTTGGCGGCCTCGCCGTAGCCGAGCTGGCCGGCCCAGGTCTTCAGGGTGCCGTAGCGGCTGATCTCGTAATGCTCCACCGCCTGGGCGCAGGCGGCCAGCACCGCGTCGGCGGCCGGGCTGCCCTCGAAATCCTCGAGATCCTCCTCCATCTCGGAGACAATGCCCTGCATCGCCTCGCAGGTCTTGGCCCGGGCGGGCTTCCCGATGATCTCGAAGACCTGCGTCAGGCGCTCCACCTGCTGGGCGCTCTCCTCGGCATGGGTCTCGAAGGCTTGGCGCAACTCCGCGTGCTCCGCGGACTTGGCGGACTTCTTGAGGGCCTTCACCGATTGCTTCTCGGCGTAATAGACGTCCTTCAGGGTCTCGTAGAAGGCGTCGTGCAGCGTCTTCTGCTTGGCCATGGCGGTCTGTCTCCATCGGGGGCCGCTGGCGGGTAGCGCGGCTTCCGGACGGGGAACGCGGGTCCCGCCGGTCGTATCCGGACGATATCTTCGACCTGTGGAGGAACCTTTCGCGGCTCAGGTGCCCGCCCCGTCCGGGCGCGTCTTACGGCGTGGGCCGACGCCCGCCGGGTCGGATCCGGCCGGCTTGATCCCCGGTGGCTTAGGTTTCGCTGCCTTGGGTCCCGACAGTTTGGGCTGCAGGCGGTCCAGAGCGATCTCGAGGGCGCGCTCGACCGCGTCGCGATCCGGCAGGGTGTCTGGAAGCGGCGGGCGCGTTCGGCCCGGATCGCGGCGCCTCGTCATGGAATCCGCCCGTATCGGGACCACGCGGCCCGGTATTCCGGCGCGCGCGGCAGCTGGCGGGCAGTCTATCGCCCGGATCACAGGATCAAAGCCTGCCGTGATCCCGGGATCCCAGGATCCTGTGATCAAGGTTCCTGGATCGTTGCTGGCCGGTCGCGCGGGACGACCCCGCCGGGTGGCGGAGCATCCCCGGATGTCTTGGCGCCTGCCCCGAACAACCGACCGCGTCGGCGGAACGGCCAGTCGATCAGCCCGCCGGCCCAGAGCGCCGCCCAGACGAAGACCGGCTGAAACGCCAAGCGCGGGCCGTGGTACCACCAGGAATCCGGGATGCCGTCGATGTGGACGTGCGCGAAGGCGTGCTTGAGGTTCGCCGGGTAGACGCAGACCGCGTAGAGCGCGAGGCCGATCGCGGCCGCGCGCCGGAACTGCCGGGTCAGAAGCCCGATGGCGCCGGCGATCTCGCACAGGCCGGTGACCAGGATGACCAGCCGCGGCGCCAGCACCCAGCCGGGCATCAGCGGCAGCATCGCGTCGGTCGCCGCGAGATGCACGATCCCGATGAAAGCGTAGAGGGCCGCGAGCCCGTAGCGGAGCCGCCGACGGCCCGTCGCGAGCGCCGGATCGGTCACGCGACGACGTCCGACGCCACGCCGCAGGCCTCGGCCACCGAGGCCGTGAGCGCCGCGCTCAGTCGGGCCACCGCCGGGTGCCGGGCGCTAGCGAAGGCGGTGTCGCCGATCGCCGTCACGGGGGCCAGGAGCCGCAGCGAGTTGGTCAGGACCACGGCCTCGGCCGCGCGCCATTCCGGCAGGCTCAGCGACCGTTCCTCGGCCCGCAGCCCGCATCCGGCGGCGAGGCCGAGGATCTCCGCCCGGACGATGCCGGCCAGCACGCCGTCGGTGAGCGGCGGCGTTACCAGACTCTGCCCGAACAGCGCGAACAGGTTGCCGGTGCCCGCACAGGCGACGTGCCCTCGTGTGTTGCAGAACAAAGCCTCGTCGAAGCCCGCCGCGGCGGCCTCCCGGGCGGCCAGAACCGCGTCGAGGTAGCCGAGCGTCTTCAGCCGGGCGGCGGGCGAGGTCTCGTTGCGGGCGACCGGCGTCGGCCACAGGCGCAGGGGCGCGAAGGCCGCGCTCCGGGCGCTCGGCGCCGCGGTGGCGAACAGCGTCGGGCGCGGATCGTCCGGCGGCTTGAGGCCGCGCGGGCCGGAGCCGCGGGTGAGGGTGGTGCGGATCGCCAGCCGCTCCCCCTGCCCGGCGAGCGCCCGGAGGGCCTCGCGGATCCGCTCCGGCTCGGCGGGGATCCCGAGCCCGCCGGCGGAGGCCACGAGCCGGTCGATATGCGCCGCCTCGAAAGCGACCCGGCCGCCGAGGGCGAGGGCCGTGTCGAACAGGCCGTCGCCCAGCGTCAGGCCGCGATCGGTGAGGTCGAGCGGCGCGGTCGTGCCGGAGACGATCGCGCCGTCACGCCACAGCATCGCTCGGCCCCGCCTGCCGGTCGCGGCCCGCCCGCCACGCGCGGGCCAGTCCCAGGAAATTGCCGAACAGGGCGTGGCCGCCCTCGGTCAGCACCGATTCCGGATGGAACTGGATGCCGTAGGTCGGGTGGGTCCGGTGCGAGAGCGCCATCACCTCGCCCTCCTGCGAGACCGCGTCGACAGAGAGATGCTGCGCCATGTCGGGGCCGGGCGTCACCACCAGCGAGTGGTAGCGCCCCACCGGCATCGGCGCCGGCAGCCCGGCGAACAGCCGCTCGCCCTGGTGGGCAATCGGCGTCATCTGCCCGTGAAGCGGGCGCTGCGCCCGCTCGACCGTGCCGCCGAAGGCCGCGCCGATCGCCTGATGGCCGAGGCAGACCCCGAGGATCGGCACCGCCCCCGACAGGTCGCGGATCGCCGGGAGCGAGATCCCGGCCTCCGCGGGGGTGCAGGGGCCGGGCGAGACCACCAGGGCCTCGGGCGCCAGCGCCCGGATGCCGGCGACGTCGAGGGCGTCGTTGCGCACGACCCGGACCTCTTCCCCCAGCTCCTCCAGGTAGCGGACGACGTTGAAGACGAACGAGTCGTAGTTGTCGAGGACGAGGATCATGCGAAGGCCTCGAACACGCGCTCGGCCTTGGCCAGGGTCTCGTCGTATTCCGGGCCGGGCTCCGACAGCAGGGTCACACCGCCGCCGGCCTGCAGGACGGCCTGGCGATCGTCCATGAACACCGTCCGGATCGCGATCGAGGTGTCGAGCGCCCCGTCGAAGCCGATCCGGCCGATGGCGCCGCAATAGAGCTCCCGGGCGTCGCCCTCGATCTCCGTGATGATGTCCATGGCGCGGATCTTCGGGGCGCCGGTGATCGAGCCCCCGGGGAAGGTCCCTTCCAGGAGGTCGAGGGCGTCGAGCCCGTCGCGGAGGTCTCCGGTCACCACCGAGACCAGATGGTGGACGCCCGCGTAGGTCTCCAGGCCGCACAGGGTGGGCACGGCGACGCTGCCCGGGGCGCAGACCCGGGACAGGTCGTTGCGCAGCAGGTCGACGATCATGACGTTCTCGGCCCGCTCCTTGACGGAGGCCAGCAGCGCCTCGGCCGCCGCCCGGTCGGCCGCGGGATCGTCGAGGCGGCGGGCGGTGCCCTTGATCGGGCGCGTCTCCACGTGCCGGCCATCCAGCCGGATGAAGCGCTCGGGCGAGGAGGACGCCACCGTCAGTCCCTCCAGCTCCAGGTAGGCACCGAAGGTCGCGGGATTGGTCTCGCGCAGGCGGCGATAGAGCGCGAACGGGTCGAAGCCGGCGGGCAGGTCCGCCGAGAAACGCTGGGCGATATTGGCCTGGTAGATGTCGCCGGCCCGGATATAGGCGCGCACCTTTTCGACAGCGTCCTCATAGCTTTGCCGGTCGAAATTGGAACGCCACGTGAGCTTCTCGGCGGGGCTAGAAGGCGGCGGGGTCGGGGCTGCCGCGGCGCCGAGCAGGTCGGCGAAGCGGGCGAGCTGCGCTTCGGCGCGGTTCTGCCGGGCGGCGGGCTCGCGCTCGGGGAAGCCGGTGGCGACCAGCCGGGCGGTTCCGGTGGCATGGTCGATGACCAAGGACGTGTCGTAGAGATTGAAGGCGATGTCGTCGGTGAGCCCTGCCCGCCGGGCCGGCACCGTGACCCGCTCCAGCTGCGCGCCGAGATCGTAGGCGAGATATCCGATGGCGCCGCCCGGGAACGGTTCGTCCGGACCGGGCGCGATCCGGTAGGGCGCGAGGCAGGCCCGCAGGGCCGCGAAGGGCCCGCCCGGCACCGGGCGGCCATCCAGGGTCGCGCGCCCGTCGCGGAACCGGAAGCGCGCGAACGGATCGGCGGCCACGATCGAATGGCGCCCGAGCGGATCGTGCCGCATGGCGCTGTCGAGGAAGGCTAGCCCCGGCAGGGCCCGCAGCCGGGCCGCCGCCGCGACGGGATCGATGAAGGGGATCTCTCGGGTCCACATGACCGGGTTCGGGGCTGATGTCCTTGGAGGCCGCGCGCACGCTGCCGTCGCACAGGCGATGCCGCGGGGGAAGCGGCAGTTCCACGCAGGCACCGCCGCGCGGCGCGCACGGCCTCGGTCCTCGGCGCCGGCCGGCGCCGCCGCTTCTTGATGTGTGGTGTCAGGATCAGCCGGTAAAGACTTGCCCAACAGCCAAGTTTGCCGGCGACAGTCAGCCTCGCGCGCGGGGCCGGGCACCCCTGCGGCGGCCGGTCTCGCGCAGGCCGGCGGGAATCGCTATAGGAGCCCCATCCCGAATTCTCGTCCTCGCGTTCCGTGTGACTGTCCCACAGGCCACGCGCGCGGGCGGCGTCCGACCCGTCGAATGCGCCCATGACCGCCACCGCCACACCTGCCCCCAAGGCCTCGGCCCCCAAGATCTCCTTCGTCTCGCTGGGCTGCCCGAAGGCGCTGGTCGATTCCGAGCGGATCCTGACCCATCTGCGCGCCGAGGGTTACGAGCTGGCCCGCCGGCACGACGGCGCCGACGTGGTGATCGTCAACACCTGCGGCTTCCTCGACTCGGCCAAGGCGGAATCGCTCTCGGCGATCGGCGAGGCCATGGCGGAGAACGGCCGGGTCATCGTCACCGGCTGCATGGGCGCGCAGCCGGAGGAGATCCGCGAGAAGTATCCCGACCTCCTGGCGGTGACCGGTCCGCAGGCCTACGAGTCGGTGGTGGCGGCCGTCCACGAGGCGGTGCCGCCGGCCCACGACCCGTTCCTCGACCTCGTGCCGCCGCAGGGGATCAAGCTCACCCCGCGCCACTACGCCTACCTGAAGATCTCGGAAGGGTGCAGCAACCGCTGCAGCTTCTGCATCATCCCGTCCCTGCGCGGGAACCTCGTCAGCCGCCCGGCGGCCGACGTGCTGCGCGAGGCGGAAAAACTGGTCAAGGCCGGCGTGAAGGAGCTGCTGGTGGTCAGCCAGGACACCAGCGCCTACGGCGTCGATATTCGCTACGCCGAGAGCCCGTGGCGGGACCGCCGTGGTCCGGGCGAAGTTCTACGACCTGACCCGGGAACTCGGCGAGCTCGGGGCCTGGGTGCGGCTGCACTACGTCTACCCCTACCCGCACGTGGACGAGGTCATCCCGCTGATGGCCGAGGGCAAGGTGCTCCCCTATCTCGACATGCCGCTCCAGCACGCGAGCCCGTCGGTGCTCAAGCGCATGCGCCGCCCCGGCAACCAGGAACGCCAGCTCGACCGGATCCGGAGCTGGCGGCAGATCTGCCCGGACCTCGCGATCCGCTCGACCTTCATCGTCGGCTTCCCCGGCGAGACCGAGGCCGAGTTCGAGGAGCTGCTGGCCTGGCTGCAGGAGGCCAAGCTCGATCGGGTCGGCTGCTTCGAGTACGAGCCGGTGGCGGGCGCCACCGCCAACGCGCTGGGCGACCTCGTCCCGCCGGAGGTCAAGGCTGAGCGCAAGCGCCGGTTCATGGAGACCCAGAACGGCATCGCGCTGCGGCTGCAGCGGGCGAAGGTCGGCAAGCGGCTGCCGATCATCGTCCGATTCCGTCGAAAGCGGGGTCGCGCGGGGCCGGTCCAAGGCCGACGCGCCGGAGATCGACGGCACTGTCCACGCCGCCTTCCGGCGCCCGGTGCGGGTCGGCGATATCGTCACCGTGAAGATCGACCGGGCCGAGGCCTACGACCTCTACGGCAGCGTCGCCTGAGGCGGCGCGCTGTAGCGACTTTCCAAACCGCGTCCTCATCCTGAGGTGCCGGCGCGCAGCGGGGGCCTCGAAGGTGGTCTCCAGAAGGCACGGCGATCCCCGGGGCCCTCCTTCGAGGCCCGCTGACGCGGGCAGCTCAGGATGAGGGAGTGGGATATCCCTGTTGAGGTGTGATCAACCCGCCTTGACCCGGCCAGGCCGCCGCGTTCTTTGGAACAGAGCAGGAACCCACGGCGGATCTCCGAGGCGGCGATGGATCCGGAGGTCGCGCTCCGAAAAATCATCCACATCGACATGGACGCGTTCTACGCCTCCGTGGAGCAGCGCGACGACCCGTCCCTGCGCGGCCTGCCGCTGGCCGTGGGCGGCTCGCGGGAGCGCGGCGTGGTGGCGGCGGCGAGCTACGAGGCCCGGAAATTCGGCGTCCGCTCGGCCATGCCGTCGGCCACCGCCCGCCGGCTCTGCCCGGACCTGCTGTTCGTGAAGCCGCGCTTCGAGGTCTACCGGGCGGTCTCGGAGGAGATCCGGGCGGTCTTCGCCCGGCACACGCCGATCATCGAGCCGGTGGCCCTGGACGAGGCCTATCTCGACGTCACCGAGAACCTCCTGGGCCTCCCGACGGCGACGGCCGTGGCGAAGGCGATCCGGGCCGAGATCCTGGAACGCACCGGGCTCATCGCCTCGGCCGGGGTCTCGTACAACAAGTTCCTCGCCAAGGTGGCGTCCGACCACAGGAAGCCGAACGCCCTGTTCGTCATCACCCCCGCCATGGGACCGGATTTCGTGGCGGAGCTGCCGATCGGCCGGTTCCACGGGGTCGGCCCGGTCACCGAGGCGAAGATGAAGCGGCTCGGGATCGAGACCGGGGCGGATCTCCGCACCTGGACGCCCGAGCGCCTGCGCGAGACCTTCGGGTCGGCGGGCGCCTACTATTACGCCGTCGCCCGCGGGATCGACGCGCGGCCGGTCCGCGCCCACCGGGTGCGCAAGTCGATCGGCGCGGAGACCACCTTCGCGGAGGACACGGCCGCCTTCGAGGTCCTGGCCGCCCGGTTGGCGCCGCTGTTCGACAAGGTCTGGACCGGGGCCGACGCCAAGGGCATGCGCGCCCGGACCGTGACCCTGAAGCTGAAATTCTCCGATTTCGCCCAGGTCACCCGGGCGAAATCGCTCGCCGTTCCCGTGGCCGACCGGGCCAATCTGGAGCGGATCGGCCTCGACCTGCTCGCCGGCCTGTTCCCCCTGCGGCGCAGCGCGCGGCTGATCGGGGTATCGCTCTCGGGCTTCGCGCAGGACGAGCCCGACGGGCCGCAGCAACTCGGGCTGGCGGTCTGACACGGCCTCCGGGGCAAGCGCCCGCGCGGTCATGCGCGGCACTGCGCCTGTGCGGTTCCGCACGTCGGGCAGGCGGGATCGGTCCCGGAGCGGAGCGATCCGGCACGGATCGGGGTTGTCCGAGCCCGTGCGAACACAAGGACCTTGCGGATGTCGAAGCACGCCCTCCTGGCCCTGGCCGCCGCGCTTCTCCCGGTCCTCGCGGCGGGCGCCGCCCGCGCGGACGGCACATCCGCTTTCGGGGCAGCCAACGCGGCTCAGCTGCGCGGCTACACCGCGAGCCCGGCCCAGATCTACGTTCCGGCAGGCGGCCCGAGCGCCGGCCCGCAGCCCCCGCGCCGCAGCGGCCGAAGGCGCCGGCGCGCGGCCGCTGAGATCGACCCGGGCCGCGCGGGCCCGGGCATCCCATCACACGTTCTTGGTCACGCGTTCTTGCGCGGCCGGTGGTCGGGGTCGATGCCGCCATCGACCTTGGTCTCGTTGTCCACGTCACCCTCGAAGGTCGAATCCGCCTGCAGATCGGCAGGATCGGCGCCGCTCATGCCCTTCGAGGTGCCGATCCCGGGATTGCCCTTGAGGTCGGCGTCGGTCGGGGTCTCGGTCTTCAGATGCTTGGACGACATGCAGGCTCCTGTCGGATGCTGATGTCGGGCCAACGCACCGGGGCGGAGACGGTCACCCGCGCCCCGTGCGGCGGTTCGCCTCCCGGTCCCCGCAGATCCTCAGCCGAGCGCGGCCGCCCCGATCCGGCGCACGCCCGCCGTCTCCATCCGCGCCCAGGCCTGCGCGAGGGATCCGTCCACGTCGATCCCGCGCACGGCATCCTCCACCACGAGGACGTCGAAGCCCGCGTCGCTTGCATCGAGCGCGCTCCAGGCGACGCAGAAATCGGTGGCGAGGCCGCAGATGACGACGCGGGTGATGCCGCGCTCCCGGAGCGCCCCGGCGAGCCCGGTGCGGGTCGCCCGGTCGGCCTCCAGGAAGGCCGAGTAGCTGTCGACCCGGGGATCGAGCCCCTTGCGCACCACCAGGCTCGCCCGGTCGGTGGCGAGACCCGGCGCGAAGGCGGCGCCCGGGCTGCCCTGGACGCAGTGGCGCGGCCACAGCACCTGCGGTCCGTAGGGCAGCATCACCGTCTCGAACGGGGCCCGCCCCGGATGGGTCTCGGCGAAGGAGACGTGATCCGCCGGATGCCAGTCCTGCATCAGCACCACGTGCCGGAAGCGGTGCTGGAGCGCGTTGATCGGGCCGACCACCGCGTCGCCATCCGGGACGGGGAGCGCCCCGCCCGGCAGGAAATCGACCTGCACGTCGGCGACGAGGAGCAGGTCGGCGCTGCCGGGCGTCACGGTTGCGGGCCTCAGGGCAGCATCACGGTCGAGCCGGTGGTCTCCCGGCCCGCGAGGTCGCGGTGGACCTGCTGCGCCTCGGCCAGCGGGTAGGTGGCGTTGACGGCGATCTTCACCGCGCCGTCGCGGACCACCTTGAACAGGCGGGCGGCCGCCTCCTCCAGGGTGGCGCGGTTCGGCGAGAAGGTCGCGAGCGTCGGGCGGGTCACGTAGAGCGAGCCGCGCGGGGCCAGCAGGCCGAGGTCGAGCCCGGTGATCGCCCCGGAGGCCGAGCCGAAGCTCGCCAGCAGGCCGAGCGGCGCGAGGCTGTCCAGCGAGCCCATCAGGGTCGCCTGCCCGACGCCGTCATAGACCACCGGGACGCCCTTGCCGCCGGTGATCTCGCGTACGCGCTTGGCGACGTCCTCCTCCCGGTAGAGGATGACGTGGTCGCAGCCGTTCTGCTTGGCGAGTTCCGCCTTCTCGGGGCTGCCGGCGGTGCCGATCACCGTGGCGCCGAGGTGCTTGGCCCACTGGCAGGCGATCAGGCCGACGCCGCCGGCGGCCGCCTGCCACAGGATCGTGTCGCCGGGCTTCACCGCGTAGGTCCGGTGCAGCAGGTACTCGACGGTCAGGCCCTTGAGCATCATGGCGGCGGCGGTCTTCTCGTCGACGCCGTCGGGGATCGGCACGGCCGCGGAGGCCGGGATCACCGGCTCCTCGGCGTAGCAGCCGTCCGCCACCGAACCGTAGGCGACCCGGTCGCCCGGCTTGAACTGGCTGACGCCCTCGCCCACCGCCGTGACGGTGCCGGCGCCCTCCTTGCCGGGGGTGAAGGGCATGTGCGGGGACTTGTAGGCGCCGGTGCGGAAGTAGATGTCGATGAAGTTGACGCCGATGGCCGCCTGCTTGACCCGGATCTGCCCGGGGCCCGGCTCGGCCAGGGGCACGTCCTCGAAGCGCATCACCTCGGGGCCGCCATACTCGTAGACCCGGATCGCCTTCGGCATCGTTGGACTCCCGCTCGCCGCCCCGTCCGGGGGCGTTGCAGCCCGAGATAACGGAGCGCCCGGCGGAGGCAATTTCTTTTTGCCGTCTCGCCCTCCAGTTGTAACTCGCCCGGTCGCGGCCCCGTTCTGGATCCGTCGCCGCGGGGGGCCTATCTAGGCCCTGCCCTTCTTCGAGCCGAGGTCCGACATCCATGTCCGGCACCACCCGCACGAGCGCCGACCTCGATCCGCGCCGCCGCCGCCTCCTCTACCGCGCCTGGCATCGGGGCATCCGCGAGATGGACCTGATCATGGGCCGCTTCGCCGATGCCGAGATCGGCGACCTGTCGGAGGCGGAGCTCGACCAGTTCGAGGCGCTGATCGAGGTTCCGGACCGGGACCTGTTCAAGTGGCTGACCGGCGAGGTCGAGACGCCGTCGAACTACGACACGTCGGTCTGGCAGCGCGTGCGGGCGTTCCACCGGCACGACGCGCCGATCCACTCCTGAGAGCGACCGGTCGAGAGAGCCCGCGATGGACGAACCGAAGCCCAACTACGACCACCCGGCCCGGTCGATCGCCACCGAGCTGGTGGTGCGCATCATGCTGGAGATGATGGAGCGCTCCGATCCGGCACTCCGCGCCGAGATCCTGCGGCAGGCGACGGCGCGCGCCGCCGCGATGACCGAGCACATGCCCAACGCGGACTTCTTCCGCGGCCGGGTCGAGGCGGCGCTGGCCGAGATCGTCGGGCCGGACGCCTGAGGGGCCCGGCCGGGGCTTCAACCGCATCCCATCGCAGCTTTCGGCTGTTGCAGCGCGCGTCGTCATCACGAGCGAAGCGAAGTGACCCAGGGCAGCGCGACGTCCGAAGATGTGGCGCTGCTGGATTGCTTCGCTGCGCTCGCAAAGACGGTGGTGGGCTCACCGTTCCGGCTGGCTATCGATCCGGATCCGGCGCAGTCCTCCACCTCTCACGAGAGGAGACCCGCGCTCTGTTCTGAGCCGTGCATGGAGCGCCGCCGATGATGGGGCGCTATCGCGAATCGCGGCCGAACAGCTGTTCCATGCCGCAGCAGAACCGCCATATAGGGTGTGTCCAGCCGTGACCGCGGGAACGCTTTATCGCGACAGCCCGATCGGCTAACGCCACCCGACCTTTGCCCCTGACGCGCCCGGCGGGCCTCCCCGCGAAAGACCCGATGGCCAAGCCTCAACCGAAGCCCTCTGCGCCAGCCCCCAAGCCGCAGGTCGCGCGCTTCGCGCTGCCGAAATCCTCGGCCCTAGCCCAGGCGATCGACGCCCTGAAGCGCGGCGACAGCCCGGTCCTGGCGAACGCCCCGGAGGGTTTCGACGCGCTGGCGCTCGCCGACCTCGCCCGCGCCCTGGCCCCCACCGTCGATGCGCCGGCCGTGCTGGTCCACGTGGCGCGCGATTCCGGGCGCTCGGCCTCGTTCCAGGCGGCCCTCGGCTTCGTCGCGCCCGAGATGGACGTGATGAGCCTGCCGGCCTGGGACTGCCAGCCCTACGACCGGGTCTCGCCGACCACCGCGGTCGCCGCCGCCCGGATGACGGCGCTGGCCCGCCTTGCCCGGACCCGCTCCGCCGAGGACAGGCCGCGCATCCTCTGCACCACCGTCAACGCCCTGGTGCAGCGCGTCCCGCCCCGCACCCACATCGCCAAGGAGGCGTTCTCGGCGGCGATCGGCAACGTCGTGTCCATGGACGACGTGGTGGCCTGGGTCGAGGCCAACGGCTTCCTGCGCACCGGGACGGTGCGCGACACCGGCGAGTACGCGGTCCGCGGCGGCATCCTCGACCTGTCGCCCCCCGGCCTGCCGGCGCCGATCCGCCTCGACTTCTTCGGCGACACGCTGGAATCGATCCGCGCCTTCGACCCGGAGACGCAGCGCACCACCGGTCAGCTCCGTTCGCTGGACCTGATGCCGATGAGCGAGGTCCAGCTCACCACCGAGACGATCCGGCGCTTCCGCCAGGGCTACATCCAGAGCTTCGGCGCCACGACCCGGGACGACCGGCTTTACGAGACCGTGAGCGAGGGGCGGCGCTATGCCGGCCTCGAGCACTGGATGCCGCTGTTCTACGACCACCTCGACACGCTGTTCGACTATCTCGGCGGCGTGCCGCTGGTCTTCGACCCGCAGGTGGAGGATGCCGCCGCGGAGCGGATCAGCCTCGTCCAGGATTATTACCAGGCCCGCGAGGGCGCGATGAAGACGCCGCAGGCCGGCGTCGCCCCCTACAAGCCGCTGCCGCCCCGCGCCCTGTACCTGACGCCGAACGAGCTCAAGGAGCGGATCGGCACCGCCACCGTGGCGCGGCTGACGCCCTTCGCGCAGCCCGAATCGTCCGAGCGCCTCGTGATCGATTGCGGCGCGAAATCCGGACGCAGCTTCGCGCCGGAGCGGGCCGACGAGAACACCAGCGTGTTCGACGCCGCGGTGGCGCATATCCGCGACCTCCAGGGATCCGGTCATCACGTGATCCTGGGCGCGTGGTCCGATGGGTCCCGCGATCGGCTCTGCGGCGTGCTCACCGATCACGGCCTGAAGAAGCCCGTGGCGATCACGCGGCTCACCGACGTCTACGCGCTGAAGCGCGGCACCGACGCGGCGGTTGCCGTCTGGGGCCTGGAGGCGGGCTTCACCGCGGGGGAGCTCGCCGTCGTCTCCGAGGGCGACATTCTGGGCGACCGGCTGGTCCGCCAGAAGCGTAAGGCCAAGCGGCCCCAGGACGTGATCCTGGAGGTGCAGGCGCTCCAGCCCGGCGACCTCGTGGTCCACGCCGACCACGGCATCGGCCGCTTCGTCGGCCTCAAGACGATCCACGCCGCGGGCGCCCCGCACGACTGCCTGGAGCTGCAATACACCGGCGGCCTGCTGCTGCTGCCGGTGGAGAATATCGAGCTCCTGACCCGCTACGGCTCGGAGGATTCCGAGGTCGCGCTGGACCGGCTCGGCGGCGGCGCCTGGCAGGCCCGCAAGGCCAAGATGAAGCGCCGCATCCTCGAGATGGCGGGCGAGCTGATCAAGGTTGCGGCCCAGCGCTTCGTCCGGAAGGCCCCTTCCCTCAAGGCACCCGAAGGCCTCTACGGGGAATTCGCTGCCCGCTTCCCGTTCGAGGAGACCGAGGATCAGGCCAACGCCATCGACGCGGTGCTGGACGACCTCAATGCCGGCCGGCCGATGGACCGGCTGGTCTGCGGCGATGTCGGCTTCGGCAAGACCGAGGTGGCGTTGCGCGCCGCCTTCGCGGCGGCGATCTCCGGCAAGCAGGTGGCGGTGATCGTCCCCACGACGCTGCTGGCCCGCCAGCACTACCGGACCTTCGCCGAGCGCTTCAAGGGTCTGCCGGTTCAGGTGGCGCAGCTCTCCCGCTTCGCCTCCGCGGCGGAGATGAAGCAGACCCGGGCGGGACTTATCGCCGGCACGGTCGACATCGTGGTCGGCACCCACGCGCTGCTCGCCAAGAACATCGCCTTCAAGGATCTCGGCCTGATCATCGTGGACGAGGAGCAGCATTTCGGCGTGGCCCACAAGGAGCGGCTGAAGGCGCTCCAGGCCGACGTCCACGTGCTGACGCTGTCGGCGACGCCGATCCCGCGCACGCTCCAGCTCGCCATGACGGGGGTGCGGGAACTGTCGATCATCGCCACACCGCCGGTGGACCGGCTGGTGGTGCGCACCTTCGTGACGCCGTTCGACCCGCTGACCATCCGGGAGGCGCTTCTGCGCGAGCGCTATCGCGGCGGCCAGTCCTTCTACGTGGTGCCGCGCATCGAGGATCTGGCCGAGGTCAAGAAATTCCTCGATGCCGAGATGCCCGAGATCAAGGTCGCGGTGGCCCACGGCCAGATGGCGGCGGGCCAGCTGGAGGACGTGATGACGGCCTTCTACGAGGGCAAGTTCGACGTCCTGCTCTCGACCACGATCGTGGAATCGGGCCTCGACATCCCCACCGCCAACACGCTGATCGTCCACCGGGCCGACATGTTCGGGCTGGCGCAGCTCTACCAGCTGCGCGGCCGCGTCGGGCGTTCGAAGGCGCGCGCCTACGCGCTGTTCACGACGCCGGCGAACCGCCAGCTCACCGCCCAGGCCGAGCAGCGCCTCAAGGTGCTCCAGAGCCTCGATACGCTGGGCGCGGGTTTCCAGCTCGCCTCCCACGACCTCGACATCCGCGGCGCCGGCAATCTCCTCGGTGATGCCCAGTCGGGCCACATCAAGGAGGTCGGCTACGAGCTCTACCAGCAGATGCTGGAGGACGCGGTGACGGCGCTGAAGGCCGGCATCGAGGACGTGCCCGAGGAGGCGTGGTCGCCAACTATCGCGCTGGGCGCGCCGGTGACGATCCCGGAGGATTACGTCGAGGATCTCGGGGTGCGGCTGGCGCTCTACCGGCGGCTCGCCACCATCCAGGACGATTCCGAGATGGAGAGCTTCGGCGCCGAGCTGATCGACCGGTTCGGGCCGCTGCCGCCGGAGGTGGAGCAGCTCCTCAAGATCGGCACGATCAAAATCCTCTGCCTCAAGGCCAACGTCGAGAAGGTCGAGGCCGGGCCGAAGGGCGTGGTGGTCCATTTCCGCGACCGCTCCTACGCCAACCCGCAGGGACTCGTGGCCTACGTCGCCGAGCAGGCCTCGTTCGCGAAGGTGCGGCCCGACATGAGCGTCGTGTTCGTGCGCGAGCTGACCACGGTCCCGGCGCGGCTCAAGACCGCCACCGAGGTGCTGCGCAGCCTCGTGAAGATCGCCGAGCGGGGGAAGAAGGCGGCGTGACGATCCTCCCACCCGCTAGCTCATCCTGAGGCCACCGCTGCGCTCCGGCACCTCAGGATGAGCTAGCGGGTGGGACAGTCGCGCGGTCGTTGCACGCGCGACGCATCTCTGCTCTCTCCTCCCCGAAGCCCAGGAGACGCGTGGATGGCAAACCCGGCGCAGGTCACCGGCGCGCCCGAGCCGGTGAAGGCCGCGACAGGCGCCTTCCTCACGCCCCTGTTCACCGACCGGCGGGTCGCCGCGGTGCTCGGGCTCGGCTTCGCCCAGGGCATCCCGTTCCTGCTCGTCTACGCGACGCAGTCGGCCGGCTCGTCCAGGCGAAGGTGCCGCTCGCCACGATCGGGCTGATGAGCGAGCTGACCATTGCGTACAAGCTCAAGTTCCTCTGGGCGCCGTTCCTCGACCGCCACGATGCGCCGCTGCTGGGCCGCTGGCTCGGGCGCCGGCGCGGCTGGATCGTCGCCACGCAGATCCTGGTGGCGCTGGCGCTCGCCGGCGTCGCCTTTGGCGACCCGGCCCAATGGCTCGCCTGGACGGTGGCGTTCTCGCTGGCGCTCGGCGTCGCGGGCGCCACCCAGGACGTGGTGATCGACGGCTGGCGCATCACCGCCGCGCCGCCCGAGCAGCAGGCGCTGATGTCGTCCTGGTCGGAGATCGGCTACCGGGTCGGCAATCTCGCGGCAGGGGCGGGCGCCCTCTACCTGTCCGATGCGTATGGCTGGCGCGCCGCCTACCTGTGCATGGCCGCGCTGATGGCCCCCGGCACCATCGCGGCGCTCCTCGCCCCCGAGCCCCCCGCCCCCGAGACGCCCGCCGCCGGCGGCTTCGTCGAGACCGTCTGGGCGCCGATCCGCGACCTCCTCGCCCGGCTCGGGCCGCTGGCCATCCCGGTGCTGGCACTGGTCGCGGGCTTCCGGATGCCCGGCTACGTCTCGAACGCCATGGCGATCCCGCTGTTCAAGACGCTGGGCTATTCCAACACCGACATCGCCACCGTGACTAAGCTGTTCGGCTTCTGGATCGCGCTGGGCGGGACGTTCCTGGCGAGCGCCATCATCCCGCGGATCGGCATGATGGCGAGCCTGCTGATCGGCACCGTCACGGCCTCGGCCTCGCACCGCCCTCGCCTACCTCGCCTGGCACGGCGGCCACGGCGGGGCGGCGTTCTGGACCTTCGCGCTGACCGTGGGGATCGACGGCTTCGCCTACGCCTTCGCGTCGATCGTGCTGATCACCTACATGTCCCGGCTCTCGGCCACCGCGCATGCGGCGAGCCAGTACGCGCTGCTGACCTCCCTCTGCGCCCTGCACGGCAGCCTGCTCGCCGGGTTCTCGGGCTTCGTGATCGAATGGACGGGCTTCGCGTGGTTCTTCGTCGGCACGTCGCTGATCGGCGTGCCGGTGGCCCTGCTCTGCCTGCTGGTCGCGCGCCGGCACGGGCCGATGGACGCGCCCGGATCAGCGACCTGAGGCTGTGTCCCAACTCGGGAACGCGCGCGGAAACTGTCTCTTTAGCGGGGATTAACCACGCTGCGGCTTAATGGGGCGGACGGTTGATGTCCTCCCCAGACGGGCGACCCAAGCCACGTGCGCGAGACAGGCTCTCGCGGGCGAACGGCGGCGGCTGCCCACGGGGAAGCGCGTACGCGAGTTTCCCGAATGGCCCAGGCTGCGTTGTCCCAAGCCGCGTTCCAGACCGCGTATCCGAGCGCGGAGCCCCTGCGTCGGGCGCCGCCGCGCATCACCTACGTCGAGACCGCCTACGATCCCGTCATCCGGACCCGGGCGCCCTATCCGAGCGCCATGCGGCGTGCCCGCCGCCGCGCCCGGCTGACCGCGCTCATCTCCCTGACGGCCATGACCCTGGCCGGCTGGGCCGTGCTCAGCCACCCGCAGGGGCCGGCACGGTACGACGAGCAGACTGCCGCTGCCACCGAGGCGGCGCCCGCGCTCTCGCCGGACGCTCCGGTCCGGCCGGTCGCCCGCAGCGCCGCGTCGAAGCCGAGCATCGCCTGGATGCTCGACCCGAGCCCGGCCCTGGGCTCCGGCACCGCGACCGCCTTCGGCAGCGAGGCTCCGCCCACCCCCGCCTTCCAGGTCGCCGTCGCCGAGCCGTCCCCGGCGGTCCGGGAGATCGCCCGGCAGGTCGCCAGGGCCGAGCAGATCAAGGTTGATCAGGCCCGGGCGGCCCAGATCCGGGTCGCGCAGGCTAAAGCTGCCGAGAAGGCCGCCGAGGCGCCGGTCCGGGTCGCCGCCGAGCCCACGCCTGCCGCTCTCGCGCCCGCCTCCGTCCTGGTCCCGCTGCCGGTGGCGCGTCCGGCCGAGCTGCGGCGCCAGCCCGCCGTTCCGCCCACCCGCGTCGCTGCTCGTGCCCTGCCCCGCACCCGCGACGTGTTTCGCGCCGCGATGGCCGAGGAGCCGTCCTTCTTCGAGAAGCTGTTCGGGGTCGGCGGCGCCGCGCCGTCTCAGGACAACCGTCAGGAGCCGCGCCAGGCGCTGGCCTATGCCAGCCCGGACGCCCTGCCGCGGGAAGCGCCGCGCACCCGGGTCAGCCCCGCCCCCGAATCCGTCGCCGGCACGGCCGTCTACGACATCAGCGCCCGCACGGTGACGCTGCCCTCCGGCGAGGTGCTGGAGGCGCATTCCGGCCTCGGCGAGGCCATGGACAACCCGCGCTTCGTCCACCTGCGCATGCGCGGCTCGACGCCGCCCGGAACCTACGATCTGACCGAGCGCGAGCGCCTGTTCCACGGGGTCCGGGCGATCCGCCTCAACCCGGTCGGCGGCAGCGCCGCGATCCACGGCCGCGACGGCCTGCTCGCCCACACCTACATGCTGCGCCAGCCGGGTGCCTCGAACGGCTGCGTCTCGTTCCGCGACTACAACCGCTTCCTGCAGGCGTTCCTGCGGGGCGAGGTCCGGCGCCTCGTGGTGGTGGCCGGCAGCACCGGCGACTTCTTCGGCCGGATCGGGATGAGCGAGCGCGGCGGCCGGCGGGGCTGAAGCCGGTCTGCGCCGAAAGTCCGAGATCACGTGTGCGCGGCGCGGCTTTACGCGCCCGCCCAAGCCTGCCTTAACGGGGCCAGACGCCAGCCCTGACAAGAGGCACCCGATGAAACTGCCCCGCCGCTTCTTCCAGCCCCTCGCCACCGGCGCGCCGGCCCCGTTCCGCGAGCTACCGGTGCGGCTGGAGCGGATGATCCACTTCGTGCCGCCCCACAACGACAAGGTCCGCGCCCGGGTGCCGGAGCTCGCCGGCACGGTCGACGTGGTGCTGGGCAACCTGGAGGACGCGGTCCCGGCCGACCAGAAGGAGGCCGCGCGCAAGGGCTTCGTGGCGATGGCGCAGGCCACCGACTTCGCCGCCACCGGCACCGGCCTCTGGACCCGGATCAACGCCCTCAACTCGCCCTGGATCTTGGACGACCTGTTCACGATCGTGGCCGAGGTCGGCAACAAGCTCGACGTCGTGATGGTGCCCAAGGTCGAGGGGCCCTGGGACATCCACTACATCGACCAGCTGCTCGCCCAGCTCGAGGCGCGCCACGGCGTCACGAAGCCGATCCTGGTCCACGCGATCCTGGAGACCGCCGAGGGCGTGGCCAATGTCGACGCCATCGCGTCGGCCTCGCCGCGGATGCACGGCATGAGCCTCGGGCCGGCGGATCTCGCGGCGTCCCGCGGCATGAAGACCACCCGGGTCGGCGGCGGCCATCCGGATTACCGGGTGCTCAGCGACCCCTCCGGCGATGCCCCCCGCGCCACGGCCCAGCAGGATCTCTGGCACTACACGATCGCCAGGATGGTCGATGCCTGCATGGCCAACGGCATCAAGGCGTTCTACGGCCCGTTCGGCGATTTCTCCGACGGCGACGCCTGCGAGGCGCAGTTCCGCAACGCCTTCCTGATGGGCTGCGCCGGCGCCTGGACGCTGCATCCGAGCCAGGTGGCGATCGCCAAGCGGGTCTTCGCGCCGGATCCGGCCGAAGTGGCCTTCGCGGCCCGGATCGTCGAGGCCATGCCGGACGGAACCGGCGCGGTGATGCTCGACGGCAAGATGCAGGACGACGCCACCTGGAAGCAGGCCAAGGTCATCGTGGATCTGGCGAAGCTCGTGGCCGCCAAGGACCCGGAGCTGGCGGCGGTCTACAAGCTGGGGTGAGCGGGCTCCCGGACTCGGGCGTCGTGTGCGGCGCCGCGGTAACTGGACGAAGCGCGGGTCCCCTCTCCCGTGCGGGAGAGGTGGCGCGTCGCGGGTCTGAACCGGCCTCCTCCCATCCACCCCCTCATCCTGAGGTGCCCGCGCGAGCGGGCCTGAAGGAGGGCTCCAGAAGCCACTTTGGTCCCTGGAGCTCTCCTTAGCGGCGGCTTCGCCGCACCTCTGGATGAGGGAATGGATGGGAAAAATCCCGGTGCGCGGCCCTCGAAACACCGCGCGACGGTCTGAGCCCCCTCACCCCCAAACCGCGCCCGGTAGTCCTGCGGCGTCGCCGCGACGTGCCGCAGGAAGCTGCGCCGCATCGTCTCCTCGGAGCCGAAGCCGCAGGTCTGG
The DNA here is from genome assembly GCF_023546765.1 of Methylobacterium tardum. Classification (NCBI taxonomy): domain Bacteria; kingdom Pseudomonadati; phylum Pseudomonadota; class Alphaproteobacteria; order Hyphomicrobiales; family Methylobacteriaceae; genus Methylobacterium; species Methylobacterium tardum. The sequence continues at coordinate 2,048,684 of NZ_CP097484.1, forward strand.
GCGATGCGCTTCACCGGCTGCGCCGTCTCGGCGAGCGCCCGCCGGGCCGCCTCGACCCGCAGGCGCTCCACGGCCTTGGCGGGGGTGAGGCCGGTCGCCTCCAGATAGTGCCGGCTCAGGCTGCGCTCGCTCATCCCGGCCGCCCCGGCCAGCGCCGGCAGCGACAGGTCGCCGGACAGATTGTCGGCGATGAAGGCGTGGAGCCGCCCGAACCGCTCCTCTCCGGCCTGCAGGGCGAGCGTCGCGCTGAACTGCGCCTGCCCGCCGGGACGCTTCAGGAACATCACGAGGTGGCGCGCCACCGCCAGGGCGACGGCGCGGCCGAGATCCTCCTCGACCAGGGCGAGGGTGAGATCGATGCCCGCCGTGACCCCCGCCGAGGACCAGACCGGGCCGTCGCGCACGAAGATCGGGTCGGGCTCGATCCGGGCCTGCGGGTAGCGTGCGGCCAGCGCGCCGCAATGCTTCCAGTGGGTCACGGCCCGCCGCCCGTCGAGGAGCCCCGCCGCTCCGAGCAGGAACGCACCGGTGCAGACCGAGGCGACCCGGCGGGCTTGGCCCGCCCGCGCCCGCACCCAGGCCGAAAGCGCCGGATCGGCGCAGGCCGCCAGGACGCCCGGCCCGCCCGCGATCACCAGCGTGTCGACCGGCGCGTCGCGGTCCGGCAGCGGGTCGGCCACCAGCCGCAGGCCCGCCGAGGCGGTGAGCGCCACGTCGCCGGCCGCGATCACCCGCGGCGCGTAGGGCAGGCCGACGCCGCCCTGCTCGTTGGCGGTGGCGAAGACCTGGAGCGGGCCGGCCACGTCGAGGAGCTGCACCGCCGGGAAGGCCAGCACCTCCACGGGCCGCGGCGCATCTGGCGAGAAACGAGGGATCTTTGGCATCTCGGCCAGATCCTGGCGCGGTAAGGTGCCCCTGTCCACCACGGAGGCTCCGCATGATCCCGCCCGACACCCACCTGCAGATCGGCTCGCTCCTGTTCGACGGGCTTGACCAGATCGACCTCACCGGCCCGTTCGAGGTCCTGTCGCGGGTGCCCAACAGCACCTACCGGGTCTACGCACCGCGCCTCGAACCCGTCCGCGACGTCCGCGGCCTCCGGATCCTGCCGGACGCCACCCTGGCGGAGGCGCCGCGGCTCGACGTGCTGCACGTCCCGGGCGGCCAGGGCCAGGAGGCGCTGATGCGTGACGCCGCCGTGCTCGGCTGGATCCGCGACCAGGCGGCGGGCGCCGGCCACGTCCTCTCGGTCTGCACCGGCGCGCTGGTCCTCGGCGCGGCCGGCCTCCTGGTCGGGCGACGGGCCACGACCTTCTGGAACGCCTTTCACCTGCTCCCCTTGTTCGGGGCCAAGCCGGTGGACGAACGGGTCGTGATCGACCGCGACGCGGACGGCCGCACCTGGGTGTTCGCGGCCGGCGTCACGGCCGGGATCGACGGCGCGCTGCGGCTCGCCGCCGAACTGCGCGGCGACGAGGCCGCCCAGGCGATCCAGCTCGGCATGCAGTACGCCCCCGAGCCGCCGTTCGACAGCGGCACACCCCGCACGGCTCCGCCGGCCATCGTGGCGCGGGCGCGCTCGGCCGCCGCCGACATCACCGCCCGGCGCGAGGCCACCGCCCGGGCGATCGCCGCCGAACTCGGCATCCACACCCTCTAGGAGATCTCCGATGAATCTCACCCACGTCCATGTCTTCGCGGCCGCCCTGCAGGCCAAGGACCGGGACGCCATGCTGGCGCAGATGGCCGAGGCAGTGGTGCTCAACACGCCGCTGGCCGCCGAGCCCGTGCGCGGGAAGGCGGCGATCCGGCCGGTGGTCGACGCGCTTCTGGAGGTGGTCGACGCCTTCGAGATCCGCGAGATCCTGGAGGGACCCGGGCATGCCGCCGCGTTCTTCGGGGCTGCGGCCGGTCCGAACCGGCTCGACGGCATGGATTACTGGCGCCTCGACGCGGCCGGCCGCATCGTCGAGATGACCGTCCTGTGGCGGCCGCTGCCGGAGGCGATCGCCGTCCGCGATCGTCTGGTCCGCATTGCGGAAACGCAGGCATCCGCCGGCGGCCGGGTGACACAATCCGTCTTCGGACCTATCTGTCCGATCTGGACGGGTTGAACCATGACGGACGTAACACTGAGAACCGCGAAATTCGCGATCGGCGCCGTGGTGCGCCACCGGATCTACCCGTTCCGGGGCGTCGTGTTCGACGTCGATCCGGTGTTCGACAACACCGAGGAATGGTGGCTCTCGATCCCCGAGGAGGTCCGGCCGCGCAAGGACCAGCCGTTCTACCATCTCCTCGCCGAGAACGCCGAGACCGAGTACGTCGCCTACGTGTCGGAGCAGAACCTCCTGCCCGACACCTCGGGCGAGGCCCTGCGCCATGCCGGCATCGCCGAGATGTTCGAGCGCGACGCCGCCGGCGCCTACCGGATGCGCGACCGCGCCACGAACTGAGCGGGACGGGGTCGTCAAGATCCTGACAAGACTGCCGCGATAGCCTCCCGCGATGGCCGGTGCCGTCGCTTGAGCCCGCCGCCATGATCCGACTCGCCGCCGCGGCGCTGCTGACCGCCGGCCTCTTCTGCGCCCCGGCCCGCGCCAGCGACAGTGCCGCCGGGCTCGATGCTGGCGGGCTGGTGCTCCGGCGCGAGCCCGGGATCGCGCTGGCTCTTGCCGAATCGTGAACGCCGGCGCCGCGCGATCGGGCACGGCTTCCAGGCCGGATCTCGAAAACACGAAGGGCCAGACCTTGCGGCCTGGCCCTCGGCGAGCCCGCCGCGCAGGCGGCGGGCCGATACCGAACGGTTGCGGGACCGCTTACTTGGCGGCCGGGGCCGCGGCGCCGGCGGCCGGAGCCGCGCCGGCAGCGCCACCCTGCTGCTCGAGCTTCTTGCGCATGTCCTCGGAGCGCTTCTCCAGCTCGGCCTGGAGCTTCTTCTGCTGCTCCTCGAGGACCTTCGGGTCGATGGCCGGGCCGTCAAAGGCCTTGCCGAAGCCGGCGAGCGGCACCGCGAAGGTGACCTCGCGCTGGGTCTGGTTCTGGACCGAGACGTTGAGGGTCGTGCCCTTCTTCATCGCGGCGATCACGCCGGCATCGACGCCGCCGGCCTCGGCGAAGCAGCCGTTCGGGAAGCAGACCGCGAAGCGGCCGGCCGTCGGGCTCTGGTTGTCGACGTTGAACCGGATCCCCGGCTGCAGCAGCAGGCCGAGCGGCAGCAGGTAGCGCACCACGCGCACCTCCTGCTTCTGGGCGGCGTTCTTCATCTCGTAGACGGCCACCGCCAGGACGGGCTGGCCCTGGTCGGACACGAAGTCGCGGGTGGTGTAGCAGATGTCGGTGCCTGAGCCCTGGTCCTTGCCGCAGACCTTCGTCCAGTCGGCCTGGCTCGGCTCGGACTTCACGGTCACGATCTGCGGGCCGGTCTGCGCGGCCGGCGTGTTGGCCGCCGGGGTGCCGCCCGGAGCGGCCGGCGCGGGCGCGGTCGGCGCCGGGGCCGCGGGCTTCTTCGGCTGCGCCAGCGCCGGAGCGGCTGCGAGGCCGAGGCCCGCGAGGCCGAGGAGGGCGGCGCGCGCGAGCGTCGCGGTGCGGGTGAAGGACATCGGCTCTGACCCCTTGGAAGAGACGTGGTGTGGCTTGCTGGATGCGAAGCCGGCCTGGCGGCAGGTCCGCCGGACCGCCCGGTCGCGCGCCGGTGTGGCGTGCCTCCCGGAGCTCCGGATGAATCGGTCCGGCCATCGGACGGGACGGGCGCACGGATGCGCGCATCTCCCACCCCGGCGACCGGGCGGCCTGCCTTTCCCCTCGAATGAGGCGAAGGCATGACACCGCGGCCGGCGGGCGCGTCATCGCCCAGCGGGCCGCGGCTGGCCCCCGATAGGCCCGCGCCTGCCCGGCCGCAAGCGCGGCGTTGCACGAGCGCGTGATCGGCCCGGCCCGGCGGTCCGGCCCATCCCGGCGACGGGCAGGGCGCGAAGCCGGCTTCCGGTAATCTTAGCGGTCGGTTAACCGTAACCGGCCGACCATGCCGTCGGGTCTGCAGAAGCGGTGGGGGCGGCGGGTTGAGCGCGTTCGCGGTGGCGGAGAGGGCGGCCGATGCCGCACCGGACGCGTCCGCGCGGTCCGGTGGCCTGTCCGGCTGCCTGTTCGCGGGGGCGCTCGCCGGCCCGCAGCGCACGGTCCTGCGTGATTCGGGCGACCGCGTCGCCTGGTGCGCGCGCCCGGCGATCACCTGGACCTACGCGGCCGCCGCCGAGATCGTCGGCCGGCTCGCCCGCGGGATCGGTGCGTGGCGGCTCCCGGCCGGCAGCCGAATCGGCTTGTGGTTCTCCGGGGGCGCCGAATCAGCGTTGGCCCACCTCGCCGTCGAGGCGTCCGGACACCTGCCCTGCGCGATGCCCGCCGTCTGGGATGCCGAGCAGCTCTCCGGGGGAATCGAGGCGGCCGGCCTAGTCGCGGTGCTGACGGAGGGCCGGCGCGGGGAGCGGCGGCCGGCCGAGGACCTCGCCAAAGCGGCCATGCGCCATTTCGGCCTGCGCTACCTCGCGGCGTTCGGGCCGGGGGTGCCGGACGGCGTGATCAGCCTCGACGCGATGGCGCTGGAGCGCGGGATCATCGAACCGGCCGCGAGCCTGGGTCTCGTGACCTTCGCGGACGGCGATCCGACCCGGCCCGTCTACCGCACGGCCGCCGCGCTCGCCGCGGCGGTCGAGGCGCATCTCGACGCGCTCCCCGTCGGCGCGGATGAGCGGATCCTGACGCTCCTGCCAGCCCACGACCTGCGCGGCCTCGTCACCGGTCTCGGCGCGGCCCTGGCGGCCGGGGCCGGACTGGAAACCGTGCTGCCCTTCGGCGAGACGGGATTCCGCAGCGCCCTGCTGCGGCCGGTGCCGACCCGGCTCGTCGTCCCGGCCCTGATCGAGCCGGCGCTCGCTGCCCTGCCCCTGCCCTGGACCGTGCGCGCCCTCCACGTGGTGCATCGGGCGCCGACGCCGCTGACCCCGCGGCCCGCGTCCGGAACCACGGGCCCGCAGAGGCTGGATTCCCTGGTCTTCGGCGAGGACGCGGTGCTGACGCGCCCGGGCCTGCGCGACCTGGCCGCGACCCTGGCCTATCCGGAGCGGGCGCCCCTGCCCCGCACCCTGCTGGACCTCGCCCGCGGGGCCGACGGGAGCCTGTCCTATCGCGGACCGGCCTGCGCGGTGGCGCCCCTGCCCCGCGGCGAGATCCCCGACACCGACACGCAGGCGTGGCACGGGGCGGGCTATCGCCCCGTCCTGTCCGGCGGGACGGCGCTCGGCGTCGAGCGCGCCTGAAAGGCGGACGATCGGCGGTTCATCCGGCGCTCAGGCGCCACAGATAATCTCGCAGCTGCACACGGACCGACGGATCCGATCCGCCTGTTCGTGGGTTCTGCATCGGATTGTCGTGACGGCTATCTTTCCAAGCCGTCCGGGATGGAGTACCGCTCAAGCTTATGGGTGCGCTGCAACAAGTGCTCGTGGTCGGCGACGGCGTTCGCGCCGTGGACCGGTCCCTTTCGGGCGAGCTGGCCAGCCTCGGCTACGCGAGCGTCACCGCCTCCATGGAGGCGGCGGACGACGTTCTCGCCGTGATCGCCCGCCCGGCCGCCGTCCTGCTCCAGGCCCCGACCCGCCGCGATCCCGGCTATGCTCGGCGCGCCGCCCGCCTGCGCGGCCATCTGCGCGACCGCGGCATTCCGGTCATCCTCATCGGCGATTCGGGCGAAGCCCGGGCCGGCGGTCCGGTCGATCTCGCGACCCGCCTCGGCGCCTACGTGGCCGCGCAGCCGGATCTCTGAAGACCCCGTCGCACCTGTGGCCCCCTTCCGGGCCGGTGCGGCATCTCTCAGGGCGCAGGGCGCGCTGCGAAGCGCACCGCTGCACCCTCACCATCGAATTGCGCAATCCGCTTCCGCCCGCTAGCGCGCCGAGCGCATCAGTTGCGGCGCCCCGAGCCGCGGCAGGACGCCCTCCCGCATCACGAGCCGACGCAGAGGGCCGAGCTGCGCCATCGCCAGCAGGCCGACGCCGCGGAGCGCGTCCACCGGCAGCAGGTCGGTGAGCAGGCTCCTGTTGAGCAGATCCACCCCGGCGGTACGCGCGGCTGTGTCGACCCGGCGCGCCCGGGCATAGGCGTCGAGCGCTGGACGGCTCCCCGGGTCGCGCCCGTCCCGGGCGGTGCCGAGCACCACGTCCCGCAGGGTGGCGGCATCGCGCAGGCCGAGATTCAGCCCCTGCGCGCCGATCGGCGGGAAGACGTGGGCGGCCTCGCCGATCAGCGCCAGCCGCTGCGCCACCGGGCGCGCCACCGCGAGCCCGCGCATCGGCACGAGGCCGCGCGGGCCGTCGACCCGCATGGCGCCGAGCATCGCCCGGGCCTGCCGCTCCACCGCTTGGCCCAGGGCCGCGTCGTCGAGGGCGGCCAGCCGGCGGGCGGCGCCCTCGCCGGTCACCCAGACCAGGCTGGAGCGGTGCCCGCCCGGCAGCGGCACCAGGGTGAAGGGGCCGGAGCGCGTGTGGAACTCGGTGGAGACGTCCCGGTGCGGGCGATCATGCGCCAGGATCGTCGTGATGGCGCTCTGCGGATAGGTCCAGTCGCGGACGGGCAGGCCGCTGGCCACCCGGAGCGGCGAGCGCGCGCCGTCCGCGCCCACCACCAGCCGCGCCTCGACCGCGCCGCCCCCCGCCAGGGCGATCCGCGCGGCCGCCTCTCCGGGCGTGGCGCCGGCGGCATCCGCCTCGATCAGGGTGAGATTGTCCTGGGCCCGGGCGCGGGCGCGCAGGCTCTCGACCAGCGCGCGCTCTCGACGTTCCAGCCGAAGGCGTCCAGGCCGATCTCGGCGGCCTGGAACCGCACCGGCGGCGGCCGGAACAGGCTGCCGGTATCGTCGACGATCTGCAGGGTGCAGAGCGGGCTCGCGTGCGGCGCCACCGCCTCCCAGGCGCCGAGGGCCTCCAGGAACCGCACCGACCCGTCGAGCAGCGCCACGGTGCGCCCGTCCGCCACGGGGGCGTGGCGGCCGACCAGGGCCGTCGGGATGCCCTCCCGGGCGATCGCCAGCGCGGCGGCGAGGCCCGCGGCCCCGGCGCCGACCACGGCGACGTCGAAGATCGTGTTGGCGTCCTCCGGCATGATCTCCTGCACGATTGAGGCGTCCCCTTCGAAAGAATCTGGCGCGGGGCTCTCCGTCGTCATCACGCGCGCAGCGAAGTGACCCAGGGTAGCGCGACCTTTCAGATCGTGGCGCTTCCTGGATTGTTTCCCTCCGCTCGCGAGGACGGCGGCGCCGAAGCGACCGAAGCCGCTGTGGCGAGCCCGGCGCGCTGCCGTATCTGCGGCTTTTGCCAAGAGTGCCAAGTCCGGCGGCCGGGCGCCACGGCGCCGCAGCCGGTCAGCCCAGGAACGCCGCCAACTCCGAAAAGACCGCGTCCGGGCGCTCCTCCTGGAGCGTATGGCCGCAATCGAGCGCCCGGCCGGACACGTCGGTGGCCTTCTCGCGCCACGTCTCCAAGACGTCGTAGGTCTGGCCCACCGTGCCCTTCGCGCCCCAGAGCGCCAGCAGCGGCGCCCTGACGCGCGCCTCCGAATCGGCGGCGTCGTGCTCCAGGTCGATTCCGGCCGCAGCCCGGTAATCCTCGCAGATCGCGTGGCGGCAGGCGGGGTCGGCATAGCAGCGCAGGTACTCGGCGAACAGCTCCGGTGGGGTCGAGCCGGGGGTCTTCGACTGGCCCTCGACGTGGTGGCGCAGGAAGTACTCCGGATCGGCCCCGATCAGCGTCTCCGGCAGGGGATGAGGCTGGATGAAGAAGAACCACCAGAAATAGCGGGTGGCGAAGGCCTTGTCGGTGCGCGCGTACATGGTCGCGGTCGGCGCGATGTCGAACAGGGCGATCCGCTCCACGGCCCGGGGATGGTCGAGGGCGAGGCGGTGGGCGACGCGCCCGCCCCGGTCGTGGCCGACCACGGCGAATCGGTCGTGGCCGAGCGCCCGCATCACCGCGACCGCGTCGGCCGCCATGGCGCGCTTGGCGTAGTTGGCATGGCGCTCGCCCCCGGAGGTTTCGACGAATCGCCGTAGCCGCGCAGGTCCATGGCCACGACGCTGCGGTGCTCCGCGAGGCGTGGCGCCACGTGGAGCCACGTCGACAGGGTCTGCGGATGGCCGTGCAGCAGCAGGACCGGCGGCCCGGAGCCGGCCGAGCGGGCGTTGATCGTCACGCCCGGTTCGGTCTCGATCCGGTGCCGCGCGAAGCCCGGCAGGAAGTCGCTGGCCATGGGTGTCGGTCTCCCTCGCGCCGCACTGGCGCGGCAGGATGCACCGGATAATAAGGCGCCTCCGGCACCATGTCCGCCGAACCGCCATGACAGATGCACGCGCGACTCAGGACCCGGCCTTGAAGGATTCCGAAGCCGCCGAGGCACCGGAGGAGGAGGCTGGCCGTGCGGCCGCCGCACCGGCCCTGCGCCCGAGCATCCTCGATCCGCTCTTCGCGCCGGCCCGCGCCCTGCCGGGGATCGGCCCGAAGATGGCGCCGCTCATCGAGAAGCTACTCGGCACCCCCGAGCGCGAGGCCCGGGTGGTGGACCTGCTGTTCCACCTCCCCCAGGGCGGCGTGGCGCGCAAGCTGATGGGCTCGATCAGCGAGGCGCCGACCGGCGAGCCGGTGACGATCGGCGTCACCGTGGTGGCGCACCGCCCGGCCCAGATCGGATCGGGCAAGCGCCCGCACCGGGTGCTGGTGGAGGATGCCTCCGGCGACATCTCGCTGGTGTTCTTCGGCATGCCCCGCGCCCGCGTGGAGAAGATGCTGCCGCTCGGGGCCCACCGCTACATCACCGGCCGGATCGACCTCTGGGACGGCACCCGCCAGATGGTCCACCCGTCCCGGATCGTGGACGAGGCGGGCTTGGCCGAGCTGCCCGCCGTCGAGCCGGTCTACGGCGCCACCGAGGGGCTGACCTCCCGGGCGATCAACAAGCTCGCGGTCGCGGCCCTCGACCGCCTGCCGGTTCTTCCGGAATGGCAGGACCCGGCCTGGCTGGAGCGGAACCGGCTGCCGGCCTTCGCGGACGCGCTGCGCCTTGAGCACCGCCCGGAGGAGGCGCCCCCGAAGGCCGAGGATCCGCTCCAGCCGCCGCCCGCGACGCCGTCCCGGAAGCGGCTGGCCTATGACGAGCTCCTCGCCTCGCAGCTGGCGCTGGCCCTCCTGCGCGCCCGCCAGCGGCGCAAGGCCGGCCGGGTCAATGCCGGCGACGGGGCCCTGAGCGCCCGCATCGAGAGCGCCCTCCCCTTCGCGCTGACCGGCGCCCAGGCCCGGGCGGTGGCGGAGATCCGCGCCGACCTCGCGGCGCCGCGCCGGATGCTGCGCCTGCTCCAGGGCGACGTCGGCTCGGGCAAGACCGCGGTGGCCTTGCTCGCCATGGCCTCGGCGGTCGAGGCCGGGCGTCAGGCGGCGCTGATGGCGCCGACCGAGATCCTGGCCCGCCAGCATTTCGAGCGGCTCCAGCCGCTGGCCGGGACGCTGCGCCTGCGCCTGATGACCGGCCGCGACCGGGCCGCGGAGCGCAAGAGCACGCTCGCCGCCCTCGCCGCCGGCGAGATCGACATCCTGGTCGGCACCCACGCCCTGTTCCAGGAGGCGGTGACGTTTCGCGACCTCGGCCTGGCGGTGGTCGACGAGCAGCACCGGTTCGGCGTGCACCAGCGCCTGGCGCTCGGCGCCAAGGGCGAGGCGGTCGACTTCCTGGTGATGACCGCGACGCCGATTCCCCGCACCCTGGCACTGACCTTCTTCGGCGACATGGACGTCTCGATCCTCGACGAGAAGCCGGCCGGCCGGCAGCCGATCCGCACGATCACGCTGCCGACCGAGCGGATCGGCGAGGTGGTGGCCGGCCTCGCCCGGGCGATCGCCGGGGGCGAGCGGGTCTACTGGATCTGCCCGCTGGTGGAGGAATCGGAGTTCATCGACCTCGCCGCCGCCGCGGAGCGCTTCGGCGACCTGAAACAGCATTTCGGCGACGCTGTCGGGCTGATCCACGGCAAGATGCCGGGCCCCGAGAAGGATGCCGCCATGGCCCGGTTCGCCGCCGGCGAGACCAAGCTCCTGGTCTCGACTACGGTCGCCGAGGTCGGGGTCGACGTGCCCGAGGCGACCATCATGGTGATCGAGCACGCCGAACGGTTCGGGCTGGCGCAGCTGCACCAGCTCCGCGGCCGGGTCGGCCGCGGCTCCAAGGCCTCGTCCTGCCTGCTGCTTTACCGGGGCCCCCTCGGGCAGGTCTCGCGGGCGCGGCTCGAGATGATGCGCGAGAGCGAGGACGGCTTCCGCATCGCCGAGGCCGACCTGAAGCTGCGCGGCGAGGGCGAGGTGCTCGGCACCCGCCAATCGGGCCTCGCGGCCTTCCGGCTGGCGCGGCTGGAGAGCGACGGTGCCCTGCTGGAGGCGGCCCGGGACGACGCGCGCATGATCGTCGAGCGTGATCCCGGCCTCAGGAGCCCTCGCGGGCAGGCGCTGCGGGTGCTCCTCTACCTGTTCGAGCGCGAGGCCGCGATCCGGCTGATCGGGGCCGGATGAACGGTGTCGTTCAGGAAAGTCCGGCGTTCATGAACGGCCAGCCCCCGGCATCGGAGCCAATCGCCGGATCGGTCGTCCGATGCGGCAGTGTCACAGACGCTCGACAAAGGGCAATGATTTCAGGAACTTGACGGAACAAGGCGGAAGCTTGGCGGCGGCCGGATGGCGGCGCGGCGGGCTGCGGACAGGCCTCGTGACCTTGCATCAGCCACAATCTTCCCTTAACTGGAGATGAACGAATGGCCCGGTAAGCCGGGACATCACGGACGAATCTGGAGGACGGACATGTCGAACGGACTGTTCCAAAACCTGCCGGGCTCCCACGAGATGGCCGGTGTTCAAGCCCTGCCGAACGAGCCCTGGCTGTTGCCGATCTCGGATCGCACCGCCGCGGCGGTGGGCAAGTCTGCGGACGAATTGCAGGCTGCCGTACGGCAGGCCGCCCGCCCCTTCTGGCTGTTCGCCAACGGTCTCTGCGTCGCGCTGGGCCTCGCCCTGGCCCTGCAATGCGCCACTGGCTGGACGCCGGCCGCGCCCCGCAGCGCCGTGACGGTGGCGCAGGCGACCCCGCCGACTCTCGCGCCGCAGACGGCTTCGCTTCAGCGCTGAGCCGCTCCTGACGATCTGGAGTTCAGGGCCGTCCCATGCGGGGCGGCCTTTTCGTAGCCGAGGCCGAGACGGGCGCCCCGTCCATGCCGGCGGCGCCCTATCCGGGATGTTCCGCTGGGCTGGGTCGCTTCGCGGCGCCCGCGATGACGGGCGCGGCGATTCGATCACCAACGAGACGATCCGGGTTCGGCCCTCACGCGTCCTGGGGCTCCCGCTGCGGCGCCGGGCCGCCCGCCTGATGGGCCGCCCGCAGGGAGGCCGCCATGGCGTTGAGGCGCCCTTGCGGATCCTCCGGCTGGATCACCCCCGCCGACATCACCAGCTTGGCCGCGTCGCCGACGCTGATGTGGAGCTCCACCACCTCGGCGCGCGGCAGGTAGAAGAAGAAGCCCGTGGTCGGGTTGGGCGCGCAGGGCAGGAACACGCCGACGAGTTCGTCCGCCGCGGCGCCCCGCTCCCGCAGGGCGCCCTCGACCTCGGGCGCCGCCGGGGCCGACAGGAACACCACCGACCACGTGCCCTTCACGGGGAACTCCACCAGCCCCACGGTCCGGAAGGACGTGCCGTTGGCCGAGAACAGCGTCTCGAAGATCTGGCGCAGGCCCTTGTAGAGGCCCGAGATCACCGGGGTCCGGGCCAGCAGCACCTCACCGAACTCGATCACCGACCGGCCGACGAGGTTGGCCGTGAGGAAGCCGAGCAGCGTCACCGCGAGGAACGCGATGACGAGTCCGAGGCCGGGGATCGAGAACGGCAGGTAATGGTCCGGCAGGTAGCTCGCCGGCACCAGCGGCTTCACGAACGAATCGATCAGCGCGATGAACCACCACGTGATGTAGGCGGTGATGGCCAGCGGCCCGGCCACGATGATGCCGGTGAGGAAGTAGGTCCGCAGCCTCCCCCGCGCGCTGACCCGCGTCTTCGGGGAGGTGCCGGGCGCTGAGGCGTCGGGCTCGGGAACCTGAATCGGCGGGGGACTCGGCGCCACGGGTGCCCTCTCGGCCGCGCCAGGTGCGGCGATCCTGCTGCGGAGGGCCATCCCCCCGGACGGCAGAGGTAGCGGTTGCGCTGGCCCGCCTCAAGGGCATGGGCCGCCCCGGACCCGGCGGCCCTCAGGCCTCCGGAGCGGGCCGCCGAAAAGCGGGAGGCAGGGCGAGGGCTGGCATCGCCTCCCGGGGAATCACGGCGCCGCGGTGTCCGATCACCGCCCCGGCAAGGCGATGTGCCTCGGCGGCGGCCGCCTCTGGGGCCAGCCCGGCGATGCGCGCGGCGAGGTAGCCCGCCGCGAAGCTGTCGCCCGCGGCCGTCGTGTCGGCGACCCGGGCCGCTGGCACGGCCGGCACGGAGACGTCGCCCGCCCCGTGCAGCACCCGAGCGGTCGGTGCGGATCCGCTCGACGCCTTGAGCACGATCTCGGCGCGTCCGCGGTGGCGCAGCACCTCGTCCTCGCCCGTCTCGCCGAACAGCCAGTCCAGATCCTCCGCCGAGGCGAAGATCAGGTCGGCCAGCGCCAGGGCCGTGCGGAAGGCCGCCCAGGCCTCGTCCCGGTCGGGCCAGCCGCGGGGACGGTAGTTGGTATCGAAGGCCACCTGCCCGCCCCGCGCCCGCAGGTCCGCCAGGGTCTGGAACAGGGCCGCGCGCCCGGTCTCGCCGTAGAGCGACAGGCTGATCCCGGAGAAGTGGACGAGATCGTAGGTCTCGAGGGCGGCCCGTGTCTCGGCGGCGCCCGGCCCGGTGAACAGGTCCCGGGCCGCCGCGCGCTCGCGCCAGTAATGGAAGCTGCGCTCACCGTCGGCATCCGTGCGGATGATGTAGAGGCCCGGCATCCGGCCCGGCATCCGTCGGACCTGATTGAGGCCGATCCTCTCGCGGCCCCAGGCCGCCGCCATCTCGTCGCTCCAGATGTCGTCACCCAGGGCCGTCACGTAGTCGACCGCGACGCCCAGGCGCGCGAGGTAGAGGGCGGTGTTCAGGGTGTCGCCGCCGAAGCCGCGGACGAGACTCCCGTCCGGACGCTCCGACAGCTCGACCATGCACTCGCCGATGCAGGCAACCTTCATACGGCTCCTCCCGACAGGCCGACGCTTTTCCGCACCGTGCGGCCCGGCCTGTCAATCGCGCGCCGGACGCTCGCGGCCTGATCGGGCCCCGTCGCATGGGCCGCGGCGACCTGTCCGGCGTCGGAGGCTGCCGCCAGCCGAAGATGAGCCCATTATTCAAATCCGGAATACGTCTGTTCGACGTGAAGTATTGTGCGCGATATCTATATTGATTTGTGACCTATCGCACTAAATATCGGTGATAATTTATTCATCGCAGTCAATTTCCGGCATCATATCCTATGATAATTCTGCATACATCGTATGATGCCGCGTGTGAGCTTCGAATTATGCACAGAATCGGCCAGGATTTAATTATGAATTAGCCCTGATCTGGCAGGGAACATTGTGCGGATCGCGACTGATATCCCTGTGGGTCTCTCGTTCGGCAGCGGCGTGGTCGCGTACAGGTGAATGAAGCACAGAGATGAACATTTTCAGGTTGAAGTTCTGGGCTGAAATCAATGACGAGCTTTCGCTGGAATGACAGTGACAATCATCATAAGGCATCTCCCTGTTGCGGAGAAATTGAAGCTGTGAAATGCCGCACGACGTCGATTTTAACCGAGGGCCTAGGCCTCATCAGAATACACACGCAAGATAATTCCAACTGCAGGCCGATCTAGGCCGGGAAGCATGATCAACGGTACGATTCAGGTAGCCGATTATGTTCCATTCTGCCTTAAGCGCTCTGACATTCTCGTCAGGAGAATTCCTCACGATCACCGAAAGTCGCGGTGTCAGCGGCGCGTGGAGCTGGGTTTTCGCAGGCGGCGAGCAGCTCTGGTCGCCCGGCTTCTACCGCCTGCTCGGCCTTGTCCCGAATGCTGCGAAGGCGAGCTACGAACTCTTGCTCACCCTGATCCACCCGGAAGACCGGCACCTGCTGCCCTCCATCGCCGATGTCCGGCAGGGCCATGTCCCGCGGGAGACGATCGCCCGGGTGATTCGACCCAACGGCACGATGCGCACCCTCTCGCTGACGATGGAGATGCGCTTCTCGGCCGAAGGGCGGCCCGTGGCGGTCAACGGCACGGCGCTCGACGTGAGTGACCGCGAGCAGCTGGCCCATCTGCGGCATGAGGAGCGGCGACGGCGGGGAGCGCTCTACCTCACCGAGCACATCACCACCTTCTCGGTGGGCCTCGACCTCGTCCGGGAAATGCCCTTCGAAGTCTCGCAGGTCCACGGACTTCCGCTCGAGGAGATCTGCGCCGATCCCTATCTCATGATCGTTCCCGAGGAGCGGAAGGCGTTCCAGGTTCTCGCCGGCGAGCAGATCGCGCGGCGCAGCTTCTTCCAGAGCACGGCGCATGAGCGCCTCGCCAATGGCGAGCTCTGGCATTTCCGGATCCTCACCATGCCGGTCTGGGACCCGGACGGGACGTATCTCGGCCGGTGCGGCCTCAAATATCCTGCCGGCGCCAGCTCGCGCGTGCCGGCGGTCCTGCGCGAGGGTCTCGAGCAATCGGTGACCGGCCATCACCTGCGCGCTGCGCGGGCGCTGCTCGACTGGTCGATGATGGACCTGGCTCAGGCGAGCGGCCTCTCGCACTCCACGGTCCGGCGCCTGGAGGAAGGCAGCGAGCACCGGGGAAGCCGCTCCCGGCTCCACGCCGTCGAGGCGCTGCGCCGCGCCGGGATTCGATTTGTCGCCATGGATGATGGAACCTTGGCGGTCGCCAAGGCCTGAACGCGGCTGCCGGACGATTGGGGTCTTCGAGTGTGGCGGAGGTGCGGATGCGCCCGGCATCCCGCCGGGGCCTGAAGCGGGCCGCGGGCCTGTGCCCTCCCGGTCACACGACCCGCTCCGCCCTGCGCAGCGCCTGTCGGGCTCGGCCCCCAACCGATCCCGATGGACGAACCCTCCTGTGCGCAGCCTGCTGAGCCGGACGCTCATCCTGCAGGGCGCGCTCCGGAGCGTCCGGGCGCGGCGCTCTGCCGGCAGCCCGGTCGGGCCGTCGGCGGACAGCGAAGCGGATCGTGTGTTCGTCAGGCCGCCTTGTGGCCGAGCTGGATGGCCTTGGCGATCTGCGAACGCTTGGCGGCGTAACCGGGGGCGACCATCGGATAATCGGCCGGCAGCCCGTACTTCGCCCGGTAGCGCTCCGGGGTGAGCCCGTGCGCGGTGAGGTGGCGCTTCAGGGTCTTGTACGACCGGCCGTCGATGAAGCTGATCAGGCCGTCATGCTGGATCGAGGCCTCGATCTGCGCGGCGGTCGGTCCGGTCCAGCCGGCGCCCGACCCGCCGCCCTGCAGAACCGAGATCGCCGTATGAACCTGATCGATCAGTCCCGACAGATCGCCAACACCCACCGCGTTCCGCGACACGTAGGCGGCGACCAGGGATGTCGTGCACTTGATCAGATCCGTGTTCGGATCGGCGGATTTTTCATGCAAATTGATAGTGTCCATAAACCCCCCACAACAGAGAAGCGAAGCAGATCGAGGAGATCGGCGATGAACCGGAAATGCGACCGGTTTTTATCGCTTCGATCTCTGTCTGAGTGCTTCGGATCTGCCAACATTGGCACCTAACAATACAAAACTCAGGCAATTTGTCTAGTGTTTATCTTAGGATAAGCTTTGAACACAATGTGTTCTTGCTTGGCAACGTGAGGTTTATCGACTTCGTCGCCGCAGCAAATATTGCGCACCTTCCGAGATCGATCCGCATCATGGCGGCGATGATTGCGGACAGAGCGGCCATGACAGGCTGAAGGACCGCGAATCGGCCCTGGAAATCCGAACCGGCGGCCGAAATCGGCGCCTCGGCAGGCGGTTGCCGCGTCCTGTAGGTGTGCGGGGCCACGCGGCCTGCGCTCCAAGCAATCTCGTTTCGTCTGGACTCCGTGTGGCACTCAAGGATCAATCGATCCATCTAGTCTGATCATGGTGTTCGCAATTCAGAGTGGTTACATCCTCTAACGAGGGAGAAACTCATCGTTAATCGGAATGTACCGAAGCAATATGCGCAACCAGCGTGCTGGATCGCTTTGATAATTTCCTATTACGAATACAGGCGCGTCACGCCGGCCGTGGCGCAACCGCCGGATCGCCTGCGCTGGCGGATGCGGAAGACCCAAGCGCCGGACGGCGCCGAATCCGTTCCGGCCACACAGGCACGGTGATCCGACGCGTTATCGGCTTTCGTTAAGGTTATCCGAGCGCTGCCGGCATTCGCTGGCCGGCGCTCCGGGCCTCGATTAACAAAGTCATCAGGCAAGTCAGGGATCTTGCACCCGGAGCGCTCCGCAGAGCGTCCGCGCACCCGAGGTTCTCTCCTGTCGGACGGGAGCGGCGAACCTTGCGGGGACGCTGTCCCATACGCGCTTTCGAGGGCGACCGCTCATGTCCGGCCTGTGTTCGACCCCCTCCCGCGCGCCCTGGCGTCGGTGGCCGCATCCGGGCCGAGCCGCGCGGATGCGGATGGCGGGCGGATGGCGCCCCTCTGGATGCTGCTCGTGGGCCGCGCGGCCGTGCGGCGGCACTGGTACCTCATCCTGGCGACCGGCCTGCTGTGGTCGCTGCTGGGCATCCTCGTCGTCATCGACTCCCTCGACGGCGCCCTCCATGTCCCGGACCGGTGGTTCGGCCTGATCCTGCTCGCTGAGGGCGTCAGTTCGCTGGCCGTCGGCGTCTCCGCCCTGGGGGCGGCCCGCCGGCTGCGCCTGTTCAAGGGGGTGTTGCTGTCGATCATGGCCGTCCTGATCATGATGGCGACGCGGCACAGCACCTTCCTGCTCGCCATGATCTTCGGCATCGCCTTCACAGTTGACGGCGTGGTCCGGATCACGATCGCGAGCCTGCTGAAGTTCACGGGCTGGCGGATCTCGGTGGCGCTGGGCGCCCTCAGCGTCGCCTTCGGCCTGTTCCACCTCCAGCCATGGCCGACATGGTACGCCGGCACGGTCGGCTACTGCATCGGGATGTTCCTGATCCTGAACGGCGCCAACCTCGCGCTGGTCGGCCTGCGCACGCGGCGTCTGGGCGCCGAGGAGGCCGGACCGCCCGCCCCCGCCGCCGAGCCCGGCAGCCTGACGGTCTATGTCTGGACTCCGACCGGACAGGCGACGACCCCGCCGGCCAGCGGCTGATCCGGCGCTACGTGGCCTCCGTCGACAAGGCGGGCCGGTTCTCCACGGGGCACGCTGCCCTCGGGCAGGGCGACGACCTCTACATCAGCCACTATCCGGCCGTGGAGATCGACCGCTCGCCCGCCAACCTGCGCTCCAGCCTGCGCGCCGGCCCCGAGAACGACGTGCCCGGCCGCTTCCTGCCCTCCCACGCGGCGGAGGTCGGCGACTGGTGCCCGGCCACTGTCGCGGTGACGCTCAACGGCATCGACGCCGCCCGGCTGCGGGCGTTCTGGGATGCTTACCGCCAGGACACCACCTACAATTTCATCAGCCGCAACTGCTCGACGACGGCGGCCCGGGCCCTCGATGTCGCGGCCGAGGGTGCCTTCAGCCGCGGCGGCCATCCCTGGCGGACGCTCGCCAAGGCGCTGACCACCCCGGAATTCTGGGCGGCGGCGTTCCTGCGCAACGGGGCCCGGTCCATGACCTGGACCCCGGGGCTGGTGCTCGATTACACGCGGGCGCTCAGCGCCCTGATCGATCCTGTCTCACCGGTGCCGTCCATCGCCTGGAAGCGCGTCGGATGGCGGCTCGTGCGCAACTGGCGGGCGCGCTCCCTGGCCCGACTGCACCGGATCACCGGCCGCACCCCTGAGCCGCAGCCCGGCCCGACCGAGGCCTGACCGTCCCGGCGGAGGCGGTCTCCCGGCGCGGCAGGGATCCGCGTCACGGATCCTGTCGGGCCGTGGCCGCGAGGTCGGCCGCGATCGCCTGCATCACCGACAGCGTGTCGACCTCGTCCTGCTCGGCGCCATGATCGCTGAGCTTCACGATCACCGTGCCGGTGTCTTGGTTGACGTAGACGTACTGGCCGTAGACGCCGATCGCCGAGATGTCGCTGTCGCTGCCGCCAGGGGCGTGCCACCACTGGGCCGAGTACTGCCAGCCGTCGACCGCGCGCCGAGCCGGCGTCAGGATCCGGTCGATCCAGCGGGCCGGGATGATGCGGTTTCCGCCCGCCCGGCCCTGGTCGGCCACCAGCAGGCCGAGGCGGGCGAAGTCGCGGGCGGTCGCGTTGATGCAGCAGAACGCCTTCTCGAGGCCGCCGGGCCGATCGAGATTCCAGGTGGCGTCGGCCTGCGCACCCATCGGCTTCCAGATCCGCTCGGAGAGGATGTCGGCCAGCGGCTTGCCCTCGACCCGGGCCAGGATCAGGCCGAGCAATTCGGTGTCGATGCTGCGGTAGCGGCCCTGGCTGCCGGGCTTGAACGCCAGATGCGCGTTGTCCCGCACGAAGCCCGCGATGTCCCGGGTCAGGTACATCCCGGCCGTCCCGGTCAGGGGGTGGCGGGGATCGTAGTTCTCCGGCACGGCGATCCCGCTCGCCATGTCGAGGAGGTTGCGCACGGTGATCTGGCCGAAGACCGCGCCGTTCTTCAGGTCGGGCAGGAGGGTGGAGACGCGGTCGGTCTCCGCGAGCTGGCCCCGCGCCACCGCGTCGCCGACCAGCAGCGAGACGATCGACTTCGCCACCGACCAGGACGGGAACAGCGTCGCCGGCCCGGTGCCGGGGCGCTGCCACTCGTGGACCAGGGTCCCGTCCTGCACCACCAGGAAGGCGTTGGTATGGGTCGCCGCCAGCATGTCCATGAGCGGGACCGTCCGGCCCTTCCAGGGCACGCGGTCGAGGATCGGGCGCGACCGGGACGGCAGGTCGCGCGCCCGCGCGGGGGCCTGGATGACCCGGCTCGGGAACCACGGGCCAACCGCCGAAGGCTCGATGACGGCGAGCGCCGCGAGGGTGACGGGATCGGGGACGTTGATCAGCGCGGCAGCCGTCCAGGCGCTGCCCGCCACGGCGGCGGCGCCGACGGCCGCGGTCACGCCCCAGCGTCGGCCCCGGCGTGTGGGGGCCGGAGAATCCGGGATCGCCGGGGACGCGGTCATGCTCGATCTGTGCTGCTCTGAAACGTCGCTGTCGTGGGGCCGCCCAGGCGGCAGCGCGCGACCAAGATGATCAGCACGATGATCAGGAGGCCTTAACGAAAGCCTCAAACCGGCCCTGGGTCGGCCGGGGCCGCGGGCGCGGCGGGAGCCTCCGTCAGTCCTCGGTCACCCGGAGAGATAGGGAGCGGCGCCGGTTCTGAAATGTTCATGGATTCTGTGGCGATGTGATCGGCGACGACTGTCGATGGTCTGCGGCCGATCCGGCGCAGGCTCGGACCGCGGTCGCCACGCGTCGTCTGCGCGGGCACCCGTTTCGAACCCGGTCCCGACACGCCCCGACCGCCCGGTCCGCGAAGCCCGCCCAGCCCGAAAGTTCTCCGTCCCATGAATCCGTACCTGATCCTCGGGCTCGCCATCGGCGCGGAGGTCACCGCCACCTTGGCGCTGAAGGCGGCCGACGGCCTGACGCGGCCGGGGCCGACGCTGATCGTGGCGGTCGGGTACGGCACCGCCCTGTGGCTGATGTCGACCAGCATGGACATGCTGCCGATCGGCGTCGTCTACGCGATCTGGTCCGGCGTCGGCATGATCGGTGCGGCGCTCGGCGGCGCGTGGCTCTATGGCGAGGCGATCAGCCCGACGATGCTGGCGGGCATCGCGGTGATCGCCGTGGGCGTCACCATCCTGGCCGCCGGCCAGGGCCAGCACTGACGCCGCGCGCCCCGTCAGAGCCCGTGCGGCCGGGCTCGTCGCGGCCAGACGGGCCTCAAAAGCGGCCCGCGATGGTC
Organism: Methylobacterium tardum; assembly: GCF_023546765.1. Lineage (NCBI taxonomy): Bacteria > Pseudomonadati > Pseudomonadota > Alphaproteobacteria > Hyphomicrobiales > Methylobacteriaceae > Methylobacterium > Methylobacterium tardum. Next base: position 2,068,807 of record NZ_CP097484.1, read on the forward strand.
AGGCGCACGGCCGTGGGCTCCACCGGGTGGAATACCCGGTCGATCAGCCCCTCGGCGGCCTCGCCGGGCAGCCGCGAGACATACGCGTAGGTGATCTGGTCGGACTTGCTGTTGGTCAGGTTCAGCACGTCCAGCGAGACGCTGACGCCGTTGGCGAAGGCGTAGCCGATCCGGCCGTTGAAGAGCGCGGTCGCCCGCGAGCGGATCGAATTGTCCTCGATCAGCGGCCGCGGCCCGAAATAGCGCAACCGCAACGATCCGAACCAGCCGAGCGGCTCGCCGAACGTGACGCCGGCCGACGCGACGGTGGTGGGCGCCTCCGGGACCCGGTTGCCCACCGGGTCGTAACTGGTGAACCGGGCATTGGTGATCGTCAGATCGCCCTCCAGCGAGAGCCAGGGCGTCACCGCGTAGCGGTTCGTCCACTCGACCCCGAAGCGCCGGGTCGGACGGCTCGGCTCCGTGGTGCCGGTATCGCCCTGGAAGATGTTCTCGGACGCGAAGTCGAGCCGGAACAGGGCGAGGCTCGTCTCAAGCCCACTGAGCGAGCGGTTGCGCAGGCCCACCTCGTAGCCCGTGGAGGGCACCAGGAACGGCGAGCGGGTGATGGTGAACAGGGGGCTTGCGGGATCCACCGTGGCGGTGACGCCGCGCGCGTCGTTCGAGTGGAAGCCGCCGCCGTAATTCACGTAGAACTCGGTGTCGAACCAGGGACCGAGCACGAGCCCGAGCTTCGGGTTGACAATCCCGTCGGTCGCCTTGCCGGAATTGGCGGGCGTGTACGAGCGGACATCGGCGTAGTAGCCGTCGGCGCGCACGCCCACGCTCGTGCGCAGCCACTCGGTCCAGCGCACCCGCGTGTCCAGGTAGAGCGCGCCGCTCGACTCGAGCACCCGGTCGTCGAGCACCGTCGAACGGTACTGCCGGAGGGTGGTGTTGAACAGGCCGACCCGGATCGAGTCGGTGCGGGTCTGCGCGCCGATCTCGACCTCCAGCGGCCGTCCGAACAGGTCGCCCTGGAAGATGTGCCGCACCTCGCCGCCGCCGAGGATGCGCTGGTCGCGCTGGTGGAACTGGTCGCCGCCGACGGGATCGTTGAGGACATAGGTGAAGTCGTTGAACAGGTTCATCTGATAGCGGATCACGTAGGCCGAGGCCCGCGTCACGCCGGTCTCGTCCGTCGCGCTGAACCGTCCCGAGAGCGAGAAGCGTCCGCTGTCGCCGCCATCCGTGGGATTGAGCGTGCCGTAGCGGCCGATCAGCCCCTCCCCCACGGCGCGCTCCGGGATCTGGTTGGTGGCGGTCCAGCGGGCCGCGTAGGCCATGCCGGTAATCGAGAACCCGTCCAGCGCCGTGCCCTGGCTGTAGCGGGCCACCCCGTTGATCTTGCGTAGCGCGTCCGGAACCACCCACGGCCCATCGTAGACCTGGGCTTCGCCTGCCAGGAGGAGGTTGCCCTCGCCGAGCGGCACGGTCGTGATCGACAGGGCCCGCTTGTAGCCGAACGAGCCGATCGAGGTCAGGGCGAGGTTCTTGGCGGTCGTGTCGAGATAGTCGATCCGCACCGAGCCCGCCGAGGCGAAGTCGCCGTCGCGCACGAAGTACGGCCCCTTGTGGAACGCGACTGCGCCGACAAGCTCCGGGATCAGGAAGTTGAGGTCGGCGTAGCCCTGCCCGTGGGCGTGAGTGCGCATGTTCACCGGCATGCCGTCGACGCTGATGGCGATGTCGGTCCCGTGGTCGAGGTTGAAGCCGCGCAGGAAGTACTGGTTGGCCTTCCCCTCCCCGGAATGTTGGGTGACGATCAGGCCCGGCACCGCCTCCAGCACCTCGCCGGGGCGCGTCACCGGCCGGCTGTTGAGTTGCGCGCCCGTGATCACGCCGGCACTGGCCGAGTCCACGGTGAGCAGCGGGCCGCCGATCCCGGTCGTGCCGCCGACATACCCGGCACTCGCCGACAAGCCGATCCGCGTGGGGGTCGTCGGCTCGGCGGTCACCGAGATTTCTTCGAGCTGCGTCTCGCCGCCGGAGACGGGGCCGGACCGGTCCTGGGCGGAGGCGGCGGACGTCAGGGCTGCCAAGGCTGCCAAGGCTGCAAGGACTGGAAGCGCGGAGCGCACGGGCGGACGGGACACGGGACCTCGGGCGGCGGCAGTGGCACGTCACCGCGAACGAGGCCGTGCCGGCCGCTTCCGCGACCGTCTCCGGCATCCTCCGGGACACCCCGCCCGGCGGACCTCGCGTGTGACCACGACAGACGGCAGGTCTCCTGGCTCGCGGGTCGCCGCCCTCACGTCGTCTTCCCGGGCGAGGCCGCCCAGTGACGTGGTGACGCGAAGGCTCACCGCTTACAGTTGCGGGGGCAGCCGCGGCTTTGGGTCGAACCCGCACCGCATTCCCTTTTGATCCCCGAGGGGGAACCGTCGCGGGCACCATGGGTCGGGCGCCCGAAGCAGGTCAACAGGCCGGCCCCGGTTCACGCGCGCTGTGGCCTGCGCACGACACCGCCGTGCCCGCGCCTCCTGCCCGACCGGGCCGGGGGCCTGAGCCGTCAGGTGGCCGTCGCCACATCATCGCCGTGAACGTGCAGTCAAGCTTGGTCGACGCCAGGTTGCTGAGAGGCGCCGGCCCGAACAGGGCGGCGGCCGCGTGGCGGAACGAGGCTGAAGGAGCACGGAGCGCAGATGCATGCAGGGTAGCGAGAGGACGAAGATTGCTCCTGTCCTGGGTGTCATCGCGATGACCTGCACCCTGGGCGCCTGCAATACTGGCGCGCCGGTGCTCACGACAGGGTCGATTCCGGGCCACAAGCCGCCGATGGTCGTCAGCGATGCCGAGCGCGATTGTCTCGGTCGGGCCATGTATTTCGAGTCGAACCGCAGCGACGGGGATGGGCTGATCGCCGTCGGTACCGTTGTCATGAACCGGCTTGAGAACGCGATCTTCCCGGGCGGCATCTGCGCCGTGGTCGGCCAGCCGGGACAGTTCGCTCCGGGCGTCCTGACCAAGCCGATGCAGGACAAGGACCTCCAGAAGGTCGCCGATGCGGCTGACGCCGTCCTGGCAGGCGAGCGGCACCCGAAGGTCGGGAAGGCGATGTACTTCCACACCGCGGGGCGGCACTTCCCCTACAATAACATGCATTACGTGGCTGTCGCCGGCGGCAACGCCTTCTATGAGAAGCGCGATTCACGATCGGCCCAGCGCGAGAAGGCGCAATTGCCGGCCTCCGTCTCGACCTATGCGGCTGCACCGGGAGCGCCCGCGCCGTAGAGCCGGGCGCGCGGCAGCGAGACGTCGTGCGCGCGGGTCGACAGCATCTCTCCGGTCCGGCGTCTCCGGGACGTCCGGCCCGGGCCCATTGGAGCCTGCAGCCGGACACGAGCCTCGCCCGCCGAGGAGATCCGGATCGACGCGCGAGGCAGAGCACTTTCCGAGGCCGCGATCGAACTCAAGCCTAGCCTTTAGGTTGTATGCTCGCATTCAACTGAGCGACCCCCGCCGCCATGTCCAACGAGGATGGTTTTGACCGCATGGCGCGCGCGGCCATCCGAGCGCATCGGCTGATGGCCCTGTACGGCACGCCGATGATGCAGCACCTGTCGCGCTTGCTGCTGCTGGAGATCGGCCGGGAGATTGCGGCGAGACGCGAGGCGGGCGCCGCCAATGACAATCCGGAAACGTCCGATGACGCGGCCAACGACTGACGGCTCGGAAGCGGTCCGGCCCCTGGGCCGTCTCACGATGACCGAGACGCCTGAATCGTGACGTCTTCCGCCGCGTAGAGGCATATCAGATCCATGACCTGCGGCCAGCCGCAGCACTGTAGGGCCGAATTCCGCTCCGGCGCCTCGTTCGATCGGAAATCACCGACGGGAAGAGATCGAATGCAGCGCCATATCTGTTGATCGAGGATTCTACTCGGGCCTGCGGCATTTACACCCGCGTACAGCAGCCTAGCTTGTCGGTAGAAACTACCCACGAATCATGGGCACCCCACCGATGATCGCCAAACGGGTAGCGCTCGCTGGCGCGCTCCTCCTGCTGAGCATCACGCCGTCGGCCTCTCAGTTGCGCCGCCCACTGACCTGTACGGAGGACGTGTCGGTCGGCCTGGATATGGCAGGCGCGGCGGAGGGCGCGAAGGCGCCGCGCAAGCCCCGAACGTTCTCCCTCGTCTCCAGTGGCGGACTGCTGACCGTGATCTCCGCTGGCCGCTCCGATTATTACGAGTGCCAACCCGCATCCCCGCGGTTGAATGAGCGCACGCCGCGCAATGCGATCAAGTGCCAGAACGGTGTTTACTTCTTGTTGATTGATTTGAACAAGTTAAATTTCGTCGAGGCGCAGCTGAATCCAGAGGATCGCAACGAGGTCAAGGTCAGCTACGGCACGTGCCGCGGTTTATGACGGCCGCTGGCCGCCGAGGATCTGGATCAGGACGTTGGCGGACGAGAGCGGCCTGAGACGGCCGGAGATGCCTTCGCCGGTGGGGCGTCCTCCACACGTTCCATTGGACCACATCGGGGACCAAGCGGTCCGTTCGCCGCATCGGCTCCCGGCCGCAGAACCCTGTGCGCCCGCGCGTGTTGTCGTTTCACCCGGTTCTGACGGGGTGACGAACAGGAGCGGTTCTCAGTGTCTTTCGATGCGTATCACCGTCTCGATGTCTGGTCTCTCATGAATGTATATCGCGCGACATTCGACATCGTCTGCGAGGCCAACCTTCAGCTTCCTTTCGCCATTGCTGAGGCGTGGGGGTTCACCGCCCGCGGATGACGAAAGCAGCCCCTGACGTGCACCGTTACCGGCAGAACTGCGTGGCGGCCGGGGTCCACTGGCCGAAACCCGTGGCAACCATGTTGGCCATCACCCGGCAGATGTAGAGCTTCTGGGCGGCGTTGTTGTGCGGGCCGGCATGGTAGCGCGCCACCGCCAACGTCCAGCTGCCCTCCCGCTTCTTCAACTCGCGGAGGAATTGCGTGGCGTAATCGACATTCGCGCGCGGATCGATCATGGCCTCGATCGATCCGAACTTTGCACCATGATAGTGGTGGTTGATCTGCATGCAGCCGAGGTCGATCAGGCGCACGCCCCTGCGGCGGGCCTCGGTGAAGTGGGCGATCACGTCCCTCGGCCCAGTCGCGAAGTAGGCTGCCCCTTCAATGTTCATGGCGTAGGGTTGGAGCGAGCCGCGCTTGCCCGTTTCCGTCAGGCCGACAGCGTAGAGCACGCCGAGCGGAACGCCGTACTGCACAGAGGCGCGGCCCATCTCGGCCTCGCAGACATTCGCCGCCACTGGGACTGCGCTACAGATAAACGCCGCCGTCGCGAGGACGTACCGTTTCATACGTCCGCTCTCCTTCCCGTCTGTCGGCGGGCAGGGGCTGCTCCGCCTGCCGCTGCCTGTCCCCTCCTTGGCCCGGCCGGGCACCGCCGTCGGCGAAGGAGGGTTGCCCCTGTGACGGCGCGCCTCCGGCCCAGTTCCCAGATTCGGCCGGGCGGCTCTGACTGACCGTGACTGCCGCTTGATAGTGGGCCTGCTTGAGCAGGTCGGTCAGGATGGCCGAGTCCCGGTGCAGCAGCGCCGCCGTCTCGGGCCGCGACGCACGCAGATGCGTCTCGAGCTGTCCGTTCGCGAGCCGCAACTCCACCGTGACGGTCCCGAGGTCCTCCGGCCTGAGCTGGATCCTCAGCGTCCGCAGCGGCCCATCCGGTGTTGCCTTGACGGCAGGGTCGCCGGCGACACGCGTCTCCGATCCGGTCGAAGCCGCAGAGGCCGCACGGTCGATCTCGTCCTTGATCGCCGCCGCGATCGTCGGCAGCGAAGCCGCGGGCAGGCCTGGGCCGGTTCCAGATCGGTCCTGCGTCCCCGCAATGGGACTGCCGTCCCGCGTGCGCCGGTCGGTGGCTTCAAGGATCGTCTTGGCGATCCCGAAGAGCGCACGGCTGTCCTCGCGCGCCGCGATGTCCCCCTTGTCGAGCCCCGCGACAGCGGTCCGAGCCGCCTCGTCGGCGGTGCGGGTCTCCGGCTCAGTCTGGAGGCGGGGCACGCCGATCGCCGCCGCTGCGACGTGTTGGTCCGGCAAGCCGGCCAGACCCGGCTGAGACGTGTCGGCGACGCCGTCCGGCCCTCCGGGTCGGGCAGGCTGAAGCGGAGGGGCGATCAGCTCCGACAATCCTGTCTGATCGGATTGCGTTGCGGTATCGGCGGTGCCTGAGAGGGCCGGCGCTGAGGAGGCCGGCAGCGCGGGAACGCGTTGCGCCGTGACGGGTCGAACCGGCTTGAAGTGAACCGCACGGTCCAGCACCGAAATTTTCGGCGGGCCGCCCGGACCGGATCCGGTGGGCGGGGCCACGCCCGCGGCCACGTTTCCACCCACCCCGAAGTCCGGACCGGGTCCGGATTCCGCCGAAGAACCCGCGGGCGCGGCTGTTGCGCCTGTGCCGGCCGCCATCGGGACGCCCTGTGCCCCGGAATGCGATGTGTCGGGAATCGAGACCGAAGTACTCGTTCCGTTTGCCGTGCCGGATCCCGGCGAGGCCGTCGCGAGGGCTGCGCTCAGGATATTGGCGAGAAGCGCAGCGGCCTCGCTCGGAGCAGGCGGAACGAGAAGGCCTGCACCGGAAGCGGCGTCCGCCCCGTCCCTGTCGCCGGGCGCACGATCCGGATCGTCCGCCTCAGGCGCGTCGGTCCCGGACCGCGGCGCGGCAGCCGGTTTCGAGACCGCACGCATCACGGCTCCGAAGCGGCTATTCGGCTCCGCGGCCGGCGGCTTCTGGACATCGTCCTCCGCATGGGACGGCGCGACCTCCCGCTCGTGTTTGGGGCTGGGTTTCTGAACCGCGGCAGTGATCGTGGTCACGGGCTTGCCTTACTGAGGAGCAGATCAATCCGGTCGATTGTGGCTTGCGCTTTCGGGATCAGGCTCGCGGGCTCGCCAGCAGATTCCGCAACGGCCTGCGCCGGCTTCGCGGTGGCGAGGTTGGCTTCCGGCAGACCGGGCCGTCCGGTCAGCCCGCGTCCGATCTCCTCGGCCGTCGACAGGGCCGTATCGAGGAGGATGACGTCGCGGGCCGTCAGCTTGGCCCTGTCGAGACTCCTCAGAGCCTGGAGCCCGGATTGAAACGTCGTGAGATTCACGATCTCGGCGGCGGCTCGATAGAGCCGGCCCTGCATCGCCTCCGGACTTCCGGGCGCGCAGAGCGCCAGGGCCTTGTCGGCAGCCAGGAGAGCCGAGGCCGTCTTACCCTGTTGGATCGCCGTCCGGGCAATCAGCAGGTAGAGGTCCCGCCGGCTCTCCGGACCGAGCTCGTTCAGGATCCTGTTGAGGACCGCGAAGCGCTCCTCATCCTGCCCGACATCGAACTGGGTTAACTGATAGGCGAGGCGCTGCCGAAAATTGCCCGCATAAATCGAGTGTGGGAACCGGCGCAGGTATTGGATCGCCAACGCCTCGAACTTCTTCAGCTCGCCGAGCTGCCCGAGGGCGAAGATCTCGCGACGCAGGGCTCCTTCCTCGGCCAGGGTCCCCGGCACCAGCAGGCGGACGCCGTCGAGCAGGATGATGGCCCGGTTCGGGTTCTCGGTCACCGTCAGCGAGGCCTGTGTGAGCCCGACCGCCCCAGCTAGCGTCGGCGGCAGATCCGCCGTGTCGACATCCCTGAGCAGCCGATTCGCTTCGGCCTCCCGGCCCTCGATATAGGCGAGTGCGCCGCGCGCGAGCGTCGCCTCGGGCTCGCCGATTCCGTCCCGCGCGGTGAGGTTCCGCAGGATCGCCGGGCCGCCGCCGCTGAGAGCGAACGTGATTGCCGACCGGAGGTTGTGACGGTCGGCCCAGACCTCGGGCGGTGCGCTCAGGAGATCCGCGTTGATCCGGGCGATCAGCACGGGCTGGCTCGCGTGAGCGGCCAGCGACCCGGCTGCCACGCGATCCTGCAGCAATTGCAGCGTGCGCACCCACTCCACAGGCGTGCCCTTCCGCGCCGACGGCTCGGGAACAGGGGGCACAGCCGGCACGGGGCCTGACGGTGCGGGCTGGCCCGGCCGCGCAACGGCAACCGACGCGGAGGCCGGTTCCGCGGCGACCGGATTGGCGATCGCCGTGGTGAGCAGGCCGAGAACAACCGGCAGGGTCCGCCCGATCCTGGTCACCCTCATCCCGGAGACCCTGCAGGAGGATCTCGATCCGCCGGTTCTCGGGCGCCTTCGGATCCGCGGCGTTGCGCGGCGTCCGATCGGCTGCTCCCTCGACGCGCCAGATCCGCGCCTGATCGATCCCGGCACGGGTGAGCATGTAGGCTGCCATATGGGCGCGCGCGGTCGAGAGCCGCCAATTGTCGTAGACCTCGGAGCGGAACGGGCGGTTGTCGGTATGGCCGCGGACGACGATCCGCCCTGGCCGCGCGGCGAGCGCTTTGGCGAGGCGCTCCATGGCCCGCACCATCTCCGGTCTGGGCTCGGCCGAGCCCACCGCGAACATGCTGAAGTTCAGGTCGTCCGTCAGGTTGATCAGGAGCCCTTCCGGCGTGCCCTGGACGTCGACACGGGGGCCGGGCGTGCCGGAGGCGGCAGGCGGGAAGATCTTGGCGATTTCGGCTTTTAGCGCGGCTTGGGCAGCCGCGAGGTCGGGGCCTGCAGGGTTTTGCCCGTTCGCGGCGTCCTCGGCCCTGAGCGCGTTCTCTTGGCCCTCAGGCTGGGGCTCCCCCGGTTTGGCCTCCCCCGGTTTGGCCTCTGCGTCCCGGCGCGTGACAGTCCCGGCGCCGCGCGCATCCGGCTTGGCCAGGGTCGGCGGGGGCGCGATGCCGGCGGACGCGGGACGCTCGGCCCGCGCGGGTGCCAGGGTGGTGACCTGCCAGTAGAGAGGATCAAACGGGTCACGCGGAACCTCGCCGCCCCGGCGTCCCGCCTCGCCGAGATCGCCGATCGTGGCGGTGCTTCGAGGCTTGTCCGGCTCGATCGCGGCCGCGAGATTGGCCAGCACAGAATAGGGATCTTGGAACAGCTCGCGTTCCCGAGCCGCAGATCCCGGCGGCAGGTTGCCGGACCGGTCCCGGACAGTCGCCTCGGCCTCACTGGCCTTGGTGCCCGGCTCCGGATCCGTCGAGGTGGGTTGCGGATCCGTCAGTCCTTTCCGGACCGGCAAGGCCTCGGAGAGGCTGATGGGATTGAAGTAGTTTGCGATGCTGGTCTTGGTTTCCTCGTTCGTGATCTTCATGAGCCACAGGACGAGGAAGAGGGCCATCATCGTGGTCATGAAGTCCGCAAGGGCGATCTTCCAGACACCCCCGTGATGAACGGGTTCCTCCTCGGCCGTCCGCCGAACGATGATGATCTCGGATGGGGGGGCCATGCTCAACGCTCCTCGACCAAGGCGGCGATGCGCTCGCCCCAAGCCTTGAGCCGTGTCTCAATCACGGTTCCATTCGTCCGGATGCGCACGTCAGGGCTGCCGTTGGAATCCACCGTGAGCCGGCCCGATGGCAGGTCCAGGCGCCGCGCGAGCGCCGCGACGAGATCCGCCGGGCCCGTCACGTCGAGAGTCCCCGAGGGGCCGTCCGCCAAAATGGACGCGAGCGTCGCGTGCAGGTCGCCAATCGCCTCTTGGCGGAGGGCCTCCGCCAGGAAGGGCTGCAGAACCCGCGCCAAGCTCTGGGCCAAGCGCGTCTCCAGGGCCTCGGCCTGCGCGGTGAAAGCGCTCGCCAGGACCGCCGATTCGGCTTCCACCCAAAGCTGCCGCGCTTCCGCCAGAGCGGCGGCGGCTGCGTCCCGTTCCGCCGCCACGGCCGCTTCGACGGCCTGCTGCGCCAACGCCTCGCCCTGGCGGCGGCCTTCGTCCCGCGCGGCTGCCGCGAGGGCCTCGAGATCCGGCGTCTGCGGCGGCTCCGCATCCACGCGCTTCGGGGCGAGCGCAGAGAAGGTCGAGGAGGATCGCTGACCCGTGCCCGAGAAGACGGTCCAGACCGGAGGCACGACCGCCATCACGCAGCCTCTTCGCGAGTCAGCCACTGCTTCAGGATATTGGCGACCTGCTCCTCGTCGAGATCAACCAGCTGCTCCAGCTTGCGGATCGGCGAGCGCGCCATCTGATCCGTCAGATCCTCGATGAGGTTGGTATTCGCCGCCGCACTCTGCTCCGTCTGCGCCATGTCGAATGCACCCTCGGCGGCCGATGTCGCGAGGGCGAGCTCCGTTCCGATCTCCGGCGGACGGGCGAGGATCGCGTTGACCGCCGGGCGCAGGCCGAACCAGATCAGCAGGCACCCCACGATGAGGATCGTGGCCGCGTTGATCAGCGTGCCGGACTGGCGCATCAGCGCGTCCCCGAACCCGAGAGCCGGGACGGGAGCGAGGGGCTGGCCGTCGTTCACGAAGCTGACGGCCGCCACCTTGATCTGATCGCCCCGTGCCTTGTTGAAGCCGGATGCCGAAGCGACCAGTTGCTCGATCTCGGCGACCTTGGGCTCGATCTCGACCCGGGTTCCATCCTTGGCGCCGCCCGCGAGCGATTCCAGCCTGGACCGGTTGACCAGCACGGCGACCGAGAGGTTCTTCACGGAATAGCCGTCGCTGACGGTCGAGACCGTCTTGGAGGAGATCTCGAAATTGGACAGCTCCTCGCGGCGCTGGCTCTCGGAGTTCGAGCTCTCGGTTCCCTCGGCGCGGACGCGCTGATCCGGCAGGTTCTGCTGGGCCGTGGTCGGCCTCTGCGGCGCGCGGTTCTGCGCGCTCTCCGTTTCCTTGACGGTCCGCAGCGAGCGCTCGACCTTCTGGTCGGGATTGAAGATCGTCTCGTCGGTCTTGGTCTTGTCGGTGTTCAGCCGCGCCACCACGCTGACCTCGAAATTGTTCGGACCGAGATAAGGGGTGAGCGTCCGGCGGATGTTGTCCTGGATCTCCCGATTGACCGTCTGCTCGAGGCTCGCCAAGCGGCCGGCCGGCGCGGTGGTGCTGTCGTCCCCGGCGAGTAGGACCGTCCCATCGGTGTTGAGCACGGTGACCTTGTCGGGCTTCATGCCCGGGATGGCGGCCGCGACGAGCTGGCGGATGGCCGGCGCCACCGAGGGGTCGTTGGCGGGTTCGGTGCGGACCACCACCGAGGCCGAGGCGGGCTGCTGCTCGCGGCGGAACGAGCCGGGATCCGGCATCACGATATGGACCCGCGCCGCCTTGACGCCCTTGAGCGTCTGGATCGTCCGGGCAATCTCGCCCTCCAGGGCGCGGACCCGGGTGATGTCCTGCATGAACGAGGTCAGGCCGAGGGAGCCCAGATCGTTGAAGAGCTCGTAGCCGGACTTGCCGCTCTGCGGCAGGCCCTTCTCGGCCAGCAGCATGCGGGCCTGCGCGGTCTGCCCGTAGCTGACCAGCACCGCCGTGCCGTCCGCGCTGACGTCGAACGGGATGCCGGCATCCTTGAGCACGGAGCCCATCCGGCTCACGTCGTCTCGGCTGAGGCCGGAATAGAGGGTCTCGCGCAGGGGTCGGCTGAGATAATAGGCGCCGAGGCCAACCGCCAGGAACACCGTGAGGCCGACCAGCCCGAGGGCGATCAGGCGTCTCGGACCCAGCTCCAGGACGTTGTGCCAAAGCTTCTCGAGGTGCTCGCGACCGGGCATCGACAGGACTCACGTCTCCACCGCAGTGGCTCGGCGCCAGCGTGGCGGATCAATCTTGCGTGGGGATGGTGACGCGGAGCGGTCCGGCGCCAAGGAAAAGGCCGCGCGCCCGGAGACGCGCGGCCTGCACCGGCCCGAAGGCCGATGAGGTTGATCGCGAGATCCGGGCTTACGACCGGAACAGGCTGAGGATCTGCTGCGTGCTCTGGTTGGCGATCGTGAGCGACTGGATGCCGAGCTGCTGCTGGACCTGGAGGGCCTTGAGCTTGGTCGACTCGTCTTCCATGCCGGCGTCCACCAGGATGCCGATGCTCTTCTCGTTGTTCTTGATCAGCGTGTCGACGTAGTTCGACTGCGACTGGATCAGGCTCTGCACGGCGCCGAGCTTGGTGGCGACGTCGGTGATGGCGGTCAGCACCTTGTCGGCCATGTTGACGTAGGCGCGCAGCTTCGAGAGGTCGCTGTTCTGGATCGGCGAGATGTCGATCTTGTCGACGGAGAGTTCGTAGGCGTGGTTGAAGCCCTTCTCGTCGGCGCCGGTGACCGCCCAGTTCTTGTCGAGGATGCCGCCCTTGCCGTCGACGCCCGCGGTCGCACCCTTGTTGATGGTCGCAACCGAGGTCTGATAGCTCGCCGCTGCGTTGTCGTAGGCGACCTTCGCAGCGTCGCGGGTTGCCACGGCGGTCGCGCCGAAATCGCTCGCCGCGAAGGTCGCCTGGGCCGCGGCCCAGTTATTCTGGGCGGTAGTCCAGGTGTTGATCGCAGCCGTCGCGCCCGCGGTGCTGTACGCTTGGGCGCCGGTGGTGCCGGCCGCCGCACCCGTCGCCGCCTTGGCGTCGTAGAGCTTGGTCTCGTCGATATTGACCGTGACGGTGCCGACCGAGATCTGGCCCTGGACGCGGGTGAAGGACGCGACGATCTTCCGATCGGCCGAGAAGTTGCCGGCGCCCGAATCGGTGGCGAGCCATGATTCGCCGTTCAGCGTCGCGCTGGTGGCCGAGGTCTTCAGGTCGGTCTGGCGGGCATTGATTTCGGACTGGATCTTGTTCCGGTCCACGCTCGGGCTGAGCGCGGCGGTTAGCTTGTTCTTGAGATCCAGGAACGTGTTCTTGACCTGCTCGAGGCCGTTGACCGCGGAGTTGACGGTGGCGAGGCCCAGACCGATCGAATCTCGAACGGCGTTCAGCGAGCCGTTGTCGGCGCGGATGGTGGTGGCGATCGACCAGTAGGCGGCGTTGTCGGCGGCGGTGGCCACCTTCAGGCCGGTCGAGACGCGGTTGCTGGACCGCTCGAGATCCTGGTTGGTGATCTTGAGCGTGGTGAGCGCCGTCATCGCGGCGGTATTGGTGAACAGGCTCGACATCAGATGTCCCTTTGAGGAAATAACAAGGTGGGACATGCCGGATTCTCACCGGCATAGCAGAGCGGCGTCATGTCTTTGATCTGCCGCGCAGCGCACAGAAGATCAATCTGCTATGATATCGTGGGCGAACCGAGGGTGAGATCGCTCACCGATTTCGATTGTTCGCTCGCCGACAAGACTGAGATGACCAAGTCTGAGTTGAAAGTCAACGCCTGCTCACTCGATCCTGCGCTTTAAGGCGGATTGGCGCTTAACTTTCGATAAAAACTAGAATCTTACAGATACGAGCGGACAAGCCCGCTTATCAGTAGGTTCCATCCGTCAATGAGTACAAAAAATAAGATTTTGAACGGGAGCGAAATCGCGGTCGGTGGCAGCATCATCATGCCCATGGACATGACCAGCACGGCGACGACCAAGTCGATGACCAGGAAGGGCAGCGCGATCAGGAACCCGATCTCGAAGCCGCGACGCAGTTCCGAGATCATGAAGGCCGGGATCAGAATCCTCAGATCGGTCCTGCCGCCATCCGGCGCTTTGGAGAGATTCGCCGATGCGATGTCCGCGAAGGTATCGAGATCCTTCGGGCGGACATGCGCCAGCATGAAGTCCCGGAACGGCGCCGTCACCTTGGCGAACGCCTCCTCCTCGGTGATCCGGTTCTCGGTGAGCGGCCGGACGCCGTCCTGCCACGCGCGGTCGAAGGTCGGCCCCATGACGTAGAAGGTCATGAACAGCGACAGGCTGATGAGCACCAGATTCGCCGGGGCGCTCTGCAATCCGAGCCCCGAGCGCAGGAAGGAGAGCGCGACGACGAATCGGGTGAAGCTCGTCACCATGACCAGGAGGCCCGGCGCGATCGACAGGACGGTCATCAGCGCGATGAGCTGGATCATCCGCCCGCTGGCCGACCCGTTCCCGGGGGGCAGCACTTGGTCGAGGCTGAAGCCCTGGGCGCTCGCAGCCGTGGCGACGAGGAGCAACGGGCTCGCCAGAAATACGCGACGCAGCATGGCGTGACCGGTCCTGATGTTCGTCGGCGAGGCCCGCGGACGGGACGCCGGCCGGCCGCCCTACTGGACGACGAGCGTTTCGATGAAGAAGTCGCGGGCCGGCCCTTGCTCCGGACCTGGACCCGCTCGGTCAGGTCCTCTCGCAGATGGCTCAGGCCGCTCGGCCCTTCGATCTGAGCGATCGACAGCGTCCGCAGGTAACCGAGGATGTCCTGGCGGATCTCGGCGGCCATGGCCTCGGGATTGGTGAACGTCCCGGTCTTCACGACGACCGATGATTCGAGGCGGATCCAGACATCGCTGGGGCTCGCCAGATTCGTCACCACGGTGCCGAGATGGGTCAGCGTGGAGCCCGCATCGTAAGTGGCCACCCGTTGGACCTGTTCCTCCTCGGCCTTCTTCCGCTCGTCCACGGCCTTCTCGACCTTCGCGATCATGTAGAGGCCGCTCGCCCCCCCGACCCCGACCGCCAGGACGGTGAGCATCGCGAGGAGGAGCAGCCAGCGGAGCACGGCGCTTCGGGCGGCTTTGTCGGAGGCCATGGATCGTGTCCGGATCAGAACGGAGAGACGAGGTCGTAGACCTGCTGGACGACCCCGGGCTGCTGGACTTCCATGAGACGCCCGCGGCCACCGTAGGAGACCCGCGCCTCCGCGATCTTGTCGTAGTCGATCGTGTTCCGGCGGGAGATGTCGCGCGGCCGGACAATGCCGGCGATGTTGAGGACGCGGACCTCGAAGTTGACCCGCACCTCCTGCGAGCCGCTGATCAGCATGTTGCCGTTGGGGAAGACATGCGTGACGACCGCGGCCACGGAGAGCCGCAGCTGTTCCTTGCGGTCGATCGTGCCCTGCCCCTTGGTCGATGAATTACCGTTGACCTCGTAATGGTTCTTCGATTCCGGCGTGAGGCCGAAGAGGTCGAACTGCAGGTCGACGCTCGACTTGGCCCGCGAATCGCGGGACCGGTCGGTGGCGTTGTCGAACTGCGCCTTGTCGTTCATCGCGATGAGCACGGTCAGCACGTCACCGACATTCTTCGCGCGCGGGTCCTGAAACAGGTCGGCGCTCTGCTGGGCCCAGGTCGAGTGGTAGCCCTGCGCCTGCGACGCCACGTAGAGCGGCGGCACGGTGTCGTGGTTCGGATCGATACCGAGGCCCACCGGGCTCAGGGCCGGTGCCCGGCCGATCTCTTGGACGGGGGTCGCGCAGGCCCCGAGGGTCGTGAGCGCCGCGATGGCGGCCAGCCGCTTCATCCTGATTTCTCGCTGTCCTGCGGGCGGCGCTCCCCCTCGTCCGAGCGCGGCTCGGGCGACGCCTTGGATGTATCGTCAAGCCTGGACGGCGCCGGCTTCTTCGGGGGCGTGTTGGTGATGACGTTGGCGAGGCGCGCGGCCCGCCCGGGCTCCATCTCGTTCAGGATGGCGCTGGCGGTCCGCGCGTCGAGGCGGGTCAGGATGGCGGCGGCGGCCTCGCTGTCCATGGCGGTCAGCTGCTGCGACGCCGCCTCGGGCCGCATCTTGGCGTAGATCGCCGTGACGCTCTCGTCCGCCTTCGCGAGGAAGGCCTGCCGGCGCCGGAGCCACTCCTCGTACTCGGCACGCTTGGCCTCCAGCTGGCCGATGCGCACCTCGACATCCTTGGCGAGCGCGGTCAGCGCTTCCTTCTGCCATGTGAAGCGGGCGTCGGCGGCGGCGTTGGCGATGCCGGCACAGTACTGCGCCGGCCGGCCGTCCTCCGCCTTGGTCGGCTCGGCCGGCTTCTGCTGGGCCTCCGCCCGGGAGCCCGGCAGCAGAGCGGCCGCCGCGAAGGCAAGCCCGAGCCAGCCGGGCAGGCCGCCTCCGACGAGACGGCGCCTGTGAGCCGGACGGGTCATTGGATCACCAGCTCCGCCTGCAAGGCGCCCGCTGTCTTGACCGCCTGGAGGATGGCGATCACGTCCGTGGGCTTCATCCCGACATTGTTCAGGCCGCGAATCAGCGTCTGCAGGTCGGGTCCCGAGACAATGGCGAGGCGCGCCATCCGCTCGCCGGCCTCGATGTCGGTGCGGGGCACGACCGTGGTCTGCCCATCGGAGAACGGCGCGGGCTGCGACACCTGCGGCGTCTCGGTGATGCGCACCGTCAGGTCGCCATGGCTCACCGCAACGGTGGAGACTTGGACATTCCGGCCGATGACCACGGTTCCGGTCCGCTGGTCGATCACCACCTTCGCGGGGATGTCGGGCTGGACCTGCAGCTCGCCGATCTCGGCCATGAACCGCGTCCGCCCGACATGGCCGGGGCGGGACAGGACCACGGTGCGGTAGTCGCGCGGGCTCGCCGCGCGCCGTCCATATTTCTGCAGCGTGTAGGCGTTGATGGCGTCGGAGATCAGGACCGCGGTGTGGAAGTCCGGATTCTTCAGCTCGAGCGCCATGCCGGGCAGCTCGCTGAACGTGCCGGCGACCGCGTGTTCGACCAGGGCCCCATTGGGGATGCGGGCTGCCGTCGCCACACCGGAGACCAGCGATTCCGCTTGACCCGTGACGCTGAAGCCGGAAACGACGAGGGCGCCCTGCGCCACGGCGTAGACCTGCCCGTCGCCCCCAGATAGGGGCGTCATCAGCAGCGTGCCGCCGCGCAGGGAGGTCGCGTCACCCATGGAGTTCACGGCGACATCGACGCGCGAGCCCGGCTCGACATAGGCCGGGAGATTGGCCGTCACCATCACGGCCGCGACGTTTCGGGTCCGCAGCCGCTGGTCGCGCACATTGATGCCCAGCCGATCGAGCATCGATTGCAGGGATTGTTCGGTGAACTGCGAGTTCCGCAGGGTGTCGCCGGTGCTCTGCAGGCCGGTGACGAGCCCGTAGCCGACGATCTGGTTATCGCGCACCCCCTGGAGCGACGCGATGTCCTTGATGCGCGTCGCCGCCGCGGGTGCCGGCCAGAGCGCGAGACCGGCCAGGAGAGCGAGGATCAGCCGGCGCATCACGGCTGTCCCGTCCGCACGCGGCCGTCCTGCAGGACGATGCCCTGGACAACCCGCCCCGTAGCGGTGTTCCGCACGCTGACCGCTTCGTTCACGGCCGCATTGGCCAGGGCAGTGCCCAGCGTCGAGATCGTGACGCCGTGCTCCTCGAAGACGATCACGGTCGGCGCGCCGCGGGTCACGAGCTTCGCCTCTTCCAGGGCGATGGCGGGAATCGTCTCGCCCGGCAGGAGCGTTCGCCGCGCGATTCGGCCGACCACGCGCGCCGCCGTGTCGGCGACCGGCTGACGCGGCTTGTAGCTCTCCGGGAAAGCCTGATCGCGCAGCATCGTCGGCTTGATGACGTCGCCCGCGTAGATCGTCGCGACCGGCACCAGCAGCACCTGCTCGGCCGCGGCGGCCGGACCGGCCGCCAAGCTGGCCGCAAACGCGAACGGCAAGCCGGCGGCGCCCAGCGCCCAGGCTTTCCACGCCGCGATCCTCACGAGGCGAGCATCTCGGGGCATGATGTTAGCGAAGGCCCTTCGAGACCGTGCCGGCCATCTCGTCCGCGGCCTGGATCACCTTCGAGTTCATCTCGAACGCCCGTTGGGCTGAGATCAGGTTGGTGATTTCCCGGACCGGATCGACGTTGGACATCTCCAGATAGCCCTGGTGGAGCTTGCCGAAGCCCGGCCCGGCGGCGAAGCCGGTCACGGGCAGGCCCGAGGCCGGGGTCTCGCGGTACAGGCCGTTGCCCAGCGGCTCGAGCCCTGCATCGTTGGTGAAGTTGGCGAGCTGAAGCTGGCCGATCGTCTGCGGCAATTGCTGCCCGTCGACCTTGACCATCACCTGGCCGGTCTCGTTGATCACCACATCGACCGCGTTCTGCGGGATGATGATTGCCGGATCGACGCTGTAGCCTTCCGCGGTGACGAGGCGTCCGTCCGCGTTCTTGTTGAAGGAGCCGGCGCGCGTGTAGTTGATCTCGCCGTTCGGCATCGTCACCTGGAACCAGCCGCGGCCGTTGATCGCCAGGTCCAGCGGGTTCGTCGTGTTGGAGAGCGGACCCTGCCGGTGCAGGTTCCGGATCGCCGTGTTGCGAACGCCAAGTCCCAGCATGGCGCCTTCGGGAATCGCCGATTCGCCGGCCTGGATCGGCACGCCCGCCGGGCGTTCCGCCTGGTAGATCAGATCCTTGAATTCCGCGCGGGCCGCCTTGAATGCCGTCGTGTTCAGGTTCGAGATGTTGTTGGCGATGACTTCCACGTTCAGCTGCTGGGCGTTCATGCCCGTAGCCGCGATGGCGAGCGCTCTCATGATCGGATCCTTGCGCCGGAGCGGAATGTGCGTGTGTTCGGGGAGTTTGCGGCGTGTCCCGCCGGGAGAGGCGGGCTTCTGCCGGTGAGGCGGGCGCCGCGTCAGATCGTCATGCGGACGATTTCGAGGTAGGCGGCAACGACCTTGTCGCGGATCGCGACGGCGGTCTGGAGCGTCTGCTCGGCCGACATCACCGCCTCGACCACGGCCTGGGTCGAGGCCTTGCCCTGGATCCCGGAGATCGCGGCCGCCTCGCCGGTCTTCACCGTGTCGCGCATCTGCCCGGCCATCTGCGTCAGGAGATCGCCGAAACTGGAGACGGACGCCCCCGGATTCGTCTGCCGGACTCCCGGCATCGACAGGCCGAGTTCGGACGCGCCGAAGACGGAGTTCTTGTCGGAGACACTGGTGAGGGCGGCGAGGGACTGGATCATCACGGCCTCAGAAGTTCGATGATGCTGGCGATCATCGAGCGGGTCTGCTTGATCATCTGCAGGTTGGCCTCATACGAGCGGTTGGCCTCTCGCATGTCGGCCATCTCGATCAGCATGTTGACGTTCGGCAGCTTGACGTTGCCGTCGGCATTCGCGGCCGGGTTGCCGGGATCGTACTCGACCCGGAACGGTGCCTTGTCCTCACCGATCTGGCGCACGGCGACCGCCGTGGTCCCCGAGGCACGATCGAGCGCCGTACGGAATGTGATCGTCTTGCGGGTGTAGGGATCCGACCCGGCGGTCTGTCCGGTCGACTGCGCGTTCGCGATGTTCTCCGCGATGACCCGCATGCGCTCGGATTGCGCCTCCATGCCGGAGCCCGCGATCCGCGAGGAGGCGGCCAGGGGATCGATCATTGTCCGGCCTTCACGCTCAGGGCCAGCATCCGGTTGAACGCCTTGACCACACTGCCGTTGAGGGCCTGATCACGGCTCACCTCGCCGGACTTCATCAGCTGTTCCTCGATGCTGACCGAGTTGCCGGAATGGACCACATCCCAGCCCTGTGAGGCGCTCGCCCGCGCCGGGCGCGCGCCGGGACCCTCGCTCTCAAGATGGCCGGCACGGGTCGCCGCCATCGTCAGCATCGTCTTGTCCAGCAGATCCCGGAACGGGGTCAGATCGCGCGCGCGATACCCGGGCGTGTTGGCGTTCGCGATGTTGCCCGAGATCACGGCCTGACGCGCGGTCAAGTGCTGCAGCTGTCGGGACGCGAGATTGAACAGAAAGACTGGGTTCATGACCTATCGGTTTCCCGTCTTGGCAAAGTCTGCGGCAGAAGTCGTCCCGCTCGGTTGGAACATGCTCCTGATCGACGCGTTGGTTTCACCGTCGAGTCCGTGGCAACAGTTTCCTGTCGGCGGATCTTTGCGCGCCCTGTCTTGTCCGAAGCTTGCGCGGGCGGTCTTCCGAGTGCCTCGTACCTTGCGGCTGTGGCGCCCGCCGACATCGCTGGCGAGCATCGCCGACGGACGCGGTCGCTGGCGCGTCGCAGCGGTGGCGCAGGACGTGGCTCCGACGGGCGGGCGCATCCCTGCGAGCACCCGCAGCTGGGGGCCCGCCTGATCCGGCCGGTCGATCGTGCCGAGGCACTCAGGCGAGCCCGACGGCCGGCCCCGAACGGTCAGTTGACGAAGGCGTATCCGAGATAGCGTCGGACCTCGATCGGATCGAAGCTCAGCTTCTGTCGGAGCTTCTTCCGCAGCTTGCTGATGTGACCCTCGATCACGCTCTCATCCACGTCGCTCGTGAACGCGCCGTAGACTGCGTTGAACACCTGTTCCTTCGTCATCCGGCGTCCGCGGTTGCGGACCAGGAACTCGAGGATCTGACGTTCGCGACGGGGCAGTGTCATCTTCTCCCCGTCGATGTCGGGGTCGCGCCCATCGAAGTACACCTTCAGCCGCGCGGACCGGTCGATCACCGTCGTGTCCTTCGCGGCCTCGCGCTGCGATCGGCGCCACACCGCTTCGGTTCGGGCGAGAATTTCTCGGACGTGAACCGGCTTGCGGACGACGTCGTCGATGCCGGCGCCGAAGAGATTCAGCGTCTCGGTCAGGCAGCGCGTCTCGATCATCGCGATGATGGGTGCGCGGGACCGCTTGTGGATCAACTCCGGCAAGTCCGGCCGCTGCTCGCAATCGCCGAGCAGGAATCCCTGGACCGCATCCAGATCGGTTGCAGGCGCCGTCTGCAGCCAGTCTTCGAAATCGTCGCCCAGTAAACCGACGGACGTGATGCCTTCTCTGCTGAAGTTGGCAACGTATCCATCGGTCACTATCGGTCGCTCATCGACAATGACATACATTGTCACAAGACTCCGTCGGTATAAAAGTTTCGCGAGCTGTCTTATGCAGCTGCGATGAAAGTTGTTTGCCCGGCTTTCCTCACATGCCGTAAGCAGGAGATTGGGTCAACGGTTCGGTACGAGTCTCGACGATGAGATTTTTTCTGACGGGCGCGTCAAAAACTCAAACTTCGTGGCGGGATTGATCGAATTTTTACAGAAATTGTTTTCAAAATTCGGAGGCCTGGAGACGATGGTGGGCCGCAATTCGGAGGATCCAAGGTGATCTTTTCCCAGCTCTTCCGCCCTGATTCTGCAACATCCTCTCAGGCCTCATGAACGATCGTTCCGCCTCCATGCCGGCCGCAGTGAGACACGATGCGGGCTCGGTGAGCACGGTCGGCGCCGATTACGTCGTGGGCAGCAGGAATCGCTGGTCGCGCGTCATGTTAAGCTTTGAGCGCCTGACCGCCGGCCAATGGTATGAGTTTAGCGCATATGTGGTTTGCGACGGTGCCGAGTCGGCCTCGGATGCCAGGGACTTCGCGATGCTCGGCGTCGTGTTCCTGTCGCAGGACGGATCGGAGATCGATTTCGCGCGGGTGCCCGGGCTGGCCCGGACCTCGATGGATGCGCATGGCGACTGGCTCGCCGGGCCGGCCTGGGAGGGCGGCGCGGGTGCCCGCGCCGTCTCCGTGCGACGCTGCTTCTACCTGCCGGCTCCCGCCGCCGGGGTGGCCGTGGTCATCCGGAGCTGGCGCAACGCGCACCCCTTCCGAATCATTGGTCCCGAGATCCGGCCGGCCGGCGCGACCGCGTCCTCCGCAGAGGACGCGCTCGCTGACCGAGCCGCTCCACCGCGGGGCCGGCTGGCCCAGGACGGACGGATCGACCTCGGTCCCCATCCTGTCTGGTTCCGGCATGGCCTCGTCCCGGGGCGCCCGCTCGTCTTCCGGGGGCAGGTGATCGCGCAGGGGCGGACGGAGGGCGCCCTAGCCCAGATCTGCTTCCGCGATGCCGGCGGCAGCCCGATCCCGCCCCCTACCCCGACACCCTGTCCACGCTGTCGGTTCCGGCCTTCCTGGACATCCCGGTCCACCGACAGGCCTACCGCTTCACCCTGAAGGTCTCTCCGCCGCCGCAGGCCGCAACCCTGGAGATCGGCTTCGGGACCTGGGAGGCGGATCCGGGTCTCGCGCTGGCGGCCGCGCCCGACGCACTTCTCGGCGATGACCTGCGCCTGGCGAATCTGACGGACGACTCAGATCCGGGGGCCGAGGCAGTCCTGGCACGGCTGCTCGGCCGCCTCGGCCCTCTTCTCGACGGCGGTGCCGGGGCGGGATCGATCCGGCCCTACCTCGATGCCGCCCTCCTGGCTGAGCGGCCGTCGCCGCTGCGCAGCTTCGCGCGCCTGCGGGACGGGGCCGAGGCCTGCGTCTGGGCGGAGGGAGCCATCCGCCTCGCATCCCGGCCGGCCGGCCGCTTCCGGACGTCCCGGACTGGGCGGCCGACCCGTTCCGGTCGCAGGCTTGGCGCCTGGCGTTCCAGTCCCTGGACTGGACCTGGGGCGCTGCCGAGAGTTCGGAGCGCGCGGTTCGGGAGCGGGCGGTCGCCGTCGCCGTGTCCTGGTCCCGCGCGAACCCTTGGGGCCAACCGGCGGATTCGCTGAGCCAGCATCCCGCCTGCACGGCGCGGCGCCTGGAGGCGCTGCTGAGCCTCCTGCAGGCGGCGGCGCGAGACGCGGCCGGCGCGGACGGGCGCGCGATCGATATCCTGGGCGGTGAGGTCGTACGTCACGCCGTGGCTCTGGCGGAGATCCTGGCGCAGCACACGGTGGCAGGCTCGCTTCTGGAGCTTCAGGTCGCAGCCGCTCTGCTGGCGGCCGGTCTGGCCCTCCCCGCCTTTCCGATGGCGCGGCACTGGACGGCCCTCGCGGTGCTCGCCCTGCAGCGCGGCTTCGAGGCGATGATCGACCCAGACGGCGCCGTCGCGGAGGCCTCGTATCACCGGAGCCTCGAGATCCTCACCCTCGCTCTGGTTCTCATCCCCATCCTGAAGGCCCGGCCGGATCTGACGCCGCTGGCCGTGATTCTCGACGCGCGCGTCCCGAAGGCCTGGGCCGGGATGGTCGCCCTGTTCGAGCCGGACGGTGCCCTGCCCCCTTCGGCGACACGCCCGGCCATGCCGACCGGTATCGCTGGCTGGAGCGGGTGGCCGCCGCGCATGGCCGGCCCGGGATGGCCGCGCCCGACTCCGGGCGGGCGGGCGACGGATGGCCCCACGCCGCCGGAGCGAGCCGGCCCGGAACCCTCATCGTGCGCCGGTCGGGGGATGGGGCGGGCTGGTCCGCCTTCACGGCCGATTTCTCCGAGCAGGTCGACCCACAGGATCACCGGGACTGCACCTCCTTCACCTTCGCCACCGGCGGCCTGCGCTGGATCACCGAGAGCGCGGGCCAGCACCGGCGACGGCGCGGGCGCACAATGTCGCCTTCCCGGACGGCCGGGAACCGGGTGCGGGAGCGGGCTTCGCGCGGGCGGCCTTCCGCTTGGGCGATGCTGTCGTGCACTGCATCGAGACGCAGGTGCACGGGCCCGATTACCGGCATGTCCGGGCTTTCGTGCTGCTGGACGATCTCTCGGGTCTCGCCGTGTTCGATCGCTTCCGGGCGGGACATCGCCCGCTCACGGCGGAAGGCTTCCTGCACCTCGACGCCGGGGTCACGGTCGCCCTCGACCCGTCCCGGCGGGTCTTCGGCCTGCGCGATGAGAGGCGTCTGCAGATCGTGCCCCACGCGATCAGCGGCCGACTCGGCGACTTGGCCTTGAGCCGGGCCTCGTTCGGCCCGCGGGAGAATCACGGGGCGCCAGCCGGACCGGTCCTGCGCTACGGCCTGTCAGGCACGGGCATTCTGGCCGGGGGCCTGCTGATCGCGTCATCCGCTGGCGGCGTGAGCCGGCTCGCGGCCGCGATCGAGGAGGAGGCATTCCGGAGCGCCCTGACGGACTGACTGTCGTAGGGCCGGATGCGGGCCGATAGCCCGACCTCACCAGACCATGTCACAGGCGAGCGGTCGCCCTGAGACAGGCTGGAGATTCCCAAGGGTGGATCGACTCGCGCCGGGGCGGGCGCGAGGCCGGAGTTGCGGGCGTGTCACGGACATGCTTTCGCCGCCTGTCCGTGCCACTGACCCCGGCCACGTCCCGGACGCGTCCGGGGATCGCGGGCAGGACAGCTCCACAGTCGAGAAGCAGGCGATGAACATGCAGGCTCGGAGAGCCGAGGGGCGGCTTCTCAAGGCTGCCGATCGGCAGAATGGGATTTCGCAGTCGCTGCGGCAGATCGCGCGGGTGCCCGGACTCGCGGAACGCAAGAAGGGCGTCCGATCCTACCAGAGCCACATCAAGAGCGATCCCTGGCTTCCGATCCTGTTCGTCCTCTGCTTCGTGCTGCCGACGCTGGCCGGCGGTCTGTATTATGGCCTCCTGGCCTCCGACCGCTACGTCACGGAGGCACAGTTCGCGATCCGACCCATGTTCGGGACGGCCGACAAGGCCACGCCCGACGCGGTCGGCACCAATGCCGGCGTTCCGAAGGAGATGATCGCCCAGGATACGCTGATCGCGCAGGAATACATCCTGAGCCGGCCGATGCTGGAGGCGATCGAGGCGCAACTGCCGATCCGCAAGTGGTTCAGCAGCGACAGCATCGACTATCCGTCCCGTCTCAACCCCGACAAGCCGATCGAGAAACTCCTCCGTTACTGGAAGCGGCGCGTCAGCGTCGACATCGAGTCCGGCACCGGCATCATGACGCTGTCCGTCGAAGCCTTCGATCCGGACGAGTCGCTCGCGATCACACAAGCCGTGATGGCGGAAGCCGAGCGGATGGTGAACGAGCTGAGCATCAAGCCGCGCCAGGATGCGGTGGACGAGAGCGCGCGCGAGCTGAAGCTCGCCGACGAGCGCGTGGCGGCGGCGCGCGCAGCCCTGAACGCGCTGCGCAATCGCGAGGGTGTGCTGGACGCGGTGAAATCGAACGAGGTCACGCTCAAGACCGTCTCAGAGCTTCAGCTGTCCCGCGCCAAGCTGTCCATCCAGCTCGCAGTCCTTCAGCGCGACCTCAACCCCGAGGCGCGGCCTGTCGTCGATCTGAAGCAGCAGATCAAGGATCTCGATAACAACATTGCGCGCATCCAGCGGGAGTTGGCGACCGTCGATCCGGATCAGAAGCGGCGGCTCTCGAACGCGCTGACGCAGTCCGAAGCCCTCGAGAGCAAGCGCACCTACGAAGAGAAGTATCGTGAGCAGGTGCGCTTGGCGTTCGAGCGCGCGCGCATCCTCGCGGCCCAGAAGGCCGAGGCCTTCGTGCCCATCGTCCCGGCGATCAGGGCCCAATCCGCCACCGAGCCGCGCCGGATCCTGATGACCAGCCTGATTACCGCCGCTGCAGCGATGGTCTTCGCCGCGGCGATGTTTGCCCGGAAGTTGCTGGCGCATTGAGTCGCGGCCAAGCGCTGTGGGCGTCCGGTAAACGGGCGGCCGCTTCGCCGGCCGTGCGGCTGCAGCCAGCGCGGCCGGAACCCGGCGCCGCGACTCACGGACCCGCGATGATCTCGCGGATCCGCGCCCCCAGCGTCTCGATCACGAACGGCTTGGTGAGCACGGCCATGCCCGCCGCCAGCTGGCCGCTGCCGAGGGCCGAGGTCTCCGCGTAGCCGGTGATGAACAGAACCTTCAGACCGGGCCGCTGCGCGCGCGCGGCATCGGCCATCTGGCGGCCGTTCATCCCGCCCGGCAGGCCGATATCCGTGATCAGAAGGTCGATCCGGGCGTCCGATTGCAGCACCTGCAGGCCTGACGCGCTGTCGGTGGCCTCGATCGCCGTGTAACCCAGCTCGTCCAGCACCTCGGTCACGAGCATGCGCACCGTCGGCTCGTCGTCGACGACGAGAACCGTCTCTCCCTGCTCGGCGCGCGGCGGCTGCGTGACGCCTGAGGGCGCTGCCTCAGCGTCCGCGCGCCCATCATGGCGCGGCAGGTAGAGGCATACCGTCGTGCCCTGCCCGATCTCCGAGGTGATGCGGACCTGCCCGCCGGATTGCTGGGCGAAGCCGTAGATCATCGAGAGGCCCAGGCCTGTGCCCTGGCCGATCGGCTTGGTGGTGAAGAACGGCTCGAAGGCCTTGGCCATCACGTCCGGCGCCATGCCGGTGCCGGTATCGGTCACGCACAGGCTGACATACGGGCCGGGTGCCAGGTCGCGTTCCCGGGCCGGGCCGGGATCGAGCCAGCGATTGGCGGTCGCTATGGTGATGCGGCCGCCGTCCGGCATCGCGTCGCGGGCGTTGATGCAGAGGTTGAGGAGCGCGTTCTCCAGCTGGTTGGGGTCGGCGAGCGCGGCCCAGAGGTCGGCCGCCTCCGTCACCGCGACGGCGATGCCGGGTCCGACCGTGCGCCGGATCAGGTCCTCCATGCCGGTGATGCGGTCATGGACGTTCGTCGGCTTGGGATCGAGCGTCTGGCGGCGCGAGAAGGCGAGCAGCCGGTGGGTCAGGGCGGCGGCCCGCTTGGCGGCGCCCTGCGCGGCCGCCATGTAGCGGCCGATATCGTCGAGCCGGCCCTGGCCGATGCGGGTCTGCATCAGCTCAAGCGAGCCGGAGATGCCGGCCAGCAGATTGTTGAAGTCATGGGCCGGCCGCCGGTGAGCTGGCCGACGGCCTCCATCTTCTGGGCCTGGCGGAGGGCATCCTCGGCCTTCAGCCGCTCGCCCACCTCCTCGGTGATGCGCTGCTCCAGGCGCTCGTTCAGCGCCTGCAGGGCCTGCTCGACGTGCCGCTGCTCGGTGACGTCGATGATCACGCCCGCCAGCCGCCGGCCCCGCTCGAGCTCTGACGAGAGCCTTCCCATGGCCAGCACGATGCGCTCCCGGTCGCTGCCGGTGACGCGGTACTCGGCCTGGTAGGGTGTCGAGGTCGCGATGGCCCCGGAGATCGCCTCCTGCACGCGGGACCGGTCCTGCGGGTGGATGCCCGCCACGAAGGAGGCGAGCGGCAGCCCGGCGGCTTCGGCCTCCGCGCGGTTTACCCCGAACAGCTCCGCGATCGGCCCGAGCACGGCCACGGTGTCGGTGTCGATCTCCCATTCGAAGATCCCGACGCCCCCGGTCGAGAGCGCCATGGAGAGCCGGTCCTGGCTGATGCGGAAACGCTGCTCGCTGGCCCAGATCGCCCGGCTGGCCTCGCGGCGCATCTCGGCCATCTGGATGTTCGCGTTGACTCGGGCGACGAGTTCGCGGGCCGCGAAGGGCTTCACGAGGTAATCGTCGGCCCCGGCATCGAGACCCTCGATCTTGGCCTCCTCGCCGGCGCGCGCCGAGAGCATGATCACCGGAATTCCGGCCGTGCGGGGCTCCTGGCGCACCGCCCGCAGCAATCCGAAGCCGTCGAGCTTCGGCATCATCACATCCGTCAGGATCAGGTCAGGCGGCGCCGCGGCGGCGGCGGCGAAGGCCTCCGCCCCGTCGCCCACGGCCGTCACCCGATAGCCCTGGCCTTCGAGCAGCCGCGCCACGTAGCTGCGCATGTCGGCATTGTCGTCGGCGAGCAGCACGTCCTTCCCGGCGCCGGCCCGGAGGGCCCCGTCGGGGGTGATCGCGCCGAGCCCGGCCGTCGACAGCGCGCCGGCGGTCTCCATCGGCGCGGCCTCCGGCAGCCACCGCAGCGCCTCATCCAGGTACTCGTGCGCGCGCACGACGGCGGTGGCCGCATCCGCGCGGTCGCGGACCTGAGCGGCCGGGAGGTGGGCGCGTCCCAGGGGAAGAACGACCGTGAAGGTCGTCCCCTGGCCGACGATGCTCTCGACCGTGATCTCGCCGCCGTGGAGCCGGACGAGTTCCGCCACCAGCGCGAGCCCGATCCCGCTGCCCTCGAAGCTGCGCCCGTGCGCGCCTTCGACCCGGTAGAAGCGCTCGAACAGGCGGGGGATCTCGCCGGCCGGGATTCCGATGCCCGTATCGGCGACCGAGACGCGGGCCGATCGTCCGTCTGCCGCGGGTTCGGTCGTCACCCGGATGCCGCCGCTGAGCGTGAACTTGAACGCGTTGGAGAGGAGATTGAGGACGATCTTCTCCCACATCTCCCGGTCGACGTAGGACGACAGCGGCAGCGGCTGGCAGCGGACGTCCAGCTCGAGACCGGCCCGCTCCACGGCCGAGCGGAAACCGGAGGCGATCTCGGCGGTGAGCGCGCCCAGATCCACCGGCTCGAAGGCGGCGCGCACGCGGCCCGCCTCGATCCGCGAGAAGTCGAGCAGGCTGTTGACCAGCCGGAGCAGGCGCGTGCCGTTCCGGTGCGCGAGCTCGACCTGGGCGCGTACGGCCGCGCCGGCCGTGCCGCTCGCCAGCACCTCCTCGAGGGGGCCGAGCATCAGGGTGAGCGGCGTACGGAACTCATGGCTGACATTGGAGAAGAACGCGGTCTTGGCCCGGTCGAGCTCGGCCAGGGCCTCGGCGCGCCGGCGCTCTTCCTCGTAGGCGTCGGCGCTGGCAATGGCGGCCGAGATCTGCCCCGCCACGAGGCTGAGGAACGCGCTGTAATCCGCGTCGAACAGCCGGTAGGGATTGAGGCCCACGATCAGGACGCCGCCACGTCCGGTGTCGCTGCTGGCGGGGACGGGCAGGAGGGCTGCCCGCTCGGACGGGCGGTTCCAGATTCCGGTCGCGCCGCCGAGGCCGGCCGCCTCCAGATTTGCGACGACCGTCACCGTGTGGTTGCGCGCCACGGACCCGATCGGCCAGGGGCCGGCCGCGTCGAGGGCGATCCGGTCGCCGGGGCCGGCCGCTCCCGGGTCCAGGCCGACCTTGGCGGCGAGTTCGGCCACGTCCTGCCCGGGCTCGATGACGTAGAGCAGCGCGAAGGTGATGTCGTGCGGATCGCGCGCCAGGGCGGTCGCGCTGCGTTCGCAGGCGGCCCGCCAGGACCGCGCCTGCACGGTCTCGGCGGCCAGCTCCCGCAGCAGGGCGAGCTGTCGGTCGCCCACGACCCTGTGGGTGTCCTCGCTGTTGGCGCAGATGATCCCGCCCGGCTGGCCGTCGTCGCCGGGGATCGGGCTGTACGAGAAGGTGTAGTAGGTCTCTTCCGGATAGCCGTTGCGCTCCATGATCAGGAGCTGCTCCTCGACATAGGTCCCCTCGACGCCGCCCATGGCGGTCGCCAGCAGGGGGCCGATATCGGCCCAGATCTCGCGCCAGACATCCGCGGTCGGCCGCCCCAGGGCGTTCGGATGCTTCCCGCCGATGATGGACTTGTAGGCGTCGTTGTACAGGAAGGTCAGGCCGGGCCCCCAGCCGATCCAGATCGGCTGCCGCGAGGTGAGCATGATGCGCACCGCGGTCTTGAGGCTTTGGGGCCACGCGGGCGCCGGGCCGAGCGGTGTGTCGGCCCAATCATGGCCGCGAATGAGGGCCCCGAGCTCGCCTCCCCCCGCGAGGAAACTGAGTTCCGGATGGCCTCCGGAGGGCGGAAGATCGGCCAATGCGGTGTTCACGGGCTCGGGCTGCGGCAATCCAGGCGTTTACGAGGGATCGCGCGGTCGCGCCAGCGTGATCGGGGTCGGCTCTCGCCCCGGCGTGACGGCGTGACGGCGCGCCCGGCGCCCGGCGCGGGCCCGCGCGCTCACAGGACGTCAGCCCGCGGGTCGAGACCGTCCGCCTCCGCCGAAGGTCCGGGTTCCGGACCGGGCATGGGGATTCCCGCGACGCGTCACTTGGGACAGGGCTTTCCACTGGGCAGAACGATCTCGCTCTGCCCGTTGTAGATGTCGCCGCCCCGTACGGGCCACGTCCTCTTGTACCGGAACGTCCATCCGACGAGCGACGAGAAGACCGGGAAGATCGGGCGATACGGCATCGTCACCTCCGACATCACGAAACGGTCGCCGGCCCGGTCCAGGCCGGCCGGCGGAAGGCCGAGGGACGATCCGGCCAGGCGGGCCTGACCATTGGATTGAGCACTCGAACAGACCTGCGTCGTGGCCGCAGCGCCGCTCTGGGTCTGGTACGTGCCCCCCGCCGTCAGGACGATGCTCGCGCGGGACACATCGTACGGGTTGGCGATCGCCTCCAGGGCCGCGAAGACCGGTGACAAGTCCGTGTAGTTGCCGCGGGAGATCAGGTCGGCCATCGTGGCCGTCGCGTTGTCGAGGCGCTTGCCGATCATGTAGGCGCGCGGCAACTCGATCGAGGCCATGAACATCAGGAGCAGGATCGGCGCGATCAGGCTGAACTCGACGGCGCTGACCCCGTTCCGGCTGGCGGTGAAGTCGATCAGGCCGGTGCGCAGACCACCGCTCAGCACGGTTTCGGCTCGTAATCCTCGGCCCGGAAGATCTCCGTCGTGACCAGCATCTGCGACTTGTCCGACATGATCCGGCCCGTGAAGTCCATCACCTGAAACAGACGCATCACCGGGACCGCGACGCGCACCGTCACGGTGTCGCCGCCCTGAGGACAGTCGAAACGCGTGCCGAACCCGACCGTCCAGGTCTTCTTTGTCCGGTCGAACGGCTCCGTGGGCTTGGTCGCGGCGAACGAGGCTGCCCGCGAGACGTCGAGGCGCAGGTCCGTGCAGGGGAACAGGACCGAGGGCCCGCTGCAGACGATCTTGCGGAAGCGCTGGCTCGGATCGCTGCCGTCGGCGGCATCCTGGAAGATCCCCGTCCGCAATTGACGGACGCCCCGGTCCACCGCCATGTCCAGCGTCTGCTGCTCCAGGGCGACGAGACCGGATTCCGCGACGACGCCCAGCAGGGCCAGGAACGGGGCCGCGAGAAGCGCGAACTCCACCGCGGAGGCGCCGCCCCGGTGGCGGGCGAAACGCCCGACGCGAAACCGCGAATGCACCCGCGCAAGCCGCGCGTCAGAGGAAGCGACCGGGATGACTCGTCCGGGGCCGAGAGCCGGGATAGCGAGACGCCTGAGGATGCCTGTCATACGCGGGAACTCTGCAGGTCGTGCGCCGGCGCCGTCTCTTCGCAGGGCACGATCTCGGGCGAGTTTGCCGGCTGCCCGTTTAGAAAGCGTTCCAGACAGCCAATAATCGTCCGGCTTTCAGAGGGGCGCGTGGTAAAACTTCGCTTTTCCCACAAGCAGCAGCATTAGTTCCGCCGCCCACAAGGACAAGGCAGAATAACATGCATCAACTCTGGCAACGATTTAAGGTTGCTTAGAGCAGCGTTGACCATATCCCCTCGGGCGTGGCGGGGATCCCTGCCGATCGGAACCTGCCTGCACGCACTGGGGCCCGGCGCGACGAATTCTTTAAGGGGCCGCCTGATAATGCGGAGCGTCAGCCCGTCCCGAGGACACGATCATTTCCTACCTGCGGCGCATGCTCCTGGGCTTGGTGAGCGCTCTGCCGAACCGGTCCGGCAGCGTGGCGGTGACCTTCGGCCTGAGCGCGGTTGTCCTGCTCGGCCTTGTCGGCGGCGGCATCGACTACGCGCGCGTCGCGTCGCGCCGTGCGCAGCTGCAGAACGCCGCCGACGTGGGCGTGCTGTCCGGTGGAAACACCATGAAGCTTGCCGCGTCCAGCATCGCCGCCGTGCAGGGCGTGACCGAGCAGGCCATCCGCACCAATGCGCCGTCGTCGCCCGACCAGCCGTTCACGGTGACCGTGGCGGTGGCGAGCGACAAGACCAGCGTGGCGGCGCAGGTCCAAGACACGGTGAAGCTCGCCTTCGGACCCTTCCTCGGTATCCGTTCACAGACCATCTCGGTGCGCGCCAAGGCCAGCGTCGTCGGCAAGATGCGGTTGTGCATGCTTACCCTCGACCCGTCGGCGCCGGGCGCCTTCAATCTGCAGAAGAACGCGCAAGTCACCGCCAACGGCTGCTCGCTCTACTCCAACTCGACCAACCCGACCGGCATGGTCGGCGGCGACAGCTCGCTGGCGAGGGCCGACACCATCTGCTCGGCCGGCGGTTACCTCGGGGTTCGCGCGAACTTCGCGCCGCCGCCGCAGACCGGATGCCCGGTGATCGCGGATCCGCTGCTGGGCCGCGCCAACCCTCCGGTCGGCGCCTGCGCGAGCCTGCCCTTCCCGTTCAACCTGCTGCCGCTCACCCAGATGCAGACGATCGACAAGGACGTCACGCTCGATCCCGGGACCTACTGCTTCGGCCTCCAGATCAAGAAGAAGGCCGTGGTGACGATGAAGCCCGGCATCTACGTGTTCAAGGACGGCCCTCTGATCGTGAAGGACAGTGCCACGCTCACCGGCGCGGATGTCGGCTTCTATTTCGTGGGCGACAAGGCGGGCCTGCTCTTCGACAAGAAGACGACCGTCAGCCTCACGGCGCCGACCACCGGCGATATGGCGGGCTTGCTGATGGCCGAGCAGACGACCGTCTCCAACCCGATCGATCCGGCCCTGGGCGTCGTCGACGATGTCACCGGGCTGCTGCTGCCGCCGACGCCGCCGCCGCTCGGCCAGACGAAGCCGATGCGGATCTACCGGATCATCAGCAACAACGCCCGCACGATGCTGGGCACGATCTACCTGCCGGCCGGACGCCTCGTCATCGATGCCGACAAGCCGGTGGCGGATCAATCCGCCTACACCGTCGTGGTGGCGCAGCAGGTGAATCTCTACGAGGGGCCGAACCTCTACCTCAACGCCAATTACGACGCGACGAGCGTCCCGGTGCCCAAGGGCGTGGGACCGATCAGCGGCAAGCTGCTGATCACGCAGTGAGTGGAGTGACGATGCCGGGCCTGCGCCGATGGAACCTCGTCCGGGAGTGACGCGATGCTCGCTCTGATCCTCGGCGATTCCGAGATGAACAACCTGCTGATGCTGCAGGCGCTGAAGCCCGTGGCCGATTGCGAGCCCGTGGCCTTCACCTGTCCTCGGGCGGCGCTCGAATTCCTGCGGGCGCATGTCGACCGGATCGGCGTCGTCGTCACCGATTACGACATGCACGGCCTGACCGGTCTCGAGGTCATCGCGGCCGCCCGGGCGGTGCCGGGCTTCGCGCATGTGCCGATCGTCATGGTGACGAGCCTCGATCAGCGCAGCCTGCGTCACGAGGCCCTGCGCGCCGGCGCCACCGACTTCCTCGGCAAGCCCTGCGATCCGGTCGAGATCCAGGCGCGCATCACCAACCTGATGCGGATCAGTACGGCGCACCGGCAGGAGCAGGACCGCACCGTCTGGCTCGCCCGCGAGGTTGCGGCCGCGGTCTCGGTGATCGAGGCGCGGGAACACGAGATCATCGCCCTGCTGATGCGCGCCGCCGAGCACCGCGACACCGATACCGGCGATCACATCGCCCGGGTGGCGGGCTATGTGGGCGTGATCGCCCGGAACCTCGGCTTCGAGCCCGCCGCGATCCAGACCCTGAAGCTCGCCTCCACGATGCACGATGTCGGCAAGATCGGGGTCCCCGACTCGATCCTGCTGAAGCGCGGGCCACTCTCCGCCGACGAGCGCGCCGAGATGGAGAAGCACGCCGAGCGCGGGCGCCGGATCCTGGAGGGCAGCAGCTCCGACGTCGTGCGGCTCGCCGCCGAGATCGCCGAGAGCCACCACGAGCGCTGGGACGGCACGGGCTATCCGAAGGGCCTCAAAGGCGAGGCGATCCCGCTCTCCGGCCGCATCGTGGCGGTGGCCGACGTGTTCGACGCCTTGGTGACGGAGCGCCCCTACAAGACCGCGTGGCCCCTCGATCGCGCGCGGGCCTTCGTGGCCGATCAGGCCGGCCTCCATTTCGACCCGCGCTGCGTCGAAGCCTTCCTCTCCGGCTGGGACGAGGTGGAGCAGACCTGGATCCGGGCCGCCGCCTGATCCGACCCGCCGCCTCCCGCCCTCCCCTCGATCAGGCCCGTCCGGGCCCCGTACAGGAGCGTACCGTGCACCTCGCCTGGCTCAGGCCGAAACGCTCCCTGGCCGGCCGGCTCGCCCTGGCCGTCACCGGCGCCGTCACGGCGGCGCTCATCCTGGCCGCGGCCCTGTCGGTCTGGCGCGAGGTGTCCCGCTACGCCGCCGACAAGCACGCCGCGCTCGAGGCGGTCGCACAGGTCTTCGCCCATGGGGGCGCCCGGGCGACGGCGGAGAACGACGCCGACGCGGCGGCCGCGTCCCTGCGGGCGATCGGCGAGGTGCCGTCCATCGTCTACGGCGCGATCGAGCGGCTCGACGGGTCCGTGCTCGCCGAGCAGGGACTCGGCCTGCGCCTGATTCAGGACGCCGCCCAGGACGGCGAGGATTTGTCCCTCCTGCGCATGCTCGCCACCCGGACCCTGCGAGCGGCCGCAACCATCAAGGAGAATGGCCGCCCGGTCGGCCGCGTCGTCCTGATCGGCGAGACCGACGACATCCTCGACCACGTCCGGGCCGCCGGCGAGAACGCCGCGCTGGCCGCGCTCCTCGCCATCGCCATCGGCCTCGGCGTCTCGCTGTACCTGCAGCGCAGCGTCACGCGCCCGCTGGCGGCGCTCGCCCGCACCATGGACGCGGCGCGCCTGCGCCACGATTACGCGCAGCGCGCCCCGGTGGAGAGCGACGACGAGGTCGGCGCGCTGGCGCGCACCTTCAACGACCTGCTCTCGGCCGTGAACGCGCGCGACCACCAGCTCGCCGCCCACAGTGCCCACCTCGAAGAGGAGGTCCGCGCCCGGACCGCGGACCTGAGCGAGGCCAAGCAGGTCGCCGAGAGCGCCAACGCCGCCAAGTCGAGCTTCCTCGCCACGATGAGCCACGAGATCCGGACGCCGATGAACGGCGTGCTGGTGATGGCCGAGCTGCTGGCGAGTTCCGACCTGCCGGTGCGCCAGCGCCGCTACGCCGAGGTAATCGCCCGGTCCGGCCAGTCGCTGATGGCAATCATCAACGACATCCTCGACTTCGCGAAGGTCGAGGCCGGCAAGCTCGACCTCGAGCGCGTGGCCGTGAACCCCGCCGAGATCGTCGACACGGCCATCACCCTGTTCGCCGAGCGGGCCCGGTCGGCCGGGCTCGACCTCGCGGCCTCGGTGGCGCCGGACTTGCCGCGGGCGATCCTCGGCGATCCGGTCCGCCTCGGGCAGGTGGTGAGCAACTTCGTGTCGAACGCCCTGAAGTTCACCGAGGCCGGACACGTTTCCGTCCGTCTGGCGATCGAGGCCGACGGATGCCTGCTCGTCGCCGTGACCGATACCGGCATCGGCATCCCGCAGGACAAGCTCGCCACGATCTTCTCGGCCTTCGCGCAGGCCGACCAATCCACCACCCGGCGCTTCGGCGGCACCGGGCTCGGGCTCTCGATCGCCCAGCGGATCGTCGAGGCGATGGGCGGCACCGTGGCGGTCGCGAGCCGCGTCGGCGTGGGATCGACCTTCTCGGCGCGCATCCCCGGGAGATCGTCGAGGCCGCCCGGCCGATCCGGCGGCAACCGGGCGTGCCGGCTCCGGTCGTCCTGCGCATGGCCGGTCCCGCCACCCGGGATGCCCTCGCGTCGAGCCTCGCGGCGACCGGGTTCGAGGCCGTCGAGGCGGCCGGCGGCGCGAAGGCCCACTGGATCCTCGACGCCGCCGCCCTCGCGGCGACGGGCCGCCGGCCGGAGGGCGCGGCGCGCGTCCTCGCCCTCGGGCCGCCGGGGGACGAGGCCGCCGACCGGGTGCTCCGGGCCGGGCTCGCCGACGAGGTCCTGCGCTGGCCCGTGGTCCAGGCGGAGTGGCAGCCCGTCCTCGCGGCGCTCGCGGAGGGCGGCGCCCTCGCTGCCCCCACCGCGCGCGCCGTGCCGACCGAGGCTTTGCCGCGCTTCCCCGGCTTGCGCGTGCTCGTGGCCGACGACAGCGCGGTCAACCGCGAGGTCGCCCTGGAGGCCCTGGCACGCTGCGGCGTCACGGACGTCGTGGCGGTGGAGGACGGGGCCGCGGCCGTACAGGAAGCCGGCGCGCAGCCGTTCGACCTGATCCTGATGGACGGCAGCATGCCGGTGCTCGACGGTTTCGCCGCCGCCCGGGCGATCCGTCAGCGCGAGGCGTCCGCCGGAGGCCGCCGCACCCCGATCATCGCGCTCACCGCCCATGTCCTGGCCGAGGCGGCCGAGTCGGCAGCGGCGGCCGGCATGGACGGGACGCTCGCGAAGCCCTTCACCCTGCGGCAGCTGGCCGAGCTCCTGCAGGCGCACGCGCCTGAGCTCCGGGACGGGGCACCGGACGCCATCACCCCGGCGCAACCGGAAGGATTGTCGGCGGCCGTGCCGGCGCCCGACGATCTGCTCGACGCCGAGGTGCTGGACGGCCTCCTCGGCCTCGGGGACGGCGCTTTCCTGGACCGCATTCTCGGCCTGTACCGGGCGCAGGCCCCCCAGGCGCTGTCCGCTCTGCGCGCCGCTCTCACCGACTCGGACCAGCCGGCCATCGCCAGGGCCGCGCACAGCTTGAAATCCATGAGCGCCAACATCGGCGCGCGGGCCCTGGTCGAGCCGCTGCGGGCCATCGAGCTGGCGGCCCGGGATTCGGCCTGCGCCGAAGCGCCGTCCGCGTGCGACGCGCTGGAGCGGCTGCTCGACGCGACGGTGGCGGGGCTCGACCGGCGGACACGGGGCCACAGGGCCGCGGCCTAGGATCCGCGCCGACACCTTCGGGGCTGCCGGTCCCTTGCGCTGACGCAGGCGGATGCGCGCTCAGATGGCACTGGCGCCGAGAGCCGGCCCGAGATTCCCTCGGCATCCTGACGCGCTGACGAGGCTGCGGGTGCAACGCGCGCACGGCTGGGCGCGTCCGGACGCGCGGGTCGCGACGGTCCGAGTGTGATGGATGGGGTCGAGAGGGGGGCCGCGTCGAGTCTCCGGACCGGCGATGCGACGGATCCGAAGCGTATCCTCACGGGGTCAGGAGGCGCTCACCAGCTGCAGGGTTCCCCGCGGGGGCGTCGCCGGCACGCCCTGCGGCGCGGCGCAGCGGGTCTGATTGCGGCCGCCCGCCTTGGCCTCGTAGAGCGCGCCGTCGGCCAGCCGGTACAGGTCCGGCACGGACGGGCCCCGGCCATGGCTCGGCACCGCGCAGGCGAGCCCGATGCTCACCGTGACGGCGCCTGCACCGATCCCCGCAGAGGCCACCGTGAGCGCGCGGATTTCGGCATGGACCCTGTCGGCGATGCGCAGGGCGCCGGCCTCGTCGGTGTCCGGCAGCAGGATCGCGAATTCCTCGCCGCCGATGCGGCTGACGAGATCCTCCGGGCGGTGGACGCTCGCGGACAGGCGGCGCGCAAGCCCCTTCAGCACCTCGTCGCCCACCGGATGCCCGTACCGGTCGTTGTAGCGCTTGAAATGGTCGGCATCGGCGATCAGCAGTGCCAGTGGTCGGCCCGCGTCGCGGGCCGCCGCGCGCGCCAGCGCGAACCTGTCCTCGAAGCAGCGGCGGTTCGGCAGGCCCGTCAGGGCGTCCGTGCGCGACAGCGTCGCCAGCTCGGCCCGCATCGCCTCCCGCCGGCGCAGCTCGCGCCCGAACAGCAGGGAGAGCGCGATCGTGAGCCCGCAGAGCACCAGCAGGACGCTGCCGATCACGGTCGCCCGCGCGTACCAGTCGGCCTCGACGTCCCGCGTGGACAGGGCGACGTTCAGGATCAGCGGTAGGGCGCCGATGCGCGTGAAGGTGTAGTAGCGCTCGATCCCGTCGCGCACGGAGGTGGCGACGAAGCTGCCGCGTCCCTCCCGCATGAATCTCCGGAAGGTGGGCGCCTGCGCGATGTTCGCCCCGATATCGGCCTGCTCGGATGGGTAGCGCATCAGGCGGGTGCCGTCGTTCAGGTAGAGGTTGATCGCGCCGCCGCGGCCGAGATCGATCTCGCCGAACAGGTGCGCGAAGTACGACAGCTTCAGGCTGCCCAGGACCACGCCGCCGAAGCTTCCGTCCGGCTTGTCGACGCGCCGGCTGAACGGCAGCATGGGCTCGCCGGTCAGGCGCGAGACGATCGGCGTTCCGACATGAAGGCCCAGCCCGGCGCGCGCCCTGTGAACCTGGAAGTACTCCCGGTCCGCGTAATTGCCCTTGCGGGCCGGCACGGCATCAATGTCGTCCACCGCGTCGCCGCGCTCATCCAGGATGAGCATCACGCCCATGTCGCGGGCGGTGGCCGCGCGATCGAACAGGATGAGCTGGCGCATCTGCGCGCTGGCCTGACCCAGGCCCGGAGCCCGCAGATTTTCGACGGCGGCCCGGATCGAGAGATCATACATCTCGACATTGCGCGCGATGTCGCGCTCCAGCACCTGCAGGAGGTTCCGCGAGGTCTGCTCGGCCCTGTCCCAGGCATCCCGGCGCAGATCGAGCAGCATCAGGCCGGACGCCGCCAGCATGCCGACCGGCGCGAGGACGCCGAGCGCGATCCAGGTCCGGGCCGACCTGAGGCACGCGTTCAAGTGCCGCAACAGAATCATCGGCACATCCACGCCAAGCCGCCGGTCGGGTCAGACGGATTGGCATGGCGGGACTTAACCACCGCTTTCGCTCGGGGTTAGACTCGAGGTCATCGTGTGGAGGACTGGTATTCGAGCGCGAAGGTGAGACAGGTGCTCGGATCCGAGGCTAGCGTGCCGGATTGTGGCCGGACCGACCCGTATCGGCCTGGGCCTCGGCCGCTTGGGCCATCGGGAAGCGCAGCGCGACATGGCAGCCGCCGCCCGGCGCGTCCCGGATCGTCACGCCCGCGCCGTGGAGCTTCACGATCGCCGCCACGAGACTCAAGCCCAGCCCGTGACCCGGCGTGTGGCGCGCCGCCTCGGAGCGATAGAAGCGGTGGAACACGGTGGTGCGCTCCCCTGGCGGCAGGCCGGGCCCGGTATCGCTGATCGTCACGACGACCGCGTCGTCGGTGCGCTGCAGGCCGGCGCGTACGCGGCCGCCGGGCGGCGTGAATTTCAGCGCGTTGTCGACCAGGTTCGAGACCGCCTCGAAGCACAGGTCGCGGTCGCCGTCGATGACATGCGCACCGGTGGGACCGAGAGCGCGAGGTCGATGTCCTTCTCCTCGGCGAGCGGCGCGAAGAACTCGACCGCGACCGCCGCGACCTCGCCGAGGTCGACCCGGGCGAACGCCCCGCGGCGGCGCCCGTCCTCCATCTCGCCGATCCGCAGCACGGCGGTGACCATGGCGAGCGTCTGGTCGATCCAGATGAGGCCCTGGTCGATCGCCTCGTGGAACTCCGCGACGCTCCGGGCCTGCGAGCGCGTGCGCTCCAGCCGGGCGCGCAGACGGGTGAGCGGCGTGCGCAGGTCGTGCGCCACCGCGTCGCCGACGCTGCGGACCTCGCCCATCAGGTGCTCGATCTCGTCGAGCATCCGGTTGACCGTCCGGGTCAGCCGGTCGAACTCGTCGTCGTGATCGCCGACCGGCAGGCGCCGGCGCAGGTCGCCGCGCATGACCTCGGCCACGGCGGCCTCGGTGGCGGCGAGGCGCCGGCGCGCGCGGCTCGTGAGCAGCAGGCCGCCGAGGACGGAGAGCGCCAGCGTCGGCACCAGCCCGAGCCCGAGGGCCCGCAGGGTCGTGGCCTTCACCCGGTCGATCTCGTCGGTGTCGTGCGCGATCACCACGATGCGGCCGTCGGCGAGGGTCAGTGCGGCCGCCCAGATCTCATCCTGAAGCGTGCGTCCCGCGAGGTCGACCGTCGCGCTCACCCGGTAGGCGTCGCCGTCGCGGGCCAGATGCTCCGGCACCGCGCCGAGATTGCCCGCCCGGCGCGTCCCGTCCGGGCCGAACAGGCCGCCATAATGGGTGGCGTGGGGATCCATCGCGATCCACGTGTCCACGCGGTTCGCGGCGGCCGCGTCGTCGGCCGCCGCCGCCCGGACCTCCAGCCGCAGCGTCTCGGCGAGTTCCTCGCGGAGATAGTCGGCCGTCTGCCAGTAGACGAAGGCGAACATCGCCAGGGCGAGCAGCGCGGACCACAGGGCGATGCCGAGCGCCCAGCGGAAGGCGGTGGAGCGCAGCAGGTCAGCCATCGGGCGCGAGCGTGAACCCCGTGCCGCGCACGCTGTGGATCAGCGGAGCCTCGCCGCCCGCTTCCAGCTTCCGGCGCAGGCGCCCGACATGGACGTCGATCAGGTTGGATTTCGGCGTGAAGCGGTAGTTCCAGACCTCCTCGAACAGCATTGCCCGGGTCACGATCTGGCCGGGGCGGCGCATGAGGTAGGCGAGGAGCTTGAGTTCGCGCGGCAGGAGCTCGAGGTCGCGCGCGCCGCGCCGGCCGGTGCCGGCGATCAGGTCGATCTCCAGGCTGCCGACACGCAGGACCGTCTCGGGGCTGTCGACCGGCCGCCGCAGCAGCGCCTCGATGCGCGCAGCGAGTTCGCCCAGCGCGAAGGGTTTGGCGAGGTAGTCGTCGCCGCCCGCCCGGAGGCCGCGGATCCGCTCGTCGACGTCGCCCAGCGCGCTCAGGACCAGCGCCGGGGTGCGGTCCCCCTCCAGGCGGAGATCCTGGAGCACGCTGAGGCCGTCGCGGCCGGGCAGCATCCGGTCGAGGATGATCGCCCCCCAGCCGCCCTCCCGTGCCGCCCGCGCGCCCTCGGGTCCGGTCGCGGCCCAGGCGACGTCGTGGCCGCGCCCGCGCAGGTCGTCGCGCACGTCCGCCGCCGTCTCGGAATCGTCCTCGATGAGCAGCAGCCTCGCCACGCCCCCGCCTCCGGTCCACGCGTGAACCGCCTCGACTCCCTTGTGCCGGACTTCGCGGCACAAATCGCCCCGCGGCCGCCACTGTGAACCCGAATTTAATGGCACCACATCACGTTGCCCCCTTTGTTGGAATGACTCTAGCCCGTTACCGCGCGCCGCGCCGGACGGCGCGCTCTTCGGATTCCAGCGATGCGGCCCCGGTCCCGATGCCCCTGCCCGATCCAAGCCGCCCCGTTCGGCGGGAGGCCGGCGGGCAATGCCTAGGAAGCGGCGCCCGCGGCGCCTGATCAACCGCTACGCGCAGAGCCGCCTGTATGACGTCGAGACCGGGACCTACGTCTCCCTCGCGCGGCTCAGGGAGCTGCGCTGCGAAGGCTACGAGGTCGTAATCCGCGAGGTCGAGACCGGCCGGTTCGTCACCGAGGATGTCCTGCCGCCGGGCCTCGACGCATGAGGCAGCGCAAATTCCGGGGCTTGGCCGCCTCCCTGCCCGGCCGGTTGCGGCGTCGCGCATGTCGCTGAACGCCGAGCCGCGATCGGCCGCCCCGGATTCCGAAGCGGACGATCGCGCCGCGCCCGCCGGGCCGGCGCGCGCGGAGGATCGCGAATCGGCCCGACCGCCGACCCGGCGCTCGGGGCGCGTCCTCCCGCGCCTCGTCCTGCTGGCCGCGGCGCTCGCCGTCGCGGGCTGGTTCGGCCGCGCGCCGATCCGCGACCGGCTGGGTCTGTCGCCCGCCACGCCCGTGACGGAGGCGTCCGACACGAAGGGCGGCGAGGCCCCGGCCGATCCGGACAGCGTCACCCTCGACGCGGCCGGCCAGACGCGGATCGGCCTCGCCGTCGGGCAGGCCGAGGCCCGCCGGATCGTGCTGCCGGTTCGCGCCCCCGGCACCGTCGCGTTCGGCGAGCGGCGGATGACGCATCTGAAGCCGCGGACCCCGGGGCGCGTCCTGAGCCTCGCGGTCCAGCCGGGCGACCCGGTCGAGGCCGGCCGGTGCTGGCGACCCTCGACGCCGCCGGCCTCCTCGACGCGCGCAACGGCCTCACGGCCGCGCAGGCGGCCCTCGGCGAGGCGCAGGCCTCCGAGGCGGTGGCGGCGCTGCAGCTCAAGCGCGGCCAGGAGCAGCTCAAGTTCGGCGGTGTCGCCCAGGCGGAGGTCGAGCGGCGTCAGGTGGACCTCGCCAAGGCCCGGGCCGCCATCCAATCGGCCGAGGCCAATGTCGAGCTGTACCGGGCGCAGTACCGGCGCCTCGCCCCCGCCGAGGGGGCCGCGCCCGGCACCAGCGCCGTGGTCACCCCGATTTCCGGCATCGTGACCAGCGTCGGCGTCACCCTCGGCGAGGTGGTCGATACCGGACGCGACGCCGTCACGGTCGCCGACCCGACCCGCATCCTGGTGCTGGCGAACCTCTACGGGCCGGATACCGCGCGGGTGAAGGCCGGCGACTCCGCCGCGGTGGAGAGCCCGATCCCGGGTCATCCTCCCTTCGAGGGACGTGTCCGCTCGGTGAACGCCGCCCTCGATCCGGCGACCAGCACGGCGCCGGCGCGGATCGAGCTCGACAATCCGGGCGATCTCCTGCGCGCCAACATGTTCGTCTCCGTCACCATCGCGGCGGATCTCGGCCGGGACGGCGTCACCGTGCCGGCGGCCTCCGTCCAGCAGACCGAGCAGGGACCGATCGCTTTCGTGCGCGTCGCCCCCGACCGGTTCGAGCGGCGCGCCCTCCGGCTCGGGATCCAGCGCTCGGACTGGGTCGAGGTCCAGAGCGGCGTCGCGGCCGGCGAGAGCGTGGCGACCGCGGGCAGCTTCGGGCTCAAGGCGATCCTGTTGCGCAGCCTGCTCGGCGCGACGGATTGAGGCGCCCGATGCGCGCCTGGTTCGCCCTGCTGATCCGCCGCCGTTTCCTGGTCCTGGTGGTGGCGCTCGCCGCCGCGGCGGGAGGCGTCGCCAACCTCGACGGCCTGTCGATCGACGCGGTGCCGGACATCTCGCCCAAGCAGGTGATGATCCTGACCCTGTCGCCGGGCCTGGGCCCCCTGGAGGTCGAGCGCCTCGTCACCTTCCCGGTGGAGAACGCCATGGCGGGGGCGCCGGCCCTGACGGGGATCCGCTCCACGTCGCGCGCCGGTGTCTCGGCGGTCTACGTCACCTTCGCCGACGGCATGCCACTCGCGGAGGCGCGCAGCCAAGTGTTCCAGCGCCTGCCCGCCGCCAAGAGCCTGATGCCGGCCGGAATCGGCGACCCGCAGAT
This sequence comes from Methylobacterium tardum, assembly GCF_023546765.1. Classification (NCBI taxonomy): domain Bacteria; kingdom Pseudomonadati; phylum Pseudomonadota; class Alphaproteobacteria; order Hyphomicrobiales; family Methylobacteriaceae; genus Methylobacterium; species Methylobacterium tardum. Next base: position 2,111,257 of record NZ_CP097484.1, read on the forward strand.
GGGCCCGATGGCCACCGGACTCGGCGAGATCTACCAGTTCGAGCTGCGCGGGCCCGCCTACACGCCGATGCAGCTTCGGCGCACCCTGCAATGGACGATCGCGCCGAAGCTGAAGCTCACGTCGGGCATCGCCGACGTGAACATCTACGGCGGCGAGATGCCGACCTACGAGGTCCGGGTCTCCGCCGACGCCCTGCGCCGCTACGGCGTCACCCTCGCCCAGGTCTTCACGGCGCTCGCCGACAACAACGCCGCCCGCGGCGGCGCCTACATCGCGCACAACGACCAGCAGGAGGTGATCCGCGGCCTCGGCCTCGCCAAGGGGCCGGACGACATCGCCGCCATCGTCGTCGCCACCGGCCCGGGCGGCGTCCCGGTGACGCTCGCGACGCTGGGCCAGGTGGTGGAATCGCCCAAGGTCCGGCTGGGGGCCGTGACCCACGACGTGGCGGGCGAGACGGTCGTCGGCATCGCGCTGATGCAGGTCGGCGCGAATGCCAGCGCAGTGGTCGGAGAGGTCAAGAGGACGATCGACGACCTGCGCCCGCAGCTTCCGCCCGGGATGGCGATCGTCCCCTATTACGACCGCAGCGCGCTCGCCGACCGCACGATCCACACCGTGGCGCACAACCTCCTCGAAGGCGCAGTCCTCGTGGTCGTCGTCCTGCTGCTCCTGCTCGGCGACCTCCGGGCCGGGCTGATCGTGGCCGCGGCGATCCCGATGTCGATGCTGATGGCCTTTGCCGGCATGCGGCTCCTCGGCATCTCAGGCAACCTGATGAGTCTCGGCGCCATCGATTTCGGCCTGATCGCCGACGGCGCCGTGGTGATGATCGAGAACGTGCTGCGCGCCCGCGGCGCGCACCCGGACCGGCCGGCCCACGACCTCGTCCGGGACGCCGCCGCCGAGGTGGCGCGGCCGGTGATGTTCGCGGTGGCGATCATCATTCTGGTCTACGTGCCGATCCTCGCGCTCCAGGGCGTCGCTGGGAAGATGTTCGTGCCGATGGCGCTGACCGTCATCCTGGCGCTGGGCAGCGCCTTGGTCGTGACCCTGACGCTGATGCCGGCGCTCGCCGCGATCTTCCTCGCCGGCCGCGGCGTCGGCGAGCGCGAGACGCGCCTCGTCCACTGGGTGCGCGGCGCCTACACGCCGATGCTGCGCGCCGCCGAGCGGCATGCCGGCCTGACCGTGCTGGCGACCCTCGCCCTGTTCGCGGGATCCTGGGTGCTGGCCACGCGGCTCGGCGGCGAGTTCCTGCCGAAGCTGTCGGAGGGCTCGATCGTCGTCACCTCCGAGAAGCTGCCCGGCATCGATCTCAGCGCCTCGCTGGCCGCAGTGACCCGCATCGAGCGGGTGCTGAAGTCGTTTCCGGAGGTAAAGCGCGTCGTCTCGCTCACCGGCAGCGCCGAGATCCCCACCGACCCGATGGGCGTGGAATCGACCGACAGCTTCATCACGCTGACCGATCCCGCCACTTGGGCGACCGCCGACACGCAGGACGGTCTCGTCGCGGCCTTCGACCGGCGGCTCAAGGAGGAGGTGCCGGGCGTGGCCTACACCTTCTCCCAGCCGATCCAGATGCGCATGGACGACCTGCTGGAGGGCGTGCGCGGCGACGTGGCGATCAGCCTCTACGGCGACGACCTGACGGTCCTGAAGGAGACGGCCGACGCCATCGTGCGCACGGTGTCGGGGATCCCCGGCGCTGCGGACGTGAAGGCCGAGGCCCAGGCCGGCATGCCGGCGCTCGCGATCCAGGTCGACCGCGCCAAGGCGGCCCGCTACGGCATCAATGTCTCCGACGTGCTCGACGTGGTCGAGAGCCTCGGCGGCCGCACCAGCGGCGTGGTCTACGGCGACGACAACGCGATCACCGAGATCGTGGTGCGCCTGGATCCGGCCGACCGCAGCGACATCGAGCGGATCCGCGCCCTGCCGGTTGGACGCAACGAGCCCGGCCGCGCGGCGGGCAGCCGGATGATGGTGCCGCTGGCGCTGGTTGCCAGCGTGGACGTGGCCTCCGGTCCGGCGCAGATCAGCCGGGAGCGCCTGCAGCGGCGGATCTCCGTGCAGGCGAATGTCCGCGGCCGCGACGTCCGGAGCTTCGTCGAGGCCGCCCGCGCCGCCGTCGACCGGCAGGTGACGCTGCCGCCGCGCTATTCCCTGGTCTGGAGCGGGCAGTTCCAGACCCTGCAGGAGGCGACCGCCCGCCTCTCCGTCGTCGTCCCCGCCGCCCTGGCGGCGATCCTGGTCCTGTTGGTGGTGATGTTCGCCGACATCCGCCTCGCCGGCCTGATCTTCCTGAACGTCCCGATCGCCGCCACCGGCGGCATCCTGGCGCTCACCCTGCGCGACATGCCGTTCTCGATCTCGGCGGCGATCGGCTTCATCGCGACCTTCGGCATCGCGATCCTCAACGGCGTCGTGCTGACGAGCTACATCCGCGACCTGGAGGCGACCGGCCTGGCGCCTCGGGAGGCCGCGACGCGCGCCGCCGGGATGCGGCTGCGGCCGGTGATCATGACCGCGCTGGTGGCCGCCCTCGGCTTCCTGCCCATGGCCCTCTCCACGAGCGCCGGGGCGGAGGTTCAGCGACCGCTGGCGACCGTGGTGATCGGCGGCCTGATCTCCGCGACGCTGCTCACCCTCGTCGTGCTGCCGGCGGTCTATCCGGTCGTCGCCGGCCTGCGCCTGCCCTTCGACCGCCGGTCCCTGCCCGCCTCCGACAGGACGGGCGAGACGGTCAGGGCGCGGCATCGCGGGAACCTCGACGCCTGAGCCGAGCCGGGCTCACGTCCGGCAAGGGTCTCGCGATTCCGTCCCGAACCGCCATCGCCGGGGATGGAGGCAGCTTGGAGGATAAATATCAACAAACGAGGCGTGGATACGTAGTTCTGTCCTGATGTTGGAAGTTTGCGAAGAAGATTATTCTGATCTGATTCGCTTCGGGAGGCCGGCATGTCGGATGGCGATGCCTTCGCTCATGAAATCGCGGCGCTTCTGATCGCCGATATCAAGACCTCGGGGGCGCGCACCCAGGCCGAACTCGAGGCGGCCTGCCGGATCTCCCTCGAGAGCCTTCTGGGCGATGCCGAGATTCCGCACCAGATCGCGGTCCTGATGCCGATCGGCCTCGACCGCTGGCCGCGGGTCGTCGTGAAGGGACGGCGCCTGCCGGACGTGTAGCAGATCCGGAGGCCGGCGCGGCGACGACGAGCGACGGGTTCAACCTCGACAGTGCGCGGCCCTGCAGTGTCGCAATCATCTGCGCCCACACGGCCGACGTCTCACCGACTGCGTCGCCGGGCGTGTTCAGGCGATTCGCTCCTGTCGGCGAACGATCAAGCTGCACGGCGTCCAGCCGCCCTTCTTGGACCCCCCACTTCATGAAGTGCAGCAGGTTGACGCCCGCGTCGCGAGCGTCCGGGTAGACCGACAGGTCCAGTTTGCCGTCGAAGCCTGGGTTGGGCGCACGCCCCGCTGCACCACTATGGGTGCGATAGTGTCTGACGGGGCTCGATCCGGATCTGTCCGCACATAGCACGCAAATTGAGGCCTCGAATGCGCCGGTAAGGCCGGTACGATCGCGTCCGGCACGGATAGGGTGCACAATCCGCTGCCATGTCGTGAAGCACGGCCTGCGACCGGGAATTCCGGAAACGAACCGAAGCGTGGCGGGCCAATGTGCCGCCGGAGAGCGGTGTCAGGGCGTAAAACCGTAATAGTCGCGCATGAGGCTCTGGTACGCGGCGGCCTGGATCGGCCCGGAGAGCCGCCCGGTTTCCGAGATGTCGATGGTCAGCAGGCGGTCGTTGCAGGCGGCCGGGTCGGTGACCAGTGCGTAGGGCAGGCGGTGGCCGTTCGGGTAGGCGGAGAGCCGTTCGCCCTGCGCGCCGAGGTCGAAGGCCACCACCGGCAGGCCGGTGCGCAGAGCCAGTGTCAGCGTGTACGCGTACGTCTCCGGCCAGATCGACGGAAGCAGGATCAGGTCGGCTGAAATCTGGTTCACGAGGTCGAGGACCTCGTCGTCGTCCCAGTGGCGGTCGGTCTGGGCGATCTGGAGGGCCGCGCGTGCCGGCCGGTCGAGGGTCGTGTCGTCGGTGGAGTAGCATCCCGTCTCGGTGACCCCGGCGCGTTCCAGGCCGCCCGTGAGCGCCGGGTCGGAGAAGCCCACGATCGAGAACCGCAGCGGCAGATCCCGCTTGCGCGCATCCGTTGCCAGTGCCTGCAGCAGGAGCCCGCCTTCGGGCAGGTTGATGGCGCCGAGCACCGCGACCCGCCGGACGCGTCCGGGCCGCTGCAGGGTGGTGTCGCGCACCGTGCGCTCCGGCTCCAGATGCGGCCGCACCGTGATCGCCAGGTCCGGGTACACCCCCGGATCCGCGCCGCCGTGTCGGCGGACGGCGCAAACACCCGCGCCGCCCCGGCCAGGAACGCCCCGAACGCCGCCCGCCGCTCACCCGGATCCGGCTCCTCGAACCCCTCCGCATCCGCCGCCAGGCACGCCCGGCATTCGGCGACCGGCGCCAGGCCGCAATAGCGCCCGTCCGGCTGCACCAGGTGGTTGCGGTGGCAGACCGGCGAGTAGTCGTGCAGCGTCCAGGCATAGGGCCGGCCCGAGCCCGCCACCAGCTCCATCAGCGCCCGCGCCGCCGCCCAGCGCAGCCCCGCCAGCGAGTGCACGTGGATCAGGACCGGCGCCAGCGCCGCGATGAAGCCCGACACCGTCGCGGCGTCGCGCGGCAGGTACAGGCTGCCGAGGTTGGGCAGGTACAGGAACTCGGCGCCGCGGTAGGCGACCTGGACCTCGAGGTTGCGGGTCCGGTCGATCTGCAGCAGCACCACCGACAGGCCCTCGGCCCGGGCCTTTGCGATCATGTCGTCGATGTGCCGCTGGATGCCCCCGCCCCAGCTGTGGGTCACGTACAGCAGCGCCCGGCCGGCGCAGTGCCGGGCCAGCCGGGCGAGGTCGAGGCGCGCCCGCCCGCCCCGGCCCGGATCGGCCTGGACGAACTGCCCGACACGCGCCGGGTAGTCGGGGTGCTTGGACAGCAGCGCCGCCTGGCCCTGGTCGTACTCGCCGCCCTCATCCAGCCCGAACGAGATCTGGCCGGCATGGTAGACGTAGACGTCCTCGGCGAGCAGGTTGACGAAGCCGGCCTTGGTGGCGCGCAGGCACCAGTCGTTCTCCTCGCCGTAGCCCTTGCCGAAGGCCTCGGCGTCGAGGGGGCCGACGGCGTCGAGCGCTTCGGCGGTCATGTACATGCAGAAGCCGACGCCGGTGGGCACGGGCACGGCGCGGCCGCGGTTGATCCGGGCGGCCAAGCGGTCGAGATCGGGCCGGTCGATCTCCAGCGGCATGGTGTTGTTGGCGTTGAAGCGCGGGTAGGAGCAGATCGTGGCGTTGTTGGACAGCGGCGTGACGCTGCCCACGCGCGGGCGGGCGGCGTCCGCGGGTTCAGCCTCGGGTTCGGCATCGGGCTCGGCATGGGCGACGAGGCGGTCGAGCCAGTCGCCGAAGACCTGGGCGTCGGAGTTGAGCAGGACGACGGCGCGGCCCTGGCGGAGGCTGAGGGCGCGGTTGACCGAGCGGACGAAGCCGAGGTTCTGCTCGTTCTCGGCGAGGTGGAACAGGCCCTTGCGGGCGAGGTCGGCCAGCTCGGCGGTGAGCTGCGGGTCGGGGGAGCGGTCGTTGACGGCCAGCAGGGTGAAGGGGGTTTGCTGCGGGGCCGACAGGCAGGCGTGGATGGCGCGCAGGGTCTCGCCGCGTCCCTTGTAGACGGGGACGATGACGACGACGCGGGCCTGAGCGATGGGCAGGGCTTGCGGCAGGCCGTCCCAGTCCTGGGCTGCGGGGGCGGTCATGGGCGGGGCGGTGCCCAGATCCTCGGGCGCGGCCAGCAGCCCGGCCGCCCGCCCGGTCCGGACGTAGTGCAGGAACGGCGACTCCCCAGGACCCAACAGGTGACCGTAGGCCCGGCGGTAGAACCGGGTCACGAAGGCCTTGCTGGGATCGCGATCCTCTTCCTGTCCGTGCGACAGGAAGTGCATGGCGGGACCGTTCTCGAACCCGCGCGTGTCGGGGTAGCGCTTCAGGTACCAGGGGGCGTCGAAATAGGGCTCGATCAGCCGCGCCTGCTCCATCAGCTCCGCATCTTCCTCAGGCGGCGGGCTGCCGTTGCGCGGATCGAAGGCGGGATCCGTGAGGTCGACGCCGCGAAGCAGCGCCGTGGCGAGGAAGTGGACGAAGGGGGCGAGACCCGTCGCCTCGACGTGGGGGTGATGCGCCCGGTAGGCCCAGCCGTTGAAGTCGGGCCGTGGGTTTCGGCCCCTGCGCCAGCCGGTGTCGCAATAGTCGCGCACCGCGTCGGCCTCCGCGGGCAGCCCGTAGCGTGCCCGGTAGAAGCCGTGGTCGAAATGCCCCGCCACCAGCCGCGCCTGCAGGTCCAGGAACGCCGCCCGCTCCACCGGCTCGGCCCCGATCGCCCCCAGCCAGCCCGTGTCCTCGACAGGCGCCCGCGCCGGACGCAACCCGCACACCCGCAGCAGCGCCGCCAGCGTCGAGCGCCCCGGCCCCGGATCGCGCAGCTCCCGCCAGCCCAGACCGGCAAAGTGCAGGTACGGCTCACGCCCGCCCACATCCGGGTAGGTCGCCCGGTACCAGGCCTCATCCACCGCCGGCACGTTCAGCCGCTCCGGCTCGGCAAACGGCTCCCGCCCGGACAGACGCGTCTCGGCCACGTAGCGGAAGAACGGGTCGTCCGCGACCGCCCGGCTGCCGGCGCGCGCCTGCACGAAGCCGGCCGGGTCGAAGTCCGGACGCGGGCTGACGAGCCGCCGCCAGCCCTCCGCCACGTAGAAGCGCAGCAGCTCCGCGTCCGTGGCGCCGGCCCACGCCTCCGGCTGCGCGGCGTTCAGGCGCCGCCGGTAGTGGGCGGCGTCGAAATAGGGCGCGAGCGTCGCGACCCGCAGCGCCAGCGCCTCGGCCGGCTCCGGCCGGGCGGCTCCGCCGTGCAGGACGTAGTGCACCAGCGGGTTCTGGGTGGCGTAGGTGATCCCGCGGGTCAGGCAGTAGGCCAGGGTGTCGAAGCGGGGCGACGGCTCGCGGCCCTCGCGCCAGCCCGAGGCCATGTAGTGGTCGACCGGATCGACGCCGGCTTCCCGCAGGTCGGGGTTGCCGGCGAGGTAGAACGGCCCGTCGGCGAGGCGGCGGGCGAGGCGCTGGACCTCGGCGGTGTCGGGCTTCGGCAGGGCCGCGCCCGTGTCCGCGCCGCCGGCCGCACCGGACCGGCGCCTGTGTGTCGAGAGGGCGTGCAGGAACGGGTTGATGCCGGCTTTGGCGAGATGGGGCCGGGCGGCGAGGTAGGCGGCGGAGGAGAAGTCGGGCCGCGGGTCGCGGCCCTCGCGCCAGCCCTGGACGAGGTAGTCGCGCACCGGATCGGCCGTGATCCCGTACCAGCTCGCGTAGAAGCCCGCGTCGAAAGACGGCGCCAGCGCCGCGATCTGCGCCTCCGCGGTGGCGAGGTCGTTCGCGGCCGGGAGGCCGCCGCGCGCTGCGAGCCGGACCAGCGGGTTGCTGCTCGCGCGGACGGAGCCCGTACCGGCCCAGCGGAGATACAGTCCGTAGAGCGTCCTCAAAGCACCGCTCTCGGCTCATCGGCCGATGCGCCCGGCATCGGGATCGGCGGCGCTCCGTCGATCATCGTGCCGCCGTCGACCGATGCCGCACGATCGGTCCGTGCCGACGCGCGGCTCGCGCTGGCGGATCGATCGGGACCTGAAGCTCGGATGAGCATGTGTTCGCGCAGGCTGGATTGAAGGCCGGGCGCCGCGTCGGCCCGGGAGGCGCAGCGGCGGCCCACCGCCCTATCGGAACGCGCGCGCGGGGTAAACAACGCTGGTCACGCCGACCGGGAGCACGGAGTTCCGCGCGCGCAGACGCGCTCAGATGAGGTCCGAGCGCCAGGTCACGTTCTCCCGCACGATACGCGCAGGATTTCCTGCGGCCACGCAATGGGGCGGCACGGTTCCGGTCACGACCGCATGGGCGCCGACGATAGCGTTGTCGCCGATGACGGAGCCCTTGAGGAGCGTGGCCTGGTTGGCGATCCAGACGTGATGGCCGACGCGGACAGGCTTGGCTGGGTTCAGCCGCGCGCCGGTATCCAGGCTGACGACGGAGTGGAAGTCGCTCGTCGTCATCCACACACCGGAAGCGATCGAGCAGTTCGTCCCGATCTCGATCGTCTTCGCCTCGATGAGGTTGAGGTGGACCAAACCGGTGAAGCCCGTCCGGTCGCCGATGCTGAGCACCGAGCCCGGACCGATATAGATGTTGGCCATCGAGAGACGAACATCCTCCCCAACATCGAACCGGCAATTCGATTCGATGACGATGTGCATATCCTTGTCCGAAACGCAGCCTCTTCCGATGCGGACGTAATTGTTGCTGCCGTTTATGTATATCTTTCCGGCCTGGTTTTGCTGGTCGCGGACATCGATATCGATGACGTTATTTTCGCCTTTATCGAAGATGTTCAGCGACATACTGTTCTCTGTGGGGTTGACGTCTGCGTCCCCGCGCGATGCGGTCTGTGCCGGCGCCCGGAGGGCCGCGCTTCGAGGCCGGGGAAGTAGCCCCGTCTTCTGCCGTGGCAGCCACGGGATCGGAGCGCTGTGATCGGAACCGTTGCCGCGCGACGCTACGCGAGTGCGTTCGAATCCGGTAGAGGTGTTTCCGGATGTCTCTAGGCCATGTAGCGCCGGCGTCACAACTCGCGCTGACGCCCACCGATTCTGCCTCCCGACAGAGTGGCAACAGGTCTGCCGCGTGTTGACGTCCGAAGGGGCCTATGACGTATGGCCGGCCTTGAGCGATCTTGAGGATGAGGCCATCCCGTGGCTGAAGACAACACGCTGACAAAGGCTCTGGTCGACGTCAGGGCGCGCCGCGCGGCCCTGCAGAGCGATTACGATCGGATCGCGGCGGAGTTGACGAAGCTCCGCGCGGCAGAGGCCGCGCTGACCTCGATCGTGGAGGGCGTTCCGCTCGAGGAGACAGGGCATCCGCGTTCCTCGGAGGCCCCGCGGCCGACCGCCGGTGATCGCGCTGCGCCACAGCAGGGCGGACGGCGCGGCGCCCGCGGTCCGCGGGCGAACTCGGCCAAGGGCCGGTTGAAGGGGCTGCTCGGCAGCGCGGGTCCGCAGGGCCTGTCGCATGCCGAGATCGCCGAACGGCTCCCCGACGTCGCACCCAACACCCTCAACACCTATCTGAGCATGATGGTGACGGGCGGCGAAGCGGTCCGGAACGGCGACTTCTTCACCGCCGCACTGGGCTCGGACCGGGAACCCGACGCGGCCGCGGGCGAGGCTGATCCGGCCGAGGACAGGTCTGCCGAGGACGAGCCTCACAGCGACGCCGCGGCCGAGTGAGCGGGGCCGCTCGTCCCGGGCTGGTCGGTGTGCGGGTCAGGCCGTCGCCGACATCTGCCGGATGATCGGCAGCATCAGCGCGCCGGGGGAAGCGGCCGGGACGGGGAAGATCGTGGCCGTCTGATCCGTCCGCACCCGCGGCAGGCGCTCGATCACGGTCCGCAGGTTCGGGATCGTCCGCGCCATCGTCGCGGCGAGGGTCTCGCCGGCACTCTTCGCCATGACGTATTCGAGCGTGTCGCGGGGCGCCTCGTCGATGGCCGTGGTCGAGGGATAGAAGGCCGCCACCGCATCCCGGCGTCCGAGGCAGAACAGGCTCAATTCGTAGAAGGCGTAATTGTAGACGCGCATCATCTCCTCGAAGCAGGACGGCTCGAACGGCGCGCGCTTCTGGCGGAAGATGCGGGGTGTCGCGAAATGGTAGAGCTGGGATGGGCGCATCGCCAGGGCATCGAGCTGGGCGGCGACCGGACCCGCGGCGTCGTAGCGGAGCACCTGGCAGCGGCCGCCGCCGTCCCGGATCTCCCGGGCGACCGCCTCCGCCTCCTCGACGCCCGACGCGTAGGTGATGCAGACCGCACCGCCCCCCGCGGCGATCAGCACGGCCGTCGCCGCGCCCAGGCCCCGCGAACCGCCGATGACGAGGGCGGACACCTCGGAGAACGCGCCCGGCTGCACCAGCGCGGCGATGTCCTGCAGGCTCTCCTGCTCGACCGGGCGCGGACGGACGAAGGCTTCGACCCGCGCGGTGAGGCCCGGCCCCTTCGCCTCGAGGGTTACCGATTGCAGCATCGGCTGGAACCGCTTGACCGCGTAGGCAAGGCGCGATCCGTGCGCCGCGTCGGTGACCGTCACGTCGATCTTCGAGAGGATCGAATGCAGCCCGGGCACGAACATGCCGACGAGGGTCGAGAGGCCACCCAGCCCGGCGACGCGGGCGGGGCCGATCGCCTGCGCGAGCCGCGGCGCCAGCGCGGCGATTGCCGCAGGATCGGGAAGCCGGAACGTGCCCGCCAGACTGGCGATCGTCGCCGGATCGATCACGTCCGGCGCGTCCGGGATCTCGGTCGGTGCCGCATCGACCGTCTCGGCCGGTGCCCGCTCGGACGCGAATGTTCCCTGGATCGTGACCGTACGGACTCCATCGACCGACACCGAGAGGCGCATCTGCCGCGCATCCGCGTCGTGGACCGTGACCTCGGCCCGATCTCCGACCAGCACGAAGCGCTCGAACCGCATCTGCAGCGTCGCGAGCCGCGCGAGCGGCTGCTTGTCCGCGCAGGCATCCAGGGCCCAGAGGGCGGCATGAACGCCGTGAACGGCCCTGTCGCCGGCGAGCGTCCGGCGGGCCACGCGCGCATCCATGTGCATCGGGTTCACGTCGCCGGTGGCCCGCGCGAAGGCGATCTGATGCGCCTCGGTCCAGACCCGCGTCATCGCGGGGGGATCGTCCGACCCGGGTCCGTTCATCGGGAAGCTCCTCATCCGCGGCCTCGGCCCCGACGGGGCCGCGACCGAGCGCCCGCGTGCAGCACGGAGGCACCGGCGCGAACCGCTTCGCCCCTTGCTTTATGACAGGGGATCTCGCAAGAGGGCGGCACGCGCACGCACGGAAAGGGGCCGGTCGACCGCCGGAGGGCAGGCATCCACCGGGACGCCGCAGGAACCGGTATCGAGGATGACCACGGCTCGCGCCCTGTCGATCGGCTTCGTCGGAAACGTCGTCACCAACCCGTTCGGGAAAGTGTCCGGCCGCCTCGCGGACCTCGCGGACGCGAGCTGCGAACACTTCCCCATCGGGCAGATCGAGCAGGTCCTGGCGGGGCCGGCCTCCGTCGACGTCCTGATCGTGCATCTCGACCATCGCTGGTTCTTCGACGTCGCCCCGGATGCCGGCGCGGTCGCCCGCGCGCGGGCCCTCGCCGAGCTGGTCTCGGCCCGGCTCGAGCGCGGCCCCGGCACCGTCATCCTCAACACGGTGCCGTTCGTGCCGGTCTCGTCGGTGGAGAGCGATCTCCACGATCAGCTCGAAGCCCTGGCCCGGGTGAACGCGGTGCTGTTCGACCTCGCCCGGTCGCAGGAACGGGTCAGCGTCGCCGACGCGGCAGGCGCCCTCGCGATCCTCGGCTTCGCCAACGCGTTCCGCGAGCGGAACCGCCTCCTCTACCAGATGCCCTACGCCCCGGCCGCCGTGGACGCGCTGGTGGAGCGCTACGCGGACGCCGTCGCGGTCCGGCTGCGGGCGCGCCGGAAGGTCGTGGTGGTCGACGCCGACAACACGCTCTGGGGCGGCGTCGTGGGCGAGGACGGCGTGGAGAACCTCGAGGTCGACACCGACTATCCGGGGATCGTCCACACGCAGCTCCAGCGCCAGCTGCTGCGCCTGAAGAGCCTGGGCATCCTGCTCTGCGCGGTGACCAAGAACAACGACGAGGATTTCCGCTCGGTCTTCGCGCAGCGCGCGATGCCGCTGCGCCTCGACGATTTCGTGGCCTACCGCAGCAACTGGTCGGAGAAGAGCGACAACATCCGCGAACTCGCCGAGACGCTCAATCTCGGCCTCGACAGCTTCATCTTCCTCGGCGACAACCCCTTCGAGATCGAGGAGGTCCGGGCGCGGCTGCCCGGCGTCGAGTGCCACCTGTTCGACCGGACGCGTCCGGAGCTGGCCCTCGCGCTCCTCGACGGGATCGCGTCCCTGCGGGCCCGGAACGTCACCGCCGAGGATCTGGCCAAGACCGAGCAGTACCGGGGCGAGGCGCAGCGGCAGGAGCTGCAGCGCTCGGCCGCCTCGATGGAGGATTACCTCGCTTCTCTCGACATCCGCGTGCACATGGCCCGCAACAATCCGGGCTCGTTACGGCGGGTCACGCAGCTGATCAACAAGACCAACCAGTTCAATCTCACCACGCGCCGCTACACCGAGGACGAGGTCGCCTCCGCGATGCGGCAGGGCAGCGTCTATGCGGCCCGGGTGGTCGACCGGTTCGGCGACATGGGTGTCGTCGGGGTCGCCATCGTCCGGGACGGCGCGCTCGAGACCTTCCTGATGAGCTGCCGGGCGCTTGGGCGCCGCATTGAGAGCCAAGTCCTGCGCTACATCTGCCAGCAGGAGGCCGATCCGGCGCTGCGGGCCCACTACCGCCCGAGCCCGAAGAACCGCATGGTCGAGACCTTCCTGGACGAGAACGGGTTCGCGCTCATCGGCTCTGGCCCCGAGGGCAAGGACTATCGACTGACCCGAGGACCGGATGACACCGCCTACATCCACATCGTCGCGGAGTGAGAGCGCCGCCGCCGCGGCCCGCGCCACCCTGGATCGCCTCGCCGACACCTGGGGCCGCCCGGAGCTGGGCGCGCTCGGGCCCGAGGACGACCTGTTCGACAAGATCGATTCCTTCGCGGTGGTCGAGTTGCTGCTCGAGACCGAGTCCGAGGTCGAGAAGGCCGTGGGCCGCTACGTCCCGCTGGCCGATGAGAGCATCCTCGACAGCACGCGCTCGCCGCTGCGCCGGATCCAGAGCTGGTTCGACTACGTGGCGGAAGCCGTGAACCGTGGCTGAGCTCCGGTTCCGGAACGCGGGCCTCGCCGGCCTCGTCACCACGGTCGGCGGCCGGGCGCTGGCCTTCGACGCGGAGGCGGCGGATCTCGGGATGGCGCCGGAGGAGGCCGAGCGGCTCAAGCGCGCCATGGGGTTCACCACGCGCCACGTCGTCGTGCGCGACGCCACCACGACGGCCGACCTCTGCCTGCATTCCGCCCGGCACCTCCTCGACGGCCTCGGCCTGCGGCCGGAGGATCTCGACGGGCTGATCCTGGTCACCCAGACGCCGGATTACAGCTCGCCCTCGACGGCGATCGGCCTGCAGCACCGGCTCGGCCTGCGCACCGACACGCTCTGCTTCGACATGCGGCTGGGCTGCAGCGGCTTCGTGTACGGCCTCTCGGTCGCCTACAGCCTCGCCGAATCCGGGCTGAGGCGGATCCTGCTCTGCGTCGGCGACGTGGCGAGCCGGATGGTCGCCAAGGACGACCGGGCCATCACCCCCATCATGGGCGATGCCGGCGCCGCCGTGCTGATCGAGCGGCGCGCGACCGAGAGCGTGTTCCAGCTCCACAGCGACGGGTCCGGCGAGAAGGCCCTGTTCATCCCGCATAGCGGCCTGCGCGCCGATGCCGAGGACCGCGACAAGCCCGCCTCCATGCAGATGGACGGTGCGCAGGTGTTCAACTTCACACTGAAGCGCGTGCCGTCCCTGATCACCGACATCCTGGCGGCCGCCGACCTGCGGCCGGAGGAGCCGGACTTCTACGTCCTGCACCAGCCGAACAAGTATATCCTGAAGAACCTGCAGCGGCGCCTGAGCCTCGACGACGGCAAGCTTCCCTCGGGCACGCAATCCGTCTACGGGAACCAGAACTCGGCCTCGATCCCGGGCACGATCTCGGGTTTCCTGGCGGAGGATTTCTCACACCGGCCCTTGCGCGCGGTGCTGGCCGGATTCGGCGTGGGGCTGAGCTGGGGTGCGTGCGCGATCACCACCGACCGGATCTACGCACCGCCCGTCCTGAAGTTCGAGGAGACCGCGTGATGACCGAGGCTGGGTTCCTGGACGAGCTCGGCGCGATCCTGGATCGGCCGGGGCCGCTCGCGCGCGGCCAGAAGCTCGGCGAGATCGAGACCTTCGACTCTCTCGGCATCCTCAACATCATGGCGCTGTTCGACACGCTGGGCCTGGAGGTCGAGCCGTCGCGGATCGCGGAGGCCGCGACCACCGACGATCTCCTCGGCATCGCCGGCGCGAAGCTGCAAGCCTGAGGCCGGGACCATGGCGGAGGCCGAGGGGCACATCCTCGTCGTCGGCGCGAGCAGCGGCATCGGACGGGCCGTGGCCGAGCGGTTCGCCCAGCAGGGGGCGGTCACCGCCCTCGCCCGTCGGACGGACCGCTTGGCCGAACTCGCCGCGGCCGGGATCGCCACCATCGCGGCGGACGTGACCGATCTCGCGGCGATCGGCGGCGTGCTGCAGGCGGCCGTCGCCGAGCGTGGCCCGCTCACGGGCCTCGTCTACTGCGCCGGAGTCCAGATCATCAAGCCGATGCGCAGCCTCAGCGTGGACGAGGTCGAGCGGCTCTACAAGACGAACCTCGTCGCCCCGACCCTGTTCGCCGCCGCCTTCGGCAGCGCCCGGATCTCGACCCGCGACGCCGTGTTCTGCGCCGTGTCGTCGGTGGCCGCCCAGCGCCCGGAGCCGGCCATCGTGCCCTATTCCGCCTCCAAGGCGGGGCTCGACGCGCTGATCCGGGGGCTGGCCCGCGAACTCGCCCCCCGGCGGGCGGTCGCCGTCGCGCCGGGCTGGCTCGACACCGAGATGACCCAGGCCCATGCCCGCATGTACGGCGCGGAGTTCAAGGAGGCGCTGGAGAAGCGCAGCCCCGCGGGCGCCGCGACCGTCGAGTCGGTGGTCGAAGCCATCGCGTTCCTGATGTCGCCGCAGGCGCGGCACGTGACCGGCGAGATCCTGCGGGTCGACGGCGGGGCGACGCTGTGACGGACAGAGTTCGGTGACGCGCGCGACCAAGCGCCTGGCCCTGATCGGCGGCGGCGGCTTCTCCAAGGAGATCGCCGAAGTCGCGCAGATGCGCGGCTACACGGTGGAGGCGACCTACTCGAGCCAGCCGACCGCCCAGGTCGGATCCTATCGGGGCTACCTCGACGAGCTGCTGGCCGATCGCGCGGAGTTCGACGGTGTGGCCCTCGCGGTGGGCGGCGTGAGCCGGGCCGCGATCCAGGCGCGCGCCGAGATCATCGCCTGGCTCGACCGGCATGCGCTCCCCTGCCCGCCCCTGGTGTCGCCGCATGCGATCGTCAGCCAGGGCGTCGCGCTCGGCGCGGGAGCGTTCGTCGCGCATGGGGTGATCGTCAACGTCGATGCCCGGTTGGGCCGGTTCTGCGTCGTCAACACCGGCGCGATCATCGGCCACGATGCGGCGATCGGCGACAACACGACGATCTCGCCCGCGGCCTTCATCGGCGGCCGCTGCGCGATCGGTGCGGACAGCCTGGTCGGTCCCCTCGCCAAAGTGCTCCAGGGTCTGAAGATCGGCGAGCGGGCCATGATCGGCATGGGCTGCACGGTGCTGCGCACCCTGCCCGACGATGCCGCGGTCTGGCCTCGGCCCGACAACCCGGTCGCCGCGGCGGATCGGCGCTCCGTCGATTGAACCCGGCTGAGCGGCTTGGCGGCGCTCCGGCGCGCTCCAGGTTACGCTGGGCTGGTCACCATGCGCTCACTGCTGCTCGCCGTCTCCCTTATCGCTGCTACCGGCCCCTGCGTCAGCCCTCTGCCGCTGCACGTGCGTCCAGGGCACGATGAGACCGATCTGCCAGCCGACCGACGTGATGATCCCGATCTGTCAGCGTCTGTGTGAGACCGAGATTCGGCCCGATCGCGTCGTCATTCCTCTCGCTGGGGGCAAGGCGGCCTCTGAACCTATCCAGCCGTCCAATCCAGCCCCTGGCGGCCTCGTCGCCCCAGAGCTGAGCCTGGACACCAAGCCGAACGGTACGCAGCTCGGAACACCGAGTCAGCTCTCGGGCCACGTCGGATCGAGCCTTTCGGGCCGGTAGCCGGTCTTGATCGATCCGGACGCACGCCTCCAGAGCCGCCCCCGATCAGGTGATCGCGCAGGCGGCAGCCAGAAGCACGGCCTTCGGCCGGTCGCGGAGGACACCACCGAAGCCGTCTTGGCGCCGCGACCGTTCGTGTTGCGACATGCTCTGGGAGTGGGGCGCGCTGGCGAGCCGCGACGACCAAGTTGTTTCCGTGTCCACCCCCTCATCCTGAGGTGCCCGCGTCAGCGGGCCCTGAAGGAGCGCCCCAGGGATCGCGCGGCTGGCTGAAGCCCCTCTTCGAGGCGGCTTCGCCGCACCTCAGGATGAGGACGCGGGTGGGATGATCCAACACCACGCAGGCGTCCCGTCGCCGACCGGCTCAACGGGGCCGGGAACAGCTCTAGCGCCCCATGGGGCCCGGCCGACCACCGACAGGGCCGATTGCGTTGGGGCCGGTGTTCGGGGCCGGCGTCGCGGCCTCGTTCCGCTGGATGTTCATCCGGAGCGTATCGCTCTGGGTCGTCTGCTCCTGCTGCAGGGTGCGCATCTGGCTGTTCAGGCCCATCGACTGGTTGGCGGCATTGGGATTGTTCTGCTGCACCTGTGCCAGGACGGGGGTGGTGACGGCTGACGACAGGCAGAGGCCAGCCAGGAGAAGCGCGCGCATGAGGAACTCCCGTGGTGAAGGGTCACGCAGATCCGACACCTGGGGGCCCGCCAAGTTCCATCCGGTCTCGCCCGCTCGGTGACCGACGCCGGCTCCGGCGCGGGCATCGCGCGCCGGATGCCAGCGCCCCCCCCCCCCGGATCCGATAGGTTAGCCGAGTCTTGCTTTGCGCCTGTCGTCTTCACCTGTTGTTAACAGGTCCGGGCGACGCTGCCGGCAGTGGGGTCAAGAGGCGCGACATGCGGGCACTGGCGGCGGAGGACGAGCAAGCGGTCGAGCGGTTGACGCTCCGGCTTCTTCACGACGCCTATTGCGACCTCGCGGCGGTGCTGCGCGGCGCGCAGCCCCAGGCGGCCGCGGCGATCCTCGGCGTGATGGAGCAGCGGGTGACCGACGTCCTCGACCGGATCTGCCGGCAGGGCTTGGAAGGGCCGGCCTCGGTGGCGATCGCGGTCGCGGTCGGCGAGCGGATCGGCGAGATCATGGACCAGGCGCACGGCCGGGACGGTCAGGCGGCGCTCGCGGCTTGAGCGACGCGGCTGAGGGGCCGCCGCTTCAGGATCCGCAACGACACATCCGCGCCTTTCGCACACGGGCGCCGTGCCGTGCCTGAGATCGGCAGGAGAACCCAGCCATCGTCCTGACGGCGTTCGCGTCCGGCGTCGTGTCCGCACGCCGAGCGTTGTGACGGCGTGCGATTTTGGGCATGGGTCACGCGCATGTCGCAGCGTCAGCATCGGTAGGAATGCCGTGAGCAGTCTGAAATTCGGGACGAGCGGGCTGCGGGGTCTTGTGACGGACCTCGTGGGCAGCCCGTGCTACGCCTATGCCGGCGCTTTCTTCCGATCGGTTCCGGCCGGGAACGGCAGGCGCGAAGTCGTGATCGGGCGGGACCTGCGGGCGAGCAGTCCCGGCCTCGCCGCGACCGTGGCGCATGCGGCCGCGGCAGCCGGCTTCTCGGCGGTCGATTGCGGCGCCCTCCCCACCCCGGCCCTCGCCCTCGAGGCGATGCGGCGCGGCGCCTACGCCGTCATGGTCACCGGCAGCCACATCCCCGAGGACCGCAACGGTCTGAAATTCTATCGGCCCGACGGCGAGATCACCAAAGCCGACGAGGCCGCCATCCTGGCCGCTCTGGGCGATATCGAAGCGTCCGACGCGACGACGTCCCCCGTCCCGCCCGTGCCGGAGCCCGATGCCATCGCGCGCTATCGCCAGCGCTACCGCGCGGCCTTCGCGCCCCGGATCCTGGAGGGGCTGCGCATCGCGGTGTATCAGCAGAGCTCGGTCGCGCGCGATCTGCTGACGGATCTGCTGGCCGGCTTCGGTGCCAGCGCGACGCCGATCGGCCGGTCCGACACCTTCGTGCCGATCGATACCGAGGCGCACCGTCCCGAGGACGTCGCGTTCATCCGCGGCGTCATGGCGTCCGGCGACTACGACGCGCTGGTGACCACCGATGGTGACGCCGATCGGCCCCTGATGGCGGATGGCACCGGGCGGATCGTGCGGGGCGACGTGCTCGGGCTCATCACGGCCCGCTACCTGGGCGCCGATACGGCCGTGGTGCCGGTGACGGCCTGCTCGGCTCTCGAGCGATCGGGCGGCTTCAAGCAGGTCATCCGCACCAAGGTCGGCTCGCCCTTCGTCATCGCCGGCATGGAGCAGGCGCGACGCGCCGGGGCCCGGGCTGTGATCGGCTTCGAGGCCAACGGCGGCTTCCTGCTGGGGTCAGACGTCCGCGTCGGCGAAAACGTTCTGGGTATCCTGCCGACCCGCGACGCGATGCTGCCCATCCTGGCGTCGCTCGCGGCGGCGCGCGCGGCCGGCCTGTCGCTGGCCGATCTGGTCGCCTCGCTCGATGCGGGCGAGATGGCGAGCGACCGGCTTCCGAACACGCCCGCGGAGCGGAGCAGCGCCTTTCTCGCCCGTCTCGGCGAGGCGGGTTTCCGGGACGATTTCCTCCGGCCGATCGGTTCGCCGCAGGCCGTCGATCAGCAGGACGGGATCAGGATCGATCTGGACGGTGGACGGACGATCCACTTCCGCGCCTCGGGCAACGCTCCGGAACTGCGATGCTACGCGGAGGCCAGATCGGCCCGGGACGCCGAGGACCTCGTGCGGTGGGGGCTGAAGGCCGCCGCTTCAGCCATGGCGGACGAGGGGGCTGGAGCTTGACGGCCGGGCGGAACGGTATGGCCCGCCACACGCCTCACGCGAGGATCGAACCGGGCCTTCGCGCGCGGTGATGCGCAAAACCGTCTCGACCGCCTGCACAGCGCTGCGGACCGTCGCTATGGTGCCTCGGATCTGGGGCACACCGCGGCGTGCGATCGGCAACGCCGGTCGCCGTCCGTGTCCCGGCCTGATCCCCTTCCGGGCCCTCAAGGCTGCCGTATGACGAAGAACCCCGCCCGCGACCTCGACACGCGCTACATCCGCCAGATCCAGCAGCAGCAGATCGCGTTGGCGGTGATCAGGGCTGAGCGGGACGCGGCCCTGCGCGACCGCGACCAGGCCCGCGCGCGGTCCGACGCCATGGCCACGCTGGTCGACGCGCTGCTGGGCAGCCTGCGCCCCTACGGGTTCAGCCGGAAGCTCTTCCTGTCGGCCATCCGAAAGGCGGCGGGCGCCGTCCCCGACCAGGGGCCTGACTCGCTCCAGCACGCCGTTCTGTTCGACGGCTCGAACCGGATCCTGGGCACCCGGCCCCTCGGCCGCGTCCATCCCTGACGCGATCGCACGGCCTCGTCGGTATCGAGCAATGCTAGCCAGAAGGTGCAACCGCGGACCATGAGTGCCGAGCTTCTGACGGTCTTCAACGCGCTGATCCATCTCAGAGACAACCTGGACGAGAAGCCCCACATCCTCCAGTCCGATCTCGAATTCCTGTCGTTCGCCGCGCGGATGGCCCCCTACTCCAACGCGCAGCTGCTGCAGGATCTGTGGGTCCTCTACGAGCTGAAGGAGAAGCGGAACGGCTATTTCGCCGAGTTCGGTGCCTGTGACGGCGTCAGCCTCAGCAACACGCTCCTGCTCGAGAAGACCTTCGGCTGGCAGGGGGCTCTGGCGGAGCCGGCCCGCGCCTGGCACGCGGCGCTGTATCGCAATCGCAATTGCTACATCACCGATCAGTGCGTCTACAAAACCGATGGCATTGAGGTCCTGTTCAACGAGGTCGACATCGGCGAGCTGTCGGGAGTCGAGGATCTCATCACGGGCGATTTCCACGCGGATGCGCGCCAGCAGGGCGTTCAATACGCGGTCAAGACGATCTCGCTCGACCGTTTCCTGTCGGAGGCCCGCGCACCCCGGCAGATCGACTACATGAGCCTCGACGTCGAAGGCGGCGAGTTCGATGTCCTGCAAAGCTTCGATTTCGCGAGTCGCGACGTCGCCCTGATCAGCGTCGAGCACAATTTCTCGGACAGTCGCGGGAAGATCTACGATCTTCTGACCGGCCTCGGATATCGCCGACGGTTCCGGCACCTCTCCCTGTTCGACGATTGGTACGCACGGCCCGATCTCCTCCCGGCGCAGGCGTGACGGAGCGTTCTGCCATGCCGACCCGTAGCGCGAACGAGATCCTCGACTCGATGTTCGACCTGTTCAGGCAGATGGGCAGCGGCATCGCCCTCGATCTGCACTGGCTCGCAATCTCCCGGCGCCTCCAGCAAGTCCGCGCGGAAGCCGTCTGGTCGGCGGACATGGATTTCATCGCCGTGAAGCTGAAAGCGTACGCCGCGCATTTTGCGGCCACCTATGAGCCCGATCTCGGATCGGAGGCGATCAAGGCGGCGAACGCCGCGAAACTCGACCGCGTCGTGGAGCAATACGCGATCCTGCGCGCCCACCTCGAACAGCAGCCCGGCGGGAGCGAGAGGCCGGCGTAGAGCCGCGCGGTCGGCGGAATGTCCGAGCCGGATGTGCCAAAGGCGCAGACCTGCAGGTCGGGCAGGGTTGATGGTGTCCGGCGCAGGACGTCAGAGACGGACGAGGGAGACCGGCGGCGCGGGCTGCCGCCCGACGCATCCGTCGCCGGAGTGACCCCGCGATGACCTCGGCGGGCTCGAGTCTCAGCGCCGCCGGCTGCCGAGAAGGCGCAGCGCGCGCGCGAAGGGCGTCCGCGGGCGGGCTCGCTCCAGGGCGCCACGGATCTCGGTGGCCAACCGCGCCGCGACGATCTCGCGGGCCGGATCGTCGTAATGGACGATGTCGTAGAAGGTCCCCTCCTCCCGGTCGCGGAAGATGCCGCTGAGGTCCAGCGCCGTGAAGGTGCGCCGATACGGGCGCCGGGCCGCGAGCTGCGCCGTGAAGGCCTCCAGCTTGGTGTACTGGCGGTCGAGATAGGCCAGGAACGCCCCCGAGGCGACGCCGCGCTCGACCTCGGTGAGGTGGCGCTTGCGCAGGATCGTCGGCTGCAGCACGCTGACGATCGGCACCCGGTGATCGTGCGACAGCTTGGTCAGGCGGTGCGCGGCGCGCTCGTACTGGTGCACGACCGCGTCCTCCCAGCCCGGGCTCTGCCAGCCGACTTCCGCGCGCAGCCGCTTCAGCTCCCCGTAGATCAGCGTGATCAGCGCGTCGTAGGACAGACCGTCCTCGCGCGCCCGGGGGTCGTGCGTGTCGAAGAAATGATCATAGAGCCGCTCGGTGATGAAGGCGTTGTAGGGGTAGCCGGGCCGGGGATCGTAGGTCCAGGGCTGGAACAGGTCGGTGCTGCCGCTGACCACGATGAGCGCGTCCGGGCTGTAGTTCATCAGACGCGACCAGATCAGGTGCGTCATCTGCGTGAGGCAGCTCGACATCACCCCGAAATTGTAGACCTTCGCGCCCGCCAGCCCATCCGCCCGCAGGATCCGCTCGATGCGCCCCGGGAGGGTCTTGGCGATGTCGCCGCCGTCGATGGTGGTCGAGTCGCCGACGACCAGGATCCGGGTCTCACCGGCCGGCTTTCGCTCCACGATCGGCGCCGCGTTCAGGAAGCCGTTGGCGTCGAACGGGACGCCGTAATGGCTCGCCCCCGGCTTGCCGGCGAACTGGATGAACGGGCTCGGATAGCGCGTGTTCGAGTCGAGATAGCCGAAATGATGCAGGAACTTGCGCCGTCGCGCGGCATCCTCGCTCTCGGGCGGGGCCCAGATCTGCTCGACGCCCGGGGCGGTCAGGGCCGCCATCATCGTGGCCCGGAGCGCCGCCTCGCCGGCCGCATTGAGCCGGATTCCGTCGTCGCTGAACGCGGGCCGGAGCGCGCCCGTCTCGGTGGCCAGGACGGGATCGTAGTCGATGAACTGCGCGCCGTAGGCCGGAGCGTGCTCGCGCAGCCACGCATTGACCTGCCCGATGCGCGCGGCCGGCAGCCCGGCCGTGGCCGGGGCGGCCGGATCGACCGGCGGGATCGAGCCGACCCAGGTCCGCACGTAGAGGTCGCGGGCGTCCTGCAGCATGGCGGCGATGTCGGCCGTGATCTGCTCCAGCGATGACGCGCCGTCGCCGCTGAGGATGTCGTCGCGGCCGGCGATCAGGTGAAGGCCCCGGGCACCGTAGAGGGCGATGTCGGAGCGAAGCCGCCGCGCCATGTCCCGGGTCGATTGCCCGGCAATCCCGCGCGCGACCGTCTGAGGCCCGGAAAAGAGTTGTGGGGCCCCGGCCGTCAGCCCCGCCGTCACCGAATCGCCGAAGAACAGGATCGGCCCGAACGGGAAGAGCGGCGTGTCTGACATTTCTGCGCCCATGCCGTCGCGCGCTGCCGCGGCCTCAGCGCGCCGCGAAGATCTCGATGCCGTCGAGGTGCAGGTACTGCTCCTCGTCGAGATCGATCTTGAGGTAGCGGAACCGCGCGTTGTCGAACCGCAGATGGAGAGGCCAGCCGGGATGGCAGTGGGCATCCACGGCGTCGAAGACGAGGCGGTAGGCGTCCGCGGTCTCGCCCAGCCAGACCCGCATCAGCTGCGCCCGCTCGCTGAGCTGCCCCCAGCGATTGTAGATCCGGATCTCCGAGACCCGCTCCACCGCGCCGAGGTCGAGGACGAACCAGGGGTCCCGCTCCAGAGCCGTGTGGAAGAAGAACGACGGGTCGCCGGTGGTGCGCGTGCCGTAGACACCCGTCGTGCCGGACCAGGGCGAGGCGGAACTCGCCGTCCAGGTCTTGCCCAGCGCGATGTTGTCGGAGGGGCGGGTCGCCACCAGCGTGTCCGTCTCGAGCTCCTCGATCAGCGTCCGGATCTGCTTCGAGGGCTGCCGCAGCGGCGGGATCTCCAGGTCGAGCTTGTAGATCAGGTTCGACAGGATGCTCTGATCGAAGCGGTGGTCGGCGAAGCCGTCGAGGTCGGGCAGACCCATCTGGTTGGGGCTGTCGGTGACGACCCGCGGGTCTTCCGCGTAGCGCAGCCACTCGGCGACGAGGTGGCGCGTGGCCGGACTCACCATGAAGGCGATCCAGGTGGCCTGGATCTGGTCGGCCTCCCAGTAGCGCTCCGCGTCGCAGTCCATGAGCACGAAGCAGTCGCGCTTGGTCCAGACCCGCTGCGGCCGGCCGTGGAGCACGCCGACCGCCACCCGACGCCCGGACCCGGCGAGCCAGGTCAGGAGCGGCGCAACCGGCGGCAGCGGGTCGTCGCCGACCGCCTGCATCCCGGTATCGGTGAAGACGATGAAGTCGCCGTCGCGCCGCCCCATCAGGGCTTCCGCGATGATGTAGGGCTTCCAGGCCCAGTTCCCGGCGCCCCGGGACCGGTCGAGGATCTCCCGGTGCGCCCGGTAGAACGGCGTCTCGCGGAGCCGGTCCGGGGACCAGCTCTCGATCGTGTCGAAATCGCCCGTGACCGCGGCCGCGGCGACCAGCCGGCGCTGGCTCTCGACGTAATGGTACTTCGCCGCGAAGCTGACCAGGGTGGTGTGGCGGGAGCGGAGGCGCCGCCGCTGCATCATCAGCACCTCGGCCCGGTGCGTCGCGAAGGCGTTGACGCGCTGGGCTTCCGATGACGGGTCGGCGCTGGCCAAATCTCTCCTCCGGCGGAACGGCTGGGCGCTTGTCACCGGTTTTCCCGCCTTCGGCAAGGCGGGACGGCCGGCTCAGGCGTCGTCGAAGGCGAGGTTCTCGGCCGGGTAGTCGATCATCATGGCGCGCCGCTCGGGCGAGTTGTCCCACTCGCCGACCTTCGTGTAGGCGCCGGCCACGTCCAGGACCTCGGTAAGCTTCCCGATGGTCGGGATGCCCCGGAAGTGCTGCGGCCATCCCGAGGCAAAGTAGAACACGTGCTCGACGTGATCGGAGAGGTGGCACACGCCGGGCCCGAACGTCCCCAGACCGAAGACCAGATAGCGGGCGTTGACGAGCGCCGCGACGTCGTCGGCGAGCGTTCCGCTCTGGGTCGTCAGCGGCAGGCCGATCTCGGCAATGTAGGCCTCGAGCGCGGGGATCACCGGATTGAGCCGGTTCTCGAACACCATCTTGATCGACGTGATGCGCTTCTCCGCGAGCAGGCGCTGGATGACGAGCTTGTAGAAGGCGAGCGGCGGCTGTGGGTAGTGCGGCGCGACCCAGGTGCTGAAGATGTCGCCGGAGCGAATGTGGATGTGGAGCTGATCCGCCGGCTTCGCCTCGAACCGCGTCGGGATGCGGTTGAAGAGTGGGCGGATGTAGTTCCTGATGATGTGGCGCGACTCGTCCTGGTCGAGCTCGCCCGCGAGCTTCTGGACGCGGACGTCAAAGAACATCCCCGACAGGAAATAGCCGTCCGGCGGCAGGGGAGCCTGCGCGGGGAGGAAGGTGATCCCGCCGATCTCGCGGGCCTCCGCGAAGTCGAGGACCTCGCTCCTGTCCATGATGGACAGCTTGAGGTACTTGAGCTTGAGCGCGCGGCAGATCCCGATGGCGATCAGGCACTGGATGATGAAGTTCCCGAAGGCTCCGTTCTCGTAGAGATCGACGCCGACGAGGGAGAGGCCCGTCTGCTCCGGATTGCTCCGGAGCCGGTAGGCTCGGTACACGTCGCTGCCCGGCTGCTCGGACACGATGTCGAAATCGGCGTCCAGAAGCTTGCGCAGCACGATCAGGTCGAACGCGGCACGCTCGCACCAGATCTGCACGGCTGGGTCGTCTTGGGCCGCGAGGCTCGGGGTCGAGACGCGGATGTGTCGGGCCCAGGCGGCCTCGCCCGGAGCGATCCGGATCTCGGCTGCGGGCGCCGCGTCGTCGGCCGGCGGCACGCGCTCGGGCGGCGACCACGTCGTGCCGTCGTCGGAGAAGGCGACAAGGATGTCGGCCGCGCCCGCGTCCCCGGAGGTGCCGATCTGAAGGCTGTGAACGGGAAAGCGCTGGCCGAGGTCGATCGCGATCGCTGTGGCGTCCCCATCGGCTCCGGCCGGTGACGCGCCGTCCGGGCCGACGCGTGTCCACGCGCTGCCCTGCGCGAGATCGACGAAGTCCCGATGATGATCGACGTCCGCACCCATCAAATCGCGCCCGAGCCTTCCCGCCAGGATTTCGTGCCGAGCCCTCCGAAACGCGGGCGGGGCCGTCGGCGTCGCGAGGTGTAGCTGGCCGCAGCCGACTTCTCCACCCGCCTGGGACGACGAGTCCCTACAGGATCAGATCCCCCGATCCGCGCGCATGCGCGGACGGCGTCGGATGTCGACGTGAGGCCCCGCGCGGCGGCGGCGGACACGGGATCCGGTCCGCCGCGCGTCGTCTGCTGAGCCTCAGCGTACGGCCTGAGCCTCAGCCGTCGAGTCCGAGCATCAGCCCGAGATTCTGCACCGCCGCCCCGGAAGCGCCCTTGCCGAGATTGTCGAGCCGCGCCACCAGCACCGCCTGCCCGTGCTCGGACGAGCCGAACACCCGCAGCTCCAGCCGGTCGGTGTCGTTGAGATCCTCCGGCTCGATCTTCTCGCGGTGCGCGCCGGTTCCGGCGCCCGGCACCACCTGCACCAGCGGCTGGCCGGCGTACCAGTCGCGCAGGGCGGCCTCCAGATCGGCGGCCGCGGGCCGGCCCGGCAGCGTGTCCAGGTGAAGCGGCACGCTCACCAGCATGCCCTGCCGGAAATTGCCCACGGACGGCACGAAGATCGGCCGCCGTGAGAGACCGCTGTAGAGCTGCAGCTCCGGCAGGTGCTTGTGGGCGAAGCCCAGGCCGTAGAGCTGGAACGGCGGCGCCGTGCCCTGCTCGTAGGCCTCGATCATGCTCTTGCCGCCGCCGCTGTAGCCGCTGACCGCGTTGACGCTGATCGGGTGGTCGGCCGGGATCAGGCCGCCTTCCACCAGCGGGCGCAGGAGCGCGACGCCGCCGGTCGGGTAGCAGCCGGGATTGGCCACCCGCCGGGCACGCGCCACGGCCGCCCCCTGCTCCCGGGTCAGCTCCGGGAAGCCGTAGGTCCAGCCGGGGGCGACCCGGTGGGCGGTGCTGGCGTCGAGGACGCGCGGCCCGCCGCCGGGCAGGCTGTCGGCGAGCGCCACCGTCTCCTTGGCGGCCTCGTCCGGCAGGCAGAGCACGACGAGGTCGACCTCGGCCAGCAGCGCGCGCTTCGCCTCCGGGTCCTTGCGGTGCTCCGGGGCGATACTGCGCAGGGCGACCCGCCCGTCGCGCTCCAGGCGCTCGCGGATGCCGAGGCCGGTGGTGCCGGCCTCGCCGTCGATGAACACGGTGGGCTTCGTCGCGCCTTGGCCAGCCATCGTCCGTCTCGCTTTCTCCGAAATGCATGCCGCCCGAGGCGGGCATCGCGGCCGGGGATCAGGTGCGCGCCGTGCGGCAGCCTGTCAACGGCCGAGCCTTGAACCGAGTCCTGAAACGCGAAAGGGCGGCCCCCGCAGGAACCGCCCTCTCCGTGACACCGGTATGACCGGATGTCTTAGCGCTTGGAGAACTGGAAGCTGCGGCGGGCCTTCTTGCGGCCGTACTTCTTACGCTCGACCACGCGGGCGTCGCGGGTGAGGAAGCCCTCACGCTTCAGCGGGCCGCGCAGCTCCGGCTCGTAGTAGGTCAGTGCCTTCGAGAGGCCGTGGCGCACCGCGCCGGCCTGGCCCGAGAGGCCGCCGCCCGCCACCGTGACGGTGATGTCGTACTGGTCGACGCGGCCGGCGATCTCCAGCGGCTGGCGCAGGATCATGCGCAGCACCGGACGGGCGAAGTAGGTCTCCACCGGGCGCTTGTTGACCGTGACCGTGCCCTTGCCGGGCTTGATCCAGACGCGGGCGACCGCGTCCTTGCGCTTGCCGGTGGCGTAGGCGCGGCCCTGCGCGTCCAGCTTCTGGACGTGGATGGGGGCCTCGTTGGCGGGGTCGACCGCGCCGGTATTCGCCCGGTTGAGGTCGGCGAGGGACTGCAGGGTCGCCATGATCAAGCGCTCACGTTCTTGCGGTTGAGGGCGCCGACGTCGAGCGCCTGCGGCTGCTGGGCCTCGTGCGGGTGCTCGGCGCCCTTGTAGACGCGGAGGTTGCCGAGGATCTGACGGAAGAGCGGGCCACGGGGCAGCATGCGCTCGACAGCCTTCTCGACCACGCGCTCGGGGAACCGGCCCTCGAGGATGAACTTGGCCGTGCGCTCCTTGATGCCGCCCGGATAGCCCGTGTGGTAGAAGTAGCTCTTCTGATTGTACTTACGCCCGGTGAACTTCACCTTCTCGGCGTTGATGACGATGACGTTGTCGCCGCAATCGACGTGGGGCGTGTAGGCGGCCTTGTGCTTGCCGCGCAGGCGCATCGCCACGATCGAGGCGAGACGGCCGACGACCAGGCCCTCCGCGTCGATCACGATCCACTTCTTGTCGACCTCGGCGGGCTTCAGCGAGGTGGTCTTCATAGCCAAATCCCAGGGGTTCCGACGGACCGGATCCCGACGCGTCGGGATCCGAAGGCATCGGGGTGCCGAAAAACGAGCCGCCGCGTGGGGGCACGCGGCGGCGGTGGCGGGTGCATAGCCGGACCCGGTAACCGGGTCAACAGGAAAATCGACGATCGCGAAAAGGCAAGCAATCAGAGCGGCTTGATCGATGAGGTATCATAGTACCGCGCGATCTGTGGCGCGCGGCCGCGAAGGCTCGATCGTCCACCCCCTCATCCTGAGGTGCCGGAGCGCGGCGCAGGCCTCGAAGGAGACCGTCAGGGATCGCGCGGCTGGCTGAAGCCTCCCTTCGCGGCGGCTTCGCCGCACCGCAGGATGAGGGCCGTGGATGGGATCACCCGATCAGCGCGCCACGGGACGCTGTCGGGGATCGTGAGGGAATCGCGTTCAGTCGCCGCGCCGGCCCCGCTCCGCGATGGTGAGCTTCTGGACCCCCCGGCCCGCGAGGACCGGCTTCCTGGCGCTCAGGATCCGGGAATTCACCCCCGTCCAGCCGATCTCCCCCGAGAGGCGGCCGTACTCGATCTTGGGGCAGCGGTTCATGATCACCGTCAGCCCGCGGGCCTCGGCCCGGGCGGCGGCCGCATCATCGCGCACGCCGAGCTGCATCCAGATCACCTTCGGCAAGGGATCGAGGGCGAGCGCCTCGTCCACCAGCGGGCCGGCGGCGGCGGCATTGCGGAAGATCTCGACCATGTCGATCGGCTGCCCGCCCAAGCTCCCCTGGACCTCGGCGAGCGAGCCCGCCACCCGGCGCCCGAGCAGGTCCTGGCCGGCGAGGCCGGGATTGACCGGAATCACCGCGTAGCCCCGATCGAGCAGGTATTTGAGCACGATCCAGCTCGGGCGCGCCGGGTTCGCCGAGGCGCCCACCAGCGCGATCGTGCGCGTGCTGTTCAGGATCGCGCGGATCTGCGCGTCGGGGTAGCGCGCATGCCGGTCCGCAATCGAAGCGGCGTCATGGCCTGTCTCGTTCATGGCGTGCGCCCTGATGTCCGATTCCGTCACAGCCGCCAGACCTCGTAGCCCAGCCGCTCAAAGGCCGCCCGGTCGTGAAGCGCCTTCACGTCCACGATCAGGCCCCCCGGCTTCGCCAGCGCGGCGATCGCTTCCGGCCCGAGTTCGGCATAGTCCCGGTGCGGCACGGCGATCACGACCGCGTCCGCCGCCGCGGGCAGGTCGGCCCAGTCGAGGAGGTCGAGGCCGTACGCGTCCCGGGCCTCCGCGCGGCCCGCGCGCGGATCGTGGACCGCCACGGCGCAGCCGAACGCCTCCAGCTCCGCGATGAGGTCGGCCACCTTCGAATTGCGCAGATCCGCGCAATTCTCCTTGAAGGTGAGTCCCAGCACGATGACCCGGGCGTGTCCGGCGCTGCCGCCCCGCCGGACGATCCGCTTCACCGTGCTCCGGGCCACGTGGGCCGCCATGCTGTCGTTGATCCGGCGCCCGGCCAGGATCACCTGCGGGTGGTAGCCGATCATCGCGGCCTTGTGGGTGAGGTAGTACGGGTCGACCCCGATGCAGTGGCCGCCGACGAGGCCCGGCCGGAACGGCAGGAAGTTCCACTTGGTCCCGGCCGCCCGGAGGACCTCCTGCGTGTCGAGGTCGAGCTTGTCGAAGATCAGCGACAGCTCGTTCATGAGCGCGATGTTGAGGTCGCGCTGGGTGTTCTCGATGACCTTGGCGGCCTCCGCGACGCGGATCGACGAGGTGGCATGGAGGCCCGCCGGGACGATCGTGCCGTAGAGGGCCTTGAGCCGGTCCAGCGTCTCGGGTGTGTCGCCCGAGACGATCTTCACCACCTGGGCGAGGCCGTGCGCCGTGTCGCCGGGATTGATCCGCTCCGGCGAGTAGCCGACGAAGAAATCCGTCTTCCAGCGCAGGCCGGAATGCCGCTCCAGGACGGGGATGCAGATCTCCTCGGTGGCGCCGGGATAGACCGTGGATTCGAACACCACGGTCGCCCCGCGCGTCATATGCTGCCCGACCAGCGCCGCAGCCTTGGTCAGCAGGTCGAAATCCGGGCATTGCGCCGCGTCGACCGGGGTCGGGACCGTGACGATGATCACGTCGGCGGCCGACAGGGCCGTCGGGTCGTCGGTGATCGCGAGATGCGTGGCGGCCCGGAACGCCCCGGCGTCGATCTCGCCCGTCGGATCGGTTCCGGCCTGGTAGGCGGCCACCTTGGCGGCGGATTGCTCGTAGCCGATCGTGGGCCGCACCCGGCCGAAGGCCAGGGCGAGCGGGAGCCCGACATAGCCCAGACCGACGATTGCCACGCTCTCCGCCACGCCGGATCCCCCGCGGGTTCGAAGGCACCGGTCACCGCCGCGCCCGCGATGCGCGTATAGGGGCGGCCCGGTCCCGCGTCGATCCGCATCGGCCGAGTGCTATGACGCGGTCAACCCGAATCGCGCATGTGGGGCGTGAGGATGCCTGATCTTCGCTGGGCTGACGGCCCGGTTCACTGCACCGACCTCGTGGACGGGACCGGCAAGGTGTTCGGCTATGTCGGGTCCGTTGCCGGCGGCATGCGGGGATACGTCGTGCAATCCGGCTCGGAATGGCCGCCGCGACCCCCGCCTATGCCGATCATCCCTCGATGGATGCGGCGCGCGCCTGGGTCGAGGCCGAGGTCGCGGCGCGCGCCTTCCGGCCCGTGCGCATCATCCGAGATGCGGGCGATCCGCGTTAGCGCGCCTCGCACGCGCAGGATCGGCGCCGTCTCAGGGATCGTCCCACGTGATGCGTCGGGGCCGGACGGAGGGGGCGGTCGCCGCGATGCCGATCCGGATCGCCGTCCCGACGATCGCCACGACGGCGCAGACGAGGAGCAGGGCGTCCAGCATGGCCGCGCGCTCAGAGCAGAGATCGGCCGGCGCGATGGTGCCGGGCGGCGCGCTCGCGGGCACGGGTGTTGTGCTGGCGGCGCATCTGCTGCTGACGGAGCTCGTCCTCGTGCGCCGGGTGACGTGCCGTCGCGGGCGGAATCGCTGCTCCTGGGCGGTCTTCCTCAAGGGGATAGACTGGTTTCATGGTCGCCCTCCTCAGTATTCCATACCGAGGAGCTTAGCTGTTTATGCTCGTATTGCAACCCGGCCGTGGCGACTGTCTGGCAGACAGGCTGATCCGTAGACGGAGGTCCTGTCGGTCAAGATGGCTGGCCTGCGTTGCGATGCCAGCATCCTTGGGGCGGTCATTCGTGCTGCACTGTGGGCCGGTGGATTGCGGCCTCTCTGACCCTCGCAGAAGGTGTGAGGCTGTCCTGCCGGCTCAATCGTCACCGAACCTGGGTGGAGCGGATGCTTCAGCCGATCTGAGGCGATGCGACTTCCGATGAAGGCGCGGCGCATGGATCTTACGCGTGGGAGATGACCTGATCTACATCGGCTCTCGTACGTGATCGCACCTGCGCCTAGGAGTTCATGACATTGACCGGTGTTCTCTGGCCCAGGGGCGATGGCGAGATGGCCGCTCGCATCCGCGACTTCGGCTGGGCTGCGACACCGCTCGGACCGATCGAAGGATGGTCACAGGGCCTGAGCGTGGCAGTGAACATGATCCTGGCCATGCCGGGGCCCGCCAACATCCTGTGGGGCCCCGCCCATGTTCAGCTGTACAACGACGCCTACATCGCGATCGCTCGAGACAGGCATCCCGAGTTGCTCGGCCGGCCAGCAGCGGAGGGCTGGCCGGAAATCCATGCCGCGGTGCTCGCCCCCGTGATGGAGGCCGCATTGGCGGGCCGGGCAACCCGGATCGCCGATCTCTGCGTCACGCTGCTCGGTCCGGACAGGCAGCCTGAGGAGCGGGCGTTCGACACCACATGGTCGCCGATCCCCGACGGAGCCGATGGGTTCGGGGGCGCTCTGGAGATCCTGATGGAGGTCACCGATCGCCGTCGCACGCAGGCAGCACTGCGCGAGAGCGAGGAACTTCGCCGCATCGCGCTTGAGAGCGGCGGGATGGGTGCTTGGCGATGGGACACGCGCAGCGGTCTGGTTCGGGCGGACGACGCCTTCCAAGCCCTCTGGGGCGTCTCGTTCTCCGACGCGCTGCACCCGGCCTCGGTGTATGCCGATTTGATGTACCCGGAGGGCGCGGCCTCGCTCGCAGCCGTGACCGCGAAGCCGATCGTCCCTGAACAGGAATTTCAGGATCAGGTGCAGGTGGCGATAGGCCCGAATGCGGGTCGCTGGATCCAGTGGCGCGGGCGCGCCGAGCGCGACAGGCCTTGGATCATCAACGGCGTCAGCTTCGACATCACCGCGCAACATCTGGTGCAACAAAGACTGCGTGAGGGCGAGGCGCGGCTGCACCGCGTGCTCGACGGTATGGGCGAGGGCTTTGGCCTGCTTGCCCCTGACTTCACAATCTTGGAACACAATCATGAGGCGCTGCGCCTGGACGGACGTCGCCGTGACGAGATCGTCGGGCATTCGCAATGGGAGGCCTACCCTGGCAGCGAACATTCGGAGATCGGCCGCCTGCTGAAACAGGCCATGTTCGAGCGCGAGCCGGCAGCCCTGGAGCACCGCTACACCTGGGCGGACGGGCGAGCGTACTGGCTCGACATGCGAGCGTACCCGACGTCCGACGGGACGCTCGCCGTGTTCTGGCGCGACGTGACCGACCGCAAGCACGTCGAAGATGCGCTACGCACGGAGCGCGACCGAAGCGCGAAGATTCTTGAGAGCATCTCGGACGCCTTCTATGCGGTCGATGCTGAGTGGCGGTTCACCTACGTCAACGGTGAGGCCGAAGCGTGGTGGGGACGTGACCGCCAGGATCTGCTCGGCAAAGTATTCTGGGAAGAGTTCCCGCAGGCGATCGGGTCCGAATCCTACAAGGCGCACCTCCGGGCGGCAGAGACACGGGAGGTGGTCAGGCTTGAGGCCATGTCGCCCATCCTCAATCACTGGGTCGATATCAGCATCTACCCGACCGCCGATGGTGGCCTGTCTGTCTACTTCCGCGATATGACGCGGAAGAAGCAGGTCGAGGACACGCAAGCGATCCTCGTCGCGGAGCTGCAGCATCGCACGCGCAACCTCCTCGGTGTGGTGCGG
The DNA here is from genome assembly GCF_023546765.1 of Methylobacterium tardum. NCBI lineage: Bacteria > Pseudomonadati > Pseudomonadota > Alphaproteobacteria > Hyphomicrobiales > Methylobacteriaceae > Methylobacterium > Methylobacterium tardum. Next base: position 2,143,890 of record NZ_CP097484.1, read on the forward strand.
TCCGTGGCGCAACAGACACTGCGCACAAGCGCGTCATTGGACGAGTTCAGGACGGCCTTCAACGAACGTCTCGGCGCTCTCTCGCGCGTGCAAGGGCTGCTGTCCCGAGCAGGGGATGAACCGATCACGATGGACAGGCTTATCCGCTCGGAGCTGGATGCGCTCGGCGCGGCTGACATCCCGGAGCGCGTGACGGTGCAGGGACCGAAGGTGCGCCTGCGCAAGGGCACAGTGCAGACCTTGGCGCTGGCCCTGCACGAGTTGGCCACCAACGCGCGGAAGTACGGTGCTCTCACGACTGACAGCGGTCAGCTGCGGGTGGCATGGCGGACGTATACGGACGAGACAGGTCGACGGTTGGTGATGGACTGGCAGGAGATCGGGCTTGTGCGTCAGCGCGAGGAGCAGAGCCCGACGAAGCGAGGTGGCTACGGGCGCGAGTTGATCGAGCGGGCACTGCCCTACGCGCTTCAGGCTCGCACGAGCTACAATCTCGGCGAGACCGAGTTGCTTTGCACCGTCGATCTACCACTCACCGAGGGCGCAGCTCCGAAGACTTCAGCTCAATAGCTGAATCTCGGTCTGGGAGATGTGTCGCGGCGTCCTCCGCTCACACGGTTAGATGAACATCTTGGTAAGAACGAGCAGCAATGCCCGCAACGCGGGCTGAGGATAAGGCGTGATCCAACCGGGCGAGGCTCGACGCGAGCTCATCCTCGCGCAAGGGCTTGGTGAGCTGCGGCAGGCCGGCCGCGACGCCGTCGTTCTCCGCGTAGCCGGAAACCAAGAGCACGGGCCCATCAGGCTGCAGGCTCCAGACGGGGCGTGCCAAATCGGTGCCGGTGATGCCGGGCATGAAGTGGTCGGTCACGAGCAGGTCGAAGCGCTCGCCGCGGTCGACCATGCCCAACGCCGCCTCGCCCCAGACTGCCTTGACCACGGCAGATCCGGGCTCGCCCAGCATGTCGGCCGTGCTCAGGCGCACGCGTTCCTCGTCGTCGACCAGCAGCGCGGCGCCGCGCTTCCGCAGAGCCGCATCTGCGAGCCTCTCGGATCGCGTGCGAGGCCTTTGGTGCTACCCTGGCCTGCGTGGTTCCGCGCGTGCCTATCGCGGCTCGGATTGGGTATGCTCGGGCAAGGTCGCCGTCGGTGGCAGGCCGAAGGCGGCGCTGCTCCCAGGCAACGTCGCCAGCTTGCCACCTCCCGGGATCTACCCTCAGGTCTCCGCTAAACAATCGCTTCTCGCTGGAAACCGGATGCTGCGTCTGCGCGGGTCCTGCTAACCGGCTAAAACCGACCGACGCCGCATGCCAGAAAGCGCCACCTCCGAGTTCCCGCTCTTCCTCGCAGGGGGCGGTCAGATGGGCGCGATGATGCGCTGCCACGATTGGTCCGGCTCAACGCTGGGACCACCCGCGACCTGGCCGCCATGCCTCCGCTCCACCGTGAGCCTGCTGCTCGGTTCGCGCTTCCCGATGTTCGTGGCCTTCGGGCCTGAACTCGGCTTCCTCTACAACGACGCCTATGCGGAGATTCTCGGCGGCAAGCATCCCGCTGCGCTCGGTGCTCGCTTCCGAGACATCTGGTCGGAGATCTGGCCCGACATCGCGCCGCTCGTGGAGACGGCGCTCGCGGGCGAGCCGACCTGGTCCGACGACATGCCGCTGACCATGAACCGGCGCGGCTTCGGCGAGCAGACTTGGTTCACCTTCTCCTACTCGCCGGTGCGCGACGAGAGCGGGCGCGTTGCCGGCATGTTCTGCGCCTGCACCGAGACCACCGGGCGCGTGCTGGCCGAGACCGGCCTGCGGGAGGCGGAGGCACGCCTCAGGGCCGTGACCGACCACCTGCCGGGCGGCTACGTCTACCAGATCGCCACGCCTCGCGACGGTTCGAGCCGGCGCTTTCTGTACGTCTCGCAGGGCTTCGAGCGCATGACCGGCGTCTCGGCCGAGGCCGTGCTGGCCGATCCGGCCGCGGCCTACGACCTGATCCTGCCCGAGCACCGCCCCCGCATCGCCGAGGCCGAGGCAGCCGCCGTGCGGGACCTCGCGCATTTCGACGTCGAGGCGCCCATGCGCCGTCCCGACGGCAGCCTCGTCTGGACCCGCATCATCTCCGCGCCGCGTGAAGTCGACAACCAACTCGTATGGGACGGCCTGCACCTCGACGATACCGCCCGCAGGAACACCGAGGAGCAGTTGCGCGAGAGCGAGGCGCGCCTGCGACTCGCCACCGATGCCGCCGAGGTCGGCTTGTGGGACGTGGACGAGGTCAACGGTACGATGTTCTGGCCGGCTCGGGTGAAGGCGATGTTCGGGATCTCGCCGGATGTGCCGGTCTCCATGGCCGATTACTATGCGGGGCTGCACCCGGAGGACCGGGAGGTCACCGGTGCGGCCTATGCCGCCGCAGCGGACCCGGACCGGCGCGCCGTCTACGACGTCGAGTTTCGCACGGTGGGCAAGGAGGACGGCGTCGTGCGCTGGGTGGCCGCCAAGGGCCGCGGCGTCTTCGAGGGCGGGCGCTGCATCCGGGTCATCGGCACGGCCATCGACATCACCGCCCGCAAGCAGGCCGAGGCGGCACTGCGCGACAGCGAGGAGCAGTTCCGCGTCCTCTCCCAGGTTTTGCCGAATTTCGTCTGGGTCACCGACCCGGATGGCCGCGCTTACTGGTTCAACGAGCGTGTCTACGCCTATGCGGGTGTCGAGCCGGGAGAGCTCGACGCGAACGGTTGGCGGGCCATCATCCACCCTGACGATGGAGAGCGCGTGGCCAGGGAGTGGCTGGCGGCGGTCGGGAGCCTCACCAACTACGAGTGCGAGTACCGCCTGCGGCGCGCCGATGGGACCTACCGCTGGTTCCTGGCCCGGGCGCAGCCGGTGCTGGCGGGCGACACCGCGGTCGTGCGCTGGGTCGGCACCAGCACCGACATCGACGACCAGAAACGCGTGATGGCCGAGCTCGTGCGCTTCAACGAGGCCTTGGAGCAGCGCGTCGCCGAGCGCACCGCCGAGCACGACCGGGTCTGGCGCAACTCGCGCGACCTGCTGGTCGTGGTGGGCGCCGACGGCGTGTTCAAGGCGGTGAACCCGGCCTGGGAGGCGATTCTGGGCTACGGCCCCGCGGAGGTCACGGGCCGGCACTTCGGCGAATTCATCTGGCCTGACGATGCCGAGTCGACCCGGTCGGCCCTGGAACGGGCCGTGACGTCGGGGCCGCTCACCGACTTCGAGAACCGCTACCGGCACAAGGATGGCACCCCGCGCTGGATCTCATGGCGCACGGCCATCGAGGGCGACCTCGTCTACGCCTATGGGCGCGACGTCACCGCCGAGAAGGTGCAGGCGGAGGCGCTCCGGGACGCCGAGGAGGCGCTCCGGCAGTCGCAGAAGCTGGAGGCGGTTGGGCAACTGACCGGGGGCGTGGCCCACGACTTCAACAACCTGCTGACCATCATCCGCTCGTCGGTGGACTTCCTGCGACGGCCGGACCTCGCCGAGGAGCGCCGGGGCCGGTACCTCAACGCCGTCTCGGAGACGGTGGATCGCGCGGCCAAACTGACCGGCCAGCTCCTCGCCTTCGCCCGGCGGCAGACCCTGAAGCCCGAGACGCTCGACGTCGGCGCACGCCTGGCCGTCGTCGGAGACCTGCTCGACACAGTCACGGGCGCTCGCATCCGGGTGGTGACCGAGCTACCGGATCACCCGTGCTTCGTCCGTGTGGACGCCAGCCAGTTCGAGACGGCGCTGGTGAACATGGCGGTGAATGCACGCGACGCCATGGACGGCTCGGGAACGCTGACGCTGCGCCTTCGATGCGGCGCACCGCTGCCATCGATCCGCGGCCATGCCGGCGCTGAAGGCCCCTTCGCGGCTGTCTCTCTCAGCGACACCGGCTCGGGAATACCAGCGGACCTGTTGTCCCGCGTCTTCGAGCCGTTCTTCACCACGAAGGAGGTCGGCAAGGGCACCGGCCTCGGCCTCAGCCAGGTCTTCGGCTTCGCCAAGCAGTCGGGCGGCGACGTCGACGTGCACAGCACACCGGACCAGGGCACCACCTTCACGCTCTACCTGCCCCAGGTCGAGGCGGAGTTCGCCGTTCGCGGGGACGCCGGGGAGGCGGCATCCGTGGATCCGGGCGGGGCAGGCCAAAGGGTGCTGGTGGTCGAGGACAACGTCGAGGTCGGACGCTTCGCCACCCAGATCCTAGAGGACCTGGGCTACATCACCACGTGGGCGACCAACGCCGAAGAGGCGCTTGACAAGCTCGGCTCCGACGGCGCCGGCTTCGACGTCGTGTTCTCGGACGTCGTCATGCCGGGTATCGGTGGGATCGAGCTCGCCCGCATCCTGCAGCGGCGGCTGCCGCACCTGCCGGTGGTCCTGGCCTCCGGTTACAGCCACGTTCTGGCACAGGAGAGTTCGAACGGCTTCGAACTCTTGCAGAAGCCGTACTCGGCCGACCAGGTCTCGCGCATGCTTCGCAAGGTGGCCGGTGGCAGGCGCCGGCGGGACGCTGCCCGCGTGACGGGAAACTGAACCCCAAGGGGGATCGGAGGCCGCACGACCGGCAATGCGGAAGCGGGGGTGGGACCTCCGGGCGGCGAGTGCGGGTGAGCGGGCCAGGGTTTCTCGGCCCCTTGCCCCGGTCGGGTGGGATCGCGGGACTCCGCGCCGGGGCCGCTCCAGCAAGGGGCGGTCGCAAGTCGGTGAGGCCGCGGGCGTCGTCGTGCGAACCGGCTGGCGCGACGGACGTTGCCGAACACCGAGAGAGGACGGCCGACACATGCAGCAGCGATGGCCGAGCCGATTGTGGATCGTGCGGCACGGTGAGAGCGCCGGCAACGTCGCCGCCGAGGCGGCGAACGGCGCGAGCCTGGCGCGGATCGACATAGCCGAGCGGGACGTCGACGTGCCACTCAGCCCACGCGGCGAACGGCAGGCCGACGCCGTTGGGAGTTGGTTCGCAGACCTCCCGGCGGGCGAGCGCCCTGAAACCATTCTGACCTCGCCGTACCTGCGGGCCGTGCAGACCTCCGACCGCATCCGCGCCGCGGGCGGCCTGACGAAGGACGCGCCGGCACACGTGGTCGACGAGCGATTGCGCGAGAAGGAGCTCGGCATCCTCGACCGGCTGACGTGGACTGGCGTCGAGCAACTGCATCCCGAGCAAGCCGAGATGCGCCGGCGCCTAGGCAAGTTCTACCACCGCCCGCCATCCGGCGAGAGTTGGTGCGACGTGATCCTGCGCCTGAGGAGCGCGCTGGACACGGTCTCGCTGCACCATGGCGGCAAGCGGGTTCTCATCGTCGCGCATCAGGTCGTCGTGCTGTGCCTGCGCTACTTGATTGAGGAGATGACCGAGTCAGAGATCCTGGCCGTCGACGCCGCGGGTGACGTCGCGAACTGTTCGGTGACGGAGTACGCGTTCCGGCCAAGCGTCGGCACCACCGGCAGGTTGGCGCTGGTGCGCTACAACTTCGTCGCGCCCGTCGCCGAGGCTGGGGCGCCGATCACCTCCGAGCCCGACGCGAACGTGGCCGCCCGATGACGCACGAGATCCTCACCGCGGGCAGCCTTAAGGCGTTCCCCCTCCCCATGCCGCACGAGGGCAGCAAGGACGAGCGCGGCAGCGCGCTGGTGCTCGGGGGCTCTCGTTCGGTTCCTGGCGCTGCCCTGCTGGCCGGCGTTGCCGCCCTGCGCGCGGGCGCGGGCAAGCTGAAGATCGCGACCGTCGAGAGCAGGGCCGCCGGCATGGGGCTCGCGGTGCCCGAGGCCATGGTCGTCGGCCTTCCCGAGACACCGGAGGGCGGCGTCGACGGCGAGCGCGCCAAGGACTGCCTGCTCAAGGTGACGAAGGGCTGCGACGGCCTTCTGATCGGTCCCGGCCTGGTCGAGGACGGTCCGACCACGAAGCTGGCCGTAGAACTGCTTGAGGCGCTGCCTGACGCATCCTTCATCCTCGACGCGGCAGCGATCTGCGGGCTCGCCCCGCATGCCGGCGACGTCTGCCGGCACGGGGAACGGGTGGTGATCACGCCGCATGCTGGCGAGATGGCGCAGTTGCTGGACCGGAGCCGTGAGGCGGTGGAGGCGGACCCGCTCGACGCGGCGCTTGCGGCGGCCAACCTGCTGCACGCCGTCGTGGTGATGAAGGGGGCGCAGACCTGGATCGTGGACCCGCAGGGTGCGCGCTGGCTCTACGAGGGCGGTGGCGTCGGCCTGGCGACCTCCGGTTCGGGGGACGCCTTGGCCGGCATCGTTGTCGGGCTGCTCGCGCGCGGTCTGGCGCCGTTGGCCGCGGCGCTATGGGGCGTGTTCCTGCACGGGGAGGCCGGAAAGCGCTTGGCAGCCTCGATCGGCCCAGTCGGATTTCTCGCCCGCGAGATCCCCGGCGAGGTGCCGCGCCTGCTGCGCGAGACGGGCTCCTAGGGCCGTTCCGCCGCCACGGATGCCGCCATGGACGCTACCTTGGCGGCTCCCTGGACCGGGGCAGAGACACGGGACGCCAGGACTGGGCCCCGCTCGATGCCTTGTTCCCGTGCCGGACGAGTGCGCGTGCGGTCTCTGCGTCGCCACTCCGGCGCAGCCTGAAGTCCTTGTCGGCGAGCTGGTTGTCGTGGCCGAACAACGCCTCGACCTCGTCCCGCATGCCTGGTTGCGGGTTTAGGGAGCGCGTGCGCGCGCGGGCCTTCACGGCCACGCCGATCAGCCGGTCGTTGCACTCCCGGGTGCCGTCGCGCTCGCGCTGCTCGGCCTGCCGGCATCCGCGCCGACGCCGCTCCGCTGGCTGTTCGGAAGAGCCGGCCCCTCGGCCTGCGTCGGCGCCCCCGTAGGCGGCCATGGAGACGGATACGGCCACCATCGTACTGGTGCTGGGGGCAGCGCGGGCATATTGCGGCGGCATCTTTGCGGCACGCCGCCGCGTTGTACGACCTAATCTCACAGGCCACAGGCCCTCATGCCCGTCCGAAGGTCCGTCACGATCTCGCTCAGCCCCGAGCTCCTGGCCGTCGTGGAGCGGCTGCTCGCCTCGGGCCGATACGGCAACATGGGCGAGGTCATGCGCGCGGCGCTGCGCCTTCTCGAAGAGCGCGCGGTCGCCTTCCAGGCCTGTCGCGAAGGGGCGCTGACGCCCGGCGAGGCCTGATCCAGTGAGCGACAAACTGGCTTTCCTCGCCGGCGGCGGCGAGGCCGCCCGCCAGATTGCGCGCGCAACTGGTCGGACCATCCCCTCGGCCGGCCCGAGACTTGGCCGACGGAGCTCCGCACCGCGCTCAGCCTGGTGCTGAACTCGCCGGAATCGATGATCCTCGCCTGGGGGCCCGAGCTCCACTTCTTCTTCAACGACGCCTACGCGCCCCTGCTCGGGCCACGGCTCGCCTGGGCCATGGGCGAGCGCTTCGACGTGGTCTGGGCCGACGCCTGGGAACAGGCCAAGCCCATCATCGGCGACGCCTTCGCGGGGCGCAGCCGACGGTTCGATAACCTGCCCTGGAAGCTCGGCACCGACCGCGGCCCAGCCGAGACTTGGTTCTCGTTCTCCTACTCGCGCGTGCTCGACGGCGAGGGCCGCGTCACCGGTCTCTTCGTCTTCACCAACGAGACCACCGCGCGCGTGCTGGCGGACCGCGCGCTGCGCGAGAGCGAGGAGCACTACCGACAGACGGTCGAGCTCAACCCGCAGGTGCCCTGGACCTGCGACCCGCACGGCAACATCACCTCCTACTCGCACCGTTGGCTCGAACTCACGGGCCGGCACCCGGCGAGCCGGACGGGACGGGCTGGACCAAGGCGCTGCACCCGGACGACCTGGAGCCGACGGCGGCGGTGTTCGCGGCCCGCCTGGGGTCGGGCGAGCCCGTGGACGTCGACTACCGCATCCGCATCGCCGCCACCGGCGAGTACCGCTGGCAGCGGGCCCGCGCCTACCCGCGCCGGGATGAGGCCGGCACGGTCATCCGCTGGTACGGCGTCGCCGAGGACGTGCACGACCGCAGGCTCGCCGAGGCGGCCCTGCGCGAGAGCGAGGAGGAGTTGCGCCTCGTCGCCGAGAGCGCCCGGGACCACGTCATCCTCACCACCGACACGGACGGCGTCATCACGCGCTGGTCGGCCGGCGCGCAGGCGGTGCTGGGCTGGTCGCCCGGGGAGGCGGTCGGGCAGCCAGCCGCCATCACGTTCACCCCCGAGGACCGCGAGCGGGGTGCCGACCTCCGGGAGATAGCCACGGCGGCCCGAGAGGGCTGCGCCATCGACGAGCGCTGGCACGTCACCAAAGATGGCCGGCGCGTCTTCCTGAACGGCTCGGTTCACCCGCTGCCGCCTGACGCCCAGAACCGCCCGCGCGGCTTCCTGAAGGTCGCCCGCGACGAGACCGGCCGCATCACGGCAGAGGAGGCACGGCGCGCGAGCGAGGCCCAACTGCGGCTCGTCGCCGACGCGCTGCCCCTGCTGGTGTCCTTCGTCGACCGCAGCCTGACTTACCGGTTCGCGAACGCCGCCTACCGCGACTGGTTCGACCGCACGCCGGCGGAGGTGGTCGGTCGAAAGGTCCCCGACCTTGTCGACGAGGCCGGCTTCCAGGCGCGCCTGCCGTACATGGAGCGGGCGCTCGCCGGCACGCCGGTCCGCCTCGACCTGCCCTGGCCTTGGCCGGACGGAAGGCGCCGCATCGCCGATATCCGCTACGAGCCGCGGCGGGACGCCCGCGGCGAGGTCGACGGCTTCTACGTGTTCGTGCAGGACGTCACCACCCAGCGTGACGCAGAGGCCGGGCTCGCCGCCGAGCGCGACCGGCTGTGGGACCTCAGCGAGGACCTGCTCGTCAATGCCGACTACGAGGGCCGTCTCCTGCGGGTGAGCCCATCCTGGACGGCCCTACTCGGCCATGACGAGGAAACCCTGCTGACGCGGCCCTACGCCGAGATCGTCCACCCCGACGACTTCCCGGTCGTGATGGAGGCGCTGCTCGACATGCGGGCCACGGGCAAGCCGGTTCGGTTCGAGGACCGGGTCAAGGCGGCCGACGGGACTTGGCGCTGGATCGCCTGGAAGCTCGCGCCCGAGCCCGGCGGCGAGCGGCTGACAGGCATCGGACGCGATGTCACCGCCGAGAGGGAGGCCGCCGAGGAGAAGGCGCGGCTCGAAGAGCAGCTGCGGCAGGCGCAGAAGATGGAGGCCGTCGGGCAACTGACAGGCGGCCTCGCGCATGACTTCAACAACCTGCTTGCCGGCATCTCGGGCTCGCTGGAGCTGATGCAGACCCGGATGGCCCAGGGTCGGCTGACCGATCTCGACCGTTACATGACCGCGGCCCAGGGCGCCTCGAAGCGGGCCGCCGCGCTAACGCACCGTCTGCTCGCCTTCTCCCGCCGTCAGACCCTCGATCCCAAGCCCACCAACGTGAACGCCCTCGTCCGCGGCATGGAGGAGCTCATCCGGCGGACGGTCGGCCCTGAGATCGAGGTCGAGGTGGTCGGCGCCGCCGGGCTGTGGCCGGCCCTGGTCGATCCGCACCAGCTTGAGAATGCGCTCCTGAACCTGTGCATCAACGCCCGCGACGCCATGCCGAGGGGCGGTCGCATCACGGTCGAGACCGCCAACAAGTGGCTCGACGCGTACGCGGCCCGGAAGCACGACATCCCGCCGGGACAGTACCTGTCGCTCTGCGTGACCGACATCGGCACCGGCATGACCGCGGACGTCATCGCCAAGGCGTTCGACCCGTTCTTCACGACCAAGCCCATCGGCCAAGGCACGGGGCTCGGGCTGAGCATGATCTACGGCTTCGCCAAGCAGTCGGGCGGGCAGGTGCGGATCTACTCCGAGGTCGGCGAGGGCACGACCGTCTGCATCTATCTGCCCCGCTACCATGGCACGGTCGAGGAGATCGACCCGCTGGCCGCCCTCAGTGAGGTCCAGCGTGCCGAGCAGGGCGAGACGGTGCTGGTGGTCGGCGATGAGCCGACCGTGCGCATGCTGGTCACCGAGGTCCTGGAGGAGCTCGGCTACGCCGCCATCGAGGCGGCCGACAGCGCCTCGGGACTGAAGGTTCTGCAATCGGACGTGCGCATCGACCTGCTGATCACCGACGTGGGGTTGCCCGGCGGCATGAACGGGCGGCAGATGGCCGATGCCGGCCGCGAGCGTCGGCCCGACCTGAAGGTGCTGTTCATCACGGGCTACGCCGAGAATGCTGTCGTGGGCAACGGCCACCTGGAGCCCGGCATGGCGGTGCTGACCAAGCCTTTCGTGGTCGAGACCCTCGGCGTGCGCATTCGCGAGATGATCGCGCATGGCTGATGCCGCGCAGCCGGCGAGCGACGCTGGAAGCTCCATCGCCCTTGATGCCGTCCCGTCGCGGTCGATGCGGGCCGCCGCCCGGGCGCGACGGATCGCGCGAGCGTGCGGCGCCATCAGCACGGCCCTGTCGCTGACGGTGTTGGCGGGTTGGTGGTTCGACGTGCCGGCGATGCGGCGGCTCGTTCCAGGCCAGACGCCTATGGTCGTCCTGACGGCGCTCGCCAGCTTCACTTTGGGTACAGCGCTGCTCCTCGCCGCCCGGCGCGAGGGCGCGACGGCCAGCCGTCGCGCCGGTCGGAGCCTAGCCGGCGTGGCCGCGGCCATCGCGCTGGGCGGTGGCCTGCAATACGCCCTGCCGGGCAGCTTCCGCCTCGGCGACTGGGCTCAGCGGCTGGTGTTCGCGCCGCTGGCGCCCGGCAGCGGCATGGCCCTGGCGACCGCCGTGGGCCTTGTCGGCGCCGCTTCGGGCCTCATCCTACAGGATGCTCGAAGCCGTCGCCTCCGCCGCCTCGGCACGGCCGCGGCCCTGCTCGCCTTCGTCGTCGCGGCGGTGGGCAGCCTCGGCTACGCCTACGGCCTCGGCGCCTTCCACCAGGGCGGCCCCTTCTCCCGCATGGCCCTGGTCACCGCACTGACGCTCGGTACCCTGTCATTCGGAGTGCTCCTCAGCCGCCCCAACCGGCCATGGGTGACAACCGCACTGGGGGGCGGCGAGGCAGGGGTCCTGACCCGGCACATGCTGCCGGCGGCCGTGGTCGCGCCTCTGGTGCTGGGCCTGCTGCAACTCCACGCCGTCCGCGCAGGCCTGCTGGAGGCCGAGACCGGGACGGCCCTCCTCGTCATCGTCCTGGCGCTCTGGCTCGCCGCCCTGACCACCCGGCTGGCCCGGAATGTCGAGCGCCGCGCGGTGGCCGACCGGCAGCTCCGCGACACCCTTCAGGGCATGAACGAGACCCTGGAGCAACGGGTCGAGGAGAGGACCCGCGAACTCGCGGAGGCGCAGGACGCGCTCGTTCAGGCCCAGAAGATGGAGGCCATCGGCCAGCTCACCGGCGGCGTCGCGCACGACTTCAACAACCTGCTGACCATCATCCGCTCGTCCATCGACTTCCTGCGCCGCCCGAACCTGCCGGCAGAACGCCGCACCCGCTACATGGACGCGGTGTCCGACACCGTGGAGCGTGCCGCCAAGCTGACGGCGCAACTCCTCGCCTTCGCCCGGCGCCAAGCGCTCAAGCCGGAGGTGTTCGACGCCGGCGAGCGCTTGGCCGGCGTGGCGGCCATGCTCGATACTCTCACGGGGGCGCGTATCCGCATCGTGACGGAGAGGCCCGAGGGGCCCTGCTTCGTGCGAGCCGACGCCAGCCAATTCGAGACCGCGCTGGTGAACCTCGCGGTGAATGCGCGCGACGCCATGGCGGGCGAGGGTACGCTCACCATCACGTTGAGCTGCAACCGCCAGAAGCCGGCCATCCGCGGCCACGCCGCCTCCGCGAACCATTTCGTGGTGGTTGCGGTCACGGACACGGGTTCGGGCATCGCCCCGGACCAACTCGGGCGGATCTTCGAGCCGTTCTTCACCACCAAGGAGATTGGCAAGGGCACCGGGTTGGGTCTCAGTCAAGTCATCGGCTTCGCCAAGCAGTCGGGCGGCGACGTCGACGTGGCGAGCGTCCTCGGACGCGGTACCAGCTTCACGCTCTACCTGCCCCAGGCGGACGCGCACGATGGCGCGGCGAGGGACGCGGCGGAGCCGGAGGGCGCGCCGGTCGAGGATGCCAACCAGTGCATCCTGGTGGTGGAGGACAACGTCGAGATCGGCCGCTTCTGCATGCAGATCCTGCATGACCTCGGCTACGGCACCGTGCTGACCCAGACCGCAGAGGCGGCGCTCGCCGAGATCGAGGCGGTGCCCTTCCGCTTCGACGCGGTCTTCTCGGACGTGGTGATGCCGGGCATGGGCGGCATCGAGCTCGCAAAGAGGCTGCGGGAGCTTCACCCCGAGATGCCGGTGATCCTCACATCGGGCTACAGCCACGTGCTGGCGCAGGACGAAGCCCACGGGTTCGAGCTCGTGCGCAAGCCCTACTCCGCCGAGCAGATCGGCAAGGTTCTGCGGGCTGCCATCAAGCGCATGCCGAAGGTTCGTGCGGCCCCCTCGGAGGCGTAGATCCCGGACGCCGGCCCTTGGGCGCCGCCGTCAGCCACGTGGTGGCCGGATGCCAAGGGCTCGGATGATGCCGTAGGTCGCCGCCGCCGAGACCAGGGACAAGCCGCCGACGTACAGGAAGCCGTGCGGGTCGTCGGCGAAGGGCAGACCCTTCACGTTCATGCCGAACAGCCCGGTGAGGAAGGTCGGCGGCAGGAAGAGCGCCGAAAGGATGGAGAGCACGTAGAGCTGGCGGTTGCTTTCCTCGGCCACGCGGGCGCCGACCTCCTCCTGCAGCAGCCGCGCGCGCTCGGCGAGCGCGGTCACGTCCCGGTCCAGGGCATCGAGCCGCTGGGCGAGGCGCGCCGCTACGGCGACGGCGGGTCCGTGCAGGTCGTGCGCGGCGTCGTCCTCCTCCAACCGGTGGAACACGGCGGCGAGGCCGAGAAGCTGTCGGTGCAGGCGCACGGCACTCCGGCGGATCGGGCCGAGGCGACGGCGGTCGTCGCGCACGCGCCCATCGAGCACGCGATCCTCGATCCCGTCGACCTCGTCCGAGAGCCGCTGGCCCGTCGCGGCCATCGAGGCGACCACGTGGCCGACCATCGTCTCCAAGAGGAGAACGGGCGAGGGAATCGATTGGCCCTTCTCGACGGTGGCGCGGGTGGCGTCCGGGCTCTCGGTCGGCCCCCTGCGTCCGCTCACCAGCGCGCGGGGTCCCATCACGAAGTGCAGGCGACCCGAGGCGTCCGGCTTGGCTCCGGGCCGGGCCAGGTCGGCAACCACACCACCGACGTGGCCGTTTGCGACCGTGACGCGCTGGTGCTCGTCCGGACGGAAGACGGCCTCGGCTAGGAGACGCGGCCCGACATGCCCGGCGTCGATCAGCGGCCCGAGCTCGGCCACCTTCAGGTCGAAGTGCAGCCAGAGGAAGCCGCCACCGAAGGCGCCCAGGTCGGGGAGCGCCTCGTCAGCCGCGAGGAGTCGGCCGCAGCCCCGCTCGCCGAAGGACATGGCCCAGAGTAGCCCAGGCGGCGAGGCACCTTGGATGACGGCCATCGCGGGTCGGACCGGTCCGCTCAGTCTATCGCGAACGCCACAAGCGCGACGGTGCTGGCGATGGCGAGTTTCCGGCGATGAGCGGGGCGAGAAGGGTCATCGTGAGCGTCCGCGACTGGGCCTCCCTCAACGGCCAGCGGCCACGGTTCGTTGCGGGAGCGGACGCGTCGGCTGTGGACGCGGAGGCGCTTGGCGCATGCCATCCTGCGGCGGTGGCCGGAGGAACACCCCCTAGCCTGCGAGGGTTGTCGCCCCCGGACCCGCCACCTTCGCCGGGTCGCGTATGGAGGCGTGATGGCGGCCGATCCGAAGCCACTCAAGCTGTGGGACCGCGACAAGGGCAAGGCGGTCGAGGAGTTCATGCCCGACCACCAAACGACCTACGAGACGAGGCCGCTGCGCGCCCCGGGGCAGCGGCTGCGCGCGACACCTCTCTTCGACAAGCTTTACGCGCTCTACCAGGACGCGCCCTGGACGAGACGGAGCATCGAGCCGTTCGTGCGCGAGTACCACATCGACATGAGCGAATTCGAGGAGCGCCGGTACCGCTCCTACGCCGACTGGTTCGTGCGCGAGTTCAAGCCCGGCAAGCGCCGCTTCCCCGAGGATCCGGGCACGATGGGCGCGCCCGCCGAGGCGCGCTACTTCGGCTGGGAGCGCTTCGGCCCCGAGCAGCGATTCCCGGTGAAGGGGCAGTCGCTCGCGGCCGCGGACATCCTCGGCAATGCCGAGCGCGCCAAGCCCTTCCTCGGCGGCCCCGTCCTGCTGATGCGGCTCTCGCCGGTCGACTACCACCACGTTCACTACCCGGACGACGGGCGGACGCTGGACCACGAACGATTGGGGCGCAGCATCTGGACGGTGTCGTGGACGGCCGTGCAGAACAAGCCGGACATCTACATCCGCAACGAGCGCCAAGTGAACATCCTGCAAACCGAGCATTTCGGCCGTCTCGGCTTCGCCGAGTTCGGCGCGCTCACCGTCGGACGCATCGTGCAGCGTCACCCGCTCGACCGGCCGTTCCGGCGCGGGGAGCAGAAGTCGGTGTTCAAGTTCGGCGGCTCTGCCGTGGCCATCTTCGGCGAGCCCGGCGCGTGGCGGCCAGCAGGTGACATCCTGGAGCACACGCCGCAGGGCATGGAAACCATCGTGCGCCTGGGCGAACCCGTCGCTGCTCGCCGCAAAAGTGCGTAGTACGCGCGCCGGGTCCGCCTTCGGAACCCGACGTGGCGGTGGTCGATTGCTGCATCCCGGCTCAATTGGACCTCGCTGCGTATGTCCTTATCGAAGAAGGTGAAGGTCGGCCTCGACGAGACCCGCATCCTGATCCTCGGCTCGCAGATCCTGCTGGGCTTCCAGTTCCAAGGCGCCTTCCGCCCAACCTTCGAGCGCCTGCCATTCCATGACCGCGTGATCTGGGTCGCAGCGCTTGCCCTCATCACCCTGACCATCGCGCTCCTCATCACGCCCTCGGTCCAGCACCGCGTGGTCGAGGGCGGACGGGACACCAAGCGCCTGCTCGGCGTGATCGGGCGCTACGCCGGCCTCGCACTCGGGCCCTTCGCGCTGGCGCTCGGGGCCGACCTGTACCTCGCCGTCAATCCGGTCCTGGGGCTCGGCCCCGGCGCCGTCGTCGGCCTCTTCTTCTGCGGCCTCGCCCTCCTGTTCTGGTACGGGTTGGAGGGGCTGATGACACGAACCGCCGGACAACGGGAGCGCACCATGACCGACCGCGAACCCGAGCACGAGCACACCCCGCTGGAAACCAAGATCGAGCAGATGCTGACTGAGGCCCGGGTAGTCCTGCCCGGCGCCCAAGCGCTCCTCGGCTTCCAGCTGGTGATCACCTTCTCGGAGGCGTTCGAGAAGCTGACCTTCGCGGCGAAGGTCGTGCACCTTGTCGCGCTGGCCCTGCTGGCCCTGACGGTGGTCTGGCTGATGGCGCCGGCGGCCTTCCACCGCATCGTCTACGCGGGCGAGGACACACCCGAGTTCCACGCGCTCGGCACCCGATTCCTCCTTGCCGCAAGCGTGACACTCGCGCTCGGCATCTCGGTCGATCTCGGCGTCGTCGTTGCGAAGGTCGTCGCATCGAACGTGGCCGGGCTGATTGCGGCTCTCGCCTCCCTCGCGCTGCTGGGCGGGCTCTGGCACGTGCACCCGCTCATATTGCGGGCGCGCAAGGACACAGCGCCCACATCCTGAGGCGCACCTCCAGGCGGCCTGCGCATCCCGGATCCACCGGCATTTCTGCGACAGGGGCCACCGGCGCCGCGGGCTCGACCGCCGCCTTCAGGCCGACGAGCACCAGGCGGCGCTTGCCGTCCTTCTCGATGCGCACGAGCGCGGCGTAGCGCAGGAAGCCGAGCGACGAGCGGCCCTTCATCCAGGAGGCCGCATCAATCAGGCGGACGTCGGCCCCGTCGCCTCGGCACCCGAGGAGAAGCCGGGTGCGCTTGGTTCGCCCGGCGCAGCTGAGCGGGCGCGGGTCTGCGGGGTCGGTGGCGGATCTTGCCGCTCAGGCTTGGGCGTGCCCGAAATCGGACGTCGTTCGACCCGGTCCCGTGCGTGCCCCCCTTCGCAAGGCCGCCTGAACGCGGTCGATCAGCTCGCTGCGCCGGTACGGTTTGCCGAGGACGTCCATTGCGTGAGGCTGGGGACCGTCGATGGCCATCTCGTCATTGTAACCCGTCGTGAGCAGGACCGGCACGGTCGGGTCGCGGTCGGCGACATGCTTGGCCAAGACCAGGCCGTTCGCCCCGCCCGGCATGATGACGTCCGAGAACACCAGCTTGAACGCGTCACCGCTACCGTGCGCCTCGTCGAAGCGTTGCAGGGCCTCCTCGGCGCTGTGGGCGACGACGACGCGGTAACCGATGTCCTGCAAGGCCTCACCAGCCATCGCGGCAGCCTCGCGACTGTCGCCGACTACGAGCACCAAAGGCGGCGCCGTCGGGTTATCGAGCGGGCGCGTTTGATAGCCGGTCGGAGCCGTTTTCGGCGCGAATTCGTCCGCCTGTCGCTCAAGGATGGGGAACAGCATGCGGACCGTCGTGCCGCGTCCGACCCCGCTGTCGATCTCCAGTCTCCCGCCCGATTGCTGCACGAAGCCTGACGCCATGGCGAGGCCCAGGCCCGTTCCCTCGCCGCGCGGCTTGGTGGTGAAGAAGGGCTCCGTCGCCCGGGCCACGATGTGCGGCGCCATGCCGGTGCCCTCGTCCGAGACGCAGAGCAGCGCGTAATCACCGCTCCAGCTGCCGCGAGGCGGCGTCGCCGTTGAGGTGAACCCGCTTCGTGGTGACCGTGATGGCGCCGCCATTCGGCGAGGCGTCGCGGGCGTTCACGACGACGTTCAGGAGAGCCATCTCCAGATGCGTGGCGTCCACCCGCACCTGCGGCAGGCGCCGCTGCAGGTTCAGGTGCAGCGTGGCCTTGCTGCCGACCGAGCTCTCCAGCAACTCGGCAACCGAGTTGACGAGTTCGCTCAAGTCGATGCCCTTCGGCTCCAGGCGCCCACGCCGGGCGAAGGCGAGAAGCTGGTGGGTGAGCTTGGCACCGCGATCAGCCGCCGTCGTGGCTGCTGCGAGATAGCGCTCGAAGGCTTGCTCATCGTGCCGCTTGGCCGCCATCCGCTCGAGGCTACCGTTGATCACGTGCAACAGGTTGTTGAAGTCGTGGGCCAGCCCTGCCGTGAGCTGG
Source organism: Methylobacterium tardum (assembly GCF_023546765.1). Taxonomy (NCBI): domain Bacteria; kingdom Pseudomonadati; phylum Pseudomonadota; class Alphaproteobacteria; order Hyphomicrobiales; family Methylobacteriaceae; genus Methylobacterium; species Methylobacterium tardum. The sequence goes on from NZ_CP097484.1 coordinate 2,161,107, forward strand.
CCGATGGCTTCCATCTTCTGCGCCTGCCGAAACTGCTGCTCGCTCTCGCGCCGGTTCGTCACGTCGAGTTGGCTGGCGAAGAAGTAGATGATCTCGCCTTCGGGGTTGTGTACCGGACCCATGAACACCGCGTTCCAGAACGGCGTGCCGTCCCGGCGGTAGTTCAGGATCTCCAGTGCGGTGGCCCTGCCTTCAACGAGGGCCTCCCGGAGCTGCCGGACGTGATCCGGGTCGGTGCCCGCGCCCTGCAGGAAGCGGCAGTTGCGGCCGAGGACTTCGCCTTCCTCGTAGCCGGTCAGGTCCAGGAAGGCGTTGTTGGCGAACACGATGGGTGTGTCGTCCTGGCGAGGGTCGGCCAGGATCATCGGCATCCGGGTCATCTCGACGGCGGCGAAGAAGACGCCGCCGCGGTCGCTCAGGTCCGGATCGGTGATGGTGCTCTGCTGCCAGTGGCGCAGACCTGGACGGCCGAGGGGCTCAAGCGCCCCCTGGTCCATGCTGCCGCGTGCAGGCTCGCCCGAGCTCTCGTGTCCGCCGCCGGCGCGTTCCGGCGATCCCTCATCATCGTTCATGTGCGCCATGAGGTCAGTAACGCGTCCCTGCGCAGTCGGGTTCGCAGCCTCGACGGTTTCGCCGAGGACTGTGTAACCCCGGTGCCTTTGCCTCCTGAACCTATCGCCTTTGCACCTAGTCCAACTCACGCAGCCATTGAGTTGAGAGCTCCATAGACGTTCCGGCAGGCTCTCAGCTCTCGCCATCCCGCACGATGGGGCAGCTCTCGTCCTTCGCCCAGTCGGAGAAGCTGGGGTAGTAGGTGTCCACCCGGCTGAACCCAGCCTGCACCGCGGCGAGCGCCGCGAGGGCCGCGCGACCGCCTCCGTCGCAGTGGGTGACGATCCGCTCTCCCGGGCTGAACCCGGCGCTCTCCAGCATGGCGCGCAGCTCCTGCGGCTGCCTCAAGCGGCCTTCAGCGGTCAGCAGGTCGGCGTGGCCGACGCGGCGGGCCCCGGGCAGGTGCCCGCCGCGGGCGTTCTTGCGCAGTCCTCCCCCGTGAACTCGGCGGGTGTGCGCGCGTCGAACACTCCCAGAGCGCGACGCCGAGCCCGGGGTCCGCAGCCCACTCGGGCGCGGCTTAGGGTCGTTCACGCCGGCTGAGGGACGGCTGGCGGCTACTGGAACAGCCGTGCCGCTTCGCGATGCCGACGTTTCAGGTGGAGCTCGATCAGCTCGAACAGGCCACCACGGTTGCGCGCGTGGTGCTCCGGCAAGGCGAGTTCATGGAGCAGCGCATCCATCGCGGCGCGACGCGCCCGATAGCCCTCGAAATCATCGAGGTAGGCGTCCACGATCCGCTCGGCCTCAATGATGGTGCCGGGCCTGTAGGACCCCGCGTGTGCGAGGATGGAGCGCACGGTGTGTTTGAGACGGTCCATACCGTCAGGAGCGCCGTGGGCGCCTGGACGGTTCCGAACCGCATGCCCATCCACGCACGGGCCCAGCCGCGTCATCGCACAGGTCAAAGGCGCTCAGGCAAATGTCCGCTCATGACGCGCCAGCGCTCATCGTGCACGCAATAAGACTCCGTGTGTTCCCCAAAGAGCCGAGGTGCCGAGCAGGGGCTGAACTCGCAGTTCGTCGCCGAGGCGCGGAGACTTCCAGCGATGGGGAACGGCGATGTCCGATGCCGACCGGATCTGGGAGATGCTCAGGCGTCAGAAAATGCTGGCCGACTTCGGCGAGTTCGCCTTGACGTGCCAGAACCTGGACGAGGTGCTCAGCAAGGCCTGCAGCCTCGTCGCTGCCGTGCTCGGCACCGGCCGCGCCAAGGTCCTGGAGATCCACCACGCGGGCGCATGCCTGTTCGTTCGTGCCGGCGTCGGCTGGGGCCCTGGCGTCGTCGGCCAGCGCAGTAGCCTGTCCGCTTTCGCGGAGAGCCTCGGAAGCAGCCGTTCTGGTTTCGGCAAGGACCGGCCGGCTGCTGAGCGCCCAGGCCGGTCATTCAGATGGTCCTGATGACGTCCCGTCAGCCGACGCTACCGGCTGAGATCGGCCATCCGCATGAGGCCCGGCTCCATGACCTAGCCGCCCAACACAACATACGGTCTGAACCCCCTACGGGGGATCACCTCCGCTGCTGAGTGGTTCCCCCTCATGAGTCACTCAGAGCGCAGGAGGAAAGCTGACCATGGCAGACAACCAATCAGGGCAGACGGGCGGCCTATCCGGTGCGTCAGCGGGTAAATCGGGCGGCGGCAGTGCGGGCGGCTCATCCGGCGGCGGTGCTGGCGTCGCGGACCAGGCCAAGGAGACGTTGCGGGACGCCACCAGCAGGGCCTCAGACGCTTGGGACAACGCCTCTGAGTACGGTTCCCGCTACTACCGCCAGGGCAGTCGCGCAGTCAGCGACATGGACACCGGGACGATGACCGGCCTGTTCATCGCGGGTGCGATCGGCTTTGGCCTCGGCTGGCTGGTGTTCGGTCAGCAGTCCCGCTCCGGCGATTACATCCCGAGGCGGATGAGCGAGAGCAGCGAACGCCACTATTGAGCGGACATGAAAAGCCCCGCCGGGCACTGGGCCGGGCGGGGCGAATCTGTTCGCAGTGCAGCGAGGAATAGTGCGGTTACGCGGCGATCTTCGCCACGGCAGCGTGGTTTTCGTTGCTCGCCAGGAGCGTGGAACCAGCTGCGGCCGGGGCGCTGCTCTTCGGGCTCAGACGGTCGGCCATGAAGGGGACGAGCGCGACGTTGGCGGCAACGGCGGCGACGAGAGCGGTAACAGCGAGAGCGATCATGGCGGACAATCCGTGCTGGCGTTTGCGTTGCAGCATTTATGACATCGAATCGCATTCGGTGGCATACCAAGTGCCAGATACCACCCGTGCGATAGATGCATGGATGCGGTCAGCTTAGGATTGAGACGCGCGTTTCCGCTCACCTGGTGCCATGTCGCCAGGACGGAGGGTCGAACCAATTTTGCTTGAGACGGATCTCAGCGCGCCGGTGCGGTCATCTCCGCGACGCCGTTTGCCTCGAAGCGTACAAGCCTGGGGCCCGGCTTGCCGGTATCGCGTTCTAGCAAGTCGAGACGCGCGTTGATGGCCTCAATCCACTCCGCGTTGGTGCACGTGCTCAGGAGCGGCTGAACGACTTCTGCAAGGTCGCGGGCGAGCGTCTCGCGGCAGAGCTTACCCAGCTCGCCGCCGTGCTCCTCGAAAGCACCAGCAACGGCCTCCCCCATCATCAGCGCCTGACCTGCTCCGGTCGGGGCCTCTGTCTCGCTCTCTCCTTGAGATCGCTTCGTCAGCATCGGCTCAGGCATCCGGCAGGCTGCAGTGTTCCTCGACGAGTCCATGAACGGTCCAGGCGGCTCAACCGTTGCGGGGGCAGCGACGTTGGACGGCTGGTCACTCATCGCGTCCCGATTGCGTGGCTCGTTGGCTCCCAACCTGGCAGGCCAGCCTGTTCGGTGAGTTCGGTCGCGGTATCAGACTCAGGCGTCCAAGATGCGCTGGCGGATCTTCCAGCCCTGTCGGGCGTCGCAGGGTGTAGGGATCTTGGCATAGCCCGGGCTATCGCGAACCACCCATCGAATGCTCCTTAAGGGGCTTTCGAGTCGAGCGCCATGCCTTCACGTCGATGACGGCCCGAGCGTGCCGTCCATATACCGGAGGCCTTCGCTGCCCCGACCTCCCACTGCTGGTGGGGTGAATGGTGGGGTAGCCCCTGTCAGTTCAAAAAGCTTGTCTAATCAATAGTGGCTGGCGGAGGGAGCGGGATTCGCCCCAGCCACCGATTTCTACCGCACGATCAATAGTCTCGCTTCCTTGCTCAAGGGGTAACACCGTGGGACCTCGCGTCAAGCGAGGCTCCATGGTCCCGACCTTCGGTCGTCAGCGCCCGGCAGTCGTCGCGGGGCTCACATCGGATCCGCAGCCACCCGCCTCCGGCTCAGGGTAGGAGACGGGCGCCCCGACCTCGACGACAGGCGACGCACACGTCTCGGCTTCGAGGTCCTCCAGCAGCACCAGTTCCGGTGCCTGCCCGGTGAGGTTGATCAACGCCACCTCGTGCCCGGCGACGTAGCTTTGGAGGTAGCGCAGGTCCTTCTCCTGCTCGCCGAGGCGGGCACGGATCCGCTCGTTCTCGGCATCTTGATGATCGATCAGGGCGTTCACGCTGGCGATCAACACGTCGCCGATGTGGATCTTCCGCTCACGCATCTCCGTGCGCAGGCGCATCAGGTGCTGGGCGAGTTCCTCCTCGGTGCGGGCGCGCTTGGCGTTCTGCTCCTCCAGGAACTCAACCTTGAGCGACAGCGCCTCGACCATGGTCATGGCCTTGCGCAGGGCTGCGACGAGCTTGGCGGGATCGATATCGGCCATCACGCGTCCTCCGTCCCGGCGACGAGGCCGTGCGGGTCGTAGAGCGCGTGCCGCTTGGGCGCGTTCGCCTTTTTGGACCGGGTGTTGGCGTAGAACGGGCCGATCTCGATGACCTCGGCGTCAAGGTGCAGGCGCGCCTCCATCCCTTCCTCGCCCGCCACGACGAGCAGGAACTGGCCGTGGAAGTAGTGGTTGCCGGGCGGCGAGCCGATGTGGCCCATCTTGGCCCACAGCGCCTCCGGCTCGTCGCGCATCCAGGCCGCGGCGGCGTCGGCAGCCTCGCGGTAGGGCGCGAGCCCGGTCTCCGGGATCCGGCCCGCGGCGTGCTCCTGCTCGGCCCAGGCCACAACCTTCTTCGGGTCGATGAGCTCGACGAGCCGGTGCCAGTGCGGGGTGCGCTGGTTCAAGGGCATGCCGTCGTCGAGGTAGACCCGCAACTTGATGGTATGCTGGGTGTTGCCCTTGCCGGGGTTCGGCCCGTTGTCGAAGAACTGCGCCCGCATGGCGCGGACCCGACCCAGCGGCGGGAACCGGGTGAACCAGGGCTTGCTGTCCTTCCTCGGCTTCTTCCCGGCAGGCCGCGGCGCGGACGCGCGGGACAGAGTAAGAGGAGCGTCCGCCTCAGGCAGAGTGGGGGGCGAGGACATGAGGGGAACGGTGGGCTCGCTGCCGATGAAGGCGTCGAGCCAGTCGGAGTCACGCATTGGGGGAAAACCTCTTGAAGCAATAGGTAGACTTTACCAGCCCCCTGGAGGCCGCCTCAATATTATTCGATCCTCATGAATGGGAAGCGCTCCTGATCGGCAGCCATTCTCATTGAACATCTTGATCAAGTTCAGGTGCAAGGAAGAATATTGTTCAATGAGAAACAGGGCTGCTGCCCCTCGTCTCGGAAGAAAACGGAGTGACACCGCTCGACGCGCTTCACTCGTCTCGCAAGAGAAAAATCGGCGACCGCCGTGCTGCGCCCGTCGCCCGCCAAATGAACTCGACGGGGAACGCCTCGTGCTCCTCGCCTCTGGCTCGTCGCCTCGGGATCAACACCCGGATCCGCAGGAGCGGATCGGCCACCGGATGCCACCTGCGAACCAGTACCGCCATCGACCGAGGCGCCCTATCACCCAGGGCCAATTAAGCGAGCCCCGATGCCCGAACCGCGCCGCCACGATACCACCTGCGGGCGCCCGGCATCGCCGGGGCACACACACTCTATAGTCAGATCCAGCCACCGATCCGGCGGGCGTCTCCCAGGCCCCATCTCCACGCTGGGTGCCCCTCGGGGAGCCTCGGCTGCCGCGGGATCCTGGCGAACGGATCCAGCCGGTCGAACCACTGGTCGGGCTGATCCTCGCGGGCTGAACGTCGGCGATGGTCCGGAGGATGATCTTCGAGCCATCGATCGAGATTAAAATAATGCGACCTCCGACACGAGGTAGTATTGTAAGTTTATCGGCGCTTCTGCCGGTAAGGACCTCTTTTACCGTGAACAAGAACGAAGACGTTAAGTACACCTACGCCTTGCCGATTTACAATTATCGCTCTTCTGCCGTTTTGAAGTTGATCGAATTGGCGCATAAACATGCCGAGTTCTCGACCAGGGAGGTTGAGGACACTTGGGCGTTGACCCGTTGGCCTCACCACGTCCTCATCGGCTTCAAGCTGCGTGACGACCAGCGCTTCTTCAAGCGCACCTTCTGGAGCCGGAACGCGGCGGAGATCCATCAGTACGGGCTCGCGGCGCCCGGCTCCTACACCCCGCCGTATGCTCCGCCTCCCACCAGCGCGAGGGCTGCTCTGGACGAGATCCGCAGGCGCCTCAGCTAACGAACGCACTGAGCGGAGTGTCTTGATCGCGACCCGCTCATCACGCCGCGGCGGTGATTGTCTCCTCATCCTGGGAGGCGGTCATCGCCACATGCACGCGCTGCACGGTCGAGGCGCCGACGCCGGTCCGGCGCGCCGTCTCTCGGATCCCGACCCCGGCTGCCAGTAGCGCCCGGATTGCCTCGGCTTTCTCCGCGTCCAGCGGCGGCCGACCGAGGCGAGTGCCCTTCGATCGCGTGCGCTCCAAACCCGCCAGGACGCGGTCACGGACCATGCTGCGCTCATAATCGGCGAAGACCGACAAGAGCGAGAAGAGCAGCCGACCCGAGGGCGTCGTTGTGTCGAGCCCTTGGACGTGCAGGTACAGACCGACCCCGCGGCTCTGAACCTCGGCGAGGAAGCCGACGAGGTCCTGGAGCGAACGCCCGAGGCGGTCCACGCTCCAGGCCGCGATTAGATCGTACTCGCGCCGGGCGACTCCCTTGAGGAGAGCATCGTAGCCCGGCCGCCGATCGCGCCCACGCGCGCCACTGATCCCCTCATCAATGTGGATCGCCACGACGGTCCAGCCCAGCCGGGCACCAACCGCCTGAAGTTCGCGAAGTTGGTTCTCAACCGTCTGCCCCTTGGACGTGCTTACGCGGGCATAGAGTGCGACCTTCATCGCCCCCAGATTCTCACGGATCCGCGCCTCGGCCAAGCCTACGGCCACGAGCCCTGTCCCAGAACCAGATGGTTCCGGGACAGGCCGACATAAGAGCCGCCGCGAAGGGAAAATGGGAGCCGAAAACGAGAGGGTTTTTGGGACAGGATGCGGAACGGTTGGCCAGACGACCACCGCCGCCGAGATCTCGAACAGCCACGAAGGGCATGATCACCGTCGAGGTGACCATGGACGCGACGTTCTTGGGCATGATCCTGCACCGCCGTGAGGCGCGCTGCCCGAAGTTCGAGAACAACGGGTACGAGGGCTCGCCACTGTGCCCTCGGTGAAGATGGTGACCTCCGGAGAGGACCATCCTTTCGAGATCGGCAGGGCATAGCCCTGGATCACGGCCTCTATGATCTCGAACTCCGCATGAACGTCGAGAGCCGGACGACCGACGCGAACTTCGTCAACAAAATCCGCATGGGTGCAGGTGCCTATCCTGGCGGTTGAGGATCTGAGCCTCGAAGCCGTCGTGCTCGCGAACCTTGTTGCTCTCGCGCAAGCGCACCTACACGCACCCCAGGACGTAGCGCGCGTCGTGCTCGGCAACCGGATCTGCGAAGTGGACGAGTAGACAACCTTGCTGCACGCGTTTTCGTATATCGAAAAGCGCGTCGGTGCCCGTGCTTGTCGTAATGTTGCCCGAGTGCGAGATGGCGCCCGTGAGCAAGACGTTGCCCGTGCGCGAGATGTCGATCTCGGCGACATCGTTTTCGTGCGAAAAACGCACGATCGACCACGCTCGGAGATCGAAGGCTGCTCTCGCCGCAGTGACGCGAACTCTGGGCGATATAGCGTCAGCCGATGCATGGTCCGCGCGAGCCGACCGTCGCGTGAACTGCTGCCGTATGGACGCTTCGCATGCCCGTTCCAGGCAAGGTCCGTCCGATGATCGTGGGCGAGCGTGGCCGTCGAGACCTCCGGGCGGAAGTTCGACGCCGACACTGGCCTGCGTAATGGTCGAGCCGATGATGGGAGAAGGCTGGGGCCGGATCGGTGGAGCGAGGTCGGCAGAACGTCGAGATCACCGCAAGAAGCATTAGGGGGGTGGCGGCCCAGACGGAGGGCGCTCCACCTGCTCGATCGCCGCTTGGGTGCGACCCGAACTTCGTGATCATCATAGAGGAAAAGGCGGGACGACGTATCCTCGGTGTAGACGACTGTCTTCTAGGTCATCGACGCGTTCGTTTTTCGTATAACGAAATGCTCGGCGATTGCGCGGGAAAATTCCATCAGTGGAATTTGCCGCTGCCTCTTGCAAAGCAGTGCTGTTTTGTTATGTGTTTGTCACCCGAGCGGCCGACTGCTTCAGTTTCCATGATGGATGTTAGTTCGGCCGTGGTTCGGCTGCGCGGCTGAAACGGAGAACACATAATATGGGTGCGCCGCCGATCACAGAGCCCAATTCTGGCCCTACGGCCTTCGACTACGCTGGAATGGATGCGGAGGTTGCCCGTGAGGCTCGCTCAGTGGTCGAGCGCTATCACCAGCGAACTCGCACCTACGTAATCAACACGGGTTCCGACCTCTTGGAGATGAAGGCGCGCCTCGATCGCGGCACTTTCTATCCGTGGGCCAAGTCCGAGATGGGTATCAGCCCTCGCATGGCTCAGAACTTCATGCGGGCCGCCAAGCGGTTCGGGGACAAAAGCGAAATAATTTCGCGTTTGCCTCCGACAGCCATCTACGCGCTGGCAGCGCCCTCGACGCCCGACGCACTGTGCGCATCTGTGGCCGAACGGCTTGAGGCTGGCCAAAAGTTGACCAGCAAGGCGGTTGCCGCCGAGATCCGCGAGGCTCGTGCTGCCGCCAAGGTCAAGGGTCAGCAGGCTGACCCGCTGCACCAGTGGCATGGACAGGAGGAGGGTGCGCCCGAGCGCCGCGAGCCGCCGCAGGCGCCCGAGCCTCATGAGATGTGGCAGGCTCGCCAAGAGCGAGAGGCGAGGCACGCGCCCAACGACGATGTCGGGGTTGCGTTTCTTATGCGGGAACTCGGCTCCGAGGTCTTGTCGGCGTTTGGCACCCGGTTCGGGCACCAAGGGTTCGCAAGTGTGATGGCGAAGGCGATCGTCGCAGCGGACGTGGCGCGCGCCCAGGCCATGCATACGATCATGGTGCCGGTGGACGCCTTCGCGCGGATTGGGCTCCTGTCTGACGCAAACGAGAGCCAGCGGTGGGTGGGGCGGATGGCCAGCTTCGAGGCGTCCCTCAACTGGGGAGAAACGCTCCCGCCGATCGTTGCCGTCGTGGGGCAAGACGGCCGCTACACGCTGATCGCGGGGGAGTACACCTTCTGGACGTTGCGAGATCGCTTGAGCCACGAGACCGTGCCCGTCCACGTTGTCCCGGCGACCGACCCAGTTGCTATTGCGGCGATCGAAGCCATCGATGCCTGAAATTCCATCTGTCGGCCGGGACAAAACCCGGCACGGCGCTAATTGGCGTCGCCGAGATCGTCCGCGCCTACCTGTCGATAAGGAGGCGCTAGTTCTGGGGCGTGGGGAAAACCGCCCAGGGCAATAGCAACTGCGTATAGGTTGGCCTCCACCAATTCAGGCAGGGGAAGCATGACCTTAGCTGCCGGTGGGCTTCCACGCCACAGCGCCGGATCCGTCTCGTTCGGGTTCAGAAATGCTTAGCTACGCCGGAAGCTGACCTCCAACGCTCGCTGCACCAGGATGCTCAACGTCATCCGGCCGCCCCAACTCGACGGCCACTCAGGCCCATACTTGGCGCGCTGCCGAGCGAGGATCTCTTCTCGGACTTGATCAAGATGGAGTTCGGCGTGGCGCTGCCACCGAGCCTCCTCGACTCGGTTTAGGGTCTGGGCGACTGCGCGGCGGTACTCGGCTGTGACATCGAGCAGTGGAAGCTTCGCTTCGATCCGCAGTGCTTGTCGGGTGAGGATGACGGAGAAGATGGCACCGCGGTCTACGATTGTGAACTCCACACCCCGAACGTCATCAGCAACTTCGGACTGGCGCCGATCCCGACGATGCTCGCATAGATTCGAATTTCTGCAACGACCTACCACGAAAAAGCTGCTGGATATCCTCAGGCTGGACGCCCAGATTTAACCACGACTCGCTTCATCTTCACGCATCGTTGCGGTCCATCAGCATTGTGGTAGAATTTGCACAAGGTCGAAACGGGTGGCGCGGGAACGCGTGACCACGGCGATGCTGTCGGAGCATGCCGTTGGCCCATCGGCGATGCGATCACATCACTGAGAACCCGGCTGAGACGGCCAACGAAGCAACACCGATCACCGGTTGGGCCCTGACGCGGCTTTCGCTTCTCGATCGAAAGGGCGCCCGCGGACTCATCGCTGATCTCTGCGTCGCGGGAGTGCTCCGGCGGCAAGCTGCCTTCGTCGCTCTCGCCACCCTTGACCTGGATGCACCCGGCCCCTTCCTTCGCTGCCTCGCCATTGATACTGCGGGTGCTGAAGGTATCGGTCTCGCGCTTCGAACCCGTCGCGCCCGGCAGATCATTGCGGCAGCCTTCGCCGTCGAACCCCAGGACGTGCCCACCGGCTACCTCCGGGCGCTCGCCAGGATCGAGGAAATTGGCGCGAAGGGAGCGGGCCTGCATCCGTTCGTCGATCCCACCGCATATCATCGCCTGTTCGAGATCCTCGCCGTCGAGCGTCACAGTCGCCGGGCGCACGCGCTGAGGTACTCCGGCAAGCTGATGTCCATTACCGTCGAGGCAGCCATGACCCTGGACCCTGTCCTGGTCTGGCCCGACGTTCTCGCCGTCGCCGGTACGCCGCAGCGCGTCGTGGCGATGAATGCGGTGCTGGACCTCATCCGGATCTGCCACTCGGTCGTAGACGAAGACGCCGTCGTCGCCGCGCTGCGCCAGTCGCTCAAGAGCCTGGGGGTCATTGAGGCGTTCGCCAAGTCCGCTCTCGATACCGCGGATCGCCTGCCCACCCCGCTGCCAGCAGCCGAAGGCATCCGGCCGCTCCGGACGGCCGCGGAGTACCGTGAGATCGGCACCAAGCTCCGCAACTGCGCGAGCACGAAGATCGCCGAGGCTGCGCTCGGTCTACTCGCAGTCGTAGAGGTAATGCACCGCGCCGAAGACGGCACGGAGATGACCCTCGCGGCATCGCTGACGCCGACCATCGACGGACTTTGGATGGTCTCGGAAGTCGGCGGGATGAAGAACCGGCAACCCTCCAGAGAGGTGCTCTACCCTGTGCTGAGGCGCCTGGAGGCGCTCGGCGCGATCATCCCCGGCCCGGCGATCGGCGGCCCCTATCGAAAGGATGTGGCCGATCTGCTGGGGATCTACCGCTACGCGCCCCTCCACGACGCTCTTCACCCGCACGGCAGCAGCGAGGAGGACGAGGTTCTCGCAGCGCTGGAGGGTGAAGCTGACGAGGCGGCCTGATCCGGGAGGCGGCGGGTGACCATCGGGTTCGACGACATCCTCGACCGCAGGGATGAGGGAAGCACGCGTGATCGGCGTCGCCTCATAGTCACCTCTGGTGAGGCGCTGGCGGCGTTCCTGCTCCGCCCATGACGAACCTTCACCCCGCTGCGGTCTACGTCCTGAAGACGCCCGGCTGGAAGATCCGCATCTGGCTGGCCATCGTGATCACCCTGGTGCTGGCGAGCCTACCGATGCCAGTCGCCGGGCTGACCCTGTGGGTGCTGGCCTTGCCTTATCTCGTGATGGCAGAAACGTTGGCGTGCATGGTCGGCGAACAAGATCGGGCGCGGCGGCTGCTCGAAGCGGATCACGAGGGGCAGGCCGCTCAACTCGCGGGACGCGACGCTCGGATCAAGCGTCTGGAAGGCGAACTTGCCGAGGTACGAGCGGCGGCCCACCGTGCGGCCAATACGGTTGGCAATCCTGTTTACCGCCGGGTGGGTTTGAGCCCTTCAGCCCCGGACTGGCTGGTCGAGGCCGCCCGCCGGGCCTACCGGCGCCGACTGCATCCGGATGTGCACCCTCCACATCATCGTCCGCAGGCCCACGATCGCTACATCCGCGCCGAAGAGGCGTTCGAACGGATCCGCCAGCTTCGTGCGTGATACCGCTCTGCACGCTGATCCTGTCGTACAAACCCGATTGAATTCGCAGCATTGCGTTGATCGCCAGAGACGATCACGAAACTTCTGACTGCATGTGCGTGTCTGTTATATAAGTAGATAGAAGATATTCATCCCAGATAATATCCCAGGAATAAGATGCACGGATTTCAACTCGTTCGAATTTATGAGGAAATGAAAAATCTCGGACTCGTCCGGTCCCGAGAACAATTCTCCCGTTCGTGGTGCGGACGCCACCCCGGCTACCTGCGCGACTATCTGCGGCGCGAGGGTGCGACAATGCGGGTGTCAGTGCAGACGATCCAGTCTCTGCGCTTGCGGCTTGCCGAGGCCGGATCATTACTGCCCCCGGATCTTCGCGATCGTGTGCAGGCGTTCGACGCGGCAATCCTTCGGGACATGCGCGTCGCCGATCTTCTCGGACGCCGTTCCATCGATGCGAGGATTACGGCATGACCCCGACGCAGATCCAGAGGATCCGGGACATGCTCGCCCGGTTGCGGGACGACCCGGTTCTCCAGGCGATGATCGCGCGCAACACCTTCAATGTCGCCGACACCGTCACGATGGTCGTGAACCTGAACTCATTCGCTCATGAGCACCGGCATCAGATCGCGTGTCGGTGGTGCGCGGCCAAGGCTTCCGGTCGCTGGCGGCGGCGCGTTGTCGAGCGTGTGCGCAATGCACGGCTCGACAAGCTCAACTACGAATTCGAAGTTCAGGCCGATGCCGCTGCGTTCGAGGAGTGGCTCTCCGCTCGCGGATGGTGACCGGTGAGCAGCCGAGGGGATGATCCGGCTACTGTCTCCGGTGTCGCTGCCGCCGATGGGCCGCAGTGACGAGATGCCCATCGTCTGATCGGACGGCGTAGACGTGGAGCCAGGGCTCGACCATGCGCAGGCCACGTTCGCCACCGAGATGACGGGCGAGGCGGCGTCGGGCAGCCTTGTCCCAGATCAGACGCTCGGCGTGTCCACACCGCTCGATCGAACCGAATTCCTCAAGAAGCTCGATCACGAGGGGTGGGATCGCCCGCTGCTGAAGCCGCTCCTGGGCGTGAATGGTCATGATGCTCCTGATCATGCTGGCCTCCCGACAAGTTGTTTGGACGGCCGCCGCACTGTCGAACGCTGTTCGAAGCGGCGAGCCGCGAGCTTGGCGGCAACCTCCCGATCCATCTGCGCGATCTCGCGGAGGACCTGCTCGGAGGGGCCAGTCGGGAACCCGCTCACCGCCTCCCGTTGCGGACGATGTCGAACGTGGCGGTCCAGCCAAGTACCGGTGGGATCGCCTTCAAGACGGAAGAAGGTGTGTCCGCCGAGGTAGCTCACCGCTGATTCCCCCGCTCGCATCACGGCGCAGGGAGACCTCAAGCGCCTTACCGACGAACTCCGGCGCGTCGAAGTCCAGAGCCTGCGCGAGGGCCTGTGCCTTTGCCGCATCGAACGTGAACGTGCCCAGCTTCCATGCCATGACCTCCTCGTGAGGCCAGTTCAGAGATGCAGCACCTCCCGCGCTCCGATCCACCTTGGTGGGAGTACGCTCGATGAAGTCGCTGTGTAGGCCAGGGGCTTCGAGCAAATCGCTATGCAGCCAGATTAGGGCGCCGAGTTCCTGGGCCGTTTTGATAGCCTTGAGTCGATCTTTCAAAACCTGATCTTGGCTCGGACGAGCCGGAGTTCGCACGAAGCCGCGCCGACCCTTGAGCCAGCGCTCAGCTTCAGCCCACTCCACCTGCATCGGCTTCTTACCGGGAACCGTCTTGAGGCTGCCTTCGCCCTTGCCGGTCATGGCGTTGCGAACGGCCCCTTCGGTCATATTGGCCAACAGCGCCAGTTCACGTGCCGTGAAGGTTCCCTCCTCCTCAACCTCCAGGCGCCAGCGTGCTGCCGCGACCTCAGATACGATCTGACAATAGCCGTCCGGGGTCATGAAGGGGCGTGTCTCGCCATATGTGCCGACGCGCGGGATACCCTGTGTGAAGAATGTGATCTGTTTTATGTTTGTGTCATATAATTCGTGAGACAAGCTTGGTCTGAATGCAAATTCGAAGCATTTTATCAATGTGCTGGTGATGGAAAATCTTTCAAGATCCACTTTCTGTGGATCCATTACGCTGTATTCTTCTTCCTCATACTCGAAATCTGGAATTTGCTCGTCCTCGCCTTCCAGGACGCTGTCGTCGGTGGCCCATCTCGAAAACCCGATGAACTCGGCGGCGATCTCGTCATTCGCGGCCGCCCGGATGTGGTCTGCCTCGTAGAGCAGGATGGTCCGGAGTTCCGTGAGCATCTCGTCCTTCGTGAACGGTGGCATTCGATGACCTCGTGAATCACAAATTCATAAAGCCAACATACCCCGTCTCTGCGCGCCCGCAAGAGGCAACATGAAAAAATTATTCATGCACGCATGAAGGCCGTTGCCGGGGCCGTCGTGGGCTGTGATAATGACGCTTATCGAAGGTGAATCCACGCGAACATCGCAGTGCCCGCCAGCGTTCCTGCTTGAATGCAAGATTGCAAGATGCAATATAGCGAAACGCAAGCAAGGAGACGTTGATGGCTTTTGGTCTCGACGGGTTCAAGGCATCGCCGCTCGGCGGTCGCGTCGGCGCGATCCTCACCGACCCCGATTACGTCACCGAGATGGTTGTGCTGTCGAAGCACGACATTCCCGCTCTTCGGGCAGTTGGTCGCCCGCTGCTGGATCGGATCGGGGACGAGGTCCGCCCCGATCCGATCAAGAAGCTGATCGGGCGCTGGGTCCGTGAGATCCTCGACGGCGAGGGACTCCTTCCGGGTCGGACCGGGCGCATCCCGCCGGGCCACCTTTTCTCGACCGGTGCGATCTACTCCCCGAAAGGCTGACCCTCATGGCGCAGGCTGTCGTCCCCCTCACCGATGGCAGCCCTGCCGCCACCCCGGATCTCGAAGCCGTCGCCGCTCGTGCCGCCGGGCTCGCCCGGCAGGCACGCGCCGCCAACACGATCCGCGCCTACGAGGCCGACTGGCGCGATTTTGCGGCGTGGTGCTCCGCTCGTGGCCTCACACCTCCCTGCGACTCCAGCCGTGGTCGGGCTCTACCTCGCCGACATCGCCGACCGGCTGTCGCTCGCGACTCTCACCCGGCGGGTGAGCAGCCTCGCCGCCCGGCACCGCCAAGCCGGGCTCGGCCTCGACGTGCGTCATCCGGCCGTGGCCGACGTGCTGGCGGGCCTGCGGCGCGAGCGCGGCTCCGCCCAGCGCCATGCCGAGGCCCTGACCGTCCCGCGCCTGAAGCAGGCGCTCGCCACGCTTGGCGACGGCCTTGCCGACCGGCGCGACCGTGCCCTGCTCCTGGTCGGCACCGCCGCCGCGCTCCGGCGCTCGGAACTTGTCGCCCTCGACGTTGCCGACATCGCCGTCCTGCCCGAGGGTCTGCGGATCAGTATCCGGCGCAGCAAGACCGACGCCGAGGGCCGTGGGGCGGTGCTGGCGGTCGGACGTACCGGGACGGCGACGTGTCCGGTCGCCGCCTACGCGGCGTGGCTCGCCGCATCCGGGATCGCCGAGGGGGCAGCGTTCCGCGCCGTCGATCGCCATGGCCGCCTCGGCGGGCGTCTGTCCGGCAACGCGGTCGCCCTGATCGTCCAGCGTCGCGCCGGGGCAGCCGGGCTCGACGCAGCCGCCTATGCAGGCCACTCCATGCGGGCGGGGTTCGCCACGTCGGCCGCCCGCGCCGGGGTCCGCGAACTCGCGATCGCCCGTCAGACCCGTCACACCTCCCTCACGGTTCTGCGCCGCTATGTCCGCGAGGGGCAGTTGTTCGAGGACAATCTCACCACTGAGATCGGGCTTTGACGCGAGCGGACTGGGCTTGTGACCGATCGCGGATCGCAGGGTGACCCGTTCATCGGGTAAACATCGGATTGTCATCGGGGGTGTTGACTTCACCCGAGTAATGCCCGATAGAAGCGAAGTGCGGCACGAGCGTCCCCCCACAAGGGTCACGGGCAGTGCCATGCTGGTTGGCCGGTATGGGTATTATCTTTGTAACTTCGGTCTACCCGAGGTGTAGGAGTTAATGCCGTTACTGCGCTCCTAAGTCTCTTGGCCACCCCGCGACCAGTTCATCAGGTCGTTGAGATCAAAGTTCCGCGCCGGGGGGAGACTACGGAATGGCCGAAGATCTGGCGCTCCATGCACTTGGAGAGTCAGAGATGAAGCGACACGTCATCGTGGGCGAGCCTTTCGATGTTAAGGTTCGTGTTATCGAGGATCCCACCAAGTCTGAAGATGGGTTGGCTCGAAATGTGATCACATTCGCAGTAATCGGGCTCTGTTCAATCTTTCTGCTTGGTGCGGCTTGCCTGGGAGTTATGACGAGCAACTGGACTCCTCTCCAGGCAATCTGGAGTGTGGTCGGTCCGCTCTTCGGAACGATCGGCGGTTACTACTACCGTTCTACCAGGGCGTAGCTTCGGATGGGCGTCAGTGGTCTCGGCCACTGGCGCCCATCATTATTCAGCGGAGGATGAATATGTCTACGGAAACAAACGAGCCTACAAAAAACGGAAAAGCTTCGTTGACAAAAAGTAAAATGAAGTCACACACGAAAAGATTACAGATTGACTTGCCTGAAGAGTCGTTTGAAAAATTAGATAAGATTAAAAAACTAAACGATTTTTCTTCCTATACTGATATGTTCAAAGAAATGGTGAGACTTTATCATTACGCATTGACGGAAGAAATTGCGGGAACAAAATTTTGCGTAAACCGCGGTGGAAATATTTCTGAACTGGCAATGTTTGCTTTGAAAAAGTAGCATTTAGAGCGGGAGGACGGATTGGTCGATCGGTTCACCCCAGAAACCCGCAGCCGGATGATGAGTGCCATCCGCGGGCGCGACACCAAGCCCGAACTCGTGGTGCGGAAGATCCTTCGCGAACTCGGGGTCGGTTACCGCCTGCACAGGAAGGATCTGCCGGGAAAGCCGGACATCAGCATGAGCGGGAGGCGGAAGATCATCGAGGTGCGGGGATGCTTCTGGCATCGTCACCCCGGCTGCCGTTTCGCCTACGAGCCGAAGAGCCGCCAGGAGTTCTGGACCCGCAAATTCGCCTCGAACGTCGAACGGGATGAGCGCAACGATCGTGCGCTTCGGGACCGTGGATGGCAGGTCTTAACCATCTGGGAGTGCGAGACGGCGCAAGGTACAAGCCTGCAAGAGCGGGTCGCCGAATTCGTCGGCGCTGGAGAGCACGGTGCACCGAGTAAAGGGCGGGATCATTCGCGAAAAGCTGACGAGACTCCGGCGGGGTGAGCCGCCGCGCGTGCTCGATCTCTTCGCCGGGTGTGGCGGCATCTCGCTCGGTTTTCAGGCCGCAGGATTTCGCATCGACGCTGCCGTCGAGATCGACCCGATCGCGGCGCGGACGCATGCGCTGAACTTCCACGGGCACGAGCCGCCCGAAGTTCTCGCCCAGCACGCGCGCAGTCGCGACATCACCAGCGTCGAGCCCGGCGAGGTAACCGCCGATCTGGGACTCGGAGATCCGGAGCGGGCCTTCGATGTGCTCGTGGGGGTCCCCCATGCCAAGCTTACGCCCGGGTCGGGCGCGCCAAGCTGCGCGAGGTGGCAGACCATCCGTCTGCCTACAAGGTTGATCCGCGCGGCAACCTGTACCTGCGTTACCTGCACTACATCCGGGTGACGAAGCCGCTCGCCCTGCTGATCGAGAACGTACCCGACTCGCTCAACTACGGCGGTCACAACGTCATGGGTGAGATTGCCGAGCTTCTGGAGAAGGATCTCGGGTACAGGGCACGCTACAGCCTGATCAATTCGGCCTTCCATGGTGTCCCGCAGATGCGGGATCGGGTCTACCTGCTCGCCGTGCATGAGGAAGTCGATCATGAGATCCACTTCCCGCGCGCGATCAAGCACATGGTGCTGCCATCAGGGTACGGTGGGACACGTTCCGTGGCTCTGAAGTTCGTGGACCTCTTCGGTAGCGATGCCTTTGAGGAAGCGGACCATGGAACGCCGGACCTTCCGGGGCCGGTCACGGCCAAAGAGGCAATCGGCGATCTCAGCCCGATCACCCTGCACCTGGAGGGCAAGCTCAAGAAGGGTGCCCAGCGCTTCCAGGTACCCACCGCCTATCCCCGACAGCTAGGAGCGATCTCGGCTTACGCCAAGACGATGAGGACATGGGCAGGGTTCGAGGCCCCCGAGGACGGGTTACGGGATCATGTCATCCGGTATCTTCCAAGGGACACGGACATCTTCCGGGCCATGCCCAACGGTGCCGAGTACCCGGCGGCCCATGCGACCGCCGTCCGGCTGTACGAGGAGCATATCCAGAACCGTGAGCAGCGCGGCGGCAGGCGTCTCACGGCAGGCGAGAAGACGATGATCTTCCGGACCATGGTCCCCCCGTACCCGGTAGGCAGCTTCCCGAACCGCTGGTGGAAGCTCAAGTCGGACTTCCCGGTCAGGACGCTGATGGCGCACATCGGCAAGGACACCTACTCGCACATCCACTACGATGGTGCGCAGGCGCGCGTCATCAGCGTTCGAGAGGCGGCCCGGCTCCAGAGCTTCCCGGACGGCTTCACCTTCTGTGGCACCATGAACCCGGCGTACCGTCAGATCGGGAATGCCGTTCCGCCCCTGATGGCGAAGCGCCTCGCCGAGACGATCATGGACAGCCTGCGCCGCGCCTGTGCCCGACCAGCAGTAACACGCCGTGTGCCGGTTGCGGCCGAGTAGCTACTCGTCCTCTTCATCGTCATCCTCGTCCGGCACTTCGATCGCGACGGCTTCCGACCACGTCCCGAACTGCACCGGGCTGATGGTGTAGCTGTCGGGGACGATGCCGACGCCCAGACCGGAGGTGGCTGCAACGATCTGTGCGGCCACGGCGCGGATGTCACGGCAGATCCTAAGCGAGGCAGTGCCGTCCTGGAGTTCGGACAGGCGGTAGAGATCCGTTCGGGGTGCCTCTGCCTCCGCTGCCCACTCGATCTCCGCCTGGGAGATGTGGAAGTTCCGTTCGAAGGGTCCGGCTGTGGACTTGACCTCGATCCGGACTCTGGTCCCGTCGTTCTCCTCGACGACAAAATCCCAGGGGCTGATCGCGTTCGTCTCGGCGGTCCAGACCGCAGACCGGAGATGCCCGGCTTCAACCTCCGCCTGGAGCCAGTCGTTCAACAGCAGTTCGCCGTTCCGGCCCGTGACCTCGGCATTCCTTCTGGCGTTCTGCAACGCCTTTGCCGACATCCGGCGCGCGGAGCCGGAGTTGCGCAGCCTGCGGACGGCCGACGAGGAGCCGAGCGCGGCGTCCTCAAGTACCTCATCCAACGTGCTGTCAAGAACTTCGCGGATCGGATGCGTCGGCGACGCCTCGCGCTCGATGATCCGCGCGAGCAGGTCACGGGTGATCACCCCCATCGCCTTGTTGTTGATGGCTTCCAGAACGGCCGTGCGCAAACCGAGATCGCCGGGCTCTGCCTGACTCAGCAGAACCAGAGTGACGGCGGTCGGAAACGCGTCGCCATCGAAGGCAAGAACACCGACATCGTCTGCCGCCAGGGCATGATAACGGTTGGGATCCTCATCCGGGTCACGAACAAACTCCCCGTTGAGACGCCAATTCTTCTGTTTCTGTGTCTTGGGCAGGACACTTCGAGACACGATCTGGGGTATCCGGCGTTCACCGGGTCCGTAGATCGTGAGCGGCAGATGGAATGGCTTGGGAGCGCCGACTTCGCCGTTATTCGCTGCGATCTCGGGCGCAGATGGAAATAGCACGTCGATAAAGACACGCCTTGTCAGATTGAGTGATTTCTGGTTGCCTGCGTTCTGAATGCGATATTGATACTCGAAGAAGGTAAGATCTGATCGGCGCAGGCGTTTGATGACATACTTCAACTGTAGCTTCTCCCTGCGGGTAGATGGCTCGGAGCGTCATACGACCGGCCCGAACCCGTCGATAGCGATGATCCCAAGGCGATGCAGTCACGTGTTTGCAAGCCTGACAGCCTGACGTTGGGCCCCGTTCCCGTCGCGGTCACCTCGAAATCACGCGGGTTGAATCCAGGTGACCAACCTGGGTCGTGCGCGGACTACGCCCAACCATCAAAGTCAACGAGCGTTCCTGCTGGCAGTGTCATGATCCAGGCGAAGTTCGTACGGTTCGTCATTTCGTTGGGCAGGGAACGGCCGTGTGCGCTCGGGCTTGTCGCATCACTGGTTTAGCATGAGCATTGAGAATGCTGGGGCGACCGAAGATAGCAAATCAACGAACAAGCTTCCATGAAGCGGGCCACGTTTACGCCAGTTGGTTCGTGGGCCTCGAAATTTATAAGGTGCAGGTTCGAACGTTCATCGCGGGCCGGAGGGGAATTCTATATCAAAACACGAGCAGGCAAAATCGAACGATCTGCACTCGGTCTGTCGGAAGTAAGATATAGCTTATTCGATTCCCGCTATAAATCGGTCAGAGAGTGCTACGACTTTTCCAAGGAACTAAACGCAAAGAGAATATTCATCGCTGCTGCTGGCCCATTGGCGGAAGAGCATTTTGGAGGTACGCCTCTTACAATACTAATGCGGCAGAATATTGGGGATGACGCAAAAAATATCAAAACTCATACCCGCCTCGCGAGATTCACCATCAAACAACAAGACGCACTTTTTGAGCAAACCAAGCAGTTGATCCACAGTCCGCCTGGATGGCGGTGTATCAGCCGGTTGGCCCATCTGCTTGAGCGTCGAGGTAATATTCCTGGCGATGAAGCAGCTGCCATATGTCGGGCTTATCACGGAGCGAGCCCCCGGCAATTCCATATTCCATAGCGGCATCAGTGCCATCGGAGGCGGATCGCCATCTCCTGCTCAGGGGTGACCGGGGTCATATAGATTGATGCTTGTCTCGATCAGGTTGCCACAGTGGTGATCTCATCAAGCACCTCTGACAGAGGATGTTGCCGCTCTCATTCCACCGCGAAGGCCGCCAATCCGGAAGCTCTCGCTCTGATTGATGCCTAAGTCTGGCTCCGGGCCGATGTCTAAGCCAAACTTAGAGGTAGGTCGTTGACTCGCCCAAAACCTTTAGCTAACAGTCGTGGAATGGCGCTCAGCCGGGACGGTGCGAGGAGGTCGGGATGGATCGGTCGATGGAAAACGTCATGGTGGTCGCGACCACACAGCCGCCAAGGGACGCGATCAAGCAATTGAATTTGTGGAGAAAAGAGTCAAAAGAACTGATCGAGGAAGCAACCGTGACGATTAAGGCCGAACAGACCTTCCAGGCAGGCATCGGCTCGGTGATCGCTAAGTTGGAAGGTATTATGATGGGTGCGCCGGGCATCCCGATCCCGGAGAAAGGCGGACACTTGGCTCCTGAACAGGGCGACGAGGATGTCGAGGACCAGGGAGCCGCCCCTCAGTTTGAAATCCCAGAATTCTCGTGGGGCAATTCGATCGAGGGCAAGATCTTGGAGGCGCTCGGCGATGGTCCCAAGACCATACGTGAGACGATGGCCGCCGTTG
Organism: Methylobacterium tardum; assembly: GCF_023546765.1. Lineage (NCBI taxonomy): Bacteria > Pseudomonadati > Pseudomonadota > Alphaproteobacteria > Hyphomicrobiales > Methylobacteriaceae > Methylobacterium > Methylobacterium tardum. Next base: position 2,182,628 of record NZ_CP097484.1, read on the forward strand.
TTGCCAAGGGAGCCGATACCAACTGGCACGGCGTCTACAACGTCATGTTGACCGGCCGTCAGAGCCTCGTCCGCCAGGGACTGATCCTCTTCGACAACAGCATCAAGCCGGGCCGGGCGCGTCTCAACCCGGACTACGTTCCTCCCGCTCAGCCGTATGATGACTTCGTCGGTCGTATCCACGAACTCGATGACACCCTTGAGCCGAAGCACAAGCCCGTCGCCGAGTTGTTCGCCGAGGGTCTGAAGCTCCACACCATCGAGATCCGCAAGAACAACGGCGGCAAGCGGCTGCATGCCAATCGGACCTGGAACTTGGTCAGGGACAAGGGGCTTATCGGCGCCATCGAGACGATTGTTACCGGCCCGGAGACCCTCGGTTACTCGACGATGATCAAGATCGGCCGTGCTGACCTGCTTGCAGAGAAGATCGTTATCGACCACCCCCACCTATTCTCAGATGTCGCTGTAGAGGCTGCGCAACGGCGATGGAAGAAGATGTTTCCGGACGAAGACTCCGAGTGAGGGTCAGGCGTTTTCGTACAGGGCGGTCCTTCGGGATCGCCCTTTTTTGTTGAAAGAACTATTAACGAATTTGTTCTGTCTTCTCCTGCGGATCGCCCCTGAAAATTCTCGGCGAAGTCATCCGGCACCTCACCCTACTGACCGAGGATTGACACGCCCTCAAGTTCGCCGGTCTCGTCATCGGCCGGGCGTCGTTGGCGAAGCTGGAGGCGATGGGCGTGGAGAGCGTGGCGGATCTGCGCGATCTCGACCCGCGTCCGGTCAGGAAGGGGCTGACAGTCGTGGGCGAGCGGATCATCCACGAACTGCGGGGAACCACCTGCCTACCGCTCGACCTCGTACCCGCTCGACGCAAAGGCTGCGCGGTTACGCGATCTTTCTCGTCGCGCATCACCGATCGAGCGACCTTGGAGGAGGCTGTAGCTGCCCATGCTACGCGCCTTGGTGAGAAGCTCCGGCGCGAGGGGCTCGGCACCAACCACGTGAGCGTCTTCTACCACACCAGTGAGCATGATCGGGACGATCCGCAACGCTCGGTCTCGACTACCGTCAGCCTGCCCGAGCACACGTCCGACACGCTGGCGCTGATCAAGGCAGCGCGCCTCGGGGTAGCCAAGACATGGCGCGAGGCGGGCGAACGGCCGTGGCGCTACAGCAAGGCTGGGATCGTGACGAACGATCTCGCGCCGCTGTCCCACAGTCCGCGCGCGCTGATCGGCGCACTGGACCGAGAGCGATCGGGGCCGCTGATGGCGGCGATGGACGCCTGCAACGCCCGTTGGGGCCGTGGTGCTGTCGTGCCCGCCCGCGCGGGGCTCGTCGAAAAGCGTGACTGGAACACGAAATTCGAGATGCGCACGCCACACTACACGACCCGGATCACCGAACTCCCGGTGGCCCACGCGTGATCAAGGAGGACACCATGGCCGAGGACAAAAAGGACCCGCCGAAGCAGACGCCGCCGCGTGACCCGCCGCCGACTGACACGGGTGGCGTGAGTGTCCGGGATGGAGATCCTAGAGCGCGAAAAACCCGATGATGGCGATCAGGAAGACGCCGACGCCAACCATGCCGAGGATCATGCCCGCGTTGAGCAGGCGGTGCTTGGCCTCGTTGCTGTTGATGCTGACGGCGATGCGGTTTGCATAGTGATGGACGAGGTAGGCCCGCATCCGGGCGAGCGAGGCGTCGTTCCCGTCGATCCGACCCTTCACCAGCCACATGTCTGGAGTGCTGCCGAGGTTGCCGTACTGACGCCCGCGTAGAGCCGCGACCAGGACGACTGCGCCGATCACGAACGTGACGGCCGAGAGGGCGAAGGGGAGCGCCTTCGCGACGGCGTGGCCCTCGCGATAGATGCCCGCTGACGCCCCGACCAGCGCGACGGACAGGGTGACGTAGGCGGCGACCAAGGTCGTGGCCTTCTGCTCGATCGCCTTCTTGGTCTCCAGGAGTTCGGCAAGGCGGCGCTCCGCCTGGGAGAGAGCTTCCTTGGCCGTCTCACCGTGGACGGTCGCGTGCTCCAGGTCTTCCAGGGTCAGCATGGCCCCTCGCTGTGCCGAGCGCGGCTCTCCGGTGTGACGTGTAGATCTACCACAACGGTGCCACAGACGAGGCGGCAATCCACGAGGGCTATCAGGCCCGCTGGGCTCACGTCAGCGACATGATTTCCAAGGTCAAGTTGCGTGACTGGATCAGTCAGAATGGTCGAGATGGCCATCTCACTGATGCGAGTACCCTGATGCAAAGAGCAGGCTTGTCCGCAATTCACCACCGAGCAGGGCACAGCCTCTAATTAATCATAAAACGGTACAGGGCGGCCAAGCTAATTGCGAAGGTTAAAAAATCGTGTACACATACTTTAGATTGTGTGTGGGCTGCCCTCTTCGGGTGGGTGCTCCGGATTGTTGGTGTGATTTCGATGCATGTCATCAACGAAGCGTTCAATATTATTCCGAGCAACGAAGATATCGTTCTTCATGCTAAGAATTGCGACCCAAAACTCATAACAGAGCGACTGGGCGAATTGGTCCCACTGTTCCGCTTCGCCGAATGCAAGGTAGAAGAAGCTACTTCGGCGAGAGCCGTCCTAACCGCTCCTCTTCAAGACGGGGCGATGAACCAGAATGGAACTCATCAAGCATCTGTATTCTACTTGATGGCGGATTATGCTCTCGGTGTCGCTATGTTCGCGGCAGTGCCGGGCATCTATACGGTGGGCGTGCATGATCGCTGCAACGCACTGCCGGTACAGATGTGGCTCCGAAATGGTCGTGTGACTCATTTAGCTCCTGGTACAGGGGCCATCCGAGCAGTTGCTGAATTGGATCAGCCTACTGTCGAGGACATGAGGAAAAGTCTGGCGTCGAAGGGGCGCTGCGTAGTGAAAGGTGAAGTCAAGATCTTTCAATCCGATCGGCTAGTCGCTCTCTGCGAGCATGAGATTGGGATGTACGCCGACCTTCCGCGGGCGACCCATGAAAAGGCATCGGCAGGCCAGATCGAAAAAATGAAGCTTTCGGCGTTGATGATTGCCGGTCTACGGGGCGACAGCCTTTCGGACGTTCTTGCCGGTGAGCAAGGCATCGCGATTGGAAAACGTATGTCGAATGCTACGCCGCAGCTTCCCTCGTTGGTTCGTGCCCGGACAAAATACGCGCGCGATACCTTGAAGGCCGAGAAGTTCGATCAGGTTCTCGTCCTTGGAGCGGGACTTGATACGAAACCCGTCGAGTTGGCAGACAGCGGAGAAAGATGGTTTCTGGCCGACTTGCCGGAAATGCTGATGGAGCGCGATGCACGGCTCCAGGGTATGGATACAGGTCGTGCCGAGATCGTCCCGGTGCCTCTCGATTTCCGAATGGCTGACTGGCCGAGTGAATTGCTCGCAGCCGGGTTTGATCCTCATCGACGCACATTTGTACTTCTCGAAGGTGTTTCGATGTACCTTGCCAAGAAGGATCTATGCGACACCTTGAAGAAACTGGCTCTCCTATGCAAGCATTCGGACAGCCGTCTATGGATCGATCATGTGACAGATACTTTGTTTGGTATGGATGACCCGGAAGTAACCGCTTTCCTCTCATCCATGTCGCGTCTCGGCGAACCTTTCATCACGGGCTTCGATGATTTCACGAAACTTGGAATGATGCATGGCTGGGAACTCGCCGCTTCCGTAAGTGCGGCCGAGGTCGCGGGGCGGAAATGCAATGTCCATAATCAATACCGTTTTTCAGTTCTGAAACGCGGTCAAGCTCACTTGGAAGTCGCCGATACCGCGGCTGAGATTGAGTTGTATGCTGCTGAATGATGTTAGGAGCATAGGCTGCTGACCCGGTTGTTCAGGGTGATCCCGACGACTACAGCCACCTGATGCACGACAAGCTCGCCGCTCTTCTCGACCGCCTCAAAGCCCACCAGCGCGATCTCATCCTCGCGATGGCTGGGCACGACGGGATGCCCGCCGGTAGCGCCCTGCGTCAGGTTGCCGAGCTTGAGAACGTGATCGCCGCCGTCGAGGCCGTGGCGGATGAAGAGGCCACTCGCGAGCGGAAGTCTGGCTGACGGCGGCAGACCTCGACCTGGGTGCCCTCCGAGACGCTCACTCCCACACGGCGTCATCACGTTGCGGGACCCGTCTGGGTGGCGTCTCAATGCGGACCTGAGCCATGGTGCGCAGCACCAGTTCCTCAAGGCTCACGCCCTTGTCCATGGCCTCTTCGAGCGCCCGAGAGATCTCCTCCGGCTCCATCGCCCCGATGACGGCCTGGGCGTCCTGCAACCTTAACTGCGGGCTGGTCATCGCGGCACCTCTAAAACAGGGCGCCGTCATCGGGGACAAACCGTAACCAAAGGGTTCGACGCCCGGCTGCTGGATCTTCGTGGGTCCTAAGGTGCGCTGCCGGGGGTGACACACGGAAGCGCTAAACGCGTCCGGTCTTTGATCGTCATACGGTTGCCGGTGGTTGCCATGCGGTCGGCGCATGTCGCGACCGGTTCATCGTGCAACCCGGACGGACCAACGATGGTCATGTCATCGTCGCGGCACAGATATAACGGGACCGCTTCACCGGCACGCCGGGAGCTAATCACTATGCCGAAGCACTACTGCCTCAACCCCCATGACCCATACGCTGAGCGAGAGGTCCTGGTCGAGTTCGAGGCGACGACGGCTGGTCTGCTCCTCATCGCGGCCATCGACGACGCTGACGAAGACATCCTGTCAGACCTGACTGATGCCCAACTTGACGACCTGAGGCGCGAACTCATGGTTGCGTGTCAGAGCAGAGCTTGCTCCGTCGAGACTTCGAGCAGGCCGGAGATGCACGCGGGCTGAGTGCGCTTGGCTAGAGCCTACAGGCAGGGTGTGGGCGTCATGAAGCCCGTGCGAATGCGCATGCGCGGTCTCGTTATCATCCTCGGCTGCTCAGGCTGCCCGGACGGTCGCAAGGAAGCGACCGACCTCAGCGTGTAGCTCCGATGGCTCAGTGCAGGTTACCGCTTGGATCTGGCGAGGACATGTTGCGCGCCAGCGACCGACCCACCGCCATCAGCGCTTGCCTGAGCACCGGCAACATCTCCTTGGCGTGATCCTGCTCGATCAGCCCATGGGCCATCAGCAGGTAGTCAGCCACGCGTTCCAAGGTCGAGCCGGGCTGCGTCGCCGGATGCGAGGGTGGGGGCACGTAGCGCGCAAGGGTGCCGTAGGCGGTCAGAGGTTCGGAGCCGCTGGGGCCTATCTCTGTCAATGAACCGAGGTAGCCCAGGAAGGTGCGGTCCGGCGGCCCGTAGGAGGGCACGGCACCGATCACGACCCAGGCATAGCTCCCATCAGCCCGGCACAGGCGGGTGCGAAGGCTGTACTCGCTCTGCTGGTCGCGGGCGCTGCGCAGGAAGGTGACAGCCATCTCGTAATCGTCGGGGTGCATGCACGCGGTCCAGCCGTGCTCCATAGCCTCAGTGGCAGCTTGTCCGGTAAAGGTGGTCCACTCGGGGCTGACGTAGGTCACGCCGCCGTCCGCTTTCGCGACGAAGATCATCCTGAACGCTCCATGGGCCCGAGCCCTGCATCCGCATCAGGAGGCGCTCGCCGATCCCATACCCTAGCATGGGAATAGGATTGGCGCCGGAACCGTCAACTGCATTAAGAATTCACCTCATTCACAAGCTATGAGCCTTCCGGCAAGGCGATCTCTCCCGGCGTGGCCTCGGGCGGCATCATGGAAAAATTCAATTCACCGAAGCATGCGGTGCTCCGTCAGATCGCAGACGCGCTCGGCTTGCCTGTCGAACGCTTCCTCACCGACCCGGCGTCCGCGCGACCGACAGCGACTGCGGACGAGTGCCTACGCTTGTGGTCCAGGATCACGACAGAGGTTGGGCGACAGCAAGCCCTAGAAGCCCTGCGGATGATCGCCGACCAGGAGAGGACGCGATCCGAGCCCTGAGACGCGTCAGGACAGTTCTCGGCAGCCATGCGGCCGGAAGCGTCCTGTCCGAGATAGGTTGGGACCAGGGTCAAGGTGACGTACCGGGGCAGCGGGGCGACGTTCCTGCCGCGCCGCTTCGCTGCCTGCGAGATCAGCCCTTCAGCGATTGGGCGGTCCGGTGATCGTTCTGGAGGGTGGCCGCTGTCTTCACAATCGACAGCACGCTGCAACGGGTCGTCTCGTCGGAGATGCTGGTGAAGGCCAGGACGAGTTCCATCACCTGCGGGTCCTCGAAGAAAGTTCGGGCTCCAAGCTTCTCGCTCTCTGATCCCGCCTGCGTGGCGAAGAAGGTTTCCACCGGCACGTTCAGCAGGTCAGCGATGATCTGGAGGCGACCAGCACCGATGCGGTTGTGGCCCTTCTCGTACTTTTGCACCTGCTGGAAGCTCACACCTATGGCGTCGCCGAGCGCGGACTGGCTCAAGCCCTGCGCTTTCCGAAGGGAGGCGATCAGGCTGCCGATCGTGCGGTCGGCGTCAGTGGCTGCCTTGGGCTTGAGCAGGGGCGACATTTGGGAAGAAACCTTCGGCATGAAACAGCACGCTAGGGCTTAGCTTGAACCGCTGCCGTGAGCACAACCGCAGAATGCTTAGTGCACCATTAAGTTGTGCGGTCTCTGGCTGCGTCTCGTGCATGGCTTGGGCTGATGCCTGAGCCGGAAGGGGTGTGCCTCAAGGCCGGAACCCTCATTGTTGTCCCTACGTCCAGATTTCTTGTCCCCCCGTCTCGACTCACTCCTGCCGTCGATCTGCTGGCCTTTTTTCTCTTGACCTTCAGTCGCGATAAAGCATCTAGGCTCCTTCAATCACGGAGCGCAGCTTAATGGAAGAGGCCATGCAGCTACAGACTAATGATTTGGTCGAGATACAGGCGGTCGATTACGTGGAGATCACCACCGGCATCGTCGCCGCTTACCTGTCTCACAACCGTGTCCCCGTCGCTGAACTTCCCGGTCTTCTCGCGGGCGTTCACGCCGCACTCGCTGGTCTTGGCCAGAGTGCCGAAGCGGCCGAACCAGCGGCGGAAAGGCTGACACCTGCCCAGATCCGGAAGTCGATCAGACCGGACGCGCTGATCAGCTTCATCGACGGCAAGCCCTACAAGACTCTGAAGCGCCATCTCACCAAGCACGGTTTGACCATCGACGAGTACCGCGAGCGCTTCGGCTTGCCGCGGGATTATCCCTCGACGGCTGCCAGCTACTCCGCCGCGCGATCCAATCTGGCACGACAGAATGGTCTCGGTCGCAAAGGCGGATCCGAAAAGCCCAGCATCGATCTTGGTGACATGGCCAGGATCCAGCAAGCTTCCTGATGCTGGATGATCGCCGGACTGCCGAGTAGCTTCGTCCGGTTCTATACAAACCATCATAGACGCGTGACCACTCGGAACCGCCCGGGTTCTCATTGCGGGGGGCACCCAGGGCCGGTGCCATGCCGTCGTTCTTCTTCGATCTGCGGTCACGTTGTGGCTGTCAGTCCGACGACACCGGGCTGGAGTTCGCGAGCGCGGAGATCGCCTATATGGAGGCATGCAAGGCCATCCCGGACCTGACGGCCGAACTCGCCCACATGGGCGACGCCCCGCAGGACTACGCGTTCGAAGTCACCGATGAGGCCGGGCGTCTGCTCTGGCGCATCCCGTTCAGCGAGATCCTCGGCAGAAAAGATCGGTCGTGACCTCGCTGCGTCGCGGCCGAGGGATGTTGGTCGGTCATCCCGGCTGAAGGAGTGGCCGAGTTCGGGAACATCCTGCCGCAGCCGGGCGGCGAGGAGGCGTGGCTCGCGTCGCTGCCGAGCGCATTGCGCGAGAAGTTGATAGCGGCGTCCTGAGCGACACCGCCGGGCGTCCTCGACCATAAGGATCGATCGTAGCAAAACCTTAGATTTCGCTCCGGCCCTTGAGTTCTGGTCGGAGCCCGCCCTGAAGGGCTGCCCTCACAATCTCGGCCAACGTATCGGCGTCGATCTCGATAGCCACGCGCTCGGCGCGGCCGAAGCCCATGAGACCCGTGACGTAGACTGTGTTCTCCTTCGTGCGCTCGATCCCCTCAACCCGGATGTGGCGCATCTCGCCGCGCTCTCCGACCCGGATCTTCACATCTGCCTCCTGCTTCGTTCCGGCTGCCTGAGGCCGCAGAATCCCTATCGCCCATAAGCTCGGGGGTGCCTCGCACACTTTGAACCGCTGGCGTTCAATGCTTCGAGCCGATCGATGCTGCGACCTCGGCCTCGAACGTTAAGGCTCGGTCGAACAGCGGCGCCGTGCGGTACTCGCGCACGTAGCGCCACGCGAATGTGCCCGGCTCGCCGACGCGCCGCGTCTCCAGCAGTCCGAACCACGTCAACGGACGCAGGATCCGGCCCTCGAAGGCGAATGCGAGATGATCGGCTGCGCTTCCCTCCGCTGCGGCGTCGAGCACCGTGCAGACCGGCAGGAGATCTCCAACGTTGCTCCAGTTGCGTGCGGCGACCGACAGGCACCACAGCACCAGACCGACGTGGTCCTGCGGCCAGCGCTCGACCGGCACACGGTCGAGTGAGCCGAGGTCAATCTGCCAGAAGATCAGCGCGAAGAGCCGCCGGAACGCTTCGACAGCGCTGCTCCCTGACGCGAATTCCTGCCCTCGCTTGGTGGCCACCAGCTTGCGCTCGCGTCGCCGTAGGAGCTTAGCAGCTTGAGCGATGAGGCGGGTCACCTCCACCGGCATCACGTCACCCTCATTGAGCACCTTGTTGACGGCAAGGACCTCCTCCTTGTCGTAGTCGGGCCAGACGAGAGCGTCGAACAGAGCACGCGTGTCCGCGCGCGAGAGGGCGTGCGTAGCGGTCAGCGTGAGACCGCCGGACGCCTGCGCGCGAGTGAGCACGAGGCTCAACGTGGCGAGCAGCGGCATCCCGGCGGCACTGGTCTCGCCGAGGTTGGAGCCGAGCCGGATCGTCTCTGGTGGGCCGCCATTCGGCCGTGCGAGCAGCCCAGCTATCCCGGACGGTGTTAGCAACGACCATGCCGGTAAGTGCTCGATCTTCGTCATCGACGTGCTTGTGTCACCTCGGGCGAACGCCGCCCATCGCCGACAACGAGAACGCCACCGTTTTCCAACTGCTGCGGCTCGCGCTGCCTGCGCTGATGTACACCCGGCTCATGAACCAAGCGGTTGCGTTCCCGGCTGCCTGTCGTCGTTGCCGTTGCTCTTATCCAGCGCCGGAGCGCTCGCTCCCAGCGCTGACGCTCGTCCCTCGATCCGAGCGATCTGGTGTCCAAGACGACGGAGCACCTGCTCGTTCTCGGCTAGGCGCTGCTCGATGACCGACATCCGCCGCGACAGGCGCTCCTCACTCGCACGCAGTTCGCCTGTAAGCCGCTGTTCAAGCGCGTCAGTGTCGGTGAGAAACCCGCGCAGCCATCCCAGCATGAGCACATCCTCGGGCTACGTCGGTCCGGCTCGGCCAGTCACAGGAGTGTAGCGGGGGTTGGAGAATTGCCCGAGCCCGAAGGTGCGCTCACCCACAGGTGGGGCGATCGAAGCCAACGGATGCCTTGCCAATCTGAAGGCTTTTCACCCTGAGAGCCGGACATCGCTCAACCTGATCTGCCTCACCCATTGGCTACCTGAGTCAGAACTGGCGCTTCTTGAACGGTAGATCAGTGTCGCCGTCGAGAAGACGAGGCGAGAGTTGCCGAAACGACCAGGGCGCGTCCGGAAATGCCCGATCGAAGCGAAGTACAACATCGAACCGATCGCCGTCCCACTTCTTTGGGACGCCCGGCAAAACCTGCTTCTTCAGCAGCGCCGGGACGATCTCCTCGACAATCGCCTTGTGCTCCCAGAACACCAGGACGACCCCGGTGAGCTTGACGATCTCCTTGACCAGATCGGGCTCCTGCGAGACGCCGTAACTCGTGTTCGGTTCGAGGTGGAGGCGCTTGGCCACAGGTATGGCCGTCTCCCACGGGCGATGGCTGAAGCTCGCATCCTCTGAAACCGCCTTGGGTTTGGCCGCATAGATGACGTTCGGCGGCGGGTAGTCGCCTCGCGCATCACCCTGGCCGAACAGCGCAGCCCAGGCCCCGGCCCGCTGCCAGCCGCGTATGACGAGCGACTTCTCGTCCGGCGTGCCCTCGAAAGTCAGCCCTTCTCCTGGGAATGCTCCACCCGCCTTCTCGGCGTGGCGCGCCAGCATGATGGTCAGCGATGACATCCTATTCCTTCCGGCAACCGCCTGATCGGCTTCAGGAACGCCGGATCGGCATTGGAGTTCGACACGCGCTCTGGAGAAAGTGCTTGCCGCCACTCTGGCGCATCAGCGGTGCGATGGACGGTCGGTCGTGCTCGCACACGTCCAGTGCCCCACCGCCCGGCCTGGTGCTGAGACAGCGGTGCGACGCCGAAGCGCTGGCAGCACCCACCCCAGCATGTCAGGTCAGGGAGATGCCGAGCCCTGACACTCAGACCTGTGAAGTGAAGATTGAGGGGGCATGGCTCGCCGTCAGTTTGGATGAGGCAGCCGCTCACTATACCATGGCCGTGAAGCGCTGCCCCGCCTGCCACGGGCGAGTGGCCATCAGCGGGACGTACAGCGGATTGAATGTCCAGCGCCGAGTGTATCACCGCAAGGCGCACAGCGGCTGCCCACTCAAGCCTGAGGCGTACTCCGGTACGCCGTCGCCGCACCCGCAGGCGCTGACATAGCGCGGGACCTGCCTGATGAAAAAGCCCGCCCTGGTGTTCCAGGTGCGGGCTTGTTGCGACTGCGCCGAGGAGGCCGCATCGCGAGCCCCTACCTCCGGGTCTCGGCTGCTGCTCTTTCGACGCTCAGCCCCCAGCCGATCGCTGGCGGCCAACTCGGCTATTATGGTTGACAGTTCGTTGCCGCTGGTCGGCGTCAGCGCCGTGCTGTCAGCCCCGTCGCCCGATCTGATCACGGGCTGACGGGGCTCGATGCCCTTCGTTGCTCGGCGTCACGGTGGTGGCGATCCTGGCGACCTGCGGGCTCGCCGCGCCGTACCTTGACACTACCCTCTGGCGTCAGGGCCGTCCGTCATCAATCACCTCCACAACGCGGCGAGTGCGCGGCTCGACCAGCACGGGATGCCCGTTGATGACCGTGTAGCTGTATTCTGGCAGCGCGAACTCCCGCGGCACGTCGTAATAGACCACGCCGTCCTCTGGCAGCATGGTCCCGACCCGCACCGGGCCAGCGAGTGCGACGGATGGGCGGTGTTCGCCTAGCGCGTAGATGCGAAAACGCTCTCGCCGATCGACACCCAGGTTCCCGTTGGCGGTGCCCACGGCCGCCCCGATCGCCCTGCCGACGATCGCGCCCAGGGGACCGGCCATCTCCTCGCCGCGGGATGCTCCATCCTGGGCGCCTCGTTCCAATCCTTGCGCGTGGACAGCCGCGGTGAGGCCGAACGTGGCTAAGAGCGCGAGCGTGGCTGGGATGCGCATGCGGTATCTTCCTGCTCGGTTGCGCGGGCCTTCAGGCAAGCGCCTGAGGGTGCGAAGACCTGCCGAGAGACGGGTCGAACGTCGGACAGTCGGGACAGCGCCTGACACCGTCCCGACTAGACTGTAGCTCAGGCTGCCTCGGCCAGGGGCGCGGGCGATGGCGCGTCCATGGCGCGCAGGTACACGTCGAGTAGGGTCTCCTGCTCGTCGCGCTCGTCCTTGTCCTGCTTGCGGATCTTCAGGATCTCCTTGAGTACCTTCACGTCCAGGCCCTCACCCTTGGCCTCGGCGAAAATTTCCTTCTTGGCCTCCATCAGGTCCTTGATCTCTTCCTCCAGTCGCTCGATGCGCTCGATGATCGAGCAGATGCGTTCGCCTGCCACGGCCACGGTGTCGGTGACTTCGATCTTCCCGCTCATGTGCTAATCCTTGCGACGAGGCGCGCGACCGTGGCCAGTCAGGGTAAGCGTGACGTTAAAGGGAACGGGATGGCGCGAGGCTCTGCTGTAACGCCGCTGGACCGACCCCACTCATGGCAATGGTGGGCGGATCACCTTCCGATAGCCGGTCAACCACGGCTGTGACTGGCGTAGAGCCTCGGCCGGTTCGGGTGTAAGCCTGATGTCACCGCAACGACTAGCAGGACGCCATGCAGAAGGAATGACGCATGTTCTCCGTGATCTTCGAAGCTCATCCGCGCGCCGAGCAGTGGGACGCCTATCTCGGGCACGCCAAGATCCTGCGGCCGGAGTTGGAGCAGATCGACGGTTTCGTGGAGAACGTCCGCTACCGCAGCCTCACCCGCGAGGGCTGGATCCTGTCGCTCTCAGGCTGGCGCGACGAGAAGGCAGTGGTGCGCTGGCGAACGCGAGTGCGGCACCACGAGGCCCAGGCGACGGGTCGGTCCGAGATCCTGCACAATTACCACCTGCGCGTCGGTCAGGTCACCAAGGACACGCAGGTTCCCAAGGGTCACGCGTTGACCGAGCAGCGCCTGGACGAGACCGAGATCGGCTTAGGCACGACCGTTAGCCTGATCGATGCAAGCCGCCCACTTGGCGGGACAGAACAGGCGAGCCCGGACGCGCTCGCCCGATGGCTTGGCCTCAGCCCCAAGACAGATGGCCTCGTCGCCTGGGACGTGTTCGAGGCCATCCTGACGCCGGGTGACTTCGTACTGCTTCTGTCCTGGCGAAATCGTGGGGCCGCCGAAGGGTTCGAGCCGGAGGTCGCGCTGCCGGAAGAATGCAGGCTGCGCCGTGTTCGCGTGATACGCGACTACGGCATGTTCGACCGTAGGGAGGCGCCGCAATACTACCCCGACGCCGCAGGTGCGGAGACCATCCACGACTGATGGATTCAGGGTTCAGCAGGGCTGGTCACGCCCTCAGGCATCGTCGGCGTCAAGGATGGTCTCCAGATCGCCAACCAGCGCTTCCAGTTGGTCCGCCTTCGCCTTGAGCTTGAGCTTTGTGCCGTCCTGCGCCTCGATGGCGATCTCGATATGGTCCTCGATCCGTGCCGCCAGCGCGTCCTTGATCGTGAAAGTCGTCACGTCGTTGGCCATCTTACCTCCTCGATCACTCGTTGACCTGAGCGGAGGGCGCCTCGACGGCGCCCTCACATTCGGCGGCTGACACTACTCCTTGTCGCCTCGGTGGATGCCCTTCTCGCGGTTCTCCTTCAGGCGGCCATCGTCCGAGTGATGGACCGTTCCCTGGTTGTCGTGGTTTGGGTCCTTGTTGTTCTTCGTCGCGTGACCAGTATTACTTGACTGGTTCTGCTGCTTCTTGTCGGTCATATAGGCAAATTTCCTTCAGTGGCCGCCAGTACCGGCAGTTGTCCCGACAACATGCGGCGACGATACGGGTTCCAGGGACGGTATCAGCTTTAACTCACCTGAACTGCGACACTCCGTCAGACTCGACGAGGCGCATTGTTGCTTCGGAGCGCATCATGGGTCCGTGGAAGCTCTTGTGAGAGTTCGTGAACCGGCGATGGCTGCCATGTCATCGAATGCGCGTCAGCACCGCTCGTTTGCGGCGCACACCCTGGACCGCTCACGGGTCTGTGATCGGTCTGCTTCGATTTCGACTGCATTCTTAATTCGGTATGCCAGATGTCGGAGCTACGAGATCTCATGAACGAGACGCACCAGATCCTGACGTGCATCGCCGAGGCTCTCGGCGTGCCCGTGGAGACATTCACGGGCCCATTCGCCGAGTCGGATGCGGCGATGCTCGGCGAGTTGATCTCCATGTGGCTCTCGATGGGCCGGGGGGCAGACCGCAACAAGGTGCTGGGCTACACTCGCGCTATCCTGGCCGCTCAGCAGCAGGTCGAGATGCGTCGTTGAGAGTGTCATTGGGGACAGTAGCGTCCGGCGTGTGCTCACCGGCCGCTTCCACCTCAGACCGGGCCAGGGACTGCGATGCCGCAGGTCCGGGCAAGGCCCGGAGAGTCTCTTATCGCGCTTGATAGCCGCAGCCCGAGCATCTGCGGATCCGGACTCACCACGGCGCGGTTTCCGACGATTGCCAAACGATGTAGCCCCGGAGAGCTTCATGAACGCTGCACCAGACGGATCCGTCATCCAGCGCGACGCACCGCGGGCTGATCTCATCGCCTTCGAGATCAAGGACAAGATCACCAAGTCCGACATAGAGTGGATGAGCCGGATCACCGACGAGGCCATGCAGGCGCACGGGAAGATCGACATGCTGCTGATCATGTCGAACTACGAAGGGTCCGACCTCGGCGCGAAGTTTGACGGCTACGCGAACGAGGTGAAGGTCCGGTCGGTGGCCCACATCCGGAAGTACGTCGTGGTCGGCGCACCGACGTTCGCTCGTGCCATGATCAAGCTGTCGGGGACGGTCATTCCGGTAGAGACGAAGACATTCGATCTGGCTGAGGAGGCTGCGGCGTGGGCCCACCTCGCTGAAGCGGGACCAGCTACCGCCTGAGCAGACCGGGAAGTACCTCGGCGATCACATCCAAGGAGTCTTCACCCGCTTGGCGTCGCTCAACAGCTTCTTTGTAGCAGAAAGTGGGACGCTGGCGTAATGCTCGCCCCGAGGGGCGAGCATTTCTAATGCGCAGATGCGATCAGATGCACATCCGGATGGCGACGAGGTCGCTCGGGGTATCAGCATAGATGTTCACCGTCCCCCAGGAAGAACGCCCGAACCTCGGGGGGACATCGAATTGCAGGTTGGCGATGGCGTCCCTGACATATTCCTCCCTAGCCCACACCCTCATTTTGAAACGCCGCTCAACGTGCGTGATGATCTCGACTTGTCCACCGATAGCAAGACGCGGGTGGGCCAGCAGCCGGGTCGCAATGATGTTGATGTCGTCCAAGCGCTTGGTGCCGTAATTGAAATGCATCACGGCTTCCTCGCCCTTCCAGAGCACCGGCAACTTGAACGCAGAAAAGAAATAGTCATCGTAGGCGATCGGAATTTCGAGACCGTTCGGGAAGATCCTCACGCCACACTCGACGGCGCGAGCGCGCTTCCAAATCTTGAACTTCATGGTGAAATGACTTTCTGGCAATCGCCGGGCCCACCAATTGGGCTGGCTTTCTCTTGATGCCAGATGCTGCTGGGCGAAGTCGAAATTATTCTTTTAGGCAAAAACGCTGCCGCGAACCAGTGGGTAGTCGCGCCTCTTCTGGTGCTAATACACAGCGCATTGTCCCTAAGCTTTGGGGCCCTAGATGCACGGAGGTCTTCCCGGCGGAAAATCGACCCGTTGTACACTTGATCGCGTTCGCGGGGATCAAAGTGCTCTCTGCCACCCTGCTCCCGGCCATGTAGTCCTAGGAGTGCCGCTATTTCCCCGAGCAACTACACCGAGGGCACGTCGTCCCCACCCTGTCGTCAATAGTGATCACGTGGTTCGGGCACCGCCTCAGCAGCGGTCTCGGAGGGTGACGCCGAACATTCCTCCCGAAGTTCGAGACCTAGCTCCACTCTTCGAACCCCGAGTCATCTGTGGCCTTGGTGGTGATCACGACTTTCTCCAGACCTTGGCCGCCGATCCGGCTGCGGATCTCTCTCGTCAATGGCCGCTTCATGATGGAGATTGTCGTCCACTCCGAGGACCCAGTCCGCTCACGCGTGCTCCTGAAGTTGCGCTCGGCGTCGTTGAGCAGGGCCTTCTCGAACCCCTCGTCGGCGCTGATATCGTGATTGTCCTCGTTGAAGGACGCCTGCTTGATCGAGTGCGTCCTCCGCGGAGTTCGAGATCATAGAGGCCGTGATCCAGGGCTATGCCCTGCCGATCTCGAAAGGATGGTCCTCTCCGGAGGTCACCATCTTCACCGAGGGCACAGTGGCGAGCCCTCGTACCCGTTGTTCTCGAACTTCGGGCAGCGCGCCTCACGGCGGTGCAGGATCATGCCCAAGAACGTCGCGTCCATGGTCACCTCGACGGTGATCATGCCCTTCGTGGCTGTTCGAGATCTCGGCGGCGGTGGTCGTCTGGCCAACCGTTCCGCATCCTGTCCCAAAAACCCTCTCGTTTTCGGCTCCCATTTTCCCTTCGCGGCGGCTCTTATGTCGGCCTGTCCCGGAACCATCTGGTTCTGGGACAGGGCTCGTGGCCGTAGGCTTGGCCGAGGCGCGGATCCGTGAGAATCTGGGGGCGATGAAGGTCGCACTCTATGCCCGCGTAAGCACGTCCAAGGGGCAGACGGTTGAGAACCAACTTCGCGAACTTCAGGCGGTTGGTGCCCGGCTGGGCTGGACCGTCGTGGCGATCCACATTGATGAGGGGATCAGTGGCGCGCGTGGGCGCGATCGGCGGCCGGGCTACGATGCTCTCCTCAAGGGAGTCGCCCGGCGCGAGTACGATCTAATCGCGGCCTGGAGCGTGGACCGCCTCGGGCGTTCGCTCCAGGACCTCGTCGGCTTCCTCGCCGAGGTTCAGAGCCGCGGGGTCGGTCTGTACCTGCACGTCCAAGGGCTCGACACAACGACGCCCTCGGGTCGGCTGCTCTTCTCGCTCTTGTCGGTCTTCGCCGATTATGAGCGCAGCATGGTCCGTGACCGCGTCCTGGCGGGTTTGGAGCGCACGCGATCGAAGGGCACTCGCCTCGGTCGGCCGCCGCTGGACGCGGAGAAAGCCGAGGCAATCCGGGCGCTACTGGCAGCCGGGGTCGGGATCCGAGAGACGGCGCGCCGGACCGGCGTCGGCGCCTCGACCGTGCAGCGCGTGCATGTGGCGATGACCGCCTCCCAGGATGAGGAGACAATCACCGCCGCGGCGTGATGAGCGGGTCGCGATCAAGACACTCCGCTCAGTGCGTTCGTTAGCTGAGGCGCCTGCGGATCTCGTCCAGAGCAGCCCTCGCGCTGGTGGGAGGCGGAGCATACGGCGGGGTGTAGGAGCCGGGCGCCGCGAGCCCGTACTGATGGATCTCCGCCGCGTTCCGGCTCCAGAAGGTGCGCTTGAAGAAGCGCTGGTCGTCACGCAGCTTGAAGCCGATGAGGACGTGGTGAGGCCAACGGGTCAACGCCCAAGTGTCCTCAACCTCCCTGGTCGAGAACTCGGCATGTTTATGCGCCAATTCGATCAACTTCAAAACGGCAGAAGAGCGATAATTGTAAATCGGCAAGGCGTAGGTGTACTTAACGTCTTCGTTCTTGTTCACGGTAAAAGAGGTCCTTACCGGCAGAAGCGCCGATAAACTTACAATACTACCTCGTGTCGGAGGTCGCATTATTTTAATCTCGATCGATGGCTCGAAGATCATCCTCCGGACCATCGCCGACGTTCAGCCCGCGAGGATCAGCCCGACCAGT
Source organism: Methylobacterium tardum (assembly GCF_023546765.1). Lineage (NCBI taxonomy): Bacteria > Pseudomonadati > Pseudomonadota > Alphaproteobacteria > Hyphomicrobiales > Methylobacteriaceae > Methylobacterium > Methylobacterium tardum. The sequence goes on from NZ_CP097484.1 coordinate 2,199,903, forward strand.
GGTTCGACCGGCTGGATCCGTTCGCCAGGATCCCGCGGCAGCCGAGGCTCCCCGAGGGGCACCCAGCGTGGAGATGGGGCCTGGGAGACGCCCGCCGGATCGGTGGCTGGATCTGACTATAGAGTGTGTGTGCCCCGGCGATGCCGGGCGCCCGCAGGTGGTATCGTGGCGGCGCGGTTCGGGCATCGGGGCTCGCTTAATTGGCCCTGGGTGATAGGGCGCCTCGGTCGATGGCGGTACTGGTTCGCAGGTGGCATCCGGTGGCCGATCCGCTCCTGCGGATCCGGGTGTTGATCCCGAGGCGACGAGCCAGAGGCGAGGAGCACGAGGCGTTCCCCGTCGAGTTCATTTGGCGGGCGACGGGCGCAGCACGGCGGTCGTCGATTTTTCTCTTGCGAGACGAGTGAAGCGCGTCGAGCGGTGTCACTCCGTTTTCTTCCGAGACGAGGGGCAGCAGCCCTGTTTCTCATTGAACAATATTCTTCCTTGCACCTGAACTTGATCAAGATGTTCAATGAGAATGGCTGCCGATCAGGAGCGCTTCCCATTCATGAGGATCGAATAATATTGAGGCGGCCTCCAGGGGGCTGGTAAAGTCTACCTATTGCTTCAAGAGGTTTTCCCCCCAATGCGTGACTCCGACTGGCTCGACGCCTTCATCGGCAGCGAGCCCACCGTTCCCCTCATGTCCTCGCCCCCACTCTGCCTGAGGCGGACGCTCCTCTTACTCTGTCCCGCGCGTCCGCGCCGCGGCCTGCCGGGAAGAAGCCGAGGAAGGACAGCAAGCCCTGGTTCACCCGGTTCCCGCCGCTGGGTCGGGTCCGCGCCATGCGGGCGCAGTTCTTCGACAACGGGCCGAACCCCGGCAAGGGCAACACCCAGCATACCATCAAGTTGCGGGTCTACCTCGGCGACGGCATGCCCTTGAACCAGCGCACCCCGCACTGGCACCGGCTCGTCGAGCTCATCGACCCGAAGAAGGTTGTGGCCTGGGCCGAGCAGGAGCACGCCGCGGGCCGGATCCCGGAGACCGGGCTCGCGCCCTACCGCGAGGCTGCCGACGCCGCCGCGGCCTGGATGCGCGACGAGCCGGAGGCGCTGTGGGCCAAGATGGGCCACATCGGCTCGCCGCCCGGCAACCACTACTTCCACGGCCAGTTCCTGCTCGTCGTGGCGGGCGAGGAAGGGATGGAGGCGCGCCTGCACCTTGACGCCGAGGTCATCGAGATCGGCCCGTTCTACGCCAACACCCGGTCCAAAAAGGCGAACGCGCCCAAGCGGCACGCGCTCTACGACCCGCACGGCCTCGTCGCCGGGACGGAGGACGCGTGATGGCCGATATCGATCCCGCCAAGCTCGTCGCAGCCCTGCGCAAGGCCATGACCATGGTCGAGGCGCTGTCGCTCAAGGTTGAGTTCCTGGAGGAGCAGAACGCCAAGCGCGCCCGCACCGAGGAGGAACTCGCCCAGCACCTGATGCGCCTGCGCACGGAGATGCGTGAGCGGAAGATCCACATCGACGACGTGTTGATCGCCAGCGTGAACGCCCTGATCGATCATCAAGATGCCGAGAACGAGCGGATCCGTGCCCGCCTCGGCGAGCAGGAGAAGGACCTGCGCTACCTCCAAAGCTACGTCGCCGGGCACGAGGTGGCGTTGATCAACCTCACCGGGCAGGCACCGGAACTGGTGCTGCTGGAGGACCTCGAAGCCGAGACGTGTGCGTCGCCTGTCGTCGAGGTCGGGGCGCCCGTCTCCTACCCTGAGCCGGAGGCGGGTGGCTGCGGATCCGATGTGAGCCCCGCGACGACTGCCGGGCGCTGACGACCGAAGGTCGGGACCATGGAGCCTCGCTTGACGCGAGGTCCCACGGTGTTACCCCTTGAGCAAGGAAGCGAGACTATTGATCGTGCGGTAGAAATCGGTGGCTGGGGCGAATCCCGCTCCCTCCGCCAATTGCCTATAAACCACTGTCAATAAACGGTTTTTAGCTCTCGCTTCGAACCCACTTGGTGACACAGTGTCATCGTGGCCGTTGAGGAGAGAGGTCAGCGGTGCGCCGCCCGGAGTACCTGCAACGTCGTCGCGGGCGCTGGTACGTGCGGCTCAGGGTCCCCGCCCACCTTGTCGCGACAGTCGGCCAGCAGCATCTCGTCAGGGCTCTCGACACGGACAGCGAGACTGCTGCCCGCGAGCGACGGTGGCTCGCGCTGGCGCTGTTGTGGGACTGGATCGGTGCGCAGACCGTCTCGGACGGTTGGGAGCCCGCCTGGGCGGCTGAACTGACCGGTTCAGGACGGTCCCGTGACGATGCCGGGCGAGAGTGCCCCGACCCTACTCCTCATCCTCCTCCCAAGAGGCGATCCCGAAAGGGTAGCCAGGACCATGCTCCCCAAGGTGTCTCATCGCGCCAGACCACGATCCTCACGACGATGGAGCGCTGGTTGAAGGAGATCGAAGGGGTGCAGCATTTTGGAACCTGCCTCTGGTAAGCCGCCTCTGACATTGGGCACCTGCCGCCAGCAACCGCTCCCAACGCTTCTCGGACCTTCCCAGCCCTAATGGCCCAAAAGGACCGCGTCCTATCGTTAACCTATCGGTCGCTGCCCATTGTCACCTAAGTCAGTGCGGCCGAGGTCCGTGCCGAGTAGGTATATCCATCGCTGGCTCCTACCCGAGCCGTCAGCGACTGCGAGACCTGCGTGCTCCCGGCTCGTGACCGGAGCGCCAGCGTGCCGCGCTACTTCTTCGACATCCACAACGGTGGCCCCAAGCGGGATGACACCGGCACCGAGTGCGCCGACCTCGACGCGGTGCGCCAGCAGGCCCTGCGCACGCTGCCCGAGATCGCCCGCGAGGAAATCCCCAGAGATGGCGACCGTCAGACCTTCACCGTGCTGGTCACCGACGAGGACGGGCACCCGGTCTACTCTGGGACGTTAAACTATGCCGGGTTGTGGCTGCTGCGCTGACAGTAAGCCGATCTGCGACGCGGCGGGGAACGCCATGTCCAATCCGCTGATCCGCAAGCTGGAAGCTGTCGTTGACTTCACCGACCGAGACCGAGCGGTGCTGGAGCAGGTGTGTAAGTCCACTCAGCCCATTGCGGCTGGGCGGGACATCATCCGACAAGGCGACCGACCCAACAACGTACATCTCGTGCTCGATGGCGTCGCCTTCCGTTACAAGGTGATGCGGAACGGTGGACGCCAGATCGTGGCCGTGCTGGTGCCGGGTGACTTTTGCGACCTGCACGTGGCGATCCTGGGCGAGATGGACCATTCCATCGGCGCACTTACCCCCTGCACGCTGGCGGTGATCCCACGTGAGACGATCCTTGATCTGACGGAGCGCCACCCCCGCATCAACCGCGCGATGTGGTGGGCGACGCTTGTGGATGAGGGCACCTTACGCGAGTGGCTCACCAACATCGGTCAACGCGAGGCGGCCGAGGGGCTGGCGCACATCTTCTGCGAGTTGTTGCTCCGGCTTCAGAGCGTCGGCGCGGCGGATGCCAACAGCTATCCAATGCCGTTGCGCCAGAACGACCTTGCCGACGTGCTCGGCATGACGAGCGTGCATGTTAACCGCACCCTACAAGCGCTGCGGGAAGCGGGTCTGATCGTGCTGGAACGGCGGCGGCTCACCATCCCGGACGTGGATCGGCTGAAGGAGTTCTGCGGCTTCGATCCCGCCTATCTCCATCTCCGTCCGCGGCAGCCCGAAGCAGTAGGGTAGACTGCCTGTTACGCTAGGGTCCGGCCTCCGCTCCTGGCCGACTTAGCGTGCAGGCACCAAGCGTCAGGGTTTGAAGGTGCTTTTTCACAGGAGGCTCGATCACACGATCAAGAGCGTCGATGGCGGCGCGGAGTTGCTCAGGCACAAGCCCTGAAGAGTAAACGGCGAGGGCGAGCGTCGGCTTGGCATGCCCCATAAGCTCAGCGATGACGCTGCTGTTGACCGCCGTTGTGTGGGTAGAGGCCCGTTCAAGATAGGTCGCGAAGGACCGCCGGAAGCTATGAAAATCGACCTGCTTGCTCGGTCCAAGCACCTTCTGTCGGAAGGTCGCAAATCGCTTCACCACGATCCAGCTTCGTTTCCCGTCCGGCCCTGCGGGGGTGAGGCCCGAGAACACCCAACCATCAGATGAGCTTGCTAATCGCCGCTGCATGATCGGCCACGCCAGTTCATGAACTGGTACGATGCGCCGGGCGTTCTCCGTCTTCCCATGTGAAATGCGGAACGCCCGCTCGTCAGCAATCACGTCGGCAGTACGTAGTTGGCAAAGCTCACCTATGCGGCAGCCAGTCAGTAGGCCGATCCGCATGAGGTCGAACAGCACCGCCCCATACCGTTGGCCCATGATTTCGACAGGGTCTGCCCTGAGCAGCGCAACAAGCTCGTCAGCAGTGTAGGCGCGCTTAGCCGATCCCTGCTTCGAGGGCTTTGCAAAGCTACCCTGGCCTCGCCACGGGTTGTTACCGACAAAGCCACGCTTGGTGAGCCACTGCCACATGGAAGAAAGCGAGGCGATTTTCCGATTGATGGTTTTCTGAGATGCTCCACTCCGCAGCAGAACCTCGCCAACGAAGTCGCCTGCGACACGTCGATCTACCCTACGAACAGAACAATTTGGCGGCTGTGTTCGAGCGAACTCCCGCACCGCCAAGGCGTGCTGCATTCTCGACTGCTTCGTCTGCACCCCTTCGATCTCCTTCAACCAGCGCTCCATCGTCGTGAGGATCGTGGTCTGGCGCGATGAGACACCTTGGGGAGCATGGTCCTGGCTACCCTTTCGGGATCGCCTCTTGGGAGGAGGATGAGGAGTAGGGTCGGGGCACTCTCGCCCGGCATCGTCACGGGACCGTCCTGAACCGGTCAGTTCAGCCGCCCAGGCGGGCTCCCAACCGTCCGAGACGGTCTGCGCACCGATCCAGTCCCACAACAGCGCCAGCGCGAGCCACCGTCGCTCGCGGGCAGCAGTCTCGCTGTCCGTGTCGAGAGCCCTGACGAGATGCTGCTGGCCGACTGTCGCGACAAGGTGGGCGGGGACCCTGAGCCGCACGTACCAGCGCCCGCGACGACGTTGCAGGTACTCCGGGCGGCGCACCGCTGACCTCTCTCCTCAACGGCCACGATGACACTGTGTCACCAAGTGGGTTCGAAGCGAGAGCTAAAAACCGTTTATTGACAGTGGTTTATAGGCAATTGGCGGAGGGAGCGGGATTCGAACCCGCGATACCGTTTCCGGTATACACACTTTCCAGGCGTGCGCCTTCAACCACTCGGCCACCCCTCCGTCCGCGGACCGGGCACCCGGGCGCACAAGCGGGGCGCCGGGCGCAGCCAGGGCCGCGCGGTGCCGTGCTGTTAGCCGGGTGCGCCGCCGTGCGCAAGGCGGAGACGGCCGGGCGGTGCGAAAACCGCCCGGCCGCGGGTTTCAGCCTTCCGCGTCGAGGTGGAACCGGACATGCTCCACGTTCGCCCGCTCGAAGGCCTGCATCACGTGCTGGTACGAGCGCTCCATGGCGTTGTCGCCGTCGCCGGGGCTGTCCTCGGGCTTCAGCACGAACATCAGCAGCGAGCGCCCGGTCACGTCGTAGCCGATGCCGAACTTGAAGCTCTCCACGTCCTGGCTGTCGGGCAGGTTGGTGTCGAGGAGTCGCGTCCAGGCAACGCCGCCCACGGATTCGGGCAGCGTGAACGTCACGAGGTCGTGGTGGGCGTTGAACATGATCAGCAGGGTCGCGTCGCCGCCGCGGCGGTGCAGGCCGGTGGCCTGGGCGCGGCCGTCGAGCTGAACCGCGAAGGCGCGGGCGCCGCCGTCGGTCCAATTTTCGGGCGTCATCTCACTCCCGTCCGGGCGCAGCCACGCCACGTCCTTGACGCCGAACTCCTCGTCGTACTGCCCGGTGAGGAACCGTCCGCGGCTCAGGATCGGCAGGGCGTTGCGCAGGATGATCAGGCGCTGGGTGAACTCGGCGAGGTCCTGCTCCTCCTCCCCGATCGCACCCCAGTCCAGCCAGGAGACCTCGTTGTCCTGGCAATAGGCGTTGTTGTTGCCCTGCTGGGTCCGGGCGAACTCGTCGCCGGCGAGCAGCATCGGCGTGCCGCGGGACAGGAACAGGGTCGCCAGCATGTTGCGCATCTGGCGCAGGCGCACCGCCCGGATCTCCGGGTCGTCGGTCGGACCCTCGACGCCGTAATTGTACGAGAGGTTGTGCGAGTGGCCGTCGCGGTTGCCCTCGCCGTTCGCCTCGTTGTGCTTGTCGTTGTACGAGACCGTGTCGTGCAAGGTGAAGCCGTCATGGGCGGTGAGGAAGTTCACCGAGGCCCAGGGCTTGCGCCCACGCTTGTTGAACTTGTCGGCCGAGCCGGCGATGCGCGCGGCGAGGTCCGGAAGCAGGCCGGCATCGCCCTTCCAGTAGGCTCGGACGTCGTCGCGGAACCGGTCGTTCCACTCGGCCCAGCCCGGCGGGAAGCCGCCGACCTGGTAGCCGCCCGGGCCGCAATCCCACGGCTCGGCGATCAGCTTCACCGAATTCAGGACCGGATCCTGCCGGCAGGTGTCGAGGAAGCCGCCGCCCTCGTCGAACCCGTAGGGCTCGCGGCCCAGGATCGTGGCGAGGTCGAAGCGGAAGCCGTCCACCTGCATCTCCTGCGCCCAGTAGCGCAGCGAATCGGTGACGAGCTGCAGCACCCGCGGATGCGACAGGTTGAAGGTGTTCCCGGTGCCGGTGTCGTTGATGTAGTAGCGCGGCTCGTTGGGCATCAGCCGGTAGTAGGAGGCATTGTCGATCCCCTTGAACGACAGAGTCGGCCCCTTCTCGTTGCCCTCGGCGGTGTGATTGTAGACCACGTCGAGGATCACCTCGAGACCGGCGCCGTGGAAGCGCGAGACCATCTCCTTGAACTCGGAGAAGGCGAAGTCCGGCACCGCCGCGTAGCGCCGGGCGGGGGTGAAGAACGAGATCGTGTTGTAGCCCCAGTAATTCACCAGACCCTTCTGCTCGAGGTAATCGTCCTGCACGAAGGCGTGGACCGGCAGCAGCTCCACCGAGGTGACGCCGAGGCTCTTGATGTAGTCGAGCACGTCCCGGGTGCCGAGGCCGGCATAGGTGCCGCGCAGCTTCTCGGGCACCCGCGGGTCGAGCTTGGTCATGCCCTTCACGTGGGTCTCGTAGACGATCGTCTTCTCCCACGGGATCAGCGGCTTCTGGTGCCGCCCCCAGGTGAAGGCCGGGTCGATCACCCGCGAGCGGCGGGTGTAGGGGGCGCTGTCGCGCTCGTCGAAGGTCAGGTCGTCACCCGATTCCATCTGGTAGCCGAACAGGGCCGGGTTCCAGGTGATCGAGCCGACGAGCCCCTTGGCGTAGGGGTCGATCAGCAGCTTGTTGGGGTTGAACCGGTGGCCGGCCTTCGGCTCGTAGGGGCCGTGGACCCGGTAGCCGTAGATCGTGCCGGGCCGGGCATCGGGCAGGTAGCCGTGCCAGATCTCGTCGGTGTACTCGGGCAGCTCGATCCGCTCGATCTCCTGCTCGCCCTGGTCGTCGAACAGGCAGAGCTCGACCTTGGTGGCGTGGGCGGAGAACAGCGCGAAGTTAACGCCGAGCCCGTCCCAGGTCGCGCCGAGGGGATAGGGTTGGCCTTCCTGGATGCGCGAGCGGGTCGCGCGGGCCTGCGATGCGGGACGACGGGAATCGGACATGAACACTCCGGAACGCGACCCGCCCGGCCACGTGCCGTTGCGGGGAGCCTCTGGTGAACGTGCCGAAAACAGCGAAGCTCCCGCGCTGCCGCAAAAATCACGGGCGCCGCACGCCCGCGCCTCAGTTCGAGGCCGCGGCCGTGAAGCTGCGGTCGACGGCCCGGCCAACATCGAGCGTTTTCGACAGGATGCCGTACCGGGTCGCCCGGTCCGAGGCCTCCTGGACCTCCTTCACGACGGCGTCGTCGATCGCGACCGGGCTGGTCCGCTGCGCCGTGTAGGCCGCGCGCAGGACGTCCTCGGGCAGCTTGGTCAGCTCGGCCGTGTTCCGGGCATAGGCATCGAGGTGGTCCAGCGACCACAGCCGCGCCTTGTTCAGGCGGAGCAGGAAGTCCTGCAGGGCGGCGCGCTTGGTGGCGATGGCGCTGTCCGACGCGACGATGAACGTGATGGTCGGCGTCAGGTCCGCGCCGTCGGCGATCGGGCGGGCCTTGTCCTTGAGTGTCGCGAACGAAACGTAGGGGTCCCAGACCGCCCAGGCATCCACCGAGCCGGCCATCAGCGCGACCTTGGCGTCGACCGGGTTGAGCGGTGCGAAGATGGCCTCGGACGGCGCAATCCCGGCCTTCTCCAGGGTCGCGCGGATCAGGAACTGGCCCCAGCCGCCGCGGGTGCCGGCGAGCCGCTTGCCCTTGAGATCGGCGGCCGAGCGGATCGGGGAATCCGCGCGGACCAGGATCGCCTGGGTCCGGGGATCCGACTTGGTGCCGCCGATCGCCTTGATCGGCGCCCCGGCCGCGTAGACCGTGAGAAAGGAGAGGTCGCCGGTATAGCCGACGTCGAGGGCGCCGGCGTTGAGCGCCTCCAGGATCGGTGCCGCGGCCGGGAATTCCGACCACTCGATCCGGTAGGGCAGATCCTTCGCGGCGCCGGCGATCTCCAGGAGCGACCGGTTCCCGCCCTTCTGATCGCCGACGCGCAGGACGACCGTGTCGGCCGCGAGCGATGCCGCCGCCGAGGCCACGGTGACGGCGGCGGCCAGCAGGACGGCCGCGAGCCGGCGGCCGGCGGGACGAGCGTGAGATCCGGTGCGCATGAAGCCTGTCGCCGTCTGCGGCCCGCGACGCGCGAGCCCTTCGGGACGGCCGAGTTTATGGTTGCGCCAGCGGCGATCAATGAAATGGGATTCTGTATTGCACGCGCATCGTACAAGAACATCGCGTCGAGCCGACGTGCACGAGACGATCTAGGTCTCTCCCCGCAGGTGCCAGCGGATCATGTCGGCGCAACCGCGCCGGGCCCGGCGCGGTTGCGCGTCAGGATCGGGACCCGAACGCGTCTGCGAGATAGGCGCGCACGAAGCCCGGCATCCGCGCGGCGTCGATATCCGCGGTGCTCCGCGCGCTGTGCAGGCGGGCGAGTTCCGGCTCGGCCTCGCCGCGGAGATGGGCCCCGATGCGCGCGTCGAGCGCCGCGGCCGAATCCGGGAAGCGCACCGGACGCAGGAAGGCGAGCTGGCCCTCCCCGTCCAGCAGCACCCACTCGGTGGCGGCGCCCTCGGGCAGCGCCAGGCCGGTCTCCTCGGCGAGTTCCCGGGCGGCGCTGCCGGCGAGGTCGACGCGGTTGCCCCGCATGTCGTCCGGGTCCGGCGTGCCGCACGGGAAGTAGAGCTGGCCGGCATTGGCCGTGTGGGCGCCCATCTCGCCGAGGAGGACCGCGCCGTCCGCCGTCCAGGGCACGATCGCCGCGAAGGCGTTGGCGACCTGCGGGTCCGCGACCCTGAAGTTCCGGTATGCCGTGAAGGTAGAATAACGGACGGCGAACAGATCGACCCGGGCGGTCCCGTCCGCGACGCTGTGGGCGCAGCTCAGGAGGACGGTGCCGTCGAACAATCCGGGGCTCCGCCGGATCCGGTCCTGCCAATGCGCCGCGATCGCGGCGGCATTCTCGCGGGGAAAGGCCCAGTCGTAGGTCACGATCCGCGCCGTGACACCGGTCAGGCGCGTGATGCGGAAGCCCTCAGACATGCAGGGCGCCGTCCGAGACGATCACGGCCGCGCCGCCGATCTCGACGCCCCGCAGGGCACCCGCCGCGATGGTGAGCTGGAGCGCGATCGTGCTCGGCCGGCCCATCGCCTGTCCCTGGCGGATCGCCACGTCGTGCGTGCCCTCCCCCAGGGTCTCGAACTGCATCAGGACTCCCGCGAAGGCGGAGGCCGCCGCCCCGGTGGCGGGGTCCTCCGGGACGCCGAAATTCGGCGCGAACATCCGCACCCGCCAGCTCTGGCCGGTCCCCTCGGGATCGGGCGTGTAGAGGTAGAGCCCGTCCGCCGGATCCGGCGCCTGGGCCGGCCGGGCGGCGTCGACGGCCGCCACCGAGGCGACCGGCACGCAGGTGAAGCTCGGGCCGACCCCGTGGCGGCTCGGCACGTGCCGGCCGGTGCCGATGTCCCCGGCGGTCAGGCCGAGGAGCGGCGCCAGAATTTCGGGCTCGGGACCGGGGCCGAGGAACTCCGGCAGGGTCGGCAGCCGGAACCGCGCCCGGCCGCCCGTGCCGTCGGCCAGGGTCTCGACCACGCAGGGGATGATCCCGATGCCCTCCTCCAGGCCGAAGGCACGGGCATCGCCCCGGGCGGGATGCTGCAGCGCCAGCAGCACCGCGGCGCCGACCGTCGGGTGGCCGGCAAACGGCAGTTCCCGACCCGGGGTGAAGATGCGTAGACGCGCCCGGTGCCGGGCCTCCGCGGGCGGCAGCACGAACACCGTCTCGGACAGATTGAACTCCCGCGCGATGGCCTGCATGGCCGCGTCGTCGAGCCCCTCGGACTCGAGCACCACCGCGAGCGGGTTGCCCGCGAGCCGCTGCTCGGTGAACACGTCCAGGGTGACGAAGCGGCGCGCCATCGTGTCGGACCTTCCTGCTCTCGCTGTGCCGGCCTGGCCGCATCGGGCGCGGCCGGGCCGTGTCTCAGACCGCCTCGACCGTGAAGGTCTCGCTCGGATTCACGTACTCGTCCTGCGCGGCCACGGTCAGGATCTCCCGGGACCCCGCCTCGGCGGTCCGCTTCAGGAGCCCGTAGACCGAGGCCGCCGCCGCGCCGAGCGCCGCGGCGGCCGAACCGGTGCGGGCGTAGTGGACCAGGAACAGGGCCGCGATGCAGTCGCCGGCGCCGTTGACCGCGATCGCGAGGCGCGGGGTGCGCACCCGGAAGAGCTGCCCCTCCGCGCCGGCGAGCAAGTCGATCCTGTCCGGCGGCGTGTCGGCGCAGAGCGCCGAGGTCACCAGCACCACGCGGGGCCCGGACGCCTGGAGAGCGGCGATCGCGGCTCCGGCCTCGGCGAGCGTCCGGCTCGGCAGGCCGGTGAGGAGGCCCAGCTCGAACTGGTTGGGGGTGAGGATGTCGGCCTGCGGCACCGCGCGCTCGCGCAAGAACGCCTCGATGCCGGGCCGCACGTAGACGCCTTCCTCCACGTCGCCGATCACCGGGTCGCAGCAGTAGAGCGCCGCGGGATTCGCCGCCCGCACGGCGGCCACCGCCTCCAGGATCGCGGCCCCGATCTCGGGCGAGCCCATATAGCCCGACAGCACCGCGTCGCAGGTTCCGAGCACGCCGCGCTCGCCGATGCCGCTTCGTACCACGTCGCGGATCATCGCCGCGTCGAAGACCGGGCCGCGCCACGCGCCGTAGCCGGTGTGATTGGAGAACTGCACCGTGTGCACCGGCCAGACCTCGACTCCGAGCCGCTGCATCGGGAACACCGCCGAGGCGTTGCCGACATGGCCGTAGGCGACGTGGGACTGGATCGACAGGACGTTCAACGCGCGACTCGCTCTTGGCCGCGCTAGGGTTAGCCGGTTCCCGCCCCGCCCGCACCCCTGTCCCTTGCCGCCCTCCCCCGCGCGCCTCAGATGGGGGCGATTCCCCGGTCAGACGCTGAGCCCCATGGATCTCGAAGCCCTGCGCACCGCGACCCTCGCCTTCGTCGAGGCGCACAAGGCCTGGACACCGCTGATCGCGGGTGGCCTCGCCTTCTGCGAATCGATCGCGGTCCTGTCGCTGTTCGTGCCGGCGACCGTGATCCTCATCGGAATCGGCGCGCTGGTGGGCGGCGCCGACATCCCGCTCTGGCCAGTGGTCCTCGGGGCCGCCCTCGGGGCCGCCCTGGGCGACTGGATCTCCTACGAGGCGGGGCGATGGCTCGGCCCGGGGGCCAAGACCAAGTGGCCGCTGCGGCGCTATCCCGAGCTGATGGCCAAGGCCGAGGCCTTCATCGGGCGCTGGGGCATCGCCGCGGTGGCTCTCGGACGGTTCTTCGGGCCGGCCCGGGCCCTGGTCCCGCTCTTTGCCGGGATCCTCGGCCTGGCGCGGCTGCCGTTCCAGCTGGCCAACGTCGCCTCCGCTCTGGTCTGGGCCTTCGTGCTGCTGGCGCCGGGCGCCGGGTTGCTGACCTGGCTGGACCGCTGATGCGCCGCTTCCCGCCCGAGCGGATCGTCTGCCTCACCGAGGAGACCGTCGAGACCCTGTACCTGCTCGGCGAGGAGGAAAGGATCGTCGGCGTCTCGGGCTACGCCGTGCGTCCGCCCCGGGTCCGGAAGGAGAAGCCCCGCGTCTCGGCCTTCACCAGCGCCGACATCCCGAAGATCCTGGCCCTGGCGCCGGATCTCGTCCTGGCCTTCTCGGACCTCCAGGCCGACATCGTCGCCGACCTCGCCCGGGCGGGCGTGGCGGTCCACCTGTTCAACCAGCGCGACGTGGCGGGCTGCCTCGCGATGATCCGCACCCTCGGCGCCCTTGTCGGCGTGGCCGAGCGGGCCGAGATCCTGGCGGCCGGCTTCGAGGCCCGGCTCGCGGAGGCCGCCGCGGCGGCGCGGCAGCGCCGACCGGTGCGCGTGTACTTCGAGGAGTGGGACGCACCGATGATCTCCGGCATCGGCTGGGTCTCGGACCTGATCGGCCTCGCGGGCGGCCGGGACGTCTTCCCGGACCTGAGCCGGCAGGCGGCCGCCAAGGATCGGATCGTCACGTCCGAGCAGGTGATCGCGGCGGCGCCCGAGGTGATCCTCGCCTCGTGGTGCGGGAAGCGGGTCAACATCGAGCGCATCCGGTCCCGCCCCGGCTGGGCGACGATCCCGGCGGTGCGCGACGGGCGCATCTACGAGATCAAGGCACCGCTGATCCTTCAACCCGGCCCGGCCGCGCTCACCGACGGGTTCGACGCGATCCAGGCTTGCCTGGGATGAGTGTTTCGGGGGTGGCGGCCCGCGGAGTGATCCCGCGCCGCAGGTGACTGATCGGGCACAACTTGGCAGGATGTCCCGATTCGGCACAGACGCATCCCCTTGATTGATGTCCGCTTCCCTCAGCCTGCCTGATTCCGCGCCCCCGGTCGCCGAGGCGCTCCTGCCCGTCGACCGGCGGCAATCGCCCACGGCCCTGCGCATCCAGCGCGGCGTGCGCCGGCTGTTCTCCGAGATGGGCTGCGTGACGCTGCCGGAATTCTCCCTGGCGAACGGGCGCCGGGCCGACGTGATCGCGCTGTGCGGGGCGGGCAAGCTCACCATCGTGGAGATCAAGTCGAGCGTGGCGGATTTCCGCGCCGACCGGAAATGGCCGGATTACCGCGACTTCTGCGACCGATTCTTCTTCGCGATCCCCGAGGACGTCCCGGAATCGCTGATCCCGGAGGAATGCGGCCTGATCGTCGCCGACGCCTACGGTGCGGGGATCCTGCGGGAGCCGCCCGACCATCCGCTGAGCGGTGCCCGCCGCAAGGCCGTGACGCTGCGCTTCGCCCACAGCGCCGCCCGGATCCTCCACGCACTGGCGGATCCGGGGGCCGTGCGAGAGGGAGCGCTGTAGGCTGGGGGGTTGTGCCTCCGCTTTCTGATTGGCGTCCGCGCCTCACCCGTGATCGTGCCCGGCATGATCGTCCGGCTCCGGCAGGGTCAGGCCGAAATGGCGCACCAGATCGGCCACCTGTCCGGGGCTCAATTGCCGCGGGTTGAGGTTGCGCAGGAGCAGATAAAGCTTGGCGGTCTCCTCTAACTCCTCGGTGGCGAAGACCGCACCCTCCAGGCTGTCGCCCGCCACCACCGGGCCGTGATTGGCGAGCAGCACCGAGCTGTACTTCCCGCCAAGCCCCGGATCGCATCCGCCACGGCCGGGTCGCCCGGGCGGTAATAGGGCACCAGGGCCGTGCCGCCGGTGCGCATCAGGTAGTAGGGCGTCAGCGGTGGCAGGACCTGCCGCGGGTCGACCTCCGGCAGCATCGACACCGCCACGGCGTGGGTCGAGTGCAGGTGGACGATGGCCTTCGCCTCGCTCCGGCTCTCGTAGAGCGCGCTGTGCAGCGGGATTTCCTTGGTGGGCTTGTCGCCCGAGACGAGCCGGCCGGCCTCGTCCAGCCGCGAGATCCGCGCCGGGTCGAGGAAGCCGAGCGACGCGTTGGTCGGCGTCACCAGCCAGCCGCCGTCGGGCAGGCGCAGCGAGATGTTGCCGGAGGAGCCCGGCGTCAGGCCGCGCTCGAACAGCGAACGGCCGTAGCGGCAGATCTCCTCGCGCAGCCGGCTCTCGTCGCTCATGCGGTCGCTCCCTCGATCAGCTCGAATCCGAGATCGATTTTTTTCGGGCCTTCGCCGGTCAGGCAGGCGGCGGCCTGCCGGCCGATCTCCAGGCGCGGCGTGCGCACCGTCGACAGGGGCTGGGGCATCGCGGCGGCGAAGTCGAGCCCGTTGAAGCCGAACAGGGCGATCCGTTCCGGCACCGCCAGCCCCGCCGACAGGCAGGCGAAGTAGCCGCCGAGCGCCATGTCGTCGTTGGAGAAGTAGACCGCGTCGAGATCGGGCACGCGCGCCAGTAGCGCCTCCAGCCCGGCGCGGCCCGAGGCCGGCGAGGACGGGCCCGTCCGGATCTCCTGGCCGTGGAGCGCCAGCCCCGCCTCCCCCAGCGCGACCTCAAACCCGGCGAGCCGCTTGCCCGCGCGCAGATCGACGCGCAGGTCGTGGCCGAGATAGGCGATACGGCGGTAGCCGCGCGCCACGAGGTGGCGGGCGCTCGCCGCGCCCACCGCCCGGTTGGAGAAGCCGACAACGGTGTCGATCCCGTCGCCATCCGTGTCGATCATCTCGATCACGCGCACGCCCCCGGCCCTCGCGAGGGCCACCGTCCCGGGATTGTGCTCCAGCCCGGTGAGCAGCAGCGCGGCGGGGCGCCAGGACAGGAGCGCGGCGGCGAGCGCCTCCTCGCGGTCCGGATCGTAGTCGCTCACCCCGATCACGCAGGGGATGCCCTCGGCGTCGAGGGCGGCGGTCAGGCCGCGCAGCAGGTCGGGGAAGACCACGTTCGCGAGCGACGGGATGACGACGCCGACGAGCCGCGCGTTCGCCCCCTGCCCCGCGAGGCTGCCGGCGACACGGTTCGGCACGTAGCCGAGCCGCGCCACGGCTTCCGCCACCCGCTCGCCGGCGCGCTTGGAATAGGAGCCGTGATTGCGCAGGACCCGCGAGACCGTGCTCTCGCCGACGCCCGCCGCGCGGGCGACGTCGGTGAGGGTGACGAGCCGCCCCGGCGGCTGGATGTCGTCCATGGCCCCGCTCTCCCGACGCGGTTTTTTTCCATGACGCCCGTCGAACCTCCCATCGATCCCCCTCAACCTGAGGTGGCCGCGAAGCGGGCCTCCAAGGAGAGCTCCAGAAAGCGCTGCGACCTCTGGAGGCCTCTTACGAGGCCTACGCTGCACTCTGGCACCTCAAGATGAGGGGGATCGATGGGAAGACCGTTCTCGGCTGCCGACGACTGACATAGCGGCCTGCATTATCTCGCACAACCGGATTGGCAGCGCTGCCAAAAGGCGATATGGCACCGCCCCAGCGCCGCCCGACGAGCGGTGAAGACCAATGTCCAGGGGCCTCGAGCCCGGACCAGGGAGAACGCCCATGCCGGTCCAAGCCGCCCCGCTGGGGGGCGCCACCGCACCCGCGGACGAGAAGTCTTTCGCCGACCGCACCTACGCGAAGGTGTTCTGGCGCCTCGTGCCGTTCCTGATGCTCTGCTACGTGGTGGCGTATCTCGACCGGGTGAATGTCGGGTTCGCCAAGCTCCAGATGTCCCAGGAGCTGAAGTTCTCCGAGACGGTCTACGGACTCGGCGCCGGCATCTTCTTCCTCGGCTACTTCCTGTTCGAGGTGCCCTCGAACGTGATCCTGCACCGGGTCGGCGCCCGGGTCTGGATCGCCCGGATCATGATCACCTGGGGGGTGATCTCCGGCGCGTTCCTGTTCGTGAACTCCGAGTGGAGCTTCTACGGGATGCGCTTCCTGTTGGGGCTGGCTGAGGCCGGCTTCTACCCGGGCGTCATCCTCTACACGACCTCGTGGTTCCCGGCCCATCGCCGGGCCAAGGTGATCGCCGTGTTCATGGCGGCGATCCCGATCTCGGGCATCTTCGGTAATCCCCTGTCGGGCTGGATCATGGATGCGCTCAACGGCGCGCACGGCCTGTCCGGCTGGCAGTGGATGTTCCTGATCGAGGCGGTGCCGGCGGTGCTGATCGGTCTCGCCGTGTTCTTCTACCTCGACAATCGCCCGTCCGAGGCCAAGTGGCTGAGCGAACCCGAGAAGCAGCTCCTCGAGCGCGACATCGCCGCCGACAACCAGGGCAAGGAATCGAGCCCGCACTCGATCGCCACCGTGTTCCGGAACGGCCGCGTGTGGTTCATGAGCCTGATCTACTTCGCCTTCGTCACCGGCCAGTACGGCCTGACATTCTGGATGCCGACCATCGTCAAGGCGTCGGGCGTGCAGGGCAATTTCAACATCGGCCTGATCAGCGCGATCCCGTTCCTGTGCGCGGCGATCGTGATGGTCCTGCTGGGCCTCTCCGCCGACCGGATGCGCGAGCGCCGCTGGCACCTGATCGTGCCCGCCCTGCTCGGCGCCATCGGTTTCGTGGTCTCGGCCAATGCGGGCTCGACCACGATCGCGGTGGCGGCGCTCTCGGTGGCGGCGGCCGGCGTGCTGACCTGCTCGCCCCTGTTCTGGTCGCTGCCCACCGCCTTCCTGAGCGGCGCCGGCGCGGCGGCCGGCATCGCACTGATCAACTCGGTGGGGAACCTCGCCGGCTTCGTCAGCCCCTACGTCATCGGGGCACTCCGCGACGCCACCGGCAGCACCGCCGCCGGCATGTACGCATTGGCCGTCATGCTGGTGGTCGGCTCCGTGTGCGTGTTCGTCACGCCGGCGCGGATGGTCAACCGCTGACCTTCGATCCGGGCGAGACCTACCCCCTCTCCCATGCGGGAGAGGGTTGGGGTGAGGGATCAGGTCTCTCCGGAGAGGTCGCACCCCTCACTCCGCCCCTCTGCCGACGGATCTCGGGCTTGTCCGAGATCCGCATCCCGAAGCCCAGGTCGGGCAAGCCCGACTCGGGTGGAGAGACGACCCCCGCCTCACACGGTGATGCAGAGGCGCTCATTCCTTCATGCAGGAGCCGCCCCCGATGACCAACGCAACACACCGCGCCGCGGTGATCGGCCTGGGCTCGATGGGCTCCGGCATGGCCGGCTCGCTGCTGCGCGCCGGCTTCTCCGTCGCGGCCTGCGACGTGAACCCGGAGGCGGTGGCGCGCTTCGCGGCCGCCGGCGGCCAGGGCGCCGCCAACCCGGCTGAGGCCGCCGAGGGCGCCGACGTGGTGGTGAGCGTGGTGGTCAACGCCGCGCAGACCGAGGCGGTGCTGTTCGGCGAGAACGGCGCCGCCGCCGCGATGCCGGAGGGCGCGGTGTTCGTCTCCTCCGCCACCATGGACCCGGCCATCGCCCGGACCCTGGCGGCGCGGCTGGAGGCCACCGGCCGCCACTATCTCGATGCCCCAATGAGCGGCGGTGCCGCCCGCGCGGCCGACGGCGGCCTGACGTTCCTGGCCTCGGGCTCGTCGGCGGCCTTCGCCAAGGCACGGCCGGCCCTCGATGCCATGGCGGGCACGCTCTACGAGCTCGGCGACGCGGCCGGCCAGGGCGCGGCCTTCAAGATGATCAACCAACTGCTCGCCGGGGTCCACATCGCCGCCGCCTGCGAGGCGATGGCCTTCGCGGCCAAGCAAGGCCTCGACCTGCCCGCGTCTACGAGGTGATCACCAAATCGGCCGGCAATTCCTGGATGTTCGAGAACCGGGTACCGCACATCCTCGACGCCGACTACAGCCCGAAGAGTGCCGTCGACATCTTCGTCAAGGACCTCGGCATCGTGCAGGACATGGCCCGGGCGGAGAAGTATCCGGTCCCGGTGGCGGCGGCCGCGCTGCAGATGTTCCTGATGGCGTCCGGCGCCGGCATGGGCCGGGACGACGACGCCTCCGTGGCGCGGCTCTACGCGCAGGTCTCGGGCGCGAAGCTGCCGGGAATGAAGTGATCGGCGCCGATCCCTTCCACGCCCTCATCATGAGGTGCCCGCGTCAGCGGACCTCGAAGAGGGCTCCAGGGATCGCGCGGCCGGCTGGAGGGCTCCTTCGAGGCGGCTCACGCCGCACCTCAGGATGAGGGGATTGGATTGGATGACGGTCCGCTGAGCGGATCGCCACGTTTCAAGGATCGGGCAGGGAGTCCCAGAAGAATGCCGCGCTTTGCCGCCAACCTGAGCCTGATGTTCAACGAGGTGCCGTTCCTCGACCGGTTCGAGGCCGCTTCCCGGGCCGGGTTCGACGCCGTCGAATTCCTGTTCCCCTACGAGCATCCGCCGGAGGCCATCGGCGAGCGGCTCCGGGCCAACGGCCTGACCCAGGCGCTGTTCAACCTGCCACCGGGCGATTTCACCAAGGGTGAGCGTGGTCTGGCGGCGTTTCCTGAACGCTTCGACGAGCTGAAGGCCGGTGTCGACACCGCGCTCCGCTACGCCGAGGCGACCGGCGTCGGCCGGCTCCACCTGATGGCAGGCCTCGCGCCCCACGATGACCCGCGCGCTGCCGAAGCTTACCGCAGGGCCGTGATCTGGACGGCGGAGCGGCTGGCGCCTGCCGGTCTCGACCTCGTCCTGGAGCCGATCAACGGCCGGAACATGCCGGGCTACTTCCTCAACGATTTCGGCCGGGCCGCCGACCTGATCCGCGACCTCGCGCTGCCGAACCTGAAGCTCCAGTTCGACCTCTACCATTGCCAGATCCTGCACGGCGACGTGACCATGCGGCTGCGCGCCCTGATGCCGATCATCGGCCACGTTCAGACCGCGAGCGTGCCCGAGCGGCACGAGCCCGGCACCGGCGAGATGGCCGACTTCTTCCTGTTCGACGAGCTGGACCGGCTCGGCTACGCCGGCTTCGTCGGCTGCGAGTACATTCCGGCCGCCGAGACCGTCGCGGGCCTCGGCTGGCTTGCCGCCTACAAGGAGAGCGCACGATGAGCCTAGCACTGGGCTGTGTCGCCGACGATTACACGGGCGCCTCGGACCTCGCCAATACGTTGACGAAGGCGGGCCTGCGCACGATCCAGACTATCGGCGTGCCTGAGGAGGGCCGCGCCCTGCCGGAGGCGGACGCGGTCGTGGTGGCGCTGAAAAGCCGCTCGATTCCGGCCGACCAGGCGGTGGCGCGCTCCCGCGAGGCGGAAGCGTGGCTGCGAGCCCGGGGCGCCGCCCACGTGATGTTCAAGGTCTGCTCGACCTTCGACTCGACCGATGCAGGTAATATCGGACCCGTGATGGACGCCCTGCGGGCGGAGGCCGGCGAGACCATCGCGCTGGTCACCCCCGCCTTTCCCGAGACGGGGCGGAGCGTCTACCAGGGCAACCTGTTCGTGGGCGCGGTGCCGCTGAACGAGAGCCCGCTGAAGGACCACCCGCTCAACCCCATGCGCGACGCCAACCTCGTGCGCGTGCTCGGGCGCCAGAGCGGCAGCCCGGTCGGCCTGATCGACACCGCCACGGTCGCCCGGGGCGCGGAGGCCGTGGCTGCCCGCCTCGACGCATTGGCCGCCGAGGGCAAGGGCGCCGCCATCGCGGACGCGATCTTCGACAGCGACCTCGAAGTGCTCGGCCGGGCGATCATCGACCGGCAATTCTCGGTCGGGGCCTCCGGCCTCGGCCTCGGCCTCGCACGGGCCCTGGTCGCCGACGGGCGCGGCACGACGGACGCTGCCGGAGCGGCAGTCGGCGAGCCGGTGGGTGGAGCCTCCGCATGCCTCGCCGGAAGCTGCTCGCAGGCGACGCTCCAGCAGGTCGCCGCCGCCGAGGCGATCATGCCGGTGCTGCGCCTCGACCCGGCGCGGCTGCTCGCGGGCGACGACGTGGTGGCGGAGGCCCTGGCCTTCGCGGAGGAGCGCCTTTCCTCCGGTCCGGTGCTGATCGCCACCTCGGCCCCGCCCGAGTCGGTGCGCGCGCTCCAGGCCGCCCACGGCGTCGATGCCGCCGGTCACGCCATCGAGGCCGCCCTGGCCGCCATCGCAGAGGGCCTCGTCGCCCGCGGCGTACGCCGGCTCGTGGTCGCGGGCGGCGAAACCTCCGGCGCAGTGGTCGACCGGCTCGGGCTCACCGCCTTCCTGCTCGGGCCGGAGATCGCGGCGGGCGTGCCCGTGCTGCGCACCGCCGGCCGGCCCGAGCCGATGCTGCTCGCCCTGAAATCCGGCAATTTCGGCGGCCCTGACTTCTTCGGCCGCGCCCTCGACATGATGGCCTAAGCATCATCCAGAAAGGTGGCTTCCGGCTTTCGGAAGAAGATGATGCGGAACCAGAGAATGAGCGCATCGCCCCGGTTCCGGTTCCGGGGTGATGCGCTGAAACCGCACAACCCGACGGGAGGATTTCCATGCACGCCCTGATTCTCGGCGCCGCCGGCATGATCGGCCGCCGCCTCGTGGACGCTCTGGTGAAGGACGGCCGGGTCGGCGGGCAGACGCTCACCGCCCTCACCCTGCTCGACGTGGTACCGCCCGCGGCGCCGGAGGGTTTCTCCGGCACGGTGCGGGCCGAGGCCGCCGACCTCACGGCGCCCGGCGCCGCTGAGGCCGCCATCGCCGAGCGACCGGGGGTGATCTTCCACCTCGCCGCCGTGGTCTCCGGCGAGGCCGAGGCCAACCTCGAGCTCGGCTACCGGGTCAACCTCGACGGCACCCGCCTGCTCCTCGACGCGATCCGCGCGGCCAACGCGGCGGACGGCTACCGGCCGAAGCTGGTCTTCACCTCCTCCCTCGCGGTGTTCGGGCCGCCCTTCCCCAAGGTGATCCCCGACGATCACATCCTGCGCCCGGCCTCCTCGTATGGGGTCCAGAAGGCCATGGGCGAGCTGATGCTCGCCGACTACGCGCGCCGCGGCTTCCTCGACGGGATCGGCCTGCGCCTGCCGACGATCTGCGTGCGGCCGGGCAAGCCCAACAAGGCGGCCTCGGGCTTCTTCTCGGGTATCATCCGCGAGCCGCTGGCCGGCCAGGAGGCGATCCTGCCGGTGCCCGACACGGTGCGGCACTGGTTCGCCAGTCCCGCGGCGGCGGTGGGCTTTCTCATCCACGCCGCCGGGCTCGACCTCGCGGCGATCGGCCCGCGGATCAGCCTGACTATGCCGGGTGTCTCGGCAACGGTGGCGGAGGAGATCGAGGCCCTGCGGCGCGCGGCGGGCGACAAGGCCGTGGCGCTGATCCGGCGCGCGCCCGATGCCACCATCGCGCGGATCGTCGGCTCCTGGCCGGAGGCGTTCGAGCCGGAGGCGGCGCTAGCCCTGGGCTTCCGGGCGGACGCGTCGTTCGACGCGATCGTGGCCCAGCACGTGGCCGAGTTCCACGGCGGCTGAGGCCCCGCTCGCCGTTATCACGAGCGCAGCGAAGTGATCCAGGGCGGCGCGACCTGACTGGCTGGGGCGCTACTGGATTGCTTCGATTCGTTCGCAAAGACGAGGGTGCCGCGATTCGACATCCGATGCGGATGGGGCGGTCAGCTGAGGGCCGAGCGGATGTCGGTCTGCGGGAAATCGTCGCCGACGGAGAGCAGCGGCACGCCGTGAACCTGCGCGCAGGCATAAGCGAAGCAGTCACCGAGGGTCAGGCGCGCCGCGTGGCGCCCCTTGCCATAGCGGGTGTGGGCCGCGAGGGCGAGGCGCGTCTCCGCTTCGGCGATCGGGACCCGCGTGACGCCGGCGGCGTCCAGGAAATCGTCCACGATCTGTTCCGCGACTTCGGGTGGGACGGTTTGGAGCCGGCCGATGGCGAGCACCGCCTCGTAGACGGCGACGCCGCTCGTGAGCCGCACGGAACCGTCGCACAACCGATCTAAGAGCGCACGATGTCCCGGCTCGCCGGCGACGATCGCCACGATGGCAGACGCGTCGGCGAACATCACTCGCCGTTCAGGCTGTCGTAGAAGGCCTTATCCGCCTTGAGGCTCGCCGACGGGTAGGATGCCAACCTGTCCTGGATCTGCTTGACCCGCTCCAGGAAAGTCTCACGCTCCGCGTTTTGCCGCGCCAGCTCGTTCGTGAGCGCGAGTCGCACCGCCTCGGTCTTGCTCACGCCGGCCCGCGATGCCAGCTTCTCGGCCAGCTGATTCACCTCTTCGCTGCGGATGTTGAGCGGCATGGCGGCCCCCGTGTAGACACGGGGAGGCTAGTGTCTACACACCCCTGCCGCAAGGGCGGCCAGAACTCCGACCAAGGATCCCGATGACCCGCCTCGATGAGGCCCGCGCCGCTCTGAAGAAGACGTTCGGCTACGAGGATTTCCGGCCCGGCCAGGACGAGGTGATCGGCGCGGTGCTCGACGGCGCCGACGTGTTCGCCGTGATGCCTACGGGCTCGGGCAAGTCGATGACCTACCAGCTTCCGGCTCTGGTCGACCCGGGGCTGACCGTGGTGGTCTCGCCGCTGATCGCGCTGATGCACGATCAGGTGCAGCAGATGAGGAGCGTCGGCATCCAGGCCGCGACCCTCAACTCGACGGTGGCGGAAGCCGAGTCCCGCGAGACCTGGCGCAGCCTGCGCTCGGGCGACCTGCGGCTGCTGTTCGTCTCCCCCGAGCGCCTGCTGATGGACGGCTGCATTGAGGCCCTACGCGGGGCCGGCGTCCGGCGGCTCGCCGTGGACGAGGCGCACTGCGTCTCGCAATGGGGCCACGATTTCCGGCCCGAGTACCGGGAGATCGCCCGTGCCCGGACGACGCTGGGCAACGTCCAGACCCTGGCGCTCACCGCCACCGCCGACGCCGCGACCCGCGCCGAGATCGCCGAGCGGCTGTTCCCACAAGGGCGCCCGCCGAAGATCTTCGTCCATTCCTTCGACCGGCCGAACATCCGGCTGACCTTCCAGCCCAAGGACAACCCGGCCCGGCAGATCGAGCGGTTCCTGAAGCACCGAAGGGCGGAGAGCGGGATCATCTACTGCTCGTCGCGTAAGCGCACCGAGCAGCTCGCCGAGACCCTCCGGAAGGACGGCTTCGACGCCCTGCCCTACCATGCCGGCCTCGACCAGGCGACGCGGATGCGGAACCAGGACCGGTTCCTGCAGGAGGACGGGGTGGTGATGACCGCCACCGTCGCGTTCGGCATGGGCATCAACAAGCCGGACGTGCGCTTCGTCTGCCACGCCGACATGCCCAACAACGTCGAGGGCTACTATCAGGAGATCGGCCGCGCCGGCCGCGACGGGCTGCCGGCCGACACGCTGACCCTCTACGGCCTCGGCGACATGGCGCTCCGCCGCCGGCAGATCGACGAGAAGGAGATCTCCGACGAGCGCCGCCGGGTCGAGCGGCGCAAGCTCGAGGCGATGATCACCCTATGCGAGGGGGCCAATTGCCGGCGCCAGTCGCTGCTCGCCTATTTCGGCGAGGCGAGCGGCGCTTGCGGCCGCTGCGACCTGTGCCGCGGCGGCGTCACCCTGGTGGACGGCACGGTCGCGGCCCAGAAGATCCTCTCGGCGATCGTGCGCACCGGCCAGCGCTTCGGCGCAGCCTACATTTGCGACGTGGTCCACGGGAAGGAGAGCGAGCAGATCCGCCGCAACGGCCACGCGAGCCTCAAGACCTTCGGGGTCGGGGCCGACAAGCCGGTGGCGGCGTGGCGGGCGATCCTGCGCCAGCTCTTCGCCGCCGGAGCGATCGCGGAGAATGCCGACGGCTACGGCGGCCTGTCCATGACCGAGAAGGGCGAGGCGATCCTGTTCGGGCGTGAGCCGGTCCAGCTTCGCCCCGATCCTGAGCCGAAGGCCGAATCCCGCGAGCGCCGCCGTGCCGCGCCCCGCGAGGACGGCGAGATCGCGCTGTCGGAGACCGACGAGGCGCTGTTCCAGCACCTGCGCGGCCTGCGCGCCACAATAGCCCGGGGCGAAGGCATCGCGGCCTTCATGGTCTTCCCCGACCGGACCCTGATCGAGATGGCCCGCCAGAAGCCCGTCGATCTCTGGGCCTTGCGCACCGTGCATGGGGTCGGCGAGCGCAAGCGCGAGGCCTACGGCGACAAGTTCGTGGCGGCGATCGCCGATTTTCTGGCCCATCCGCCGGCGGCGTGACCGGCATCCGTACACGCCCGGGATTGCCGGCGTATTGCAACGCAGTGGTGGAACGCACTAATCCGTCGCAGCCGCCGCACGCCGCCCGGTCCGGGTCGCGTATCGGGTCGTGGGTCCTGTCGGGCTCCCGGACCGCCTTCGCCGAGACCGCCGCATGTTCCGCAACGACGTTCCGATCACCCCCGAGCTCGTGGCCCAGCACGGCCTGACGCCGGACGAGTACGCGCGTTTCCGCGGCCTGATCGGGCGCGACCCGACGCTGACCGAGCTCGGCATCGTCTCGGCCATGTGGAACGAGCACTGTTCCTACAAGTCCTCCCGCAAGCACCTGCGCGGGCTGCCGACCTCGGCGCCGTGGGTGATCCAGGGGCCGGGCGAGAACGCGGGCGTCATCGACATCGGCGACGGCCACGCCTGCGTCTTCAAGATGGAGAGCCACAACCACCCGAGCTACATCGAGCCCTACCAGGGCGCGGCGACCGGCGTGGGCGGCATCCTGCGCGACGTCTTCACGATGGGCGCGCGGCCGATCGCGGCGCTGAACGCCCTGCGCTTCGGCTCTCCGGACCACCCGCGCACCCGCAGCCTCGTCTCCGGCGTGGTCGCGGGCGTCGGCGGCTACGGCAATTCCTTCGGCGTGCCGACCGTCGGCGGCCTGACCGGCTTCCACAGGCGCTACGACGGCAACATCCTGGTCAACGCCATGGCGGTGGGACTCGCCCGCACCGACGGCATCTTCTACGCGGCCGCGGCCGGCGTCGGGAACCCGATCGTCTATCTCGGCTCCAAGACCGGACGCGACGGCATCCACGGCGCCACCATGGCGTCGGCCGAGTTCGACGAGGCCTCCGAGTCGAAGCGCCCGACCGTGCAGGTCGGCGATCCCTTCGCCGAGAAGCTGCTGCTGGAGGCCTGCCTGGAGCTGATGGCCTCGGGCGCGGTCATCGCCATTCAGGACATGGGCGCGGCGGGGCTCACCTGCTCGGCGGTGGAGATGGGCGCCAAGGGCGACCTCGGCGTCGAGCTCGACATCGATAAGGTGCCGGCCCGCGAAGAGGGCATGACTCCCTACGAGATGATGCTCTCGGAGAGCCAGGAGCGCATGCTCATGGTGCTCAAGCCCGGCATGGAGGCCGAGGCAGAGGCGATCTTCGTGAAGTGGGGGCTCGACTTCGCGGTGATCGGCCGGACCACCGACACGCTCCGCTTCGTCATCAAGTGGCACGGCGAGACCGTGGCCGACCTGCCGATCAAGGAGCTGGGCGACGAGGCGCCGCTCTACGACCGACCGCATCTGGCCAACACCCACCAGCCGGTGATCGCGGCCGCCGCGGTGCCGGCCCCGGCCTCGCTGACCGATGTGCTGAAGCGCCTCGTCGGCTCCCCCGACCTTGCCTCGAAGCGCTGGGTCTTCGAGCAGTACGACCACTTCATTCTGGGCAACACCGTGCAGAAGCCCGGCGGCGACGCCGCGATCGTGCGGGTCGAGGACGGGCCGAAGGGCCTCGCTCTCACCTGCGATGTGACCCCGCGCTACTGCGAGGCCGACCCGGTCGAGGGCGGCCGGCAGGCCGTGGCCGAGGCGTGGCGCAACATCACGGCTGTCGGGGCCAAGCCGCTGGCCATCACCGACAACCTGAACTTCGGCAATCCCGAGAAGCCGGAGGTGATGGGCCAGCTCGTCGGCTGCCTCCAGGGCATCGGCGAGGCCTGCCGGGCTCTCGACTTCCCGGTCGTGTCGGGCAACGTCTCGCTCTACAACGAGACCAACGGCGTCGGCATCCTGCCGACCCCGACCATCGGCGGCGTTGGCGTGCTCGGCGACGTGGCGCGCCACGCGACCATCGCCCTCAAGCGCGAGGGCGACGTGCTGGTGCTGATCGGCGCCAGCGAGGGCTGGCTCGGCCAGTCGGCCTATCTCTCGGTGATCGAGGGCCGCGAGGAGGGCGCACCGCCGCCCGTCGACCTCGCGCTGGAGCGCCGCAACGGCGATTTCGTCCGCGGCCTGATCCAGGCGGGCACCGTCGACACGGTCCATGACCTCGCGGATGGTGGCCTCGCCGTCGCGCTCGCCGAGATGGCCATGGCGGGCGGGCTCGGGGCGGCGCTCTCCGACGTGCCGGTGGACCTGCCGCCCCACGCCTATCTGTTCGGCGAGGACCAGGGCCGCTACCTGCTGGCGGTACGGCCGGAGGCGGCCACCGATCTCCTCTCGGCCGCCGCGGCCCAGGGCGTGGCGGCAGCCTCGGTCGGTGTCACCGGCTCAGACCGTTTGACCCTGCCGGGCGGCGAGACCATATCGCTCGCCGACCTGACAGCGGCGCACGAGGGCTGGCTGCCCGACTACATGGCGAGCCAGCCGGCCGCGCCCGCCGCCTGAGCCCTGTTCCCCGTAAGGAGTTTCCCGATGCCGATGGATGCGGGCGAGATCGAGCGCATGATCCGCGAGGCCCTGCCGGACGCGCAGGTGGAGATCCGCGACCTCGCGGGCGACGGCGACCACTACGCCGCCACCGTCCTGTCGGCTGCCTTCAAGGGCAAGACCCGGGTGGCGCAGCACCAGATGGTCTACGGCGCCCTCCAGGGCCGGATGGGCGGCGTGCTCCACGCCCTTGCGCTGACCACGGGTGTCCCGCAGGATTGAGCCTTCGCGCGGGAGTTCTCCCGATGGACCGACCGAGTCTCTACGACGACGACATCGTGACCTGGGCCGAGGAGCAGGCGGCGGCCCTGCGCGCGCTCGCCGAGCGGCCTGACCTGTCGAACGCGGTCGACTGGCAGAACGTCGCCGAGGAGATCGAGAGCGTGGGGCGTTCGCATCTGCGGGCCGTCGAAGGGCTGCTGATCCAGACGCTCGCCCACCTCCTCAAGCGCGCGTCCGCCCCGCTTGCGCCAGCCAGCCTGCACTGGCGGGAGGAGATCGCGACCTTCCAGATCACCGCCTGGAACGCCTACGAAGCGTCGATGCGGCAAAGGCTGAACTGGAACAGGATCTGGAAATCCGCTGTCACGGCTGCCGAGGCTGGTCTCGGTGCCTACGGGAACGCGCTGCTTCCGGGGCTGCCGGAGGCCTGCCCTATTCGTCCTGAGGACCTTCTGACCGAGACTTTCGACATAGAGAGCGCGCTCCGCACGATCGCCACATCGGTTGCGCGCCGCTGATTCAGGCCTCACATACACCAGACAAGCAAGGACAGAGCGATGACCGACGTCAACACGACCATCCAGAACGAGATCGCCTCCCAGGACGTGGTGGTGTTCATGAAGGGCACGCCGCAGATGCCGCAATGCGGCTTCTCGGGGCAGGTGGTGCAGATCCTCAACTACCTCGGCGTGCCGTTCAAGGGCGTGAACGTCCTGGCCGACCAGGAGATCCGCGAGGGCATCAAGGCCTTCTCCAACTGGCCGACCATCCCGCAGATCTACGTGAAGGGCGAGTTCGTCGGTGGCTGCGACATCACCCGCGAGATGTTCCAGTCGGGCGAGCTGCAGACCTTCCTGTCCGAGAAGGGCGTGCCGGTGAAGACCGCCGCCGCCTGATTCTTTTGGGACTTGGCACCATGGATGAGGGCGCCTGCGGGCGCCCTTTTTCATGCTCGTCTTTGCGAGCGGAGCGAAGCAACCCAGCGGCGCCACGCCTGCCGAGCTCGCGCCGCCCTGGATTGCTTCGCTGCGCTCGCAAAGACGGGGGCCGTATCAGCGCGGCTCCCGTGCCACGAACAGGGCGACGCAGCCGACGACCGTGATCTCCACCGACCGGAAGCGCCGCTCCAGCGCCGCGCGCAGGTCCGGCAGGGTGTCGGCGGCGTTCGAGAACACCCCCTTGCGGTTGTAGACCCGCATCAGTGCCCGCGCCGCACCCGTGGTCGGGACGCCGCCCGACAGGATCGTGGCGCCGAACACCACGCCGTCGTCAGCCAGGCACGGACGCACCGTGTCGAAAGCCTTCGCCTTCGCGGCGATGTCACCCGGCAGGCAGTGCAGCAGATAGGTCATCCCGATCGAATCGAACGGCGCAATGCCGGTGGCCGGGGCGCCGAGCACGTCGACCCGGTAGGTCTCGGGCCGGTAGCGCGCGATCCGGTCGGCCGCGAAGGCGAGGCTGTCAGCGTTGAGGTCCATCAGGCCAACGCGGGGTGCGGGCGTGGGGAAGCGGCAGCGGTCGAGATACCAGCCGGTCCCGACTCCGACATCGAGATGCGCGAGGCCGGCGTGCCGGTCGTAGAGATCCAGGATCCGCGCCGTGGGACAGCGCCAGATCAGCGGATTCGACAGGCGCAGCACGACGAGGTCGTAGATCTGCAGCGTCCGCGGGTTGTAGATCGCCTGTCCGGCTCGGGTGTCGGTCGCCATGGCTCTCCGTCAGGGCCCCTGTGGGCGGTGCGCATTCGCATTCGCCGCCGCGATCGCCTATATCAGAGCCTTTCCAATCGTATGGATCGTTTGAACGCTATGGCGACGCCGTCGCTCGACAGCGCCCGCGCGGCCGATGCCGCGATCGAGAAGGCGCCCGATTTCCTCCCCGAGGCGCTGCCCGGCCGCCGCCCCTCGCTGGTCGGCCTGACCCGCGACGCCCTCAAGGCGCAGCTCGTCGGCATGGGCGTGCCCGAGCGCGAGAGCCGGATGCGCGCCGGCCAGGTCTGGCACTGGGTCAATTTCCGCGGGGCGTCCGACTTCGCCGAGATGACCAATGTCGGCAAGGCGCTGAAGGCGCAGCTCGCCGAGCACTTCACACTGGAGCGGCCCGAGGTGGCCAGCCGGCAGGTCTCCCGCGACGGCACCCGCAAGTGGCTGCTGCGCATGGCGCCGACCAACCGGCAGGAGCACAATCGCGGCGCTGAGATCGAGTGCGTCTACATTCCCGGCCCGGATCGGGGCACGCTCTGCGTGTCCTCCCAGGTCGGCTGCACCCTGACCTGCTCGTTCTGCCACACCGGCACGCAGCGCCTCGTGCGCAACCTGTCGGCGGCCGAGATCGTTCAGCAGCTCGTCACGGCCCGGGACGAGCTCGGCGACTGGCCCGGCCAGATGCCGAGCCGCGACGCGGGCGGCGCCGGCGAGGTCGGCCGGCTCGTGACCAACATCGTGTTCATGGGCATGGGCGAGCCCCTCTACAACCTCGACGCCGTGGTCGATGCGGTCGGCGTCATGTCGGACCAGGAGGGCCTCGGCCTGTCCCGCCGCCGGATCACGGTCTCGACCTCGGGGGTCGTGCCGCAGATCCCGAGACTCGGCGAGCAGGCCAACGCTATGCTGGCGATCTCGCTCCACGCCGTGCGCGATGACCTGCGCGACGAGCTGGTGCCGCTCAATCGGAAATACCCGATCGCCGAGCTGCTCGCGGCCTGCCGCGCCTATCCGGGCCTGAGCAACGCCCGCCGGATCACCTTCGAGTACGTGATGCTGAAGGGCGTCAACGACTCGGACGCGGACGCGCGGGAGCTGGTCCGCCTGCTCAAGGGCATCCCGGCCAAGATCAACCTGATCCCGTTCAACCCCTGGCCGGGCAGCCGCTACGAGTGCTCCGACTGGGACCGAATCGAGCGCTTCTCGGAGATCGTGTTCAACGCCGGCTACGCCTCGCCGGTGCGCACGCCCCGGGGCCGGGACATCCTGGCGGCCTGCGGCCAGCTCAAGAGCGAGACCGAGAAGCTGCGCGCCCGCGCCCGGCTGATGCAGGAAGAGGGCATCGGCGTGGAGAGTTTCTACGCGGGCGCCGACGACTGACATTCGTCTTTGCTTCGCTGCGCGGGCGATGACGGTGCGGCTCACGCCGCGAACCGTCGCTCCTCCGCCCGGCGCAGGGCCGGCTCCTCGGTGCCGACCCATTCCGTGCGGTGCCGCGGCAGGGCCTCCGGGTGCCCGGCCTGGAGCCACGTGATCATCGCCTCGCGGACCACGCAGCGCAGGTCCCAGGCCTGGGGCGCGTTGCGGGCGCTCACCAGCATCCGGATCTCGATCGTCGATTCCTTCGCGTCCGAGACCTGGAGATTGACCACCTTGCCGTCCCACAGGGGCGTGGCCCTGGCGATCTCCGTGAGCTTCTCGCGCATGGCCGCCACCGGCGCCCGGTGATCGACGTAGAGGAAGACGCTGCCGATCAGCGAGGCGCCGTCGCGGGTCCAGTTCTGGAACGGCTTCTGGATGAAGTAGGTCAGCGGCAGGACCAGCCGGCGCCAGTCCCAGAGGCGGACCACCACGTAGGTCGCGGTGATCTCCTCCACCCAGCCCCACTCGTTCTCGACGATGATCGCGTCCTCGATCCGGATCGGCTGCGTGATGGCGATCTGGATGCCGGCCACGAGGTTCGACAGGACCGGCTGCATCGCGAGGCCGAGGACGAGGCCCGCCGCGCCCGCCGAGGCGAGCAGGCTGACGCCGTACTGGCGCACCGGCTCGAAGGTCATGAGCGCCACCGAGAGGGTGATCAGCGCCACCAGGGTGACGCCCGCGCGCTCCAGGATCCGCATCTGGGTGAAGTGCTTGCGCGCCAGGAGGTTGTCCTCGGCGTCGAGCTTGAACCGGCGCAGGTAGATCACCGTGGCGATGTGGAGCGCCGTGGCGCAGCACCAGCCGGTCAGCGTCACGAAGGCGACCAGCAGGATCTGGTTGAGGGCGATCCGCACCTCCCAGGACAGGTGCACGGTTGTCGAGGCGAGGCTGATCGCCACCACGATCAGGCCGAGGCGGCTCGGCCCGCGGGTGCGCGACACCAGCGAGCGCCAGAACAGGCTCTTGCCCGCGATCGCCCGCTTCATCGCCCGGTAGACGATCCCGTGCAGGGGCATCACCACGGCACAGCAGGCGACGATGAGGATCAGGCTCTCGGCCCACCACGGCAGGTAGGCCAGCGCGCGGGCTGCGGAGCCGGCGAGCGCGTCGAGGTCCGGCATCGGGCATCGCTCCACGGGTTCCGAACGGGACCTGGGGCAATGGGTGGGCGCTCGCGGGGGTTCCGCAGTGCACCATGTGCCCGCCGCAACGCAGCGGCCCGGCCCGGCGGGTTGCGCCCTCGCGTTCGACACCAAGCTCGGACGACGGCCTCAGCACCACCGTCCTTGCGAGCGGAGCGAAGCAATCCTGGGAAGCGCCACGCTCAGCGACGGCGGACTGGCCCTGGGTCGCTTCGCTGCGCTCGCGATGACGGGAGGGCGACGTCGAGCGGAGCGTCCGAACGCCGCCCGCCCTACTTGGCCGCCCCGACCGTCACGCTGCCCGAGGCGGTCCGGCCGAACCGCGCCGGCCGGTACATGTCCTCCACGGTGGCGCCCGGGTGGACGTAGGTCCCCGGCGAGACCGCCCGCACCGTGTAGGCCACGGTGAAGAAGGCCGACTGGCTCGGGTCACGGTCGTAGGCCGCCACGAAGCGGTCGTCCCGGAACTCGGTGTGGACCGGCTGCACGTCGGACTTGGCGAAGGCGAGCCCCTGGAGCGCGTCGGCGTCGAGGAGCTTCGGGTTGTCGATCTCCAGCCCCGCCGGCAGCGGATCGACCAGCAGGAGCCGCGCCGCTTCCGCCTTGGCCTCGGTGACCTTGAGCACGACCACGAGCCGGTCGTTCTGGCGCAGGCCGCTCGCCGGGTCGGCGACGCTGCCGTCCAGCCGCCGGAAGCTGCGCTCGATCGTGTAGCCCTGCTGGGCTGCCGGCTCCGGCACCAGAGGGCTGCCGTTGACGGTCACGGCCACCTGCACGGGGCTGCGCCCGGTATTGGTGAGCTGAACGCCCCGGTCGGCCAGGGCCGCCTCCCGGTAGACCCGGGCCAGCAGGCCGGTCTGCGGAGCGCCGTCCAGGGTGAACGACAGCGCGCCCGCCTCGTTCGACAGGCTCTCGGCGGCGAGCACCATCCAGGCATTTTCCTGCGTGCTCGCCGACCGCTCGGCCTGCTGCTCCTCGCCGAGCACGGAAGCGGCGGGGCCGAGGGCCCCCTGCGCCAGCCCGCTCTCGGCGGCCAGCGTGATCAGCCCGGCGCCGTCGCGCAAGCGGGAGCCGTAATCGGCGCGGTACAGGCCCTTGTCGCGGTCGGTCCGCAGCACGGTGAGCGCCGAGTCCATCGCCTTCGCGGCCCGGCCGCGGTCGCCCAGCAGCGCCAGGGCGGCGGCGAGCTGCGCGCGCCCGAGGGCCGAGGAGAAGTCGCCGATCTTGGTGTCGGCGAGGTAGCGCAGGTCGCCCATCACCGGCCGGCCGTTCCGGGCGAGCACGTAGGCCGCGTAGGCGAGGTCGGCGCCGCCGTTGCGCACCTCGGTGGCATTGGCCACCGCGTTGCGCAGGTAGTCGAGGGCCTGGGCAAAGGGCTTCTGCGGCACCGCGAAGCCGCGCTCGCGGGCGCGGGTCAGGAAGTCGGTCACGTAGGCATCGAGCCAGAGATCGCTCGACCCCTGGGCCGACCACAGGCCGAAATCGCCGCTCGAATCCTGGCGGGCGAGCAGGCGCTCGATCGATTCGCGCACCCTTTCGTCCGCGCCCGCGTCGAGGGCGAGCTTCTCCAGGGCCGCGAGCTTGTTGACGTAGAGGAGCGGCATCGCCCGGCTCACCACCTGCTCGGAGCAGCCGTAGGGGTAGCGGTCGAGGGCCCGGAGCAGCGCCGCCACGTCGACTCCCGGTAGTGCCGTGGCCGAGAGCGAGACGCTGCCGGTCCCCGGCTGCAGGTCGGCGAGGAGGTCCGAGGTCAGCGTCAGGCCGGCCCCCGGGGCGAGGCTGCGCACCGAGCGGCGCAGCAGGGCGCCGGTCCCCGGAGAGATCCCCAGGGCGAAGCTCTGGTTCAGGGCGGCCGAAAGGCCGGGCCCCGACAGAGCGAGGTCGAGCCGGGCCGTGCCCGGTCCGGCGGCGGTGAGCGGGATCGCGAACTGGCCCTTGGCGCCGGCCTCCAGCCGCAGCGTCTGCCGCAGGGCGCTGGCGCCGACCACGACCGGGCCGGTCGGGCTCAGGTCGACCGTGTAGTCGCCCGCCTGCCCCTCGACGTTGTCGAGGGCCACGAACAGGCGCGAGCGGTCGCCGGTGTCGAGGAAGCGCGGCAGTGTGGCGCTCAGCACAACCGGGTCGCGGATGATCACGTCGGCCTGCGCCTGCCCGACCCGGTCACCGCTCCAGGCGGTGACCATGACGCGGCCGGTGCCGTTGAAGGCCGGAATCGGGAAGGTCACGCTGGCCGCGCCGTCCGGCCCCACGGTGACGATTCCGGAATAGAGCGCCAGCGGCGCCTGGGTCGGCGGGGAATCGGCGAGTTCGCCGCCGCCCGCGTCGCCGCCGGAGCGGATCGCCCCGGCCGAGCCCTGCATGCCGTCGATCAGGTAGCCGTAGAGGTCGCGGACCTCCGGCCCGAGCGCCCGCTGGCCGAGGAAGTACTGGGTCGGGTCCGGCGCCGCGTAGCGGGTCAGGTTGAGGATGCCGACATCGACCAGCGCCACGGTGATCCGCGCCGGCTCGCCGGCCTTCAGCCCGGTGAGCTGGAGCGGCACGGTCAGGTCCTGGCGCGGACGCGCCCGCTCCGGCGCCTTCAGGGCGACCCCGAGGCTGCGCCGCTCCCGGTCGACCGAGAACCACGCGAGCCCGAGGGCCCGGCCCGGCAGGCGCTTGGCCGCCTGGTCGAGGGGCCGGTAGGCGGTGGCCACCAGGTAGGCGCCGGCGCCCCACTCGGCCTTCACCGGGATGCTGACCGTGGTGCCGCCCTCCGGCACGCTGACCTCCAGGGTCTGGTGCACGCGGTCGCTGACGACCATCAGGCTGGCCTGCCCCTTGAACTTCGGGCTGAGCTTGGCCCGCAGGGTGTCGCCGGCCGCGTAGGCGGCCCTGTCGAGGGTCAGGTCGAGCAGGTCGGGCGCCTCCGCGGTATCGGAGCCGCCCCAGCCGACCTCGAAGCCGAGGCTCGCGGTCGCCTCCGGGGCGCCCGCGGTCGAGACCTCCAGCCGGTAGCGGCCGAGGCCGACCGGCGCCTCGATCCGGCTCGGGCCGGCGGCCGTGAGGTCGACCGTGCCGCTGGCGACGCGCCGGGCGGACTTGACCGCCTCGAACGACCAGCGCCCGTCCGCCCGGTACCACTGGTAGGAGGAGTCGATCCGCGACAGGGTCCAGCTCACGCCCGGCCGGGCGAGGAGCGCCCCGTCGGGGCGCGCGAACACCGCGTCGAAACCCGCGATCCCGCCCTCCTTCAGGTCGGTGAAGCCCTTGCGCAGGGCGAGGACCGGGTTGGCCGGGAGGATCGGCAGGGTCAGGCTGCGCGACAGCGCCCGGCCCCCAGGCTCGCCGACCGGCAGCGTGATCTTCGCCTCCAGCGCCCGCGGCGCCGCCACCTGCGGCACCGGCACCGTGACGGTGGCCGCGCCCTGCGCGCTCGTGGTGGCGTGGTCCTGCAGTTCCTGGGTCGCCGGCTCGACCGCCTCGTCGCCGAGACCGATTGAGTAAGTCTCCAGCCCCTTGATGCCGCTGGTGGCCGCCGCCTGCACGGTGACGCTGCCCGACACGTCGAGATCGGCGCCCGGGGCGCCGTAGAGGTAGCGGGCGGCGACGTCGACCTGGGCGGCCTCGCCCCGGTTCAGGGCCGCCTGACGCGCCTTGAGGGTCACCTCCAGCCGCTCGGGGACGTAATCCTCCACGAGGAAGCTGGTCTCGCCGATCGCGGGCGCCTTCGGGTCCGTGTAGGCGGAGACCCGCCACGTGCCGTGCATCGCCCCCGACAGGAGCGGCAGCGGCAGGGACCGGCCGCCGAGCCCCTGGTCGGGCACCGAGACGCGCCGGTACTCGACGCCATCCGGCCGCTTGGCCACCAGGGTCAGCGGCAGGTCCGGCACGGCGGCGCCGCGGGGGTCGCGCAGCAGGGCGGTGAGCTGGACGGTCTCGCCCGTGCGGTAGACCCCGCGCTCCGGGAACAGGTAGGCGTCGAGGCCGCCGGTCTCGGGCCGTCCCTTCACGCCGCGGTCGGTGAGGTCGAAGGCGCCGAGGTTGAGGTCGAGGAAGCCGTAATCGCCGCCCGCCTGGGCGACCACGAGGCTCGGCGCCAGGCCGCCCTCCCCGCGGGCGAGCCCCGGATCGAAGGCGGCGTGCCCCTGCGAATCCGTGGTCCGGGTGCCCAGCACCTCGTTGTTGCGGGCGACCAGCCGGATCTCGGCGCCCGGCATCACCTGCGCGGAGGCGAGCGAGCGCAGGACCACGGTGACCCCGTCCCGGCCCTTGGTGGCGGTCAGCCCCAGGTCGGAGACCACGAACCACTGGGTCGCCTGGGTGTCGTACTCCTCGTCGGAGGCGGCCGTGCCCGAGGGACGGGCCAGCATCACGTAGAGGCCGGGCTCCAGCTTGCCCACGGCCTGCAGCACCGGGAAGGCGGTGACGGCCTCCTGATTGATCTCGGCCTTGGCGGTGTCGAGGGTGCCCTTCCAGACGCGCTGGCCTTTCTCGGACGCGATCGTCCGGGCGGTGGCGCCGCTGAGCTGGCCGAGGAAGTCCTCGGACCGCAGGGTCGGCAGCAGGCCGCGGTCGCCGATGCGCAGAACCTCGACGTCGAGCTTCGGCGCGTTCACCGAGACCAGGGGCACGCCCGCCTGCCCAGTCCGCGGCAGGACGTAGTTGCGCCCGGTGAAGCGCACCTGCGGGGCGCGGTCGCGGACGTAGATCTCGTAGTCGGCGGCCTTGAGCAGGCTCTCGCCGACCGCCGAGGGCAGGCCCTGGCGCACCACGATGGCGTAGCGGCCGCCGTGCTTGAGCCCGTCGACGCAGACCTGGGCGCCCTCCCCGGTCACGGCGGCCGCGCTGCTGCCCGAGACGGCGACGAACGGCGCGTAGTCGGTCTTGGGCCGGATCGCCTCCGAGAAGGTGAAGCAGGCCCGCGGGGCGGCCGCGTCGGAATCGACCTTGTAGTCGAGGATGCGGAAGCCGTGCTCCGCCCGCAGGGTCTCGTAGGTCTCCCGGACCGGACCGCTCTCGGCCAAAGCGAGGCTCGCCGCATAGGCGTCAAGCGCCGGCCGCCAGGATTCCTGCTCGGCCTCCGCGGCGCCGAGCGCGGCCAGCGAGGCCGCCGCGTCGGCGGCCGTGCCGGCGCGCTCGTAGGCGCGGTAGGCGGCGGCCGTCACCCGCCCGCGTAGCCGCGACCGGCCCTGGTAGTCGTTGTCCTCGAGCGCGCCCAGGGCCGCCGCGGCCCCGCGGGCGTAGGCCAGCCAGTTGCGCCCGTCGGCCGGGTCGGCCGCCACCGCGGCGGCGAGCGGCGCCAGCGCCTCGTCGGGCTTGTCGGCGGCGAGCAGGGCCAAACCGGCGGCGCGGGACTGGCTGGGGGGCCGGAGCGAGCCCCCGGCCTCCGCCTTCAGCGCGGTCTCCAGGCGGACCGCCGCGCTGGCGAGGTCGGGCCGGACGAAGGTGCGGGCGAACGTCGCGGCGACGGCCGTGACCGGCCGAGGCGCGGTGCGGGCCGCAGGTGGGGACTGGGCGAGCGGGGTCTGGGCGAGAGCCGGAACGCCCGCGATCCCTCCGAGGAGCGCCAGGGCACCCGCGAGCCGTCCGAGCCGCGCCATCAGCCTGTTCCTCACCCGCCGCAACCCCGATGATTCGCTTCGGGCTTGATCGCGCGGGAGCCTAGCATCGGCGATCGGGCTCGCAACGCTTCGGATCGCTGGAGGCCCTGCCCGGCCTCGCGCCGGGGCTCAGAACGCCTTCAGCACCTGTTCGGCGTGCTCGACGGCCACCGGACCGGCGAAGCAGTGGGAGACCAGGGCGCGGTAATCCTGCCAGGGCTGCGAGCCGGTGAAGTCCTTGGTGTGGGCCTCCAGCGTGTCCCAGTGGATCAGCAGCCGGTAGCGCTGCGGGTGCTCGATGGAGCGCCGCACCTCGAAATGCCGGCAACCCTTGGCCTGCTTGAAGATCGCCGAGGCCTCGGTGATGCCCTTCTCGAACTCGGCCTCCAGGCCGGGCTTGATCTCGATCTGCGCGATTTCGAGGATCATCGGTGACGTCCCTGTCTCAGGTGCGAAGGGCGCGGCCGAGCTTGGCCGCGAGGATGCGCTGCGGGCTCAGGGCCGGGTCGGCCTGGGCGGCGACCGGCAGGTAGGCGGTCTGCTCCAGCATGTAGCGGCCGCCCATGGCGCCGTGCATCACGAGGTCGGAGAAGGTCACCCAGGTCTCGCCGGGGCGGAACTCCACGTCGGCCTGCGGCGCCGACGCCTGGTAGGTCTCGTCCTGCTTGAGGGCGTCGTGCAGGTGCAGCATCAGGTGGTCGTATTCTGAGCGCTTCGCCTTGGTGATGCGCAAAGCCGCGAGCAGGCGCGCCGAAAGCGGGGAGTAGCCCGGCAGCCGCGGCAGGAACTTATCCGCCATGGACCCGAAATCCTCGCCGACCCGCCAGCGCCGCGGCTCGCCCGCCGGGTTGATGTTGCGGAACACCCGCAGGATCCGCTTCTCGCCGATCGGGTTCGACGGGAACGCGTCGACGTGCAGCCGCGTGTCGTCGCGCCGCCAGCTCAGCTTGCGCCGGTCGACGTCGAAGGGCCGATAGGAGGTGCCGGCGAGGCTCACGCGGTCGCGATACGCGGGCAGGTAGGTGCCGATCAGGTCGCGGGCGAAGCCGCGGTACCGGATCAGGAGCTGGCGCAGGGCCTCCTGCTCCTCCGGCGTGCCGGCCGCGCCGCGCAGCTCGGCGGCCTCGCCCCGGATGTTGACGTTCTTGGCCTTGCCGTCCGCGAAGGGCTGCTCGGTGAACCGGCGCTCGAACTCGCTGAACGGGAAGGGCAGATCGGGGAACAGCAGGACCGCCCCGGCCTCCAGCTCCCGGGCCAGGGAGCCGGGCGTCTCGCCGGGAGCGACTCTGCGGATCGGGCTGATCATCGTGCGCGGGCTGGCCCTGCCATGTCGGGTGCGCCCCTGTAGCCGAGGCGCCTCGGGCAGGCCAGGGGCGGCATTTCCGGTGGATGACATCGCGCGTCCACCGACACCGGATCGCGCATCCGGCCGCAGCGCTTGCGCAACCGCTTCGTTCCCGGCACGTTCCCCGGCCAGTACCGGCCCGAGAGCGCGGCGGAGGATGGCGCCGATGGCGACCCTGAAGGAATTCGAGGAAGCCCTGCGCGAGCACGGCATGAACATGGCGCTGGCGCTGCTGGAGCGCCTGCGCGAGCGCGACCGCGCGACCCGCACGGTCAAGCCGGCCCGGCGCCTGACCGGGCAGAAGATGACCCCGGAACTCGCCCGGGCGATCCTGGATCTGCACGCCACGACCGGCATGACCCAGCAGGAGATCGCCTTCAAGGTCGGGGTGAACCAGGGCCGGGTCAACGAGGTGATCAAGCGCGGCAAGTGGCTCACGGACGATCCGGGCGCCCCCGAGGCCGTGGCCCGCGACAAGGCCGTCGCCCGGATGCGCGGCGATCCCAAGCCCAAGAAGCCGGCCGCCGCCCGCTCTGCCTCCGGCCGGACCAAGGAGCGCAAGGCCCCGCCTCCGAAGGCGCGCAATCAGGGGCAGCTGGCCCTGGGAGATCTTTAGAGGCCTCTCGCAGGGACGGCGCGGACGCCCACTTGCGGTTGTCCGATCCAACCCCCTCACCCGGCCGGCGCGAAATGCCCCCGGTAGCGCGCCCCGATCGCCTCGACCGGCAGCGTCACGAACACGTCGGTGGTGCCGAACTGGCGGTCGATCACCGCGCCATCGCCGAAGGTGGCGCCGAGGCGCAGGTAGCCCTTGATCAGCGGCGGCAGGGCCTGCAGGGCCGCCTTGGGATCGACTGCCTCCCTCGGCAGCCGGTCCATCGCCACCGCGCGCTCAGGCAGTGCCGAGGCGCGCCACCCCTCTGGAGCACGGGCATGGTGGTGCAGGAAGGCGAGCGGCAGCGCCAGCCGGTCCGGATCGGTGCCCTCCAGGCTGGCGCAGCCGATCAGCGCGTCGATCCGGTGGTGCAGGACGTAGGCGTAGATCCCCTGCCACAGCAGCTCGACGGTGCGCTTGCTCCGGTAGGGCTTCAGCACGCAGGACCGGCCGAGCTCCAGCAGCCGCCGGTGCCCCTGCGCGGCGAGCAGCGGCCCGAGGTCGTATTCGCCCTCGGAATAGAAGCCGGCATGGCGCGCGGCCACCTCGCTGCGCAGCAGCCGGTAGGTCCCGACCACCTTGGGACGGGGCTCGACGAACGGCTTCGTCCGCTTCGGAGCGGCATGGTCGAGGACGAGGAGGTGGTCGCAGAGCGCGTCGTAGCTGTCGACGTCGCGCCGGGACAGGGCGGCGAGCCCGGTCGGGACCGCCGACATCTCCTCGTAGAACACCTTGAAGCGCAGGCGCTGCGCCCGGCGGATCTCGGATTTCCGCGTCGCCAGCCGCACCTCCAGGCTGCCGATGCGGCCGAGGCTACGTCCCTCGAACGGATCCGGCAGGCGGATGGCGCGATCGGCCGAGAGGACATCGGCGATGCCGGCCGGACCGACCTCGTCCAGGCGTGGTTGCATCTGCCGACGGCGCAGCTTGGCGATCGGCGCGCCGACGCCCCATTGCACGCCCTTGTGCCAGCCGGCTCCCAGTGCGCTGTAGGCTCCGCGGGCGAGATTGGCGACCATGGTCGGGGATCACTCCGGGTGCGCGTCCTGCACCGTCCAGGGGACTTAAGAGCACGAACGCACACGCCATTATGACAGCCGCCACAAGAAAAGCGCCCCAGCGTTCGGCTGGGGCGCTCCGTCACTCTCAGGTCCCGGTCAGGCGGACTGGAAGTCCGGCCGGATCAGGCGGCCTGCTGGACGGCGTCCGTGCGGACGTCACCCTCGATCACCGGGGCGCTGGCGCGGCCCGCCGTGGCGATCTGGATGCGGCGCGGCTTCTTCGCCTCCGGAACCTCGCGGACGAGGTCGATGTGGAGGAGGCCGTTCTCAAGCGCGGCGCCGGTCACCTGAACATGGTCGGCGAGCTGGAAGCGGCGCTCGAAGGCGCGGGCCGCAATGCCCTGATGCAGGAACTCCGCCTTGCCCTCGGGCTTGCGCTCGCCCTTCAGCGTGAGCGCGTTCTCCCGCACCTCGATCGACAGGTCGGACTCGGTGAAGCCGGCGACCGCGACGGTGATGCGGTAGGCGTTCTCGCCGGTCCGCTCGATGTTGTAGGGCGGGTAGGTGGGCGCAGCCTCGGCGCTCGCGAACTGGTCGAGAGCGGAGAACAGCCGGTCGAAGCCGACCGTGGAACGGTAGAGGGGCGCGAGATCGAACTGACGCATGACATATCCTCGTGTGAGCAACATGCAATTCCGGTCCGCCCAGAGGGCCGGACCCGTCTTTCGTGCCGCCTGATGGCCGGCACACGAGAGATATCGGAGGCGGAAAAACCGGGTTCAAGACCCCGGCCGATAGCAAGAATCGAGATTTTTTCGCTACGGTCGGACCGCGTACGGACACGCTTGAGGTGAGCCCTGTGAGACGGTTCGACGGTGAGATCGGGCGGGAGCCGCCGCTCCTGACCCTGCGCAGCACGCCGGACAACCCGGTGCCGCCCGGCGGCACTCTGATCGCGGTCGGCACGCGCGACGATTGCACCCTGCGGGCGGCGTACTGGCAGACTACGGCGCGCAGCTGCCGCGGCACGATCTGCCTGCTCCAGGGCCGGGCCGAGTTCATCGAGAAGTACTACGAGACGATCCGGGAGCTGCGGAGCCGGGGCTTCGCGGTCGTCGCCTTCGACTGGCGCGGTCAGGGCGAGTCGGACCGGCGGGTGGACGACCCGCACAAGGGCCACGTCGCCCATTTCGACGAGTACCGCCTCGACCTGAAGGCCGTCGCCGAGACGGTGCTGGTCCCGCTGATGCCGGAGCCGCATATCGGCCTCGCGCACTCGATGGGTGGATGCGTCGCCCTCCTCGGGGCTCTCGACGGCTGGCTGCCGTTCCGGCGCCTGGTGGCGCTGGCGCCGATGCTGTCGATCCGGATGATCCGCTGGCCGGCGGGCGCCGCCCTGCTGTCGCGGGGCTTGCATCGGCTCGGGCTGGGGAGCCGCTACATCCCGTTCGGCAAGCCGGTCTCGATCGCGACGAAACCCTTCGCGGGGAACCGCCTCTCGCGCGATCCCGTCCGCTACGCCCGCAATGCCGCGGCGGCCCGGCAGGTCGGCGCCGGCGCCGTCGGCGATCCGACGATCGCGTGGCTGGCCGAGGCGTTCCGAGCCATGGCGCGCCTGCGCGACCCGCGCGCGGCGCCGCGCATCGCGCTGCCGACGCTGATCCTCGCGGCCGGCGCCGACCCGGTCTGCGGCACCCCCGACACCGAGCGCTTCGCGGCCCGGCTGAAGGCCGGCCATATCCTGGTCCTGCCGGATTCCCGGCACGAGATCCTGACCGAGCGCGACGCGATCCGGCAGGATTTCTGGGCGGCCTTCGAGGCCTTCGCGCCGGGCTCGCCCCTGCCCTCCCACGCGGAGGTCGAGGCGCACGCCGCCGCGGTGCCGGTGGCGTGAGATCTCAGCCGGCGAGGTCCGGGTCGATGTCGCGCGGGCGCACGAACCGCTCCAGGCGGCCCCGGTCCGAGGCGATCTCCGACCAGTGGGCGGCGTCGAACTCGATCACCGCGTAGGCGGCGGTCGGGAACTCCAGGGCGAGGCGGTCGCGGGCGGCCCGCGGCCCCTCCCCCGCCAGATCGACCGCAAGATCGCCGAGGCCCGGGTTGTGGCCGACGACGATCACGGCGGCCGCCGTATCGGGTGCGGTCTTGATCACGTCGAGGATCCGGCGGGCCGGGGCCTCGTAGATCTCCGGCTGCAAGCGCGTCTCGGGATTGCCGAGCGCGGCAGCCATCGCGTCCCAGGTCTCCCGCGTCCGCAGCGCCGTCGAGACCAGGGCGAGGTCGGGGCGGAATCCCTCCTTCGCCAGATGGGCGCCCACGGCCGGCGCGGTCCGGCGGCCGCGGTCGTTGAGCGGACGTTCGCGGTCGGCGACGCCCGCCGGGCGGTCCGACTTGGCGTGCCGCAACAGGATCAGCCTGCGCATCCCATGAGCCTTCGAAGGAGCCATTCGTGGCGTCGTCTCGGGGCGGGGCGTGCGGCTTTCGCCGGACCGGTCCCGTGGACGTCCCTCGATCGGTTAGCCGAAAGTGCGGCGCGCGGGAACCTCGGCTTTCCTCGCCCGGTTCGGAACGCGGGCCGCGGCGCCCCAGCAGACGGCGCGTCGGCCTTTGGCGAAGGAGGCTGCCCGATGGAACGATCGCCCCGCGTCACCGAGATCCTGTCCTGGTACGGGGCCGACAGCCCCGGGACGCTCACCAACCTTGCCCGCATGCTGGAGCACGGCAGACTCGGCGGCACCGGCAAGATGCTGATCCTGCCGGTGGACCAGGGTTTCGAGCACGGTCCCGCTCGCAGCTTCGGCCCGAACCCGCCGGCCTACGATCCGCACTACCATTTCGAGCTCGCCCTGGCGGCGGGCTGCAACGCCTACGCGGCGCCGCTGGGCTTCCTGGAGGCGGGCGCGCGGGACTATGCCGGGCGGATCCCGCTGATCCTCAAGCTCAACGACCACGATCTCCTGGCCGACGAGGAGGATCCCGAGCAGGCGATCACCGGCTCGGTGGCGGACGCGCTGCGGCTCGGCGCCTGCGCCATCGGCTTCACGATCTATCCGGGCTCGACCCACCGCAACGCCATGTACGGCCAGATCCGCGCCATCGCCAAGGAGGCCAAGAGCGTCGGGCTCGCGGTGGTGATCTGGTCCTACGCGCGGGGCTCGGCCCTGTCGAAGGAGGGCGAGACCGCCATCGACGTGATCGGCTACGCGGCGCAGATCGCCGCGCAGCTCGGCGCGCACATCATCAAGGTCAAGCTGCCCACCGCCCATATCGAGCAGCCGGCGGCCAGGAATGTCTATGAGTCGACAAGCATCCCGATCGGCACGGCGGCCGAGCGCGTCCGCCACGTGGTGCAATGCGCCTTCAACGGCCGGCGGATCGTGATCTTCTCCGGCGGCGCCCACGCCGAGGAGGCCCCGTTCCTCGACGAGATCCGGGCGATCCAGGCGGGGGGCGGCTTCGGCTCGATCGTCGGGCGCAACGCCTTCCAGCGCCCCCGCGAAGACGCGCTGAAGCTGCTCGGGCAGATCACCGACATCTACGCGGGCCGATAAGCGGCCCCGGGAAGACCGCCGGCGGCTCAGCCGCCGCGCTGGTCCCGGCGCATCATGAAGGCGAGCTTCTCGAACAGGCTGACATCCTGCTCGTTCTTCAGGAGCGCCCCGTGCAGCGGCGGGATCAGCTTGCGGCCGTCCTGCTCGCGCAGGGTCTCGGGGGCGATGTCCTCGGAGACGAGGAGCTTCAGCCAGTCGAGCAGTTCCGAGGTCGAGGGCTTCTTCTTGATTCCCGGGACCTCGCGCATCGCCAGGAAGGTGCGCAAAGCCTCCTCGGCGAGGCGGTGCTTGATGCCCGGATAATGGACGCCGACGATGCGCTGCAGCGTCTCGGAATCGGGAAACTTGATGTAGTGGAAGAAGCAGCGGCGCAGGAACGCGTCCGGCAGCTCCTTCTCGTTGTTCGACGTGATGATGACGATCGGCCGGCGCACGGCTTTGACGGTCTCGCCGGTCTCGTAGACGTGGAACTCCATCCGGTCGAGTTCGGTCAGCAGGTCGTTGGGGAACTCGATATCGGCCTTGTCGATCTCGTCGATGAGCAGGACCGGGCGCTCGGGCGCCGTGAACGCCTCCCAGAGCTTGCCGCGCCGGATGTAGTTGCCGATCTCCGAGACCCGCGGGTCGCCGAGCTGCGAGTCGCGCAGACGCGAGACCGCGTCGTACTCGTAGAGGCCCTGCTGCGCCTTGGTGGTCGACTTGATGTTCCAGACGATCAGCGGCGCGTTCAGGCCCTTGGCGATCTCCTCGGCGAGCACGGTCTTGCCGGTCCCGGGCTCGCCCTTCACGAGGAGCGGCCTTTCCAGGACCACGGCGGCGTTGACCGCCGCGGTGAGGTCGGGGGTCGCGACGTAGGTCTCGGTGCCGGAAAAGCGCATCGCGGTCTCGGAGAGGTGGGCCTGAAGTCACGGGTAACGCGGGGCGCCGGAGGGCCGCAAGCGCGACGCTGTTTCCAACCCATTCCCCTCATCCTGAGGTGTCCGCGTCAGCGGGCCTCGAAGGAGGGCTCCAGGGATCGCGCAGCGGAGGCCTCCTTCGAGGCCTCCGCTGCGCTCCGGCGCCTCAGGATGAGGGAGAGGGTTGGATTCTCCGGCTCGTCTTTGGGGCCCGGTCAGCCCTTCTCGTGCCAGACGCAGTTCCGGGCCAGGATCTCGAGGTTGACGTCCGACTTCTGCGGCTGCGGCAGGGTCTTGCCGTCCATGGCGAGGTCGATCTTGATCTCGACCTGACCCTTCGCCTCGTTCGAGCGGCGGGAGAAGTAGCAGTATTGCTGGTAGGGCTGGTCGGCGCTGTCCTTGAAGTTCCAGCCGGTCACGATCTGCCCGTCGAGGTACGGCACCTGCTTGAACACCGTGAAGGTGGTGTTCACCGCCGCCTTCGAGGCCGGGGCCGCGTCGCTGCCGAGCTGCGCCCGGGTGGGGGTCGGCGAGGCGGCGACCTTGGGCAGGCCCTCGAGCTTGAGGGTGTTGTCGGTGAGCGTGACCTCGCCCTTGGTCTTCAGGGTCACGTCCGAGAGCGCGGCCTGCATGGCGGCGGCGATCTTCTCCGCTGCCGTGTCGAACTGGTTCAGGGTCGCCCAGCCATAGGCCGCCGCCCCGACGCCGATGCCGGCGAGGCACGCGAAGGCGCCGAAGCCCAGCGCCCGGAACAGGAAGGCCCGGGCGGCGACGTAGCTCGAATCCGCCCGCAGACGGGAATTCACCTGTTGGGCGAGGGCGATGTTCTCAGGAGTTCCGCCCGCGACGTA
The DNA here is from genome assembly GCF_023546765.1 of Methylobacterium tardum. Taxonomy (NCBI): domain Bacteria; kingdom Pseudomonadati; phylum Pseudomonadota; class Alphaproteobacteria; order Hyphomicrobiales; family Methylobacteriaceae; genus Methylobacterium; species Methylobacterium tardum. Next base: position 2,244,874 of record NZ_CP097484.1, read on the forward strand.
GTTCATGCGCCCGCTCCCGCAGCAGGTAGGGTCTGGCCCGGCAGGGTCTGGTTGGGCAGAGCCTGCTGGCCCTGGGCCGGTCGGTTCATCGGGATCACCGCGCCCGAGGCGTTGGCGGCGCGCGGCAGGATCGGCTCAGGATGCGAGCGCAGGGCGTCGGCGATCGCGTCCAGCATGTAGGGGGCGGCCTCCGGGTTCACGGCGGCGCCGAGGTCGTCCTCGTCCATGAAGGTCCGGCGGGTCGAGACCGCGCAGAGCGCCAGGATCGTCGACGCGAAGGCCGCGCAGATCGCCGGCAGGAACACGAAGATCCGCAGGAACGCGTGGACCTGGCTCTCGGTCACGTCGATCGGGTCGACGCCGTAGACCATGGCGGTGAAGGAATGGAGCTGCGAGCGGTTGACCGCGTTGCGGTAGCCCTGCTCGGCATCGGCCACGCGCCGGTCGGCGGCCCCCGGATCGAGGGCGGCGCGCGCCTTGCGGGCCTCCTCCAGGTCCTTGATCATGGAGGCGCGGTCGGCGGACGCCTTGGCGACGCCCTGCGACAGGGCGGCGACGCGGGGATCGGCCACGCATTTCAGGTTCTGGTACTTGCGGCCCTTGCTGTTGGTGCCGAACACGCGCTCGCAGCGCTGGGCCGGGAGGCCGGCGAGCTGCTGGGCGTTGTCGGCGGAGCGCTTCTCGATCTGGTCGAGCTCGGCGGTGTACTGGGCCACGCGCTCGTCGGCCGCCTTGATGCGGTCGCCGATCGTGGCGCGGTCGGCCTGCGCGTCCTTCAGGGCGGTCTTCGTCCGGGCCGCTTCCATCAGACGGGGATGGAACATCATCTCGCCGAGCTGCGACACCGACTTGGTGGTCACGCCCGCCGCGAAGATGATGCCGATCACCGCGAGCGCGCGCACGAAGTACGAGCGCTGGGTCCGGGCCAGGATGCCGAGCGGCACGCGGCACAGCTCCACCGCGGCGTAGACCATCGGCGCCAGCAGCATGAAGTAGAAGGCGTGCCAGTCACCGTCGCTGTAGACGCCCGCGAACAGCCACGCGCCCCACAACGAGGCGCCGATCACCATGAACTCGACGAGGTACGCGATACCCACGTAGCCCCACTTGATGCGGTAGCCCTTGTCGACGTGACGCTGGTGGCGCCAGCGATCCGATTCCAGCTTCCACTCGCGCTGCTCGCGCTTCAGGTCGCGGTTGGGTGGCGAAGCAGGACCGGAAAATATCGATTTGATGGAGATCATCGGCCTCGTCGCATCCATCGGGTCCAGTCTCGGGCACGGCCCGGCCGAGCTTAACCCCCGGTTAACTCAGGCGTGTATGCGCGCATTGTGCCGATTTTGCGCCGCGTTGCACGTCTTCACTGCACGCATCCTCTGGATGGCCGTCTGCATCCCGCGTGCCGGTGACCGAAATGTCTCACCCTGGCCGTGTATCCGGCTTGTGTCAGAACGCACCTCGGCGGGACCGATCCGGGACGGAAACCGGTTGCTCCCGCAGGAGCGCCGACCCATGATCGCTAAGCCGTGATCGGCATCCCCGCCGCCCCGAGAGACGAGGTTCGATCCGCCGCCGATGCCAGAGGTCCAGATCTCGGGAGTCCATTCGGGCTCCTACAAGGAAGCGATCCTATTCCTCGTCACGGCGGGCATCGTGGTGCCGCTGTTCCACCGCCTGCGGATCTCGCCGGTTCTCGGCTTCATCGGTGCCGGCGCCCTGCTCGGACCCTTCGGCCTCGGCCGGCTGGCCGACACCTACCCCTCCGTGCATCTCTTCACCATCGGCAACCGCGCCGAGATCGCCCATCTCGCCGAGTTCGGCGTGATCTTCCTGATGTTCATGATCGGGATCGAGCTGTCCTGGGAGCGCCTGCGGATCCTGCGTCGCCTGGTCTTCGGCCTCGGCTCCCTGCAGGTGGGCTGCTCCGCGCTGATCCTCGGGGCGATCCTCTACGGGCTCAACGTGCCGCTCACCGGCGCGGTGATCGTCGGCATCGGCCTCGCCCTGTCGCCGACCGCCGTGGTGCTGCCGGTTCTGGCCGAGCAGAAGCGGCTCAATGCGCCCACCGGCCGCACCAGCTTCGCGGTCCTGCTGTTCCAGGATCTGGCGGTGGCGCCGGTCCTGTTCGCCATCGCGGTGCTCGGCCGCGACGATGGCGGTGACAAGGGCTGGGCGCTGGCAATGGCGCTCGGCCAGGCGGCGATCGCGCTGGTGCTGATCGTGGTCGCGGGGCGCCTTGCGCTGCGCCCCCTGTTCCAGCTGGTGGCGCGCACGCGCTCCACGGAGCTGTTCATGGCGGCCTGCCTGCTGGTCATCGTCGGAACGGCGCTGACCGCAGCGGCGAGCGGCCTGTCGATGACCCTGGGCGCCTTCGTGGCCGGCCTGCTGCTCGCCGAGACCGAGTATCGCCGGGCGATCGAGGCGACGATCGACCCGTTCAAGGGCCTACTGCTGGGCGTGTTCTTCGTCTCGGTGGGCATGAACCTGGACCCGGCCCAGCTCATGGCGTCGCCGGGGGCGATCCTCGGCCTGTCCTTGGCGCTGGTCCTGATCAAGGCCGCCGTGGTGATGATGGCGGCGCCCGTCCTGAAGATCCCCCGGCCGGTGGCCCTGGAGACGGCGCTCCTCCTCGGGCCGGGCGGCGAGTTCGCCTACGTGCTGATCGGCGGCGCCATGGCGACCGGGCTGGTGCCGGAGGAGGTCGGGGCGGCCGCCCTGGTGGTCACCACCGTCACGATGATCATGATCCCGGCCCTGGCGGCGATCGGGCGGCGGCTCAAGATGCGGGCGACGGCCAGCGCCCAGGCCGCCGTCAAGGCGGAGCCGTGGCCGGAGCGGGTGGAGAACCGGGTGATCGTGGCGGGCTTCGGCCGCGTCGGCCGACAGGTCGGCGAGATGCTGGAGCGGCACAAGATCCCGTATCTCGCCGTCGATTCCGACGCCGCCCGGGTCGCCGAGCAGCGCCGCGCCGGCGCGCCGGTCTATTTCGGCGACAGCGGCAACACCGAGATGCTGCGCCGCTGCGACATCGCCACGGCCCGGGCCCTGGTGGTGACCCTCGACAATCCGCGCGCCGTCGAGGCGGCGGTGTCGGCGGCCCGCGCGGAGCGGCCGGACCTGACCATCGTGGCCCGTGCCCGCGACGCCCGTCACGCGTCGTCCCTCTACGAACTCGGCGTCGATGACGCGGTGCCGGAGACGATCGAGGCCTCCCTGCAGCTCTCCGAGGCCGTGCTGGTCGATGTCGGCGTGCCGATGGGACTCGTCATCGCGTCGATCCATGAGCGCCGGGACGAGTACCGGACCCTGCTGAAGAAGCGCGAGAACGAGGCGAAGCCGATCTTCCGCGCCCGCCGCACGGTGGGCAAGACTCTGGGCAAGCCGTCGGCCAAGCGGGAGCCCGAGCGTCAGGAGGTGGCGGCCGGCCAGGAGGCGTGAGGCGCGACGGGTCTCTTAGACCGAGGCGCGATGGGCCTCGTCGTGCTTGGCCCGCCGCGCCACGCGGCTGCGCGGCGCCGGCTCGAACCCGTCGGCGAAGCTGCAGCGGTAGACCAACTCGTCCGGGGGCCCGAGGCCGGTGACCAGGGGCACCGTCACGGTATCTCCGGAGAAGCGCCAGCCGCGTGCGCCCTTGTCCCAATAGAGCCAGACTGTGCCGGGATAGCCGCGCAGGGTGAACACCGCGGCCTTGCGCGACAGGGCCTGCACGGCCCGCGGCGCGTACATGCCCTTGTCCCGGTAGGCCTCCCGGGTCGCGTCCGGCTGACGGTCCATGAAGGTGTTGCGCACCAGCTGAATCGTCGCCCCCGGCTTCCCGAGAAACCGCTTGAAGTCCGCCAGATTCCGCAGGATGACCGCCATCGCGGGTCTCCTCGCTTGCCCTGCGCGGGCCGCGTTGCCGCGTCCGCACACACTCGATGTACCGAGTTGAGCGATTCCCATGACCGAATGAGTGACCGGGCCAGGCTTGCTCGGGCACATATCAACAGATTCGGCGAGTTATGCCCAGGTTATGAGTCCCATTTGTGCGGAGAGACTCGCGTGGCCGTCTGAATCAGCGCTGTTCACAGCGCTGCATCTTGTCGACCATCCGCGAAGATTCAGAATCGCGGTGTAAAACTCTTCCCAAGCGCGGCACTGCCGCCATCGATCGCCCGGGCTTGACCCGCGCCTCCGGGTGGCGCGTTCTCCCGGGATGCTGCTGCAGTTCTTCACGGCCCTCCGGGACGCCAAGGTGCCCGTCTCCCTGAAGGAGTACCTGACGCTTCTCGACGCCCTCGACCGGGGCCTCGCCGGGCACGATGTCGAGGCGTTCTATTTCCTGTCGCGCACGGCGCTGGTGAAGGACGAGGCGCATCTCGACCGGTTCGACCGGGTGTTCGGCACGGTGTTCAAGGGTCTCGAGAGCCTCGGGGAGGCGGTGGAGCCCACACCCATTCCCGAGGAGTGGCTGCGCAAGCTCGCGGAAAAATACCTGACCGAGGCCGAGAAGGCGGAGCTGAAGGCGCTCGGCTGGGACAAATTGTTCGAGACCCTGAAGCAGCGGCTCGCCGAGCAGAAGGGGCGCCACCAGGGCGGCTCGAAATGGATCGGCACCGGCGGCACCTCGCCCTTCGGCGCCTACGGCTACAACCCGGAAGGGATCCGCATCGGACAGGACGGCAACCGCAACTTCCGGGCGGTGAAGGTCTGGGACAAGCGCGAGTTCAAGGATCTCGACGACGACCGGGAGATCGGCGCGCGCACCATGCGCCTCGCGCTGCGGCGCCTGCGCCGCTTCGCCCGGACCGGCGCGGCCGAGGAGCTCGACCTCGACGGCACGATCCGCGAAAGCGCCCGCCAGGGCTACATCGATGTGAAGCTGCGGCCGGAGCGGCGCAATGCCGTGAAGGTGCTGCTGTTCCTGGACGTCGGCGGCTCGATGGACTGGCACATCGAGCAGGCCGAGGCGCTGTTCTCGGCGGCGCGCTCGGAGTTCAAGCACCTCGCGCATTACTACTTTCACAATTGCCCCTACGAGGCGGTCTGGACCGAGAACCGGCGGCGGCACGAGGCGAAGACCCCGCTGCTCGACGTGATCCGCACCTACGGCAGCGACTACCGGCTCGTCTTCGTGGGCGACGCTTCGATGAGCCCCTACGAGATCGCCACAGCCGGCGGTTCGGTGGAGCACTGGAACGCGGAGGCCGGCGCCGTCTGGATGCAGCGGCTCCTCGACCACTTCCCGAAGGCGGCGTGGCTCAACCCCGTCCCCGAGACACACTGGGGCTACACCCAGTCGATCGGCATGATGCAGCGGCTGGTCTCGGGCCGGATGTTCCCGCTGACCCTGGAGGGTCTCGACGCGGCGGCGCGGGCGCTCGTGCGATAACAGATGGGTTTAAGGTCTCACCGCGCGATGCGGGCGGAGGCGATGCCGACCTTGCGAGCGCAGCGAAGCAATCCAGCGGCGCCACATACACGGATGTCGCGCTACCCTGGGTCGCTTCGCTGCGCTCGCGATGACGGGATGTGATCGAACGACCTGAACGGTGCCGTGTCAGCCCTGCTGGGACGGCGTCGTCACCACGAGGCCGTCCAGCGCCGGCGTGATCTTGATCTGGCAGGACAGGCGGGAATTCTCGCGGACGTCGCTGGCGAAATCCAGCATGTCCTGCTCCATGTCCTGCGCCTTGCCGACCGTCTCGATCCAGGCGTCGGCGACGTAGACGTGGCAGGTAGCGCAGGCGCAGGCGCCGCCGCACTCCGCATCGATCCCCGGGACGTTGTTGCGCAGCGCCGTCTCCATCACGGTCGCGCCGACGCTGCCTTCGACGGTCCGCTCCGTCCCGGCGTGGTCGACGTAGGTGATCTTGGGCATGCTGGGGGCTCCGGGCTCGCGTCGAGCGCACTCTGTCCGACGGGCGGCGTGCCTGCTTGGCGGCTGGAAACGCGGAATGCAAGCGCGGCGGTTGACGCCGGTCCCGGATCGATCGCCGGATTGCAAGACCGCGCGCGTCGCGGCGCCCGGAGGGCGGCTCTCAGGTCCGCGCGGCCGCGATCTCGGACAGCGCCGCCGTGACCGCGTCCGCGAGGGCGTCGAGGGCGACCGGTCCGGCGCCGGATCGCAGGTGCGTCTCCGCGACGTCGGCCAGCGCGCGCACCTGAGCGGCCCCGACCCCGGCGGCCGAGCCCTTGAGCGTGTGGGCGAGGTCGGCGCGCTGGTCCCGCGGCAGGGCCGGATCGGTCAGGCGCGGCAGGATCGACCGGCACTGGCCGGCGAACAGGTCCAGAACCTCGCGGGCGAGGTCGGCGTCGCCGCCGGTCTGCGCATCGAGCGCCGCGCGGTCAATGGCCGGCATGTGCGGGCTCCCGATATCCGGATTCGTCGGGGATTGCGGATCTGATCCACACAATTCACCCCCTGATTCGCCGGGCGGGGATCGCGCCCGACCCCTCCCCTGCGGCAGGATGGGGCAGGCGGCAAGCGGCGGGCCCGGTAACCATTCGGTTAACGTTTTCTGGGGCCGCACGTCGGCTCGGGTATCGGCAATCGCTGCCCGAGTTTAGTCTTGTAATGGTAAACGGGGCGTTGCGTCTCCGGCATAAGCCTCTCCAGGCGCCGGTGAACCCGTGTAACGAGGCGTTGAATGGCGACCGAGAAGAAGCTGAAGGATCCGGCCGAGGCCGCGCTCTCTGCGATCGAGCAGGCGCTGAACCTCGACGCCCTGACGCCGAACGGCACCGATGGCCGCGCCGAGCCGCGCCTGCCCGATGTCGGTGATGCCGATCCGCTCCTCGACGGGACGCTCGACCCGGCCGGCCGGACCATGCCGCCGCGCCTCGACCTCGACGCGCCGCTCGTCTCCGACCTGCCTCCGCCCGGCCTGGAACGCCCGCGGCGCGAGGGTGGGCTCCTGCCCCCCGACCGCTCGCTGGTGGCCAACGACGACCGGCGCAACATCGGCATCCTGCAGCAGACCCTACGGGTGCGCTCCTCGCCCAAGCCCTACCTGTTCGCGCTCGCCGCCGGCCTCGTCTGGATCGGCGCCCTCGTGCTGATCGCATGGTCGAAGTCCGAGGGCGACCTGCGCGCCGTCGTCTCGGGCCTGACCGCCCTGCAGGCGAGCGTCGGCGCCGCGGCTCTGTTTGGCCCGGTGGTGCTGTTCGTGATCGCCGCCATGCTGGCGGTGCGCGCCCAGGAGATGCGCCTCGTCGCCCGCGCGGTCGGCGAGGTCGCGGTGCGTCTGGCCGAGCCCGAGAGCTTCTCCACCGACGCGGTTCTGACCATGTCGCAGACCGTGCGCCGCGAGGTGGCGGCGGTCGGCGACGGCGTCGAGCGAGCGCTCGCCCGGGCCGGCGAGCTGGAGACCCTGGTCCGCGGCGAGATCGCCACGCTGGAGCGGGCCTATTCCGACAACGAGATCCGGATCCGCTCCCTCGTCGACGAGCTGGTGGCGCAGCGCGAGGCGATCGTCACCAACGCCGACCGGGTGCGCACCGCCATCACCGGCTCGCACCAGAGCCTGAGCCAGGAGCTGGAGGGCGCCTCCGACCGGATCGTCTCCGCCGTGACCGGCGCGGGCGAGCGGGTGACCGGTGCCCTGGAAACCCGCGGCGCCGAGATCACCGCCTCCCTGGGCGACGCGGGCGACCGGGTGGTCAGCCTGATGACGGCCCGCGGCAGCGACCTGATCGACAATCTCGCGGCCACCAGCCAGGACGTGCGCGGCACCCTCCAGGAGGTCGGCGAGACCCTGACGCGCGCCTTCGAGAGCCGCGCCGGCGAGGCGACCGGCGCCTTCGAGGCTGCCGGCACCGCCCTGGCCGGCCGCCTCTCCGAGAATGCCGGGACCCTCGCCCAGAGCATCGCAGAGACCGGCACGCGCGTGAGCGAGGCGCTGGAGCGTCAGGCCGGCACGGTGCGCGAGAGCTTCGAGCGCTCGGTGACCGGGCTCGAGACCGTGTTCCTGTCGCGCGGCTCGGAGCTGACCGAGCGCTTCGGCACGATGGGCGCCGAGATCACCGCGCGCTTCGCCGAGACCGGCTCCGCCCTCACCGAGGACATCGCCGGCCGCGGCCTGGCGCTCCGCGCCGAGATCGAGAGCGCAGGCCTGTCCGTCGCCGAGACGATCGAGGGCCGCGGGCGCGACGCGCAGGCCGCCCTGGCATTGGCCGCCAGTGGCGCCGGCGAGACCCTGACGGCACGCGCCGGCACGGTGCGCGACGCGTTGATCGACACCGCCGAGCGGATTGCCGAGGCGCTCTCGGACCGCGGTGGCGCCCTCACCGATCGCATGGACGGCATCGCTTCGCGCCTGGACGAGACCGTCACGGTGCGGGCTGCGGATCTGGAGAACCGCGTCGCCGACGCGGCCGAGCGTGCGGGCGGCAGCCTCGCGCATCGGACGCAGGAGGCCACAGCGCGCCTGGAGGCCGCCTTCGCGGCTCTCGGGCAGGGCTTCGAGGCCGGGGCCGCCGCCGCGGTCGGCTCCCTGCAGGGCACCGTCGAAGGGCTGTCCGGCGCGCTCGGCGGCCGCGCCGCCGAGGCCGTGCAAATCTTTGAGCGCCGGGTGGCGGAATCTGCCGCCACGCTCGCGGCGCGCACGGCCGAAGCCGCCGAGGCGCTGCGCGCCGCCGCCGACCAGGCGGGCAATGCCGCCGAGACGCAGACCCGGGACGCCGCTGCCCGGCTCGCCGGTGCGCTGGAGACCCTGCAGAATGCCTCCGCCGAGGTCACCGGCGCCGTCGAGGCCGAGACCGCCATCCTGACGGCTCGCTTCCGCGACGCCGCCGACCGCGCCGGCACGGAACTCGGCGAGCGCGGCATGGCCGCCGTCTCGGCCGTGCGTGCGGCCCTCGGCGACCTCAACCGCGAGCTTGCCGCCCGCACGGGCGACGCCACCGGCAGCCTCGCCGAGGCCGCCCGCGCGGTCTCGGCCGACCTCGCCGCCCGGATCGGCGAGATGGAGGCGGCCTTCGGCGCGCATGGCCGCGGCGTCGCCGAGCTGCTCGCCAGCCACGCCGACGAGACCCAGGCCCGCATCAGCGGCACCGGCCGCGACATCGTGCTCGCGGTGGCGAGCCAGGGTGCCCGCATCGCCGACACGCTCAGCCAGACCGGCGCGAGCTTCGCCGAGACCGCCGACGGCCGGGTCCGCGCGATCGACGAGACGCTGGGCAACCGCCTCGCTGCCCTGCAGGAGACCATCGCCCGCGGCGATATCCTGGCCGACCGGATCGGCCGCGATACGGCGGCCCTGGGCGAGACCGTCGGCGCCCGACTGGAAGAGATGGACCGGCTGATCACCGGCAAGGGCCGGCCGTCGCCGAGACGATCTCGGCCCAGGCCCGCGAGGCCGGCAGCCTGATCGAGACCCATCTCGGAGGCCTCGAGGCGCGCTCTGCCCGGCGGACCGCCGAGATCGGTGCGGCCGTGGCCGACCTCGTCAGCCACATCGACGGGCATCTGGGCAGCCGCGTCGGCGCCGTCGACGAGGCGCTGCGCGCCCGCACCGACGAGATGGCGCGGATCATGGCCGAGGGGCACCGCAGCCTGATCGAGATGCTGGAGGGCCGCACCAGCGGGCTCGGCCAGGACATCGCACGGCACACCGGCGAGATTGCCCGCCGGATCGAGGAGAGCGCCGGCCATTTCGATGCCGGCGTCATCGGCCGCCTTCAGGCGATCGCCGAGACCCTGGACGAGCGCGCGCGCCTCGTCGACGAGAGCTTTGGCGTCCAGGCCTTCGAGGCGATCCGCCTCATCGAAGCCCGCACCCGTGCGGTCGACGAGGAGCTGGCTGGCCGGACCCGCGATCTCGTGGCGATGATCTCCGACCGGACCGGCGGCCTCGACGGCGCCATGGCCGAGCGCGTCCGCGCGCTCACGACGACCATCGCGGACTCCACCCGCGACCTGGAGGCGTCGCTGGCGGCCCGCACGGAGGCCCTCGTCCGGGAGGTCGACGAGCGCACGGAGAGCGCCAACGCGGCCCTCACGGCCCACACCGACGCCGTCCGCGCCGCCTTCTCGGAGCGCGCGGAACTCCTCGGCCGCCTCATCGACGAGCGCATCGCCGCCATGTCGGGCGAGCTCGACGAGAAGGGTCGGGCCGTGTTCGGGGCGATCGGCAGCCGGATCACCGAACTCGCCCGCCTGTTCGACCGCGGCGGCACGTCGCTCGCCGAGCTGATCGATCAGCGCGGTGAGAGTGTCTTGTCCAAGCTCCAGCAGACCATCGCGGATGCCGAGCGCATGCTCGATGCCGGCGAGGGCCGCCTGGGGCACACCCTCTCGAGCCGTACCGCCGATATCAGCGGCCTGCTCGATGACGGCGTACGCACGGTCCATACCCTGCTCGACGACCGCACCAACCAGATCCGCGTGATGCTGGACGACCACGCCGGCACCCTGGCAGCGACTCTCGACGGCCGCATGGGCCCGATCAACGAGGCGCTGGACGGCCGCGGCCGGCGCTGGTCGCCGCCCTGGAGGGCGCGTTCGGCACCGCGAACGGAGCCCTCGAGGACCGGACACGGCAGCTCGGCAGCCTGTTCGACGAGCGGCTGGGCACCCTGGAAGGCCTGGTCGAGGGGCGTGGCAACCGCCTCGCCGAGACGCTCAGCGCCCGGGCCCAATCCCTGCGCACCCTGTTCGAGGAGGCGCAATCCGCCCTCGACGCGGTGGTGGAGGGCGGCGGCGGCCGCTTCGCCGCCACGGTCGATGCCCGCATCCAGTCCCTGCGCGCGGTGCTGGAGGAGGCGCCTGCCGCTGTCTCCGCACTGGTCGAGACCCGTGAGCGCCAGCTCGCCGCGACCCTCGACGCCCGGACCCAGCGCCTCCAGACCCTGTTCGAGGAGGCCCAGACCGGCCTGCGCGAACTCGTGGACGGGCGCGGCCAGGAGGTCGCCGACGCCATCGCGGCCCGGACCGAGGGCCTGCGCACGACCCTCGACGCAGCGCCTGCCCAGATGGCCGACATGCTGGACACCCGTCTGGCGGACCTGCAGGGCCTGTTCGAGCGGGCGCAGGGCGAGATCGACCGGCTCGTGGACGGCCGCGGCCGTCAGATCGCCGGGACGATCGAGCACCGGACCCAGGCCCTCCAGGCGACGATCGAGAAGGTGAACCCGGCTATTGCGGGCCTGCTCGAGGAGCGCGAGACCCGCCTCGCCGAGACGCTCAAGGAGCGTTCGGGCGAACTGCAGGCCCTGTTCGAGCGGGTGCAGAACCGCCTCGGCACGATCGTCGAGGGCACCGGCCGCGACGTGTCCGAGCGGGTCGACGCGCGCATCGAGGCCCTGCGGTCGACGTTCGAGCAGGCGCGCACGGCGATTGAGGGGCTTCTGGAGGACCGCAGCCAGGCCCTGGTGGCGGCTGCCGAGGGCCGCACCGGCGCGCTGGTCGAGGTCTTCGATACCCGGCTGCGCGATCTCGACGGCATCGTCGAGGGCCGGACCGGCGCGCTGGTCGAGGCCTTCGACGCCCGGCTGCGCGACCTCGACGGCGTCGTGGAGGGTCGCACGGCGGCCCTGGCGCAGGCCGTGGAGGCGCAGAGCGAGGCCCTGGCCCGCGGCGTCGATGCCCGCGCCGACGCCTTCACCCAGCGCATCGACAGCCGCATGCGGCTGTTCGCGACCCTGGTGGCGCAGCGTGCCGACACGCTGGCCACTGCCTTCGACGATCGCCACGACGCCTTCGCGGGCCTCATGGACGAGCGCACGGCAGCCCTGGTCGCCGCCCTCGACGAGCGGGCGCGCGCCCATGCCGAACAGGTCGACGCCCACAACGCGGCGCTGGCCGAGACGCTCAGCCGCCGCGAGGCTGCCCTGGCGGGCCTGATCGATGCCCGCACCGAGGCCCTCGGGGCCGGGTTCGAGCGCCGTGCCACGGCCCTGGGCGCCCTGGTGGATTCCCGCGGCGAGGCCCTGTCGCGCCGCCTTGCGGAGAGTGCCGAGACCCTGGTCCGCGCCATCGAGGAGCGCGGCGGGGCGCTGCTCGCCAGTGTCGAGGGCAGCGGCCGCGCGGTCGGCGACAGCCTGGACGGCCATGTCGAGCGCCTGCGCACCGCGATCGACGGGCCGATGATGGACCTGTCCCGCGCCCTCGCGGACCGGGCCGAGGCGATCGAGCGGACGCTCGCCGAGACCGGCATGCCCCTGGCCGAGAGCCTGCGGGAGCGGACCGAGGAGCTGGCCGTGCAGTCCAGGGCTTCGGCCGAGCTGCTGCGCGCCGCCGTCGAGGACGGGGCGGGCCGCACCCTCTCGGAGCTGTTCGAGACCAACGACCGGATGGGCCGGGAGCTGGGCGCCCTGCTCCAGCGGATCGAGGCCGCCAACACCGCCCTCACCGAGCTCGTGGCCGGCGCCGACACCAATCTCGGCGCGATCGAGCAGGGCCTTGCGGGCCGGATCGAGCAGATCCAGGGCGCTCTGGAGCGCATCGCCGCCGAGACCGGCCGGGCGAGCGCGGGCGTCTCGTCTCAGGTCGAGTCCCTGCGCGGTGCCGCCGACGGCGCGCTGCGCGAGGCCGCCCGCTTGGCCGAGACCCTCGACGGTCGCGGCCGCTCGCTCGGCGAGCAGACCGCCGCCCATGTGGCGGCGCTCGACCGGGCCGCGGCCTCGCTGGCCGCGATCGAGGAGCGTCTGGGAACGGCCCTGTCGAGCCGCGAATCCGCGCTGACCCAGGCCATGAGCGCCCTCGAGGCGCGTGCCGCCGCCCTGGAGCAGAACGGCAGCGCTCTCGCGCAGACGATCGAGCAGACGCTGCGCGCGGCCGAGGAGCGCGCCCGCAGCGTGGGCGAGTCCCTGGCCCAGTCGGCCCAGGGCGCCGGCGCCTCGGTGACGAGCGCCTTCGCCGACCTCAAGGACAGCGCCAGCGCCGAGGGCGAGAAGGCCGCTCAGGGCGTCCGGCAGGCGATCGAGGAGGCGTCCCGCGAGATGCGCAGCGGCTTCCAGGAGGCCCAGGCCAGCTTCGGCGACTCCTTCTCGGCCCTGCGCGAGATGGCGGGCTCGATCCGCGGCGAGCTCGACGCGACCCGCGCCGAGCTGGCCAAGGGCGTGCTCGAACTGCCGCGCGAGACGCAGGACGCGACCGGCGAGATGCGCCGGGTCGTAGCCGACCAGATCAAGGCGCTCAACGAGCTCTCGTCCCTGGTCTCGCGCTCCGGCCGCAGCGTGGACGTCGCCCAGCCGCAGGCCCAGCGCCGGGCCGCCGAGGGCGGCAGCCGCGCCGCGGTGGCCGCGCCGGCCGGCCCGGTCGCCGCGGCGCCCCTCGCGCCTGCGGCCTCCGCCGCGCCGGCTCTGCCCGCCCCCGCGGCCGCACCGCGCGCGTCCGCGGCGGCCCCGGCCCGGAACGAGGCGGCGCGCCCGGCCGCCCCGGCCCGCACCGCCGGCCCGGCCCAGGCCGGGGACAAGCGCGGCTGGCTGTCCGACCTGCTAACCCGCGCCTCGCTGGACGACGACGAGGAGGCAGCCCCCGCCGCCGAGGCGCCGGTGACCGCGCAGGCGGGTCGTCGGGCCTCGCCCCCGGCCGCCGCGGAGACCGGACGGATCGCCCTCGACACGATCTCCACCGACATCGCCAAGATGATCGAGCATCGGACCGCGGTCGATCTGTGGGAACGCTACCGGCGCGGCGAGCCGAACCTGTTCGACCCGCGGATCTACACGCCGCAGGGCCGGGCGACCTTCGCGGAGATCCAGCGCCGCTACCGTTCGGATGCGGAGTTCCGCCGCAGCGTCGACCGCTACGTCAGCGAGTTCGAGCGCCTGCTCGGCGACGTGGTCAAGAACGACAGCGACGCCAAGCGGACCGACGCCTATCTCACCTCGGAGACTGGCAAGGTCTACACCATGCTGGCCCATGCCAGCGGGCGCTTCGACGGGGCGTAGGACCGATCCCGCCGGGGCCGTTCGCGGCGCCGGCGGGAGGCACGCCAACGGGAGAGACTTATCCCACCCTCCACCCATCCTGAGGGGCGGACGGGCGTATCTTGGTCACAGCAGGCCGAGGCCGACCAGCTCGCGCCGGAGGGCTTCCGGCATCTCGGCGAGATCGCCCGACGCCTCCGCCCCGAGATCGGCCGGCGCGTCGCCCGCCGTCAGGTAGCGCCAGCCCTGGAACGGCCGGTAGGGCCGGGGCGCCACCGGGACGAGGCGCGGATCGAAGACCAGCCGGCAGCGCGGGATCCCGTCCTCGCCGGTCAGCGGCTCGATCGCGGTGATCGCCTGCCGGCACGACAGGGTCCCGCGGATCACCCAGTAGATCGAGCCCTGTCCGGTGATCTCGCGGTGGCGCTTGGGCAGGGTCCGGGTGACGTGGAACGGCGCGGCCGTCCGGCCGTCCCGGAGGGCCTCCGCCAGGAACCGGGCCTGCCGCGCCTCGAGGTCGGCGATGGAGGCAGGTCCGACGCAGAGCTTGATCAGGTGCAGGGCCACGGACGCGCGTTCTCAGGTCTCTCGGCAGGGCGGCCCTGATAGCAGGGTCCGCGCCCCGGCGCGCCTGTCAGGCGAACAGGGCGAGCCGCTGCTCCGGCGACAGGGCCTCGATCTCGGCGAGGCTCAGCGCCGGCTCGTCCGATGCCGGGCCCGGCTCCGGGGCCGCCGCGACGAGGGCGGCCCAGTCGAGGACGGCGTCGTCCTCGGCCGGCGCGACCGCCTCGGTGACCGGGACCGGTCCGGGCTCGCCGACCGCGTCCTCAGTCGCGGGCTCGGCCCCGGCGACCGGCTCGGCGTCCGCCGCGCTGGCCACCGGCAGGAACACCAGATCCTCGTGGAGCGCCGGGCTCCCGGGCCGGGCCACGAGGGCGGCGGCCGTGACGGCCGGGACATCCATGCTGATGTAGCGGTCGATGTCGCTCTGGTTGAGATCGGACGGCTCGGCCTCCGCGCCGGTCGGCTTGACGCCGGGCAGGGGCGGGATGCGTTCCGCGTCGTTGCCCCAGATGGCGATCATCGCCGAGAGCCGGTCCTCAAGGTAGCGCAGCGTGTAGACGATGCGGGCGGTCCGCTGAGCGGTGAGGTCCTGGAACGAGCAGGCGGTGTAGATCGCGGTGGCGTGCCGGTCGAGGGCGTCGCAGGCCGACGCGTCGGCGCCGCGCTCGCGGAAGGTCCAGGCCGCCTCCTGGATCGCCTCGGCCGAGCCGAGGATGTCCGAGGTCGCCTGCTCGGTCTCGCGCACGATCGCGTCGAGGGCCAGGGACGCCTGCGTCAGGCGGGTCTGTTCAGTGTTTGTGGCGCTGATCGCCGCGATCTCGGCCTTGGTGCGGCTGATCGCGTCGGCCATGTCGACGAGGTTGCCGCGCAGGTTCCCGAAGGCCTCGTGGCCGCGATCCTCGGTGACGGTCCGCTCGAGGCGGGCGATTGCCCCGAGCAGCACCTCGGTCTCGGCGCCCCGGTTGCGGCGGGCGTGCTCGGCCAGGAACCACCGCCCGCGCTCGGTGGCGGAGATCGCCGCCTCGATGGTCTCGTACTCGGCCGAGGGGCTCGCGCTCAGGCTGGTGGAACCGGACATGAGCTTCCCTGAACGCGCAATGCAGGCACGGCCCGCGCAGGGCACGGTCCGGAAGCCCGCACTCTGCCAGGGCGCCTTTAACGGGCGCCTAACACTAAATTCTTGATGTGTTTACCGTTCGTCTCTTCGCGCGCGGTCCCGGGAGGGCCGTTCCGGATTGTCCGCAGCGCGCGGCCTTCGTCCGCCGCGACGCTGATCCGAGGTCATTCCACGGGACCCGTTGCCGAAATCGGATTTCGCGATCGGTCCCTTCCGAGCAGCCACGCGCGGGCGGCGCCGCCGCGCGACGGGGCGACGCTCGGTCTGGCCGCTCTCGACCCGGTGGTCTGAACGCGCCGGCTCACGACGCGACCGAGCGGGCCGCTCCATGTGGACGCGGAGCGGCAGAGTCCGAACCTACCCGAGGGAGCCCGAGAGGGGCCGCATCCGCTGAAGAGGCTCACGCGTTCGCCCCACCGTCGACCGTAATGGTGGTGCCGGTGATCTGGCGCGCGGCCGGGCTCGCCAGGAACGCCACCGCGGCCGCGATATCTTCGGGCTTCCCGTAATGGCCGAGCGCGGTCATCGCCCGCTGCATCTCGGATTGCTCGCCATCCGCCGGGTTCATGTCGGTGTCGGTCGATCCCGGCTGCACCAGGTTCACGGTGACGCCGCGCGGACCCAGTTCACGCGCCAGCCCGCGCGTGAACGAGAGCAAGGCCGATTTCGACATGGAGTAGACCGTCACGCCAGGGAACGGGACCCGCTCCCCGAGGCATGAGCCGATGGAGATGATCCGGCCGCCTTCCGAGAGGCGCGGGATGGCCGCCTGCGATGCCAGCACGACGGAGCGGACGTTGACGTCGAGGATGGCGTCGATGTCGGCGAGGCTCATCTCCGCAACCGGTCCGCCCCGGGCGATGCCGGCATTGTTGACGAGAATATCGAGCCCCCCGAGGCGCTCGGCCGCGTCATCGACCGATCGCTTCACCGCCGATGCGTCGGCGCTGTCGGCCTGGATGGCGATGGCGCGGCGGCCCTTCGCCTCAATGGCGCGCACGATGTCGGCCGCCCGGTCGGCGGAGCGCTCGTAGGTGATGGCGACATCCGCGCCTTGGTCGGCAAGCGCCAGAGCAATGGCGGCACCGATGCCGCGTGATGCGCCCGTCACCAGGGCGCGCTTGCCAGCCAGTTCGCTCATGCCTCAATCTTTCTGTAGTGAACGACACATAAACGGCTAGATGCGTTGCCGAGCTGGGTCAAGCGCTTTATATAGCGATCGATGCAGAAATCGTCGTCGCCGTCAGCCGAGGCCGCGCCCGCTCGTGGGCGCGGCCGGCCCCGGGCTTTCGACCGTGAGGCTGCTCTGGGGCAGGCGATGCGGTTGTTCTGGTACCGGGGCTTTGCCGCGACATCCATCTCGGATCTCACGGCGGCGATGGGGATCGGCTCGCCGAGCCTCTACGCGGCGTTCGGATCGAAGGAGGCACTCTACGCCGAGGCGTTGCGCCACTACGGTGAGCAATACGAGGCGATGGCCTGGGCCAACTTCGCTGCGGCACCGACCGCCCGCGCGGCCGTCGAGGCGCTCCTGATGGATTCGGCGGCTGCGCTCACAGGTTTCTGCGGGCGCGAGGAGCCGCTCGGATGCATGGTGACGCTGTCGGCGGCCGGCAGCGAAGGACACGCGGAACTCGGCGAATTGGTGCGGACGGCCCGTGCCGAAGGCCTCAAGAGGGTCGAGGCGCGGCTTCATCGCGCGGTCGCGGAGAACGAGTTCGGCGCCGCAGTCGACGTTCCCGCGCTCGCCCGCTTCGTGCTCACGGTGCAGAACGGCATGTCGCTCCAGGCCCGCGATGGTGCGAGCCGCGCGGAGCTTGAGGCCGTCGCCCAGCTCACGATGTTGGGGTGGGATGCGCGGGTCGGCCGCTGACGGTCGCCGATCGCTTCGGAGATCCCGCGGAAGCCGCTGACAGGCTGGTCCGGGCGCAGCGCTGCGGCGGGACCGGCGGCGGGTCTGTCCGCTTGCGCGCGCTGTGCGCTCGCCGGCATACGCCGTGCCTCCGGCTGCGAAAACGGATGCCGATGCTTTCAGCCCCTTGACGGGCTCCACGATAACGGGCGCTTACCGGTCGGGCGCCCCGACGCACCGCCCGTCCCAGCCCTCTCCCGAGACCCGCCTTGCTCCGCCCGTCCGGCCCGGCGCGCCTGTCGCTGCTCTACGCCGTCGTCTTCACCGAGATCGGCATCGCGATGCCGTTCATGCCGGTCTGGCTCGACGCGCTCGGCCTCGACGCCGCGGTGATCGGTGTGCTGCTCGCCCTGCCGATCGGCACGCGGATCGTCGCCACGGCCCCGCTCATGAGCCTGCTCGACCGCGGCCTCGGGCCGCGCCGGCTGATCATGCGGGGCAGCCTCGCGGTCGGCCTGACCTACGCGCTGATGCCCACCGCCGCCGGGATCGGCTGGCCCTGCCTCGCCGGGCTGGTGGTGCTCAACGCCGTGGCCGGCGCGCCGCTCGTGCCCTGCATCGACTACCTGACGCTGGCAGCCGTGCGCCGCGATGCCCGCCTCGCCTATTCGCGGATCCGGATGGCGGGCTCGGTCGCCTTCCTGCTGGCGAACCTCGCGGGCGGCCTCCTGCTGACGGCGCTGGGCGGCCGGCTCGCGGTGCCGCTGCTGCTGACCGGCCTGGCCCTGTCGGCCTCCCTGGTGGCCTGGCGCAGCCGCTCGGTGGCGGGCCTGCCGCAGGCGCCGGAGGGGGACGGACGGCCGCGTCTGCCGCGCGCGCTGTGGCTGTGCATTGGCGCCGCCGCCGCCATCCAGGCGAGCCACGGCGCGATCTACGGGTTCGGCAGCATCTACTGGACGAGCCAGGGCATCCCGGCGGCCTGGGTCGGATCGCTCTGGGCGACCGGCGTGCTCGCCGAGATCGTGCTGTTCGCCGCCATGCCGACCCTGCCTGCGCCCTGGCGCAGCCCGGTGCGGCTCCTCGCCCTCGGCGGGACCGCCGCGATCCTGCGGGCGGTCGGCATGTTCCTCTTCGGCGACCACCTCGCCACCCTGGTGCCGCTCCAGTGCCTGCACGGCCTGACCTTCGGGGCGACCCAGCTCGGGGCCATGGCGGCGGTCTCGGCCTACGCCCCGGACGGCGCCCGCGGGCGGGCACAGGGCACGCTCAGCGCGGTCAATGCCGGCATCTCCGTGGGCGCGACCCTGGTCAGCGGCCTCGCCTACCGGGCCGGCGGCCCCCTCGCCTTCCTGCTGATGGCGCCGCTGGCCGCGACCGGCCTCGGGCTCGCCGTCGCATCCGGACGGGCGGCCCGTCGCGCGGGGTGACGTTGGACACGCTTCATCAACCGTAATGTCGACATAACCACACGGCAGGGTGGTGCCTCGATCGAGGAGTGAGGGTCTTGCTGAGCGAGGGCACTGTTGCCGGCGCCGGGCTGCGGGACCGGCCGGCCGACGGCCGGCTGGCGCTCGATGGCCGCTGGACCGCCGACCAGGCACCGACCGTCGAGGCAACGGCCGCGCGCATCGCGGCGGCCGGCCGCGCCGGTCCGGTGGCGGTCGACCTGTCGGCGATCGAACGGCTCGACACGCTCGGTGCCTGGGTGCTGGAGCGGACCCGCGTCGAGATCGAGCAGGCGGGCAGCACCCTGACCTATCTCGGCGCCCGGCCGGAGCACCGCACCCTGCTCGGCGAGGTCCGGCTTCGCGAGCCCGACGCTCTGCCGCCGCGGCGGCACGGCCCGGTCGTCGGCCTGCTCGACGCCACAGGGCGCCAGACCGTGCGCGGCGGGCAGGAATTCGTCACCGCCCTCGCCTTCCTGGGCGAGCTGATCGCCGCCTGCGGGCGCGTCGCCCTGCGGCCCGGCACGTTCCGCGGCAACGCCCTGATCAATCAGATCCAGCAGGTGGCGCTCAACGGGACGCCGATCATCGTGCTGATCTCGTTCCTGGTCGGCGGCATCGTCGCCCAGCAGGGCATCTTCCAGCTCCAGCGCTTCGGCGCCCAGACCTTCGTGGTCAACCTGATCGGCCTGCTAATCCTGCGCGAGATGGGCGTGCTCCTGACCTCGATCATGGTCGCGGGCCGCTCCGGCTCGGCGATCACCGCCGAGATCGGCTCCATGCGCATGCGCGAGGAGGTCGATGCGCTCCGGGTCATGGGCCTCGACCCGGTCGAGATCCTGATCGTGCCGCGGGTCCTCGCCCTGATGATCGGCCTGCCGATGCTGACGCTGATCGGCGACCTGTCGGCGCTCGCGGGCGGCGGCCTCACCGCGATGCTCTACGGCGGGCTGACGCTCGACCAGTTCCTCGCCCGGCTCCAGGCGGCGGTCGGCGTCCACCACGTGATGGTCGGCCTGATCAAGGCGCCGTTCATGGCGCTGACCATCGGGGTGATCGCCACGATCGAGGGATTCGCCGTGGAGGGCTCGGCGGAATCCCTCGGCCGCCACGTCACCGCCTCGGTCGTGAAGTCCATCTTCATGGTCATCGTCCTCGATGGCCTGTTCGCGGTCTTCTTCGCCGCGATCGATTTTGAGACCGCCCCGATGGACGCCCCTCGCCCGATCATCCGCGTGCGCGACCTCGTGGTCGGCTTCCGCGACCGCAACATCCTGAAGGGTCTGAGCCTCGACATCCGGGCCGGCGAGATCCTGGGCTTCGTCGGGCCTTCGGGGCAGGGCAAGTCGGTCCTCACCCGGACGATCCTGGGCCTCAACCCGAAGCGGGCGGGCACGATCGAGGTGTTCGGCCGCAACGTCGATGAGCTGACCTACGCCGAGCGGCGGCGGATGGAGCAGCGCTGGGGCGTGCTGTTCCAGCAGGGGGCGCTGTTCTCGGCGCTGACCGTCAAGCAGAACATCCAGGTGCCGATGCGCGAGCACCTCAACCTGTCCGAGCGCCTGCTCGACGAGTTCGCCCGGCTCAAGATCGAGATGGTCGGCCTGAAGCCCGACGCCGCCGACAAGCTGCCCTCGGAGCTCTCCGGCGGCATGATCAAGCGCGCGGCGCTCGCCCGCTCCCTGGCCCTCGATCCCGAGATCCTGTTCCTCGACGAGCCGACTTCGGGCCTCGATCCGATCGGTGCCGGCGAGTTCGACGACCTCGTCTCAACCCTCAAGGAGACGCTGGGACTGACCGTCTTCATGGTCACTCACGACCTCGACAGCCTCTACACCGCCTGCGACCGCATCGCGGCGCTCGGCGACGGCCAGATCATCGCGGCCGGCACGATCGACGAGATGCTGGCGAGCGACCATCCCTGGCTGCGCTCGTACTTCCACGGCAAGCGCGCCCGGACCATCGCCACGGGCGGCACGGCCTTGCATGCCTGAGCGCCGCCCCACCCCAATCCCGCCCCGCTCCCGTCCGGGAGCCGGGGCCAGAGGCCCGGCCGGACTCCCTCCGCCGGGCAGAACCGCAGGCTGACCGCATGGAAACCCGCGCGAACTACGCCCTGATCGGGGCCTTCACCATCGCCGTCATCCTGGCGGGCTTCGGCACCGTGCTGTGGCTCTCCGGCGGCTCGTCGCGGCAGGTCAGCCAGACCGTCCGCATCGTCTTCTCGGGCTCGGTCGGCGGCCTGTCCCGCGGCTCAAGCGTGAACTTCAACGGCATCAAGGTCGGCGAGGTGACCGACATCCGCCTCGCGCCGCAGGACCCGCGCCGGGTACTCGCCCAGATCAAGGTCGAGCCCGCGACCCCGCTCCGGGCCGACACGCGCGCCCGCCTGGACTCGGCGATGCTGACCGGCGTCTCGGTGATCTCGCTCTCCGGCGGCAACGCCGACGCGCCGGTGCTGACGCCGATGGCCAACGGCGAGCCGCCGACGATCTTCGCCGATTCCTCCGACATGCAGGACATGATGGCGCTGGCCCGCCGTGTCGCGCAGCGGGCCGACGACATGCTGGCCCGCCTCGACCGGCTCGTCTCCGCCAACGAGGGCGCGATCAACCGCTCGCTCACCAACGTCGAGACCTTCTCGAAGACGCTGGCCGATGCCGGCCCGAACATCTCGGCCCTGGTCAAGGCGGTGGACGGGGTGAAGCTCGGCCACGTGATCGACAACGCCGACCGCTTCTCGGCGGCCCTGTCCAAGGCCAGCCCCGACATCGAGGCGGGCCTGCACGATGCCCGCTCGCTCGCCGCCAAGCTCAACGCCTCGGCCGACAAGATCGACGCGGTGCTCAACGGCGCGCAGGGCTTCCTGGGTTCCGCCTCCGGCCAGGAGGGCTCCAGCACCTTCGCGGAGATCCGCGCCGCCGCGATCTCGGTGCGCGACGCCGGCAAGGCGTTCCGGACCATGTCGGAGAACCTGGACAAGCGCACCGCCAGCATCTCGACGAATTTCGGCCGCCTGAGCGGCACCGGCCGTCGGGAGGTCGAGGCCCTCTCGGGCGACGGCCAGCGGACGCTGAGCACCCTCAACCGCACGGTGCGCAGCCTGGAGCGCGACCCGAGCCAAGTGATCTTCGGCGGCAAGCCATCGTTGCCGGAATACAACGGCAGCCGCTGAAAACGTGCGGATCCGGACGGATGTGTCCGGGCGCACGGCACAGATGCCAAAGCGGATTAGTTTTAACCGCACAGCTTATACAGCTCCGCCGCACGCCGGTGGGGCTTCTCAGGTTATGTGTATGGTCCGCTCGTCCCACATTGCCGCCGCTGCGCTGCTCGCCGCCCTTCTGGGCGGCTGCGGCGGCGGCGCGGTGCCCCTCACCTTCGACCTGGAGGCGCTGCCGCCGACAGGGCGGCCCGTCATGGCGGGCCGCTCGATCGCGGTCTCTGAACCCGTGGGGATCCAGCCCTTCGAGGCCGACCGGATCATCGTGCGCGAGAACGGCGGCGCGCTCTCCTTCCTGGGTGGCGGCCAGTGGGCCGACCGGCTGCCGCGCCTGATCCAGACGCGGATCATCCAGAGCCTGGAGAATTCCGGGCGGCTGCGCTCGGTGAGCCGGCCGGGCGACAAGGTCGTGGCCGATTATCAGCTGATCAGCGAGATCCGCGCCTTCGACGTCCAGGCCGGGACCGGCGAGGCGGTGGTCGACCTGTCGTTCAAGCTCGTGGCCGACGGCACCGGCAAGGTGACGGCCGCGCGGATCTTCACGGCCCGGGTGCCGGTGGCCAAGATCGATGCCGGCAACGGCGCCCGCGCCCTCGATCAGGCGCTGGTGACCGTGCTGGCCGATGTGGTGCGCTGGGTAAATACGGGGCGCTGAGGGCGCCTCACTCCATCACGGCAGCCTTCATGATCACCACCATGGTGGCGCGGGCCGGCCCCTCGGTGCAGCGCACGAGGTGGGGCCGGTCGCAGCGGTAGCGCAGGGTCTCGCCGGTCCGCGCGCGCTGCACGACGCCGCCGATCTCGACCTCGAACGCCCCCTCCGAAACCGACAGCGATTCCACCGAGCCGCGCTGGTGCGGGTCCGAGTCGAGGACGCCGCCGGGATCGGCCGTGACCTCGTACCATTGCAGCCACTCGATCGTCTTGAGCCAGCCGATGATCGCCAGCCGCACCTTGCCGTCCTCGGAGACCAGGATCGGCGTGTCCGCCCGCGAGGTCTTCTCGATGAACGGCTCCTCGTCGCCGGCTGCCAGAACCCGCTCGATGGACACGTCGAGGGCCTGGGACAGGCGCCAGATCGTCGCCAGCGTCGGGTTGGTCTCGTTGCGCTCGATCTGGCTGATGATCGACTTGGCCACGCCCGACTGCTCGGCCAGTTCCGAGAGCGAGAGATTGTAGGCCTTCCGCAGCCGCTGGATGGTCTTGCCGAGCTGCCCTGAGAGCGCTTGCGCCCCGGTCAGCAGGTCGCGCCCGCGCCCCCGTTCGGGCCGTTCCGCTTGGTCCTGCATCGTCACCGGTCCGTCTGCACCGTTCCGTTATCCGAACGATCGTACGCTTCTTCAAACGCAATCATCGCGCGGTTGCAAGGCGGATATGGCCGCGACAGGCGGAAAGCCGTGGTCTCGGTCGACCTACGGCCAGAGATTGTGGAAGTGGTGGACCGGCCCGTGTCCCGCTCCGATCGCCAGCCGGTCCGCCGCGGCGAGGGCGGCCGTGAGGTAGTCCTTGGCCGCCGCCACCGCCGCCGGCAGCGTCAGGCCCTGGGCGAGCCCGGCCGCGATCGCGGCCGAGAGGGTGCAGCCGGTACCGTGGGTGTTCGCCGTCGCGATCCGCGGCGCCGCCAGGGTGCGCAGGGTCCCGTCGGCCGTGACCAGGTGGTCGATGCTCTCGCGGCCGTGCCCGTGGCCGCCCTTGATCAGAACCGCCCGGGCGCCGAGGGCCACGAGGCGCCTGCCTTGAGCCACCGCGGTCGCCGCATCCTCGGCCACCGACTCGCCGAGCAGCACCGCCGCCTCCGGCAGGTTGGGGGTGATCAGGTCGGCCCGCGTCAGCAGCCGGTCGCGGAGAACCGCCACGGCCTCGTCGGCGATCAGCCGGTCGCCGCTGGTGGCCACCATCACAGGGTCGAGCACCACCGGGATCGTCCCGGCGTGACGGGCGAGGCCATCGGCGACCGCGGCGATCACCGCAATCCTGGACAGCATGCCGATCTTCACGGCCTTCACGGCGAGATCGGAGAACACGCTGTCGATCTGCCGGGTCACGAACTCCGCCGGCACGTCGTGGATGCCCTGGACGCCGAGGGTGTTCTGCGCGGTCAGCGCCGTGACGACGCTGGCGCCGTAGACCCCGAGCGCCGAGAAGGTCTTGAGATCCGCCTGGATTCCGGCGCCACCGCCGGAATCCGAGCCCGCGACGGTGACGGCGATCGGGACAGGTCCGCTCATCGTGCCTGCGCCCGGTTAGCCAGGGCGGCGTCGATCCGGGCGCGCAACGCCCGGGCGTGCTGCCGGACCGGCTCCGCACCGAACAGCGCGGTGATCACCGCAACGCCGTCCGCGCCCGCGGCGATCACGTCGGCGGCGTTCTCCAGGCCGATCCCCGCGATGGCACCGAGCGGCAGGCCCGCGCCCCGGGCGAGCCGGGCCCGGAAGGCGATGCTGGAAAAGCCCTCCAGGCCGACCGGCGGGTCGGGATTGTCCTTGCTGGTGGTGGCGAACACGCCGCCGATGCAGGCGTAGTCGACGGGCAGCCGGTACAGCTCGTCGGCCTGCGCTGCCTTCTTCACGGTGAGGCCGATGATCGCGCCCTCCCCGAGGAGGCGGCGCGCATCGGCCGGGTGAAGATCGCTCTGGCCGAGATGCACGCCATCCGCGCCGGCCGCCAGGGCGAGGTCGATCCGGTCGTTGACGAGCACCGGCACCCGGCCGCCCACCGCTTCCTGGATCGCCCGGATCCGCGCCAGGGCGGCGCGGGCATCCGGGATGTCCTTCTCGCGGTACTGCAGCAGGGTGCAGCCCCCCGCCACGGCTTCGGCGCCGAGCTGCGCCAGCCGCGCGCCGTCCGTGCCGCACACCCCGACGTCGAGCAGCCCGTACAGGCGCAGGTCGACCGGACGGCTCCCGCCCGCTGGCGCATTCGTGCTCGCTGGCATCGTCGTCGCTCGCCCCCGCCGGACCGGCCCTGCGCCGGCCCCGTGCCGGCCCTCTCGGGCGCCCCTGTTTGGGCAGGCCCCGCCGCCTTGGCAAGCGGACTTGGTCAGCGCCCCGGCGCGGCACCGTCATACGGTGGCGTTGACGTGGCGCGATCCTGTACCCCTATAGGTGTGATCCGCCGCCGAGCGCGGCGCATCCGGGGGAGAGGCGGTCGAGGGACGATGGATGTTGCGGCGGCGCAGACGGGTGCGCGCGGGGCGCAGGCCCCGCCGGAGCGCTCCTCCGTAGGCCTCGTCGCGGTGATCGTCGCCGCGACCAAGGGGGAACCGCGCGCCCTGACGATCCGGGTGCCCGATCAGGCGTCGGGCCGCGGCGACGGCCTGCCGGCCGGCCCCCTCGTCCCCGAGCACGCCACCCTGGAGCGCGGCCTGCGCGCCTGGGTGGAGCGGCAGACGCACCAGCGCCTCGGCTACGTCGAGCAGCTCTACACCTTCGGCGACCGCGACCGCTCCGGGACCGCCGACATGTCGGAGGTGCATTCCCTGTCGGTGGCCTATCTGGCCCTCGTCCGCGAGGAGCGGCCGGCCGGCCTCGCCGAGGCGGCGTGGCAGAACTGGTACCGGTACCTGCCCTACGAGGATTTCCGGCAGGGCCGCCCGCGCCAGCTCGACGCCATCGAGGCGCGGCTCGCCGCCTGGGCGGCCGAGCCCGAGGATTGCGCCACCCGGACCCGCCGCCTCGACCGGCTCGGCCTGACCTTCGGCATGAACGGCGGCACCTGGAACGAGGAGCGGGTGCTGGAGCGCTACGAACTGCTGTTCGAGGCCGGGCTGATCCCGGAGGCGCGGGGCAATCCCGGCCCGGCCCTGCCGAACGATCCGACCGGCGTGCCCATGGCCTTCGACCACCGCCGGGTGCTGGCCACTGCGATCGGGCGCCTGCGCGGCAAGATCAAGTATCGCCCGGTGGTGTTCGAGCTGATGCCGCCGGAATTCACCCTGCTCCAGCTCCAGCGCACCGTCGAGGCGCTCTCGGGAACGCAGCTGCACAAGCAGAATTTCCGTCGGCTCGTGGCGCAGCAGGGGCTGGTCGAGGAGACCGAGAGCGTCACCAGCGGCGCTGCCGGCCGGCCGGCGCGGCTGGTGCGTTTCCGCCGGGAGGTGCTGCTGGAGCGCCCCGCCCCGGGCCTGCGGCTGCCGTCGCGGCGGGTGGGGTGACGGCCGGGCTCAGTCCCGCCGCGCGAGGGTGCCGAGCCCGTTCGCGTTGAGCGAGTCCACCGTCAGGGCGGCGGCCCGGCCGTCGCTCCCGATGGCGAAGCGGATGGCGGAGGGCCGGTCGGGCGCCTCCGCGTCCGGGAAGCTCAGGAAGAGATCGCGGTCGAAGTGCCGGAGGGGGTAGCGGCGCACGCCCCCGGGTCCGACCGTCAACGTCAGGGCGCCATTCGCCTCCGCCACCACGGCCTCGCCGACATAGGCGTTGGCGTAACGCCCCGCGTAAGCCGAGAGCGTCAGGGGCGCGGAGGTCTGCGCTGGCGGCGTCCCGTAGGCCGCCTTGTCGGCGGCGATGCCCGGCGCGAACAGGCCCTCGTAGGCCGCGCCCCAGGCCTGCACCCAGTCCCGGCCGACGCGGCCGTCGAAGACGAGATCGGCGAAGCTGTCGGCCAGCCCTTCCGGCACGCCGGACGGGAAGGCGTTGGTCAGGACGAGGATCCCGAGACCGGCCTCGGGATGGATCGCGACAAGCGTCTGCGCCCCGACGCTGAAGGCGCCCGCATGGCCCCAGACGAGGCCGTGGCGGCCATACTCAACGTTCCAGCCGAGGCCGTAGAAGGATGCGGCGCCGGTCACGGGATTGCGGCCGCGGGCCATGAGCGGGACGTGCGTCTGCGCCAGGGCAGAAGCCGCGACGCGTTGCGCGCCCTCGAAGCGGCCGTTGCCGAGCACGAGCCGCAGCCACCGCGCGAGGTCGCGGACAGGGCCGCTGACGCCGCCGGCCGGGGCCTGGGCATCGGGGTTCCGCTCGACCTTGGCGGTCCAGACCCCGTCGGTTCGGATATGGAGCGCCGCGCGGTTGGTCTGGGTCAGGAACTCCGCGTGGGTCGTGCTGGTCGCGGTCATCCCGAGGGGCCGGAACAGCTGGTCCCGGGCGACGGCCTCCCAGGGCTGGCCGGTCGGCCTCGCGGCGGCGACCGCGCCCTCGGTGAAGCCGAAATTGCTGTAGGCGTAGCCGGCGCGGAAGCTGGAGGCGGGCGGCACGAGGCGGAGCCGGTGCAGGATCGCGTCTTGGCCGAACCCGATTGCCTCCAGATCGTCGCCGGCGGTCCCCGGCAGCCCGCTGCGATGGGCGAGGAAGTCGCGCACCGTGACCTGCGCGGTCGGATAGGGCTCGTGCAGCTGGAAGGCGGGATCGAGATCCGCGACGCGCGAATCCCAGTCGACCGCCCCGTCGCCCACCAGGGCCGCCACGATCGTCGCGGTCACAGGCTTGGACAGGGAGGCGATCTGGAAGACCGTGTCGGGGTCGACCGGCTCGGGCTTCCCGGCCTGCCTGAGGCCGAACCCCTTCAGGAGGAGCGTCTCGTCGCCGAGGACGACCGCGACCGCGAGGCCCGGCACCGCGCCCGCGTCGATGGCCCGCTGCGCCATCGCCTCGAGCGCCGGCAGCTGCGCCTCGACCTGCGCCCGCGTGACCGTCCCCGCGGATCCGGCTCCGGGCCCGGCCGCGATCAGGCCGAGGGCGAGGCACGCGCGGACGAGGTGCCGGCGCGATCGAGCCCGCTGCATGAGTCGTCGATTCCGCCTGAGAGAGCTCGGATGACGAGAGTGGCATCGTCGGGGCGGCGAAATCAATTACGCCGGCCTGGGCCGCGCCTCGAATGTCCGCGCCGGCCCGACGGGCGGCGTACGAAGACTGTCCAGGAACTGCACGGGCCGGGCTATCGGAACGGGTTGGCGTCGGGTGTCGGCTTCACGCCGTGGAGCATCCGGTACAGCGTCCATTCCTCGGCGATCTTCCGGCCCGGAAGGGAGCACAGCCCGATCGTGCCGCCATCGGGCAGCTTCGCTAGGATCGATTGACCGTCCAGGGTCGCGCAGAAGGCCGAGGCCGGGTTCCCGAGCGCGAAGGCCCGGCCCGGTCCGGCGAGGGCGGCACAGAGCGCGAACGCGATGACAAGCCTCACGGCGCACACTCCCGATGGCACGACCGGCAGACGTATGCCGCTCTGGCTGAACTGGGCCGGCGCGGCCCGTTCAAGAATCCGCGGGCGCCTGGCGGCCGGGCCGAGGGCCGCTCGGCCCCGTCGGCCTCCCGGCCCCTGCCCTATCCGTAGGTGTGGTCGTCGGCCGGGAACCGCCCGGCCCGGACCTCCTCGGCGTAGGCCCTTACGGCCTCCTCGATGTGGCTCCGCAGGCTCCCGAACTGGCGGACGAATTTCGGCGTGCGCTCGGACAGGCCGAGCATGTCCTCCAGAACGAGGATCTGCCCGTCGCAGACCGCAGAGGCGCCGATGCCGATCGTGGCGGCCGTGACCCGGGGCGAGGTGGCGATCGCCCGCGCCACCGGCTCGACGATCCCCTCCAGCACGATCGCGAAGGCGCCGGCCTCGGAGATCGCCCTGGCATCCTCCATGAGGCGCCGCTCGTCGTCGGGTGCCCGGCCCTGCACCTTGAAGCCGCCCATCGTGTTCACCGCCTGCGGGGTGAGGCCGATATGGCCCATCACCGGCACGCCGCGCTGGACCAGGAACGCCACCGTCTCAGCGAAATGGGCGCCGCCCTCCATCTTGATCGCGCCGGCCCCGGTCTCCTTCAGCACCCGGGAGGCGTTGAGGAAGGCCTGCTCGCGGCTCGCCTCGTAGGAGCCGAACGGCATGTCGACCACGACCAGCGCCTTCGACGTGCCGCGGATCACCGCCTGCGCCTGGAGGATCATCATCTCCAGGGTCACGGGAATCGCCGATTCCATCCCGTGCATGACCATGCCGAGAGAATCGCCCACCAGGATGAAGTCGCAATAGGCGTCGGCGATGCCGGCCGTGTGCGCGTGGTAGGCGGTGAGCGCGGTGATCTTGCGCCCCTCGGCCTTGCGCTTGCCGATATCGATCGCCCGGAGCCGGCGAGACTGCACGACCTGCGACATGGTTCAGACCTCTTCTGGCCCGGGCGTTTCCCCTCCTCCTTGCGGGGAGGGGCTAGGGGTGGAGGTGGTGCAGGATCAAGCGTTCCGGCGCCTCCTGCACCACCCCCACCTCCAACTCCTCTCACAAGGGGCAGGAGAGATCCCGGTCCGGTTACTGCATATCTTCGAGCCCTGCACGCGAGAGGGCCCGCCCCTCTTACACCGCCCGGCGCCCCAGGTCAGCGCCCCGCCTGCGGCTCGCTTCCCGCCTTCCAGGCCGGATCGACGCGCAGATTGGTGGTCTCGTGCTTCTCCTGCCAGCCCTCGACGCCCTCCGGGAACCAGCGCACCCCGGTATAGCCCGTCAGCACGAGGCGCTTGGCGGCGTTCCAGCTGCCCCAGCACTCCACGTGGCAGAACACCACCACGGGCACGGTCCTGTCGCCGCCGGTCAGCTCCGCGACCCGGGCGTAGAACTGCGCCTCGCGTGCCGGTGCCAGGGGCTCGGCCCCGGCCTCCGGCATCCAGACGGCGCCGGGGATCGAGGGGTGCACCGGCAGCCAGAGGCGGCCTTCGGGGAAGTTCGACGGTTTGCGATCCGGCGCCGCGACGTCGATCAGCACCGGCTTGACCGGCTCCGCCATCAGGGCGGCCAGCGCGTCGGCGTCGACCACCTGCGCGCCCTTGAGGGTCGGCGGCGTGTAGCCCTTCGGCGGGCCCGCGTAGAGCCCGTCCGGCTCGGGCACGTTCACCGGTGAATCGGCCGGTGCGGCGGCGAGGCAGAGGAGCGCGGTGCAGGCCGCCGCGATCCGGCCTGTCAGGACGAGGAGACGCATGCTCAGTTCGTCGCGCCGGGCGGGTTGAAGCTGTGCTGCCAGTGGCCGCCCTGGTTGTCGGAAGCCGCCACCTGGATCGGCTTGCCGTCCGGCTTGAACGCGAAGTTGATCACCGGGTTTGAGGCGATCGAGATGTCGCCCGTCATGGTGAAGACCTTCTGGTCGCCGGCCGAGACGGTGAGCTTGTCGATGTAGCGCGCCGGCGTGTAGTCGCGGGTGACCTGGTTCATCTGCATCCCGGAAAAGTTCGGGTGACGGATCATCAGCGTCGCCTCGACGGGCTTGCCGGGCTGGGTGTCGGCGAACTTCATGCGCATGTCGCCCATGCCCTTCATGGCCTCCTCGTCGCTCATGCCCATCGGGGCCGAGCAGCCGCCGGACGCCTTCACGAACTGCTTGGCCTCGTAGAGCTTGCCGTCCTGCGTCTCCACCACGGCGTGCATGTCCGTGTAATTGTTGACCCTTACGCGCAGCTTCAGTTCCGCCGGATCCGCGGCGGGGCCGAACTCGAACTTGGCGGCGTAGGGCGCCGGGTTGTCGCCGATGATCAGCGAGACCGCCTTGATCTGCCCGGCCTGAGGCATGGTCAGGGTGATCGGCACCAGGGCGGCGTCGAGCGCGCGAGCGGGGGCCTCGATCTTCACGAGGCTGTCGGTCGGGGCGATCTGGCGGTCGCCGAAGATCGACTTGGCGATCTCCTGCCAGCGGGCCGCCCGCTCCTGATCGGTGTCGGAGGCGCCGGCGGCCCGGGCCGAGAGGGCCAGCGGTCCCGACAGAGCGGTCGTCGCGAGGACGACACCGAGGGCGAGGCTGGAGAGCGTTTTTCCGGTCCTGAGCGTCATGGCGTGCCTCCCGATGATGTCGGATATGGGGAACTTAAAAGCCTATTCCCACTCGAGTTCCTGGTAGGCCACGGTGACGTTGCGGCCGTTATAGGTGTCGAACAGGGCCCACTTGTCCTTCTGGTCCGCCGCGACGGTCATGACCGCCTTCTCGATCGGAACGTCCTTGGCGATCGCCGCGCGGGTGCCGTCGCGCAAGTCGGTCAGGTAGCCGGTGAGGTCGGCGAGCGCCGGGCCGAGATCGACCGTCACCGGCCCGTGGCCCGGCACGGCGCGGGTGGCGCCCAGGCCCTTCAGCCGCTCGGCTTCCTTCAGCCAGCCCCGGAGGCTGCCGTCGAGCGACGGGATCCGGTTCACGAACAGCAGGTCGGCGGGGAAGAGCAGGCCGCTGCCGGAATCCAGCATCGACAGGTCCGAGGTGGTGTGTGCCGGCCCATGGGCCGTGAAGGTCAGCCGGCGGTCGCCGAGGTCGATCTCGGCCGTGTCGGCCACCGTCATCGTCGGGTAGACCACCGGTCCGGTCCGGTCCTCGCCCAGGAGGTCGATCAGGCGCTTGCGGTAGAACTCGCCCCGCGCGGAGAGCGCCTCGGCGAGCTTGGCGTGACCGATGAAGACCGGCTTGTCCTGCACGAACGCCCCCGCTCCGAAGACGTGGTCCGGGTGGACATGGGTCAGGACCACGTGGGTGATTGGCTTCTGCGTGCGCTTGACGATCTCGGCGCGCAGCCACTGGCCGTCGGCGAGGCTGCCGCCCGATTCCGTGACCAGCACGCCGTCCCGGCCGATGAGGAAGCCGATATTGGCGATGGCGTCGGCGTTGTCGGGCGTGGCGTCGGCGATTAAGCCCTTGCGCACGAACAGGCCGGGGCCGACCTCCTCCATCGTGAACGAGTCCGCGGCCCGGCCGAGGGTCGGCAGGCAACACAGGCACAGGCCGGCGAACAGGGCATGCCGCCGCGACAGGGTGCGCCCCGCGCCAGACGACTCCCGTGGATGGACGGCGGTCGCCGTCATGCCGAAACCTCCCTGTTCTTATTGTCTACCATTAAGTAGGTAGATTTTTGCGCCGTCAAGTGTCAGACAGTCGGTGAGGAGCCGGCGGGGCGCACGTTCGTGTGAGCCGGAGGGAAGAGGGCCGCGATGAGGGATACCCGCGCCGAATTGCTGATTCAGGCCGAGACCCTGGTTCGGGGGCGCGGCTATGCCGGTTTCAGCTACGCCGACCTCTCCGAGGCGGTGGGGATCCGCAAGGCCAGCATCCACCACCATTTCCCCACCAAGGTCGATCTCGGGGCCGCCCTGGTCGCGGCCTACGCGGCCCGCTACGCCGCCGCCCTCGACACGATCCGCACCACGGTGGCGGACGGGCCGGGCCGGGTCGCGGCCTACGGGAAGCTGTATCTCGGCGGCGTCGAGCAGGGGCTCGGCTGCCTCTGCGCGGCGCTGGCCATCGAGGGCGAGGCCCTGCCCGAGCGCCTGCGCCGGGACATCGCGACGTTCTTCGAGGGGCATCTCGCCTGGCTGGAGGCGATCCTGCGCGAGGGCCGGCCGACGGGACCGTCCGCGACGGCGCGGAGGCCGCGGTGCTCGCCCGCTACGTCATCG
Source organism: Methylobacterium tardum (assembly GCF_023546765.1). NCBI lineage: Bacteria > Pseudomonadati > Pseudomonadota > Alphaproteobacteria > Hyphomicrobiales > Methylobacteriaceae > Methylobacterium > Methylobacterium tardum. The sequence goes on from NZ_CP097484.1 coordinate 2,277,267, forward strand.
CCACCCTGGAGGGCGCGCTGCTGATGGAGCGCCTGTTCGCGAGCCCTGCCTCCTTCGAGGGGACGCTGGCCGTGCTGGTCGAGGGTCTCAGGCCGCGGTGAAGCGGGCGTAGCCGTCCGCCCGCAGCCGGCAGGCCGGGCAGGTGCCGCAGCCGTAGCCCCAGGGATGGCGCTGGCCGCGCTCGCCGAGGTAGCAGGTGTGGCTCTCCTCGGCGATCAGGTCGACCAGCGGCCGGCCGCCCAGGGACTCGGCGAGCCCCCAGGTCTGCGCCTTGTCGAGCCACATCAGCGGCGTGTGCAGTACGAAGCGGCGCTCCATGCCGAGGTTGAGCGCGACCTGCAGCGCCTTGATCGTGTCGTCGCGGCAATCGGGATAGCCGGAATAGTCGGTCTCGCACATACCGCCGACCACGTGGCGGAGGCCTCGCCGGTAGGCGAGCGCCGCCGCGAAGGTCAGGAACACGATGTTGCGGCCGGGCACGAAAGTGTTGGGCAGGCCGGACGCCTCGTAGCCGATCGCAGCGTCTCGGGTCAGCGCCGTCTCGGACACCTGCCCGAGGGCGTCGAGGGCGAGCGTATGGTCATCGCCGAGCCGGCTCGCCCAGGCGGGGACGATGCGCGTCAGCCCCTCTCGCAGGGCGGCGCGCCGGTCGAGCTCGACCCGGTGGCGCTGGCCGTAATCGAACCCCAGGGTCTCGACCCGGTCGAACCGGTCGAGCGCCCAGGCCGGCAGGTGGCCGAATCCTGGCCGCCGGAGAACAGCACCAGCGCGGCGCGGTCTCCGGGGCCGACAGGGTCATTCGCCATCGTACTCCGCCCAGGACATCGGGGTCTCGGCGACCCGAACCAGGGCGAGCCCCGGCAGGTCCGGTCGCAACCGATGCCAGATCCAGGCCGCGATGTTCTCGGCGGTCGGGTTCTCCAGCCCCTCGATCTCGTTGAGGCAATGGTGGTCGAGCCGCGCCAGCAGCGGGCCGAAGATCGACTCGATGTCGTAGAAATCGATCACCCAGCCGGTCTGGGGATCGACGGGCCCGGCGACGGTCAGCTCGACCCGGTAGGAATGCCCGTGCATCCGGTGGCAGCGGTGGGTCTCGGGCACGTTCGGCAGCCGGTGGGCCGCTTCGAAGGTGAAGGCTTGGGTGATTCTCATCGGTTTCGTCGCAGCGATCCCACCCGCACCCTCATCCTGAGGTGCCCGCGCGAGCGGGCCTCGAAGGAGCCCTCCAGCGCGCGGCGGTTGCTGGAGCCCTCCTTCGAGAGCTTCGCTGCGCCGCGCCACCTCGGGATGAGGTGATCTGGTGGGAGGATGCGGGATCGTCGGATCCGTTATCGGGTCGGGACCCTCATAGCACCGAATCAATCCCTGTGCCCGCCTAGTCGGATGCCTTCTCGGAAACCCCGGCCTGCGCGAAGGTCGCCATGCCGGTGTGGCAGGCGAGCGCGCCCTTGAGCAGGCCCATGGCCATGCCGGCGCCCGAGGCCTCGCCGAGCCGCATGCCGAGCGCCAGCAGCGGCACGAGGCCCAGCCGCTCCAGCACCTCCGCGTGGACCCCCTCCGCCGAGACGTGGCCGGCCAGGCAATGGTCGAGGGCGCTCGGGTCGGCGGCGTGCAGCACGGCGGCCGCGGCGGTCGCCACGTAGCCGTCGATCACCACCGGGATGCGCTGCAGCCGGGCCGCCAGGATCGCCCCCGCCATGGCGGCGATCTCCCGGCCGCCGAGGCGCGCTAGCACCTGGAGCGGGTCGTCGAGATGCCCGGCATGGTGGGCGAGCGCCGCCTCCACGGCGGCGACCTTCCGGTCGAGGCCATCCCGGTCCACGCCGGTGCCGCGCCCGACCCAGTGGGCGGGGTCGCCGCCGAACAGGGCGGCGTAGAGGGCGGCCGCCACGGTGGTGTTGCCGATGCCCATCTCGCCAATGCCGAGGCAGTCGGTGCCGGCGGCCACCGCCTCCATGCCGAACGCCATCGTGGCGACCGTGGCGCGCTCATCGAGGGCCGGCGCTTCCGTGATGTCGCCGGTCGGCATGTCGAGGGCGAGGTCGAACACCTTGAAGCCGAGCCCGTAGGCCGCGCAGATCTGGTTGATCGCCCCGCCCCCGGCCGCGAAATTGTCGAGCATCTGCCGGTTGACCGCGTCCGGGAAGGCCGAGACCCCTCGGCGTGTGACTCCGTGGCTGCCGGCGAAGACGCAGACCAGCGGCCGGTCGAAGGTCGGCGGCGCCTTGCCCTGCCACGCCGCCAGCCAGGACACGAGGCTCTCCAGGCGCCCGAGGGAGCCCGCGGGCTTGGTCAGGGTCGCGTCTCGGGCCGCGACGGCGGCCTGCGCGTCCCGGTCCGGGCCGGGCATGGCCTTCAGCAGGTTGCGGATGTCGTCGAAGGGACCGGGTTCGGGAGCGGTCATCGGGTCGGTCACCGGGTCGGACATGGCGGCGATGATTTCCTGTGGGCGCCCCCCGACGGGGAGACGAAGCCGGATCGGGGCGACTATACTGGACCGGCTCGCTCCACCGGAGCGCGATTGCGGGCGGAAGCGAGAGACCGCGATGGACAGGCAGACCGGCGGGGAGGCCGACTGGCCCGGGCGCGGCGCCCTCTACGACCTCGCCGGGTGCCTGCGCTTCTACTCCCGCCTGCCGGTGCCGCAACTGCCCGGCGAGCCGGACCCGCATCGGAGCCCCGACTTCACCACACTGCCGCGGATGCTGCCGCTGGCCGGCCTGATCCTCGCGCTGCCGGCCGCGCTGGTGCTGGCGGCCGGCTGGCGGATCGGGCTCGGGCCGTTCCTGGCCGCGACGCTCGCCATCGCGGTCCTGGTGGTGGCGACCGGCGCGCTCCACGAGGACGGGCTCGCCGACGTCGCGGACGGCTTCGGCGGCGGCACGACCCGGGAGCGCCGCCTGGAGATCATGCACGACAGCCGGATCGGCGCCTACGGCGGCGCGGCCCTGGTCCTGGCGCTGGCCCTGCGGATCGGCGCCTTGGCGACGCTCCTCGACCGGACCGGCTACGCCGCCGCAACCGGCCTGATCCTGGCCGCGGCCCTGTCGCGGGTCGCCGCCCTCGCTCCGATGGTGCTGCTGCCGCCGGCCCGCCCGGGCGGGCTCTCGGCCTCGGTGGGGCGTCCGGACCGGGCGAGCCGCCACCGCCCTCGTCCTCGGCGCGGTGCTGGCGGTCCTGGCGGTGCCGCTCGGCCTGCCGTTCGGCGGTGTGGCGCTGATGATCCTGTGCGCGGGCCTCGCGGCGCTGGCCCTGGTCAGGCTCGCGCGCGCCCGGATCGGCGGCCAGACCGGGGACGTGATCGGCGCCTGCCAGCAGGTCTCGGAGATCGCCGCTCTGGTGGCGCTGGTCGCGGCGGTGGCGGCGTGACGGTTCGCCCGCGGTCATGACCCGGCCACGATCCCCCGGCCAAGGTTTCCCGATGTTGCCCGCCCAGAAGCCCTCCTCGCCCTGCACCAAGGTCTGCGTGCTCGACGCCGCGACCGGGCTGTGCTGCGGCTGCGGGCGGACCCGCGACGAGATCGGCGCCTGGGGCTCGCTGTCGGAGGCGCAGCGCCGGACCATCATGGCCGGGCTCGAAGCCCGGATGCGCGGTGCCGGCCTCATGCCCCTGGAGGAGCCGCTGCCGTCATGATCTATCTCGGGCTGGCCGCGATCGCGCTCGTCCTCGTCGCCCTGGTCCTCAGCGACGGCAGCGACAGCGTCGGCGGCGTGATCGAGCCCGACCAGCTTGCCAGCCTCGCCTGGACGGGCATGATCCTGATCCTCGTGGTGGCCGGGTTCTGGCGGCAATTCACCGCCCGGCTCGGCGCGAACCTGCGGGCGTTCCTGGCCTGGGCGCTGATCGGCCTCGCCCTGGTCATCGGCTACAGCTACCGCGACCGGATCCAGGGGATCACGTCGCGGGTGGTCGGCGAGCTTCGGCCCGGGACCGCGACCTCCGGGGCCGACGGCGCCGTCACCATCACCCGGCGGGCGGACGGCGACTTCCGGGTGGAGGCCGAGGTCAACGGCCGGGTCCAGCCGTTCCTGTTCGACACGGGCGCGAGCAGCGTGGTGCTGACCGCCGAGAACGCCGCCGCCCTCGGCCTCACGCCGGCGCCGTCCGAATTCACCGCCCGCGTCTCCACCGCCAACGGCATCACCTACGCGGCGCCGATCCAGCTCGATGCGCTCACGGTCGGCACGATCACCGAGCGGCGGGTGAACGCCATGGTGGCCGTGCCCGGCGCGCTCTCGGCGAACCTCCTGGGCCAGAGCTTCCTGTCGCGGCTCTCGGGCTACGAGGTCCGGGGCGACCGGCTGATCCTCCGGCGGCCCTGAGCCCCGTTCAGGCGGCCCGCGCTTCCGGGGCCGCGCGGGCGACCAGCGCCACCGCGTCGCGCAGGGTCGCGAGGTCGGCCTCCGGCCGCATCCCGTAGGTCGAGAGGTGGCGCCGGTAGGCCCGGGCCCCGGGCCGGCCGTTGAACAGCCCGAGCATGTGGCGGGTGACCGCGTGCAGGCGCTCACCCCGGGCCAGGACCGAAGCGACATATGGCTCGAACGCCGCCACCGCCGCGAAGGCGTCGGCGGCCGGCGCGGGGACGCCGAACAAGGCGGGATCGACGTCGAGCAGCAGCGCCGGCTCGGTATAGGCGGCCCGGCCGACCATCACGCCGTCGACCGCGTCGAGCTGCGACCGCACCGCCGCGAGGTCGCGCAGGCCGCCGTTGACCGAGACCGGAAGCCCGGGGAGCCGCCGCTTCAGCCGCGCCGCCCGGCCGTAATCGAGGGGCGGCACGTCCCGGTTCTCCTTGGGCGAGAGACCCTGAAGCCAGGCCTTGCGGGCGTGGACGATGAGGCCATCGACGCCGGCCGCCACCACCGCATCCGCGAGGCTGTCGAGCGCCGCCTCGGGGTCCTGATCGTCGACGCCGATCCGGCACTTCACCGTCACCGGCACGGAGACGGCGGCCTTCATGGCCGCCACGCAGCCGCCGACCAGCGCCGGCTCGCGCATCAGGCAGGCGCCGAAGCGGCCCTCCTGCACCCGGTCCGAGGGGCAGCCGACATTGAGGTTGACCTCGTCGTAGCCGAAATCCGTAGCGATCCGCGCGGCCTGGGCCAGCTCCGCCGGGTCCGAGCCGCCGAGCTGGAGCGCCACCGGGTGTTCGAGGTCCGAGAAGCCGAGCAGGCGCTCGCGCGGACCGTGCAGCACCGCCCCGGTGGTGACCATCTCGGTGTAGAGCCGCGCCCGCGCCGACAAGGTCCGATGAAACGCCCGGCAATGGCGATCCGTCCAGTCCATCATCGGTGCGATGGAGAAGCGCCAGCCCGCCAGTGCGCCGCGTTCGTCAGCCGCCGTCACGTGTGCCAGATCCGTCCTGTCCCGAGGTCCCTGCGCGCCGACAGAGCGGTGCTGCCGGGAACGCCGTCGCGCCTGCGAGCCGGCGATGAGGGAGGAAGGCGGCTCACTATCACGGGACGGGGATCCCCGAAAAGGTTCGCCCGGCCGGCCCTCTTCCGAACCGGTCGACCGAACCGGTCGGCCGCGGCGCGGGTTGCCTGAGGAATGCCCAGTGGACGGGCGGCGCGGAGCTTCGCGCGGCCGATGGAGAACCGGATGGCGGAGCCCGACGGACAGCCCCTCAAGCTCCAGGTCGCCAACGCGCGGCCGCAGGACGGCGGCCGCGGCATTGCCCGCCTGCCGCAGGCGTCGCTGGACGAACTCGGCTTGCACGAGGGCGACATCATCGAGATCGTCGGGAAGCGCCACACGGCCGCGGTGGCGGTCGGGCCCTACGAGGAGGACCAGGGCCTCAGCCTGATCCGCCTCGACGGCCTGCAGCGCGTCAATGCCGGCGCGTCGAGCGGCGATCATGTGGAGGTGCGCCGGGCCGAGATCCGGCCGGCCACCCGCGTGGTGGTCGCCCCGGCGCAGAAGAACGTCCGCCTCCAGGGCTCGGGCGAGGCCCTGCGGCGGACCTTCTTCCGCCGGCCCCTGATCGCCGGCGACGTCATCGCCACCGCGACCCAGCGCAGCGGCGGTCCCGATCCGCGGCTGCCGCCGCAGCTGCGCTCCTACCTCGACCTGCCCGCCTACGGCCTCCAGGAGATCCGCCTCAGCGTCGTGGCGACCCAGCCGCGCGGCATCGTCTACGTGGCGGAAGGGACCGAGATCGAGCTGCGCCCGCTCTACGAGGAACCCCGCGACGGCCACCGAGCCGACGTGACTTACGACGATATCGGCGGTCTCGGCGACACGGTCGACCAGATCCGCGAGATGGTCGAGTTGCCCCTGCGGCACCCCGAGCTGTTCCAGCGTCTCGGGATCGATCCGCCCAAGGGCGTGCTGCTGCACGGCCCGCCCGGCACCGGCAAGACCCGGCTGGCCCGGGCGGTGGCCAACGAGACCGAGGCCCGGTTCTTCCACATCGCCGGGCCCGAGATCATGGGCAGCCGCTACGGGGAATCCGAGCAGCGCCTGCGCGAGGTCTTCCAGGAGGCCGCCCAGAATGCGCCCGCCATCATCTTCATCGGCGAGATCGACTCGATCGCCCCGAAGCGCGAGCAGGTCACCGGCGAGGTCGAACGACGGATCGTGGCCCAGCTCCTGACCCTGATGGACGGGCTGGAGCCGCGCCAGAACGTCGTGGTGATCGGCGCCACCAACCGGCGCGACGCCATCGGCGAGGCCCTGCGCCGCCCCGGCCGCTTCGACCGCGAGATCATCATCGGCGTGCCCGACCAGCCGGGCCGGCGCGAGATCCTGGGCATCCATACCCGCGGCATGCCGCTCGCTCCGGATGTCGACCTCGATGCCATCGCCCGCACCACCTACGGCTTCGTCGGGGCCGATCTCGGCGCCCTGGCCCGCGAGGCCGCGATGGATGCGGTCCGCCGCATCCTGCCGGCGGTGAACCTGCGCGAAGGCATCCCGGCCGAGGTGCTGGAGGGACTCAGCGTCGGGCGGGACGACTTCCTCTCGGCGATGAAGCGGATCCAGCCCTCGGCGCTGCGCGAGATCATGATCCAGGTGCCCGATGTCACCTGGGACGATGTCGGCGGTCTCGCCGAGGCGCAGATGCGCCTGCGCGAGGGCGTCGAGCTGCCCTTGCGCTCGCCGCAGGCCTTCCGGCGCCTGGGCATCCGCCCGGCCAAGGGCTTCCTGCTGTTCGGACCGCCCGGCACCGGCAAGACCCTGCTCGCCAAGGCGGTCGCCCGGGAGGCGGAGGCGAATTTCGTGGCCACCAAATCCTCCGACCTCCTGTCGAAATGGTACGGCGAATCCGAGCAGCAGGTCTCGCGGCTGTTCCAGCGCGCCCGGCAGGTCGCCCCGACGGTGGTGTTCATCGGCGAGATCGACAGCCTCGCCCCGGCACGTGGCGGCGGCCTGGGCGAGCCGGCCGTCACCGAGCGGGTGGTCAACACGATCCTCGCCGAGATGGACGGGCTGGAGGAATTGCAGGGCGTCGTGGTCATGGCGGCGACCAACCGCCCGAATCTTCTCGACCCGGCGCTGCTGCGCCCCGGGCGGTTCGGCGAGTTGGTCTACGTGCCGGTGCCGGACGCGGCCGGCCGCCGCCGGATCCTGGCGATCCACACCAAGGGCATGCCGCTCGCTGAGGATGTCGACCTCGACGCCGTGGCCGAGCGCACGGCCCGCTTCACCGGCGCCGATCTGGAGGACCTCACCCGCCGGGCCGGCCTGCTGGCCTTGCGGGAATCCCTCGAGGCCACCCAGGTGCGGCGCGCCCATTTCGAGCAGGCGGCGCGGGAGACCCGGCCCTCGGTGACGCCCGAGATGGAGCGGGAATACGAGGAGATGCTGCGCACCCTGAAGCAGGAGGGACCGCAGCGGCAGCCGATCGGCTTCCTCGCGCAGCGTTGATCCCGGGCCCAGGTCGGCCTCTGGCCGGCCTGGCCAGACTTTGGCGGCACGCCCTCGAGCGGCGCGGCCGGACCTGCCGGGCCGCCCGGTGTCATTGATCTTCACGTCCGAGAATTGCTGCTCCGTTGTTGTCGACTTACGGAGATACAAATTCTATTCAGCGAGTTTCAATATGGCCTCAACACGCATGTCTATAAATTAAAGTAATGTTCTTGGAATAAAGATCAAAACTAGAAGTTATTGTTGAATCACGCCGTTGTGAAATCGTTCCTGAGAGATTAAGGAGGCTCATCATCCATTTCTTGGGAGTCAGGGGTGATGGGAAATTTTTTTCAAAGAACAGGCGCGGTCTCATCCGCGCGATCGATGCGACGAAGCGTTCGAGTTCGACCATCAGGGCAAAGATCTATGTTCTCGCAGCGAGCATTGTGCTGGCATCTGCGGTCATCCTGGGCTTCGAAAGCTTTTCGAGTCTTGATCTGATGATGGACGGGCGCAAGGCTGCAATCCGCCATCAGGTCGAGGCCGCGCACAGCATCGTCCTCGCTTTCGGTAAGCAGGCGGAGGCCGGGACGATCTCCCAGGATGCGGCGAAGCGGAAAGCCGCCGAGGTCCTGCGCGCGATCCGCTACAATGGTGGCGATTACGTCTTCGTCTACGGCACGACGCCGGGCGATCTGGGCCGCAATGTCGTCCACCCGGATCCGAAGATCGAGGGCACCAAGAGCCGCGACGACGCGGCCATGATGAGGACCTTCGTCGGACGGATGATCGAGCAGGGTCGGGCAGGCGGCGGCTTCACCGCATATCGCTGGCCGCGGCTCGGCGAAACCGAGCCGGCACCGAAGGTCGCATACTCGCTGGCCTATGAGCCCTGGCAGTGGGTCATATCCTCGGCCCTCTACGTGGACGACATCCAGGCGGCGGGCCAAGCGCGGGTTCTGCGGTCCTTGCTGTGGCTGGGCCCGCTCTGTCTGGCGATCGTCGCGGGCAGCATCCTGCTGGTCCGCAGCATCACCACGCCGCTGGCGGCCTTCACGGGCGCCCTGCGCCGGCTGGCCGGCGGTGAATTGACCCTGGCGATTCCGGGAGCGGGTCGGCACGACGAGATCGGCCGCATGGCCGAGGCGGCCGAGGTGTTCCGCGACAGCATGCTGAAGGAGCGCGCGCTGACCGCCGAACGGCTGGCCGAGCAGGCCAAGCGGGAGGAGCGCGGCCGCTGGATGGAGGATCTCACGCGCAGCTTCGACCGGAGCGCGAGCGCGCTGCTGCAGCAGGTCGACAGCGCGGCGTCCGGGATGCGGGAGGCCTGCCGCGCCATGTCGGAGACCGCCGTCGAGACCGCCAAGCAGGCCGGCTCGGCGGCGCTCTCGGTCCGGCAGGCCTCGGCCAACGTGCAGACCGTGGCGGCGGCCACCGAGGAGCTGACCGCCTCGATCGCGGAGATCGGCGGCCAAGCCCTCAAATCGGCGGAGATCGCCGGCCAGGCGGTGAGCGAGGCCGGGCTCACCGACCATCAGATCCGCGGGCTCGCGGGCGCGGCGGAACGGATCGGCGAGGTCGTGCGGATCATCTCGGCGATTGCCGCGCAGACGAACCTGCTGGCCCTCAACGCCACGATCGAGGCGGCGCGGGCCGGCGAGGCCGGGCGCGGCTTCGCCGTGGTGGCGGCCGAGGTGAAAGGCTTGGCCGGGCAGACCGCGAAGGCAACTGAGGAGATCACCGCGCAGATCGGCGCCATCCAGCGCGAGTCCTCCGTGGCCGTGGGCGCGGTCCAGTCGATCGGCCGGACGGTGGAGTCGATGAACGCGATCGCCAGCGTGATCGCGGCGGCGGTCGAGCAGCAGCGCGCCGCCACGGGCGACATCTCGCGCAACATCGAGGAGGCGTCCCAGGGCACCGACGCGGTGAGCAACACGGTGGTGTCGGCCTCAGCCGCCGCCGACGAGACGCGCCGCCTGGCGCATGACGTGGGCGAGGCGGCCGGCGGTGTGAGCCGCAGCGCGGAGGCGCTGCGGGCCGAAGTGGTGCGCTTCCTCGCCGATATGCGCGCGGCTTGAGGGGGCAACCCGCCGTTTCAAGGCTCGGACTTGGGCCCGGCGCGACCGGTGCCGCTCAGAAGACCGGCATCGCGCCCGCGACGGTGACGAGGGCGCCGGACGTGTAGCTGCTCTCCTCGGAAGCCAGCATCACGTAGGCTGAGGCGAGCTCGGCCGGCTGGCCGGGGCGCCCGAACGGAACCTGGCTGCCGAACGTCTTCACCGAATCCTGGCTCATCCCGGACGGGATGAACGGCGTCCAGATCGGACCCGGCAGCACGCCGTTCACGCGCACGCCCTTCTCGGCGAGGAGCTGGGCGAGGCTCAGCACCATGTTGCTCAGCGCACCCTTGGTGGCGCTGTAGGCCATGAGCGACGGCATCGGGTGCTTGGAGTTCACCGAGGAGGTGAAGATCACCGAAGCGCCGGGCTTGAGATGCGCCAGCGCCGCCTTGGTCACGTAGAACGGCCCGAACACGTTGGTGCGGAAATGGTCCTCGAAGATGGAATCCTCGATGGCGGCGAGGTCCTCGTTTGGCTGCTGGAACGCGCCGTTGTTGACCAGAACGTCGAGGCGCCCGAACGTCTCCACCGTGCGGGCGACGATCTGGCGCCCGTAGGCCGCGTCCTTGAGGTCGCCCGGCAGGAGCAGCGCGCGCCGGCCCGCCTTCTCGATCCAGCCGGCCACCGCCTCGGCGTCCGCCTGCTCCTCCGGCAGGTAGGAGATGGCGACGTCGGCCCCTTCCCGGGCGAACGCGATGGCAACGGCGCGGCCGATGCCGCTGTCGCCGCCGGTGATCAGCGCGGCCTGGCCGGTGAGCTTGCCCGAGCCCGTGTAGCTCGCCTCGCCGTGGTCGGGCTCGGGCGCCATGCGGCCGGTCTTGCCCGGAAAGCTCTGGGGCTGCGCCTCGAAGGGCGGACGGGGATACTTGCTGAGCGGATCAGTGGTCACGCGTGGTCTCCGGGTGGGGTGCCGGTCCAACTGCCCCGCGTCCGGGGTGTTCCGGGTCCGCGTCCACGCGTTCGGTTCGATCGAGTCCCGGGGATCAGATACGCTCATCCGGTTCGGAATGTGGGACTACAGCGGCGGGCGCTGCGCCGACACAGGTCAGCAACAGGGGCTCGTCAATCTTGGCGGAGAGGAGGCGCCCCAATGATCGATATTCGACCTGAGGATCGAACCGCCCGCGTCATCGATCGCGCGCTGCTCGGCGCGGCGATGCTCTCGCTCACCTTCGGCCTGGCCACGGGCCTGTGGGGGCTGCTGCAGTGAGCCGGACGCGCCATGCCGCTTCGGTTCGCGATGCCTGATCCGGGTCGGGGCCCCTGCGATGCGCCGGCCCGGGTTCGACCGAACCGCTGCGGCGCTGATCGGAATCGGTCTCGCGATTCTCGCACGCGCGCTCCTGCTCGGGGGTATACCGTGAAGGGTCGGAGCAGATCGGCCGCTCCCACCGGGGACTGGACGCGATGCTGAACCGTGCCGTGGTGGCCGCCCTGGTCTTCGCAGCGGCGGCATTCCTCCTCTACCTCGCAAACCTCGCCCGCGAGGCCTTGTCGCCCAACGAGCCCTACGCAGCCAGCATCGGGCTGACTCTCGACCAATGCGCCGCCGCGCAGAACGGTCTCTCGTCCGCGGACGCCCGGGCCTATTGCCGGCGGCCCGTGCCGAAGCGCCTCTGATCGCTCGGACGCGACACGCCCGATCCATGAACGCGAAGCGCCCCAGGAGCTGAGTCCTGGGGCGGCCTTCGACGGGGCGACCAGTCTGATCGGGCTGGGGAGGCTCAGCCGAAGGCCAGAGCCGGGCCGCTCAGTAGCTGCCGAACTTGTAATTCACACCCACACGGCCGAGCACGCCTTCGTTCTGGAAGCGCGTCGCGAAGGCGTTGACGTTCCGGTAGGTCGGGAGGACCGGGATCGTGCGGGTGCCGAGGTCGTAGTAGAGCGCCTCACCCTTCACCGTCACCGCGCTGGAGCGGAAGAAGTTCAGGAAGGAATCGGTCGGGAGGGCGTACTCGACGCCGCCACCGACCGCGTAGCCGGTCTCGGTGCGCGAGCGGCTCCCGTAGTAGTTCGGCTGGATGTCCGTCTGGAAGAGGCTGGCGCGGTAGGTCTGGCCCGCATAGGCGAAACCGCCCGTCGCGTAGACCAGGGTACGGTCGAAGGCATAGCCGACGCGGCCGCGCACGGTCCCGAGGTAGTCGCCCGACTGGCGGAAGCTGTTGGTTCCGGCGAGATTGCTCTTGTAGCTGTTACGACCGCGCAGATCGGTATAGGCCGCATCGGCCTCAACGCCGACGACGAAACCGGATCCCGGCGTGAACTGGTGATTGTAGCCGACCTGGCCGCCGCCCGTGAAACCGTCCCGCTGCAACGGCACCGAGATTGAATAGTTGCCAAGCGGGATACCAGTGCTCGTCCGGATCACGCCCGCGGTATTGGTGACATCCTTGGTTGACGTGATGTAACCGGCGTTGATGCCGAAGTAAGCGCCGGTCCAGGTGAAGACCGGCAGCGGGACCGGGGCCGGCGGAAGCGCGCGGCGGGGCAGATCTGCCGCCGAGGCAGCCGCCGTTAGGGTGGCGAGGATAACTGCGGATGTGAGGATGTTCTTCATGTCGGTCGGTTCCGAGAATTCGATGCCGGTGCCGACGTATCTCAGTCCAATTGGTCTGTCTGTGTCCGTGTTACAACAGAAAAAATCAAGTCTATTGATAGAATATTCGGATAATATTCGCGTTTATCTGACTTTTAAATCACGCAGTACGATGTTTTTCTGCGGGCATGTACGATAAATGGCCGATTGAGTTACATGTAATCTTGTGTTTCATTTCGAATGCGGCGGGGAGCTGCCGCGCTCTGTTCGGCACGGACTGGAAAGAAGAGCGGCGCCCGATCGGACTTCGATCGGGCGCCGCTCCGGAACCTGCTTCATGCCGCCTCAAGCCGGAGCGTCCAGGCTCCGGTCAAGCGTTCTCTAGTGGTCGTGGCTGCAGCCGGGACCGTGCACGTGCCCATGACCATGATCGTGGTGGCTGTGTTGGTGGACATGATCGTGGGCGTGATCGTGTCCAGGATCACCCGCATGGTGATGATCGTGCCCATGATGGTCATGGCCGTGATGGTCATGACTGTGATCGTGGCCGCAGGTGCTGTGATCGTGGGCCGCGCGTTCGGGACGGAAGGCGCGGGAGACCGGGCTCGCGTGGCAGCCCTGGCCGCGCACCAGCTCGGCCGTCGCAGGCGTTGCCGGGACGTAGAGCACGTCGGCGGCGATCTCGGCGGGCACGTGGCTGCCGCCGAGCTGCCAGGCCAGGCGCATCAGCCGGGCGGGGTTTTCCGCGCGCACCTCGAGGAGATCCTCCGTGGCGGCGCGCACCGCGACCAGCCGGCCGTCGTCGAGGCGCAGGGCGTCGCCATCCTCGAGGGGCGCGGCCTTGGTGAGCGCCACCGCGAAGTCGAGGCCGCCCTCGGCAACGAGCGACCCCGCGACGGCCTCCCGGCCAGCGTGGTCGAGGCTCACCGTGTCGGCGATGCGGTCGGCGCGCACCGCGGCGCGGCGGACGATCGTGGTGGCTGTCGGCATGGGACCCTCGGATGGAGGCCGGATCTGGCGCTGCGGCCCCGTCCGGGCGCCGCCTCAGGCCCGAGGCATAAGGCGAGACGCGAGCCCGGCGCAACTCCGGACGACCCGGGTGGAACCTTAGCCATATAGTCGACATTCCCTTCCTGCTAAGCTCGGCGCGATCCGCCGCGGTCACGGCCAGCGGCCGGATCCGATGCACAAGGGAGTTCTGGGGACCATGAAGAAGCTGACTGCCGCGGCCCTCGCCACCATCGCCGCCCTCTCGCTGGGCGCCTGCAACACGCCGGAGGACCGGGCGCTCGGCGGCGCCGGCCTCGGCGCGCTCACCGGTGCGGCGATCGGCGCGGCCGCCACGGGGCGGGCCGGCGGCGCCCTCGCGGGCGCGGCGATCGGCGGCGCCGGCGGCGCCATCGTGGGCGCCTCGACCGCGCCGCGCTGCCCCTACGGCACCTACCGCGACGCCTACGGCAACATCTACTGCCGCTGAGCCGGCTGCGTCGGGGGCCGGGCGCGTCCCGGCCCTTCCGCGCCGCGTGAGGAGCGGCTATCCCGGCGCTCGGCCGGGCGCGTCCCCGGTGACGGACGCACGCCGCCGCCAATGATTGCACCACTTCTACCCGTCGCACCGGGGCCGCGCCGCCCATGAACCAGGGCGACCGGGCTCAGGGCGTCTGGGGCAAGATCGGCGGGGCCGGTCTCGGTCTGGCCATCGGCGGTCCGCTCGGGGCGCTGGTCGGCGGCGTCGCCGGGCATTTCCTGCTCGACCGCGTCGGCGCGCCTTTCGGCCGGACGCCCCGGGACGTGGTGTTCACCACGGGCCTCGTGGCGCTGGCGGCCAAGATGGCCAAATCCGACGGCGTCGTGCTTCCGTCCGAGGTCGAGGCGTTCGGCCGCGTCGTGCAGGTCGATCCGGCCGCGCGCCCCGGCGTCGAGCGCCTGTTCGACCTCGCCAAGAAGACCACCAACGGCTTCGAGGCCTACGCCCGTCAGCTCGCCACGACCTTCGGCGATGAGCCCGCTTTGCTCGAGGACGTGCTCGACGGCCTGTTCCAGATCGCGGGCGCCGACGGGGCGCTCCACGAGGCGGAGGAACGCTACCTGCGCGCCGTCTCCGGCATCTTCGGCTTCGGCGAGGCCGCGTTCCAGCGCATCGCCGCCCGGCATGTCCGCCTGCCGGACGATCCCTACATCGTGCTCGGGCTGGACCGCGACGTCGGCGACGCGACGTTGAAGACGCGCCACCGGGCGCTCGTCGCCGAGCACCACCCCGACCGGGCGCTGGCCCGTGGCCTGCCCGCCGAGGCGGTGGCGATCGCCACGCGGCGTCTGGCCGCGATCAACGCGGCCTACGATCGGATCGCGCAGGAGCGGGGGCTGCGGTGAGTCTCGTCCCGGACAGCCCCCTCGCCCGCCGCGTCGCGCCCTCGCCGAACCACGGCGAGCGCCGGACCGGCCGGCCCGACATGCTGGTCCTGCACTACACCGGCATGGAGAGCGGGGCCGCCGCCCTGGCGCGCCTGCGCGACCCGCTGAGCGAGGTCTCGGCCCACTACCTCGTGTTCGAGGATGGCGGCATCGTCCAGATGGTGCCGGAGGTCCGGCGAGCCGGCATGCGGGCGCGGGGTCCTGGAAGGGCGAGACCGACATCAACTCCCGGGCGATCGGGATCGAGATCGTCCACCCGGGTCATGCCGGCGGGCTGCCGCCCTACCCGGACGCGCAGATCGAAGCGGTGATCGCGCTGGCGCGGGACGTCCTGTCCCGCTGGCCGATCCCGCCGGAACGGGTGCTTGCCCATTCCGACATCGCCCCGGAGCGCAAGGAGGATCCGGGCGAGACCTTTCCGTGGGACCGCCTCGCCGCGGCGGGGATCGGCCATCTCGTACCGCCCGCCGCCATCCGGGACGGCCGCTTCTTCGCGCAGGGCGATGCCGGCCAGCCCGTGGAGGCCCTGCAGGCGATGTTCGCCCTCTACGGGTACGACCTGCCGGTCACCGGGCTGTTCGATGCGCGCACGCACGCGGTCGTCACCGCGTTCCAGCGCCATTTCCGGCAGGCGCGGGTGGACGGCGTGGCCGATGCGTCGACCATCACCACCCTGCGCGACCTGATCGCGGCCCTGCCGGCGGCCTGATCGTCAGGCCCGGTGGGCCCGGGCCTCGTGCGGATGCCCGGGTTCCGGGGCGACCTGGGCGTGCGCGTCGGACCGCGTGCGCCACAGGCTGTAGGCGACGCCCGCGGCCAGCAGCGTCAGGGTTACGACCAGCGAGACCCAGGGCGGCACGGTCACGAGCTCGAACGTGTCGGCGACCACGATCTTGGCGCCGATGAACATCAGGATGAAGGCCAGCGCGGTCTTGAGATAGGCGAACCGATCCACCATCGCGGCGAGGGCGAAATAGAGGGCGCGCAGGCCCAGGATCGCGAAGATGTTGGAGGTGTAGACCACGAACGTGTCGGTGGTGATCGCGAAGATCGCCGGCACGCTGTCGACCGCGAAGATCACGTCGGCGCCGTTCACCAGAACCAGGGCCAGGGCCAGCGGGGTGAAGTATCGGGCGACTTTGCCGGTCTTCGAATCGGTCTTGCGCACGGTGAAGCGCTGGCCGTGCAGGTCGGGCGTGACCCGGAATGTGGTCTTGAACCAGCGCACGACGGCGCTGTTCTGGAAGTCGCCCTCCTCCTCGTCGCCGGAGAGCAGGATCTTCAGGCCCGCGTAGATCAGGAAGGCGGCAAACAGCGACAGCACCCAGTGAACCTGATGCACCAGGGCGGCGCCGAGCCCGATCATCAGGCCGCGCAGCACCACCGCCGCCAGGATGCCCCACAGCAGGACCCGGTGCTGGGCGGCCCGGGGGATGCCCAGGGCCGTCAGGATCATGGCGATGACGAAGACGTTGTCCATCGACAGCGACTTCTCGACCACGAGGCCGGTGACGTATTCCTCGCCGGCCTGGGGCCCGAGATACCACCAGACCCAGCCGCCGAAGGCGAGGCCGAGGGTGAGATAGAAGCCGGTGAGCGCCAAGCTCTCCCGGACGCCGATCTCGTGCTCCTTGTCCCGATGCAGCAGCCCGAGGTCGAAGGCGAGCAGGCACGCGATCAGGACGTGGAACCCGAGCCACATCCACAATGGCTTGCCGAGCCATTCGATGGTGAGAACATCCATCATATGCGGGACCTGATGCTGATTCCGGACGGAAAGCATCGGCTCCGACATCACGGGCGCTGAAACAGCGCCCGCCAGAGGGGCCCGCAGCCGATAGGGGCGAGTTAAGCGGGGGAACCGGGCGAATCAAGGGCAGACCCCCGGGCGGCCTGGTCCCGGCCCTTCGCGTCGCCGGTGGCGATCGCGTCCGGAGGGCCGGGAACGCGGCGCGCGTCAACCGCGGGCGTGCCGCCGCCGGTACTCGGCCGGACTCGTGCCGACCCGCCGGGTGAAGGCGCGCCGGAGCGTGTCGGCATCCCGGAACCCGCAGGCGCCCGCGACCTGCTTCAGAGCGATGTCCCGGGTCTCGAGGAGGCGGCGCACCGCCTCGATCCGCACGGTCTCGACATAGGCGGCCGGGGTCAGGCCCGTCTCGGTGCGGAACACGCGCGCGAAATGGCGCGGGCTCATCCCGGTCCTGGCGGCGAGCCGCTCGACGCCGTGGTCCTCCGCCGGGTGGGCGGCGACCCAGCGCTGTACCTCCTGAAGGGCGGAGCGGCCGCTCGGCGCGCTGACGCCGCGGCGGCTGAACTGCATCTGGCCGCCGCCGCGCTTGAAGAACATGACGAGCTGAGCCGCCACCCGGCGGGCGATCTCGACACCCAGATCCTCCTCCACGAGCGCCAGGGCGAGGTCGAGCCCCGCCGTGACGCCGGCCGCGGTCCGGAGCGGCCCGTCGAACAGACAGATCGCGTCGGGCTCGATCCGCGCTCCGGGGTAGCGCGCGGCCAGCATCTCCGCCACGGCCCAGTGTGTCGTCACCCGCCGCCCGTCGAGGAGACCGGCCTGCCCGAGCAGGAAGGCGCCGCTGCAGACCGAGCCATAGCGCCGGCTCCGTGCCGCCGCGTCGGCGAGCCAGGCGAGGAGATCCGGCGCAAGGGCGGCCTCGTGGATCCGGGGCGCGCCGGCGACGAGGAGCGTGTCGAAGGCCGCGCCGGCCTCGGCGGGCGCCACGAGGTCGGCGATCAGGCGCCGGCCCGACGAGGTCGTGATCGGGCCCCGCTCCGTCCCGATGAGCGACAGGCTGTAGGCGGCGCGGCCGCTCTGCGCATTCGCCTCGGCGAAGACGTCCAGCGGACCGGCCACGTCGAGGAGCTGGACGTCGGGCAGGGCGAGGAGGGCGATCGATCGGGGCTCCATGCGAACTCCGTGGCCGGGGATGCAGGCAGGTTGGCAGAAATCGTCGTGACACGACGATTGATGCCACGAGGGTGGCCACGTAGCTCATGGGGACCGCCAGCGCAAAGGAATCCCTCCATGAGCATCCGTTCCGAGGCCGCCATCCCCGACAGCACCCTCGCTCGGGCGATCACCGAATTCGTCCGCGACAGCGAGACCGAGCTGCTCTTCAACCATTCGAGCCGCGTCTATCAGTTCGGCGCGCTCGCCGGCGCGCATCGCGGCCTGACCTTCGACCGCGAGCTGCTCTACGCGGGCGCCATGTTCCACGATCTCGGTCTGATGCCCGAGCACAGCAGTGCCGAGGAACGCTTCGAGGTCGATGGGGCCAACGCCGCGCGCGACTTCCTGAAGGCGCACGGCGTGCCCGAGGCGGAGGTCTACACCGTCTGGACGGCCATCGCGCTCCACACCACGCCCGGCATTCCGGTTCACATGCATCCGGTGGTCGCCCTGGTCACGGCCGGCGTCGAGATGGATGTGCTGGGGCTGACCTACAGCCAGTATTCCGATGCCGAGCGGGAGGCGGTCGTCGCCGCCTTTCCCCGCACGGCGGATTTCAAGGAGGACATCATCCAGGCCTTCTACGACGGCATCCGGCACAAGCCGGACACCACCTTCGGCAACGTGAAGGCCGATGTCATCGCCGACAAGGAGCCGGGCTTCCGCAAGGGGAATTTCTGCAGCGTAATCCGCGCCTCCCGCTGGCCCGGCGGCGCGCATGCGGCGGGCTGCAGCTGCGGCCAGCACGGCGACGGAGCAGGCCCGGTGTGACCCCTCAGGCCGGCTTATCCGGCCCCCGACCGTCCATCCTCGGCGAGCTGCGCCCGCCGAGGGGGCGCTCTTCCATGAGCGACAGGAACGTGAAGGCCAGCAGGAGTCCCAGGCAGGCGGCCAGGAACACGAACCGGAAGGTCAGGGCGAGCTGCGCCGGGTCGGCGCCGCGGATCAGGCTCTCCACGTCGTGCCCGCCTGCGCCATCCGCGGCGCCGCCGAGCACGATCGTGCCGAAGGCCGCCACGATCAGCGCCCCGCCGAGGGACCGGAAGAAGTTCATGGAGGCGGTGGCGATCCCGAGTTGGTGCCGCGCCACCGCGTTCTGGATCGCGATGGTGGAGAGCGGCAGGATCGTCCCGATCCCCATGGAGAGCAGCGCGAACAGCAGCTCCATCAGCCAGAAGGGCAGCGCCCGCCCCTGCCACGCGATGACCGCGCAGCAGGCGAGGCTGACGCTCATCATCGCCAGCGGCACGCGCTTGTAGTGCCGGAAATAGATCATCGACCGGCCCGACAGGGTTGCGCCCGTGACGGTGCCGACCATCAGCGGCACGAGCGCCACGCCGGACTCGCTCGCCGACAATCCGATCACCCCTTCGAGGAAGATCGGCACGTAGATCGTGAGCCCGATGAACGTGCCCATGGCGAAGCAGGCGGCGAGCGTCGCGCTGTAGACCACTTGATTCCTGAGCACCTCCGTGGGGATCAGCGGCTCGGCCGCCGTGGCGAGCCGCGCCGCGAAGCCGGCGCCCAGAAAAGCCGCCAGGACGAGGAGACCGAGGACAGGTGCGGAGGTCCAGGGATAGCGCACGCCGCCCCAGCTCAGGGCCAGCAGCAGGGCGATCGAGCCCGCGACCATCAGGGCGGCCCCGGGCCAGTCGAGCCGGTGCTGGCGGTCGTGACGCGGCAGGCGCTTCAGGTTGGCGTTTGTCAGCGCGAAGGCGAGGACGCCGATCGGCAGATTGATCCAGAAGATCAGCGACCAGTGCAGGTGCTGGGCGAAGAAGCCCCCGAGCAGCGGCCCCGCCACCGAGGCCATCACGAACACCCCCGCGATCACCACTTGGTAGCGCGCCCGCTCCTTGGGCGACATGATGTCGGCGAGGATCGTCTGCGATAGCGCGATCAGCCCGCCGCCGCCGATGCCCTGGAGGCCTCGGGCGAGCGCCAGAGTCACCATCGTGGGGGCGAGGGCGCAGGCGACCGACCCGATCACGAAGGTCGTGATGGCGATCAGCAGCATGATCCGCCGGCCGTGGATGTCGCTGAGCTTGCCGTAGAGCGGGGTCACCGCCGTGGAGGCCAGCAGGTAGGCGGTGACGATCCAGGGGAGGTTCGCGGCGTCGCCGAGATCGAGCCCGATGGTCGGCATCGCGGTCGCCACGATCGTCTGGTCGAGGGCCGCGAGCAGCATCGCGGTCATCAGCCCGAAGACGATCGCGCGGATCTCGCTGTGGCTGAGGCGGTCCTGCGGGGCGGGGGCAGCCGGCTGCGCGGGGATCCCGGGGACGGCGATGGGGCTGCCCACGTGTGTCTACCTCAGTCCGGGCCGCAGACCCGGCCCGCCATCCGGGGCGGAGGGCGATGCTGGGCGGCAAGCGAGAAGGGATGCGTCGATGGGCCCTCGATCGAGGGAATAACCGATCTACGCAAGCTGGAGAGCGGAGAAGAACGTATCTGCGGGGCGCCTGAGTTCCCATCGCATCGTTGAGGAACCTGCCGAGCGCGCAGCGCACGGCTCCTCCCGGCCGGGACGGACCGGACACAGGAGGCGGTTCGTCCGGGGCAGATCCCGCGGCCCGACATCGTGACGCGCGGGCCTGCCGTTTCGGACCATCCGCCTTGACAGGGACCCACGGCCTGCCGCTCTCCGGTCGGATGCCGGATTACACGACAGACATCGCCATCGTGGGTGGCGGTCCCGCCGGTCTGGCGGCGGCCGAGGTGCTGGCGCAGGCCGGCCGCGCGGTCACGGTCTACGAGCGTATGCCCTCCGTGGCCCGCAAGCTGCTGATCGCCGGCCGGGGCGGCCTCAACCTCACCCACAGCGAGCCGCGGGCCGATTTCCTCGCGCGCTATCATCCGGCCGGCGCCCTGGACGCCGCCATCGCGGCCTTCCCGCCCGAGGCGTTGCGGGCTTGGTGCGCGGAACTCGGCGAGCCGACCTTCGTCGGGTCGAGCGGGCGCGTCTTCCCGCAGAGCTTCAAGGCCTCGCCGCTGCTGCGGGCGTGGCTGGCGCGTCTCGACCGCCTCGGCGTCCGGATCCGCACCCGCCACCGTCTCACGGGGATCGCCGAGGCGCTTCAGTTCGAGACGCCGGATGGTCCCCTGGCGATCCGGCCGCGGGCGACTCTCCTGGCGCTCGGCGGGGCGAGCTGGCCGCGGCTCGGCTCTGACGGACGCTGGGTGCCGCTCCTCGAAGGGCTCGGCGTGGCGGTGGCGCCCCTGCGCCCGGCCAATGCCGGGTTCGCGGTGGCGTGGTCCGACCTGTTCCGGGAGCGCTTTTCGGGCACGCCGCTGAAGCGGGTCGCGCTGGCCTGCGACGGCGCCGCGGTGCGGGGCGAGGCCGTGGTCACGGAAGCCGGCCTCGAGGGCGGGGCCATCTACGCGCTCTCGCGCCCCCTGCGCGAGGCGATCGCGGCCGGAGGCAGCGCGCGGCTCGTCGTGGATCTCCGCCCGGACCTGACCCAGGAGGCCCTCGCCCGCCGCCTGTCCGGCGCTCGGCCGGGGGACTCGGCCGCGACCCGGCTGCGCAAGGCCGCGGGCCTCGCCCCCGTCGCGGCGGGGCTGCTGCGCGAGGCGGCCGGCGCCGCCCTTCCGGCGGATCCCGGGGCGCTCGCCGGGCTGATCAAGGCCGCGCCGCTCACACTCACCGCCTCCGCGCCGATCGAGCGGGCGATCTCGACGGCGGGCGGGGTCCGGCTCGACGCCCTCGACGGGCGGTCCATGCTGCGCGACCATCCCGGCCTGTTCCTGGCCGGCGAGATGCTCGACTGGGAGGCCCCGACCGGCGGCTACCTGCTCCAGGGCGCCTTCGCGGGCGGCCGCGCGGCCGCCGCCGGGATGTGCGACTGGCTGCGCGACACCGGCGGCTGAGGCCTCGTCTCAGGGCCGCGTACAGAAGCCGACGATCCCCGAAGCCTCGGCCGGGCAGCTGGCGCCCTCTCCGTCGTAGACCGGCGTGCCGGCCTTGAGGCAATGGGCGGTGACGAGCGCCTCACCGGCCTCGCAGGTGATCATGCAGCCGCCCGCGCAGTCGGGCTTGCGCACCGGCCGCAGCGTGGAGGCCGCGGCTTCGCCCTTCGGGCCCGGCCCACCCTGCGGTCCGGCTTGGCCCCTGGAACCCGGGGGCCCCTGGAGGCCCGGGGTCCCCGGCTCACCCTTCGGACCCGGTGCGCCCTGCGGACCGACCGGACCCTGAGAACCGGCATCTCCCTTCGCGCCGGTCTCGCCCTGAGGCCCCGTCTCACCCTTGGGTCCTTGATCGCCCTTCGGACCCTGATCCCCTTTGGGGCCGGTCTCGCCGGGCGGCCCCGCGGCGCCCTGAGGGCCGGGCGGTCCCGGAGGACCCTCGGGGGCGCAGTTCGCGATGGCGGCCTCCCGCTCGTCCGGATCGGATTTCAGCGTCACCACGCAGGTCGACGGCCGGTAGGGCAGCCGGAAGGTGAAGCGTCCGCGCCGGTCGGCCTGAATCGAGATGTCGTCGTCCATCACCACGATCGCGCCCGGCTTGCGCACCGAGCCGGAGATGCGCAGGTCACCGGCCTCGATCCGCGCGTCGTAGACCATGATCGGCTGGCTGGGGACCTGCGGGCGCCGCACCTTCGGCCGGGCCGGGCGCGACCGCGCGGCGGCGGCCGGGTCCGGGCCTGCGGCCCCCGGCGGATCCGGCTGCTGGCCGAGTGCTGCCCCCGACAGGGTGAGCAGGATCATCAGGGCGAGGGCTGGGCGCATGCGCGGTCCATATCGACCGCGTCAAGCACGCGGCGGCCGCCTATTGGTCTCGCGCCACGGTTGGGGTCAACCGTGGCCGTCGAAACCGCTCGTCGCGGTGATTCCACACACGTCCACAGCCATCCACAGGCCAAGCCCCTGCGGCGGTGCGCAATTCCGCGGCCGCCCGGAAACGGTTTGTTTGTGTTCCTGTTATGTTCCTATCGTCCAGCATGATCGGAGCCGACGGAGATGGGGCTGGACCCTGCGGACGAAGCCGAGCGGCAGCCCGCGCGCAGCGAGTCCCGAGAGCGGCTGGCAGCCCTGCGGGCGCGCCTCGCACCGCCGGTCGACGGCCGGGACCGACGACCGGTCCTGCCCCTGGGCCTGCCCGCCCTCGATACGCACCTGCCCGGCGGCGGCCTCGTCCTCGGGCCGCCCCACGAGATCGCGCCGGCCGAGCCCGCGGACGCGATCGCGGCCCTGGGCTTCGCCCTGGCGCTCTGCGCTCGCCATCTCGCCCTGGAGCCGGGCGAGGCGCTGATCGCCGCCGCGCCCGGCCAGCCCCTGCCCTACGGGCACGGCCTGGCCGGCCTCGGCCTCGACCCTGGCCGTCTGCTGCTTCTGGAGGCCGGCAGCGATGCCGAGGTGTTCCGCGCCCTGGAGGCGGCCCTGCACGCGCGGGCGCTCACGGCCCTGATCGGCCTCCTGCGGGACGGGATGCCGCTGAAGCCGGGCCGGCGCCTGCAACTCGCCGCAGAAGGATCCGCGCCGCCCCTCCTGTTGATCCTGCGGCCGGCACCCGCCGGGCTGCCCAACGGGGCCGCAACCCGCTGGCGGATCGCCGCGGCACCCGCGGCGCGGGACCGGTTCGGCACCCTCGACCGGCCGCGCTGGCGGGCGCGGCTCGAACGCTGCCGCAACGGGCGCGGCGGCGACTGGCTTCTGGAGTGGGACCATGCCGCGCATCGTCTGCATCTGCCTGAGCCACTGGCCGGTGACGCGGCTGCGACGGGCCGGTCTCGCGCCTGAGCGCGGCCCGCTTGCGGTGGCGGCCGAGGGCCCTGGCGGCCTGCGGCTCGTGGCCCTCGATCCGGAGGCCCGCGCCCTGGGCCTGAACCCCGGCGAGCCCCTCGGCCGGGTCCGGGCGCGGATCGGCGTGCCGCTCCAGATTCACCCTGCCGACCCGGCCGCCGATCGGGAGTCCCTGCTCCGGCTCTGCCGCTGGGCGTCGGCCTACGCGCCCCAGGTGGCGCCGTTCGGGCCGGCCGAGGCGGCGGACGGGCTCTACATCGACGTCGCCGGGGCGAGCCACCTGCGCGGCGGCGAGGCGAACCTCGTCGCGGATCTGGCCGCCCGGCTCGCGCGGGGGAACATCCCGGCGCGGATCGCCCTGGCCGACACGCCCGGTGCCGCCTTCGCGCTGGCCCGCCATGGCGAGGCCGACCGGATCGTCGTTCCGCCGGGCGGCGCTGCCGAGGCCCTGCGGGACCTGCCCGTGGAGGCCCTGCGCCTCGATCCCGACATGGCCGCGGGCCTCCGGCGGCTCGGCCTGCGCCGGGTCGGCGCGCTCGACGCCCTGCCTCGCGGCCCCCTCGCCCGCCGCTTCGGCGAGACCCTGCTGCTGCGCCTCGACCAGGCCCTGGCGCGCCGTCCTGAGCCGCTGGCGCCCCTGTCGGACGCCGCCGCTTACGCCGCCGCCCGCGGCTTCCTCGACCCGATCGGCCGTCAATCGGACATCGTCCGGACCGCCCGGGACCTGATGGCCGAGATCGCCCCCCGGCTGGAACGGGACGGCCTCGGCGCCTGCGCCCTGCGCCTCGCCCTGCACCGGGTCGACGGCGCGGTGCGCGCCCTCGATCTCGGCCTGTCCCGACCCGAGCGCGATCCTGAGCGGGTCGCCGCCCTCGTTTCCCTGCGCCTCGACCGGCTGGGCTCCGCCCTCGATGCCGGCTTCGGCTTCGAGACCGTGGCGCTCGCCGTGACGGTGACGGGGGCCATGTCGGCCCGTCAGACGGAATTCGATGCGGAAGCCGCGGGCGACGGGGTCGGCTACCTGGCCGACGCCCTGGCACAGCGTCTCGGGCGGGCGCTGCTCCGGCTCGAGCCTCGGGCGAGCCATCTGCCGGAGCGGGCCGACCGGGGCCGCGTCTGGGTTGCCGGAGAGGGGCACGGATCGTCGGCCGATCAAGGCGTCGGCCGGCCACGGGCGCGTCTCCTTCCCCCTCTGCCGCCGCGGGACTGGTGGATTCCGACATCGGGGCCGGCAGGGCGGCGTCAGGATCGCTCACAGGTCCCCTCTCCCGTGGGGGAGAGGGACAGGGTCCGGATCGAGAACGGTCCGGAAAAGGCGCACCCTCTCAGTGCGGTGATGGCGTGCGCCGTTCTGTGCCTTCTCGTCCCTCACCCCAACCCTCTCCCGCACGGGAGAGGGGGCCGGTCGCGCTCCTTCACCAAGGTCGGCGCCCGACCGAGATGGGTGAACATCGCTGCGCAGAGGTGGCAGGGAAGGCGCCTGCTATCCCCTCCCCCTGGCCCGACCACCTCCCACCTCGCCCCCTGGTGCTGTTCCCCCGGGGCGAGGCCGCCTGCGACGTGCTCTCGACCGTCCCGGAGGGGCCGCCCAGGCGCTTTCGCTGGCGCGCGCAGATCCACCAGGTCACCCATGCCGAGGGGCCGGAGCGGATCGCCGCCGAATGGTGGCGCGAGCCTGGAAAAGACCGCGACTATTACCGCATCGAGTGCGAGGCCGGGCACCGGCTCTGGCTCTACCGCGACGGCCCGCACGCGCCCGACCGACCGGCCGCGTGGTACGTCCACGGGCTGTTCGCGTGAGCGGCTCGGAAAACGTCCCCTACGCCGAACTCGCCGTCACCACGAACTTCTCCTTCCTGCACGGCGCCGCGCACCCGCAGGAATTCGTGGTGCAGGCGGCTTCCTACGGCCTCAGGGCTATCGGCATCGCCGACCGCAACACCGTGGCTGGCGTTGTGCGGGCGCACGCGGCAGCGCGGGCGCTCGAAGCGGAGGGCCCGAAGATCCGGGTCCTGCCGGGGGTGCGCCTCGTCACCGAGGAGGGGTTCGAGGCCGTCACCTACCCGATGGACCGGGCGGCCTGGGGGCGCCTGTGCCGGCTGCTCACGCTCGGCAACCGCCGTGTCCGCAAGGGCGACTGCCGCTTCTCCTTCGCCGAGTTGCTGGAGGCTGCCGAGGGGCAGATGTTCATCGCCATGCCCCCGGCGCGGCGCCTGCCGGAGGGTTTTCGGGCGCGGCTGGAGGCGCTCGCCGCCGCGGCGCCGGGCCGGACCTTTCTCGGAGCGAGCCACACGCGGCGCGGCGACGAGCGGCGGCGCCTGGGGCTGCTCGCGGAGCTCGGCGCGGCCTCGGGCGCCCCGATGGTCGCGGTTTCGGACGCGCTCTACCACCATCCCGAAAGGCGCCCGTTGCAGGACGTGGTCACCTGCATCCGCGAAGGCTGCCGGATCGAGGACGCCGGCTACCGCCTGGAGGCCAATGCCGAGCGCCACCTCAAGCCCGCCGCCGAGATGGCGCGGCTGTTCGCCGATTATCCTGAAGCGCTCGCCCGCACCGTCGAGATCGCCGAGGCCTGCGACTTCAGCCTGTCGCAGCTGCATTACGAGTATCCGGAAGAGCCCGTGCCCCCCGGGCGCACGCCGCAGGAATATCTGGAGGAGAAGACCTGGGAGCGGGCGCGCTGGCGCTATGCCGGCGACATCCCGGATCCCGTCGCGAAGACGCTGCGCGACGAGCTGCGGCTCATCGCGACGATGAACTACGCCCGCTACTTCCTGACCCTGTTCGACGTGGTCGAGTTCGCCCGCGGACAGGGCATCCTCTGCCAGGGCCGGGGCTCGGCGGCCAATTCCGCCGTGTGCTTCTGCCTCGGCATCACCGCGGTGGACCCGTCGAAGCACCGACTGCTCTTCGCCCGCTTCATCTCGGAGAATC
Organism: Methylobacterium tardum; assembly: GCF_023546765.1. NCBI lineage: Bacteria > Pseudomonadati > Pseudomonadota > Alphaproteobacteria > Hyphomicrobiales > Methylobacteriaceae > Methylobacterium > Methylobacterium tardum. Next base: position 2,303,831 of record NZ_CP097484.1, read on the forward strand.
GCGGCGAGCCCCCCGACATCGACGTCGATTTCGAGCACGAGCGCCGCGAGGAGGTGATCCAGCACCTCTACGCCCGCTACGGCCGCGAGCGCGCCGCCCTCTGCGCCACGGTGATCCACTATCGCCCGCGCATGGCGATCCGCGAGGTCGGCAAGGTCCTGGGCCTGACCGAGGACGTGACCGCGGCGATCGCCGACACGGTCTGGGGTTCCTGGGGCACCGGCATGCCGGACCAGCACGTCCGCGAGGCCGGCCTCGACCCGGAGAACCCCGCGATCCGGCAGGCGCTCGACCTCGCCCACCAGCTGATCGGCTTCCCCCGCCACCTGTCGCAGCATGTCGGCGGCTTCGTGCTGACCCGCGGGCGCCTCGACGAGACCGTGCCGGTGGGCAACGGCGCCATGGCGGACCGCACCTTCATCGAGTGGGACAAGGACGACATCGACGCGATCGGCCTGATGAAGGTCGACGTGCTGGCGCTCGGCATGCTGACCTGCCTCAAGCGCGGCCTCGATTTTTTGGAGAAGGATCACGGCACCTTCTACGCGACCCTGGCCGACCTGCCGCAGGACGATCCCGAGACCTACGCGATGCTGGCGAAGGCCGATTCCGTCGGCGTGTTCCAGGTCGAGAGCCGGGCACAGATGTCGATGCTGCCGCGCCTCAAGCCCAAGGAGTTCTACGACCTCGTGGTGCAGGTGGCGATCGTGCGTCCCGGCCCGATCCAGGGTGACATGGTCCATCCCTACCTGCGCCGCCGCTCCGGGATCGACCCGGTCGAGTACCCCGCGCCGCATCCGGAGCACGGCCCGGCGGACGAGCTGAAGGAGGTCCTGCAGAAGACCTACGGGGTGCCGCTGTTCCAGGAGCACGCCATGCAGATCGCCATCACGGCGGCGGGCTTCACCCCGGCCGAGGCCGATGGCCTGCGCCGGGCGATGGCGACCTTCCGCCATGTCGGCTCGATCGGCGGCTTCGCGGAGAAGTTCGTCGGCGGCATGACCCGCCGGGGCTACCCGACGGACTTCGCCGAGCGCTGCTTCGCCCAGATCCGCGGCTTCTCGACCTACGGCTTCCCGGAGAGCCACGCGGCGAGCTTCGCGCTGCTCGTCTACGCCTCGGCCTGGATGAAGTGCCGGCACCCCGACGTCTTCCTGGCCGCGATCCTCAACGCCCAGCCGATGGGCTTCTACCAGCCGGCCCAGCTGGTGCGCGACGCCCGGGCCCACGGGGTCGAGGTGCGGGGCGTCTGCGTCAACGCCAGCGACTGGGACTGCACCCTGGAGCCGGCCGGGAATCCCGCGCTGCACGCCGTGCGGATCGGCCTGCGCGTGGTGCGCGGCCTGCCCGAGGCCGCGATGCGCCGGCTCGTGCGGCTGCGGGCCAACGGCTATGCCAGCATCGAGGGCCTTCAGGCCGCCCTCGCCCTGCCCCGCAACACCCTGGAGCGCCTGGCCGAGGCCGATGCGTTCCGCTCGCTCGGCCTCGACCGGCGCGCCGCCCTGTGGATGGTCCGCACCCTGGAAGGGACCTCGGCCCGCAAGGCCGCGAAGGCCGATGGCAGCGCGCGCCGGGCTCATCTGCTGGACGCGCCCCTGCCGCTCTTCGCTTGGCACGCCGATGACGGCCTGTTCCGGCACGAGCCGGCGGTGGAGCTGCCGTCCCTGGCCCCGTCCGAGGCGGTGGCCGAGGATTACGCCGCCACCGGCCTGTCCCTGCAGGGGCACCCGGTCGCGTTCTTCCGGGGGCGCCTCGCCCGGATCGGCGCGATCCCGGCCCGGGCCCATCTCGATCCGGCCCTGCCCCAGGGGGCGCGGGTCACGGTGGCGGGTCTCGTGCTGATCCGTCAGCGGCCGGGCACCGCCAAGGGCGTGGTCTTCCTGACCCTGGAGGATGAGACCGGCATCGCCAACGTGATCGTCTGGAAGGCGGTGTTCGAGGCCAACCGCCGGGCCGCCATGCAGGCCCGGTTCCTCGCCGTGCGCGGCCGGATCCAGCGGGCGGACGGGGTGGTCCACCTCGTGGCAGAGGGGTTTCGCGACCTCACCGCATCGCTCCGCGACCTGCGCGAGGCCGGCCTGAAGCTGCCGCCCGAGACCACGGATTTCGGCGTGCCCCCGGACCGGCGCGTGTATCGAAGCCGGGATTTCCACTGAGACCCGCCCCTCGACAGGCCCCGCGCCGCGCGTAGAGTGCGGGGATGTCGAGCTTCGCCGTTCCGCGCCTTCTCCTCGCCGCCTGCGCGGCCCTGCCCCTCCTGGCGGAGGCCGCCCGGGCCGACAGCTGCGACGATCTCACCCGCCAGATCGCCGGCGCGATCGGCGGCAAGGTGGGCAAGCGCGCCGGCCCGAGCATCGACATCCGCATGGCCGGGCCGATCAAGTTCGACGTCACCTGCCGGGCCGAGCCGATCGTGCAGGCGACCTCCGCCGAGCCCGCCCCCTCGGCGACCTTCTTCCGCGATCTGTCGGTGGCCTCGGAGATCCTGATCGGCGAGTCCGCCGCCACCGTCGAGCCGATCATCACCAACGCCTACCGGACCTCGCTGGCGGAGCGGCGCAAGTCGTTCATCCAGCAGAACGGTTGGTCGGCCTCCTGCTACACCGACCCGGGCAGCAGCACGATGCGGACCCTCTGCTCGGTGGGGCGCATCCCGCCGGGCTGAGGCGGACCTGAGCCGGCAGGATGCGTGGCGCGGGCCTGATCAGTACTCGATCACGCCGTCGAGCGCGTAGTGCTTCACGGTCTTCCGGTTGGCGATCAGCTCGTCCACCGTCGGCTCGCCCTTGAGAGCGCGGGCGATGGCGAGCTTCGTCGCCTCGTAGTTGGTCCGGTAGAGGTCCTTCTGGTCGAGGTTGTCGTCCTCGGCGCAGCGCGGGTCGAGCCAGATCATGATGATCATGCACAGCTCGTCGAGCCCGTCCTTGGGCAGGATGCCCTCGATGATGCAGTCCACGATCGCGTCGCCGGTGGCGGCCTGGACCACGCCGCCGAGGAGTTCGACGTACTCGGCCGTGTGGATCGTGGCCTTGGTGGTCATCATCGTGGCCGGGCGCACCAGCTGGTTGAGGTCGCGCACTACGAACATCCGCGTGTGGCCCTGCACCTGCCCCATCATCGATGCGAAGGCCTGACCCACCGGACCGCGCACCGAGCCGATCAGCACCTCCGGCATGGCGTCGGTGTACTGGCCCTCGGCCGCCAGCACCGTGGCCTCGCCCGCGCGGAACCAGATCTCTTGCATGTTCGAACTCCACCTGATCGGAGCCCGCGGGAGACATCATCGGAGGGCTTGCGTCAATCGCCTCAGAGCAGACCGACCCCGTCGAGCACGCCGACCAGCGCGAAGGCGATGGTGAGCCCCGAGACGGCGTAGACCACCCATTTGTAGGTGCCCTCCACCCGCCGTCCCGCCGGCAGGGCGCGGGTTGCGAGCAGGATCAGCAGGCCGAGCGCCAAGGGTAGGAGCAGGGCATTCATCACCTCCACGGCAATGTTGAGCGCCACGAGGTTCGGCACGAGCTGCACGGCGAAGGCGCCCGCGGCGACCACGAGCGCGAAGGCGCCGTAGAAGGCCGGCGCCTCCCGGGGCGACTGCGCGAGGGAATGCGGCTTGCCTGTCACGTCGCCGAAGCCCCAGGCCAGCGCCAGCGCCACGACGTTGAGCGCCACGAAGGCCGCCGCGATGATGCCGATCCCGAACACCACCTGCCCGAGCCAGGGCCCCAGCGCCGGCGTGAAGGCGCCCGCGAGGTCGCCCACGGTCTGCAGGCCCTCCTTCGTGCCCTGGCCGGCCTTGCCGATCGTGGCGGCGGCCGCGATCAGGATCGCCCCCATCACGCATTGCGAGATCACGGCACCCACGAGCGTGTCGAGCCGCGAGCTCCGTGCGTGGTCCCAGCCGAGGCCTTTGTCGGCGATCGCCGATTGCTGGTAGAAGATCATCCACGGCATGATCACCGCGCCGATATTAGCGGCGATCAGGACCCGGTACTGGCCGTCCCCGAGCGGCATGTGCCCGAAGGAGGCGACGATCTCGGCCACGTTTGGCCGCGCCGCGATGGCGAGGCCGAGGAAGACCAGCTCGAACAGGCCGACGACGATCGCCACCACCTCGACCCGCCGGTAGCTCCCGGTGAAGACCAGCCCGAGCAGCAGGACCGCCGGCAGTCCGAGGCTCACGAGCCGGGGCACCCCGAACAGGTCGCCGATGCCGGCAATGCCGGAGAATTCCGTCACGATGGCGCCGATCCCGGCGACCACGAGGCCGCCGTAGGAGATCCAGGCCCAGACTGGTCCGTAATGCGCCCGGATCAGCTCTCCGTGGCCGCGGCCCGTGGTGGTGCCGAGCCGTACGGTCAGCTCCTGGACGACGTAGAGAATCGGCACCAGCAGGATCTGCAGAAGCAGCAGGGAGTAGCTCCAGCGTGCGCCGCTCTGGGCCGCCGTGATCAGGCTGCCGACATCCGTGTCGGCGAGCATCACGACGAGTCCGGGGCCCGCGGTCTTGAGGAACGCGTTCAGGCGAGGCAGGGAAGCGCTTGGCACGGCTCGGGAACAGGCCCGGGCACGGCCGGTTCCGGCGGGCGCCTGCGGCGTTTTCCCGGGCAGGCGGGAGGAACGTGAAATGGCGGAGAGCGCGGATCGAGGCTCCGGCTGGAGCCTTCAGGCGAGCGCCGTACCCGATGGGGTGCGTCTGGAACTCGCCCTGTCCGACCTGGGCGGAGGTCCGGTCACCGCCGCGATCGTGCTCGACCGGGCGGAGGCCCGGGCCTTCGCCCGCGCGCTGCTGGCCGCCGCCGGAGATGCGGCGGAACGGACCTTCCCGAAGCCGGGCGTTTGAGAGCCCGCCGCCGACGGATCAGCGCGGGCCGAGGCCCGGGTTGCGACCCGGAAGGCGCGGCACCACCGTGCCCCGCTTCTCGATCGGCGCGTCGCACGCATAGGCAAATTCGGTCTTCAGCGGATCGAACACGGTTTCGCCCGTAATCCGGCAATCCTCCCGAACGGTCTCGTCGAGATAGGCGCGGGCCGCGGTGCGGAAGCGGTTCACCCGGCTCGCCGCCGGCTCGGGATCGATCCGGACCTCGCTCAGGTTGCACCCGGCATATTCACGCAGGGCATTGGAGACGATGAGCATCCGGCGCAGCTGCCGGTTGTCGTAGACCTCATAGGGCTCCTTGCAGCCGATCGTGACCACCTGCGGGGTGAGCGCGACGTAGTTGCGGGAGATGTACGAGAACCCCGTGGTGCAGCCCGCGAGCGCCAGACCGAGTGAGGCCAGAGTCAGGGCCGTCAAGGCGGGAGGCAGCAGAGCCGCGGGTCGTCGCATCCTCGTCATCCCAGCCCGATCTCAGCCCGCCCCGGCTCCGCCGCCCTGTCCGGCGGCGTGTGGGTGCATTGAAACGGCTCCGCTTGCGCCGTCAATTCGTTTCTGCCTCGGACCGCGGAGCCATCGAAAGCGTGGCCGTATGACGCTTGCGGAACACTTGCGGAACGTTTAACCTGTTCGTGATTTGTTTCAGAGACCGTCCCGAGGCGGTCCGCCAAGCCGCGAGGCCCCCGTCGATGCTCACGCGCAAGCAGCTGGACCTCCTGCGATTCATCCAGAGTCGCATGCAGGAATGCGGCGTTCCCCCTCCTTCGGCGAGATGAAGGATGCGCTCGACCTCAAGTCGAAATCGGGCATCCACCGTCTGATCACGGCTCTGGAGGAGCGCGGCTTCCTGCGGCGCCTTCCGAACCGGGCGCGGGCCATCGAGGTGATCCGCATTCCCGAGAGCCTGACGTCCCCGGTTGCCGCGGCGCCGGCGGAGCCGCGCCGCTTCACGCCGAGCGTGGTCGAGGGCGGCAAGTCCAAGCAGCCGCCGCTGCCCGCCAATGCCCGCATGATCGACGAGGCCGGCCGCGCCGTGTCGATCCCCGTTATGGGCCGGATCGCGGCCGGTACACCGGTCTCGGCGATCCAGAACCAGAGCCACGCCATCACCCTCTCGCCCGACTTCCTGGCCGGCGGCGAGCACTACGCCCTGGAGGTGCGCGGCGACTCGATGGTGGAGGCCGGCATCCTCGACGGCGACCTCGTGGTGATCCGCAAGCAGGACACCGCCAATACGGGCGACATCATCGTGGCCCTGATCGGCGACGAGGAGGCGACGCTCAAGCGCCTGCGCCGCCGCGGCTCCTCGATCGCCCTGGAAGCCGCCAACCCGGCCTACGAGACCCGCGTCCTGGGTCCTGACCGCGTCCAGATCCAGGGCCGGCTCGTCAGCCTCGTCCGCCGCTACTGAAGCGGGTCGGCCGGCGCGTCGCTCGGGGCGGGGTTGGCGCCTGCCGGATCGTCCTCCGTCGCGGCCATCCCGCCGGAGGCTTCAACAGGGGAATCCGTCCCGGTCCGCGTAGAGTTCGGTAGGCCAGGCACCGCACGCGCACGCCAGGGTATCGTTCGGTCGTCGGTCCGGGCGCCTTGAATCGCGAAGCCATCCGGTCCGGCGCGCAGGGCCACGGCCCCGTGGCTGGCGAGGAAGCGTCGGTCGATGACCAGCGGGCCCGTACAGGTCGGGGGCGCCGCAAGGCCCGTGATCAGCACGGCGGCTCGGGCGCAATCCTCCGGGAAGGCGCGCTGGTCGCGGACCAGGGCGACCGCCCGGCCGTCCGGCAGGATCGCGGTGCAGCCGAGCCGGTCGCAGCGCCCGCCCACGGAGGGGCGGCTCCGCGGCTCAGGCGTGCGGTTATCGCCGTCCGCCTTCAGCCATTGTTCCAGGACGAAGCCGGAGGGATGTCCGAGCGCCGAAAGGCGTCCGTCGGGACCCCGCACCGCGGCGCCTGCGCCCTGCCGGTCGACGTAGAGATCGTAGCGCTCCGGCAAGGCCGCGAGGCCGAGGCCGAGCAGGAGCGGCGGTAGGGCGAGCCAGCGCAGCCGCGAGACCGGCAGCGTCGCCAGCAGCAGCCCGGCCGTGAGCAGTCCCAGTGTCCCGGTTCCGAACGCCGGCAGTACCAGCGTTGCCCGCTCGAACCCGGCAATCCATTCGGAGATCGCCAGCATACCGCCGACCGCCTGGCCCATGAGCCACCAGATTGGCCGGTCGAGGGCGAACGGGTAGGCAAGGATCCCGATCACCGCGGAGGGCATCACCACCAGGGAGACGAGGGGCAGTGTCAGCGCGTTGCCGATCAGCCCGAACGGCTGGATCGTCTGGAAATGGTAGGTGGCGAAGGGGGCGGTGGCGATCTGCGCCACCAGGGTCGTCGCCAGGGTCCCGGTGACCGCCGACAGGCCGGTGCCGGCGATCCGCCCGAGCCGTCCCGCCCCGGGGCGCACGAACAGCCGCCCGTCGATCAGCCGCGCGCAGGCGATCAGCCCCGCCACCGCGCCGAACGACATCTGGAAGCTCGGGCCGAGCAGGCCCTCGGGCTCGCGGGCCAGAGCGATCAGCGCGGCGAGCGCGAGGTTGCGCATCGACAGGGCCGGCCGGTCCACCAGGATCGCGCCCAGCATGATCAGGGTCATGATCAGCGAGCGCTCGGCCGCGATGTCCCAGCCCGAGAAGGCGCAGTAGGCGGTGACCCCGATCATCGCGAAGCCGGCCGCGATCTTCTTGATCGGCCAGACCAGCGCGCAATGGGGGATCAGCGCCAGGGCCGCCCGCACCAGCCAGAACACCACGCCGGCGGCCAGCACCATGTGCAGCCCCGAGATCGAGACCACGTGGTAGATGCCGGCGGCACGCAGCGCGTCGTTGGTCGCCGGGCCGATCAGGCCGCGCTTGCCCGTCACCAGGGCCGCCGCCACCGCGCCCGCCTGGCCGCCCTCGGCCTGGGCGATCCGCCGGGTGAGCGCATTGCGGGCCTCGTCCAGCATGGCGGCGAGCCTGAGGCGCAAGGGCGGTGCGACCGACGGCGTCTCGATCCGGATCGCGCCGAGCAGCGAACCCACCGCGCCGATCCCCTGGAAATAGGCGTCCCGGGCGAAGTCGTAGCCGCCCGGGCGGGCCGATTCGGGCGGCGGCAGCAAGCGCGCGGTGGCGGCGATGACATCTCCAGGGCGCAGGGGCGGCGCCTTGCGGAACGAGACCCGCACGCGGGTGGGCCGCAGATCCGGCGCGAGGCCCGCGAAGGTCTCGACCCGGACGATCAGCCGGGCTCCGACCTCGCGCTCATCCAGGGCCTCGATCATCCCGGTGAGCGGCCCGATCGTCGTCCGGGCGAGGATCGGGGCGGCCACCTGCGAGACCCGCCAGGTTGCCGCCGCGAAGCCGAGGAATCCGGCCGCCACTGCGAGGGCCAGCGCCAGCGCCGCCGGTCGCGCGCCGAGAAACGGGATCGGCGCCGCCGCGAGCGCCGCCCCGGCCAGCGGTGCGGCCAGAACCGGCGTGCCGTCGACGGCCGCGAAATAGACCAGGATGCCGGTGCCGAAGGCCACCGCCAGCCAGGGGAACAGACGGCGCTGCTCGGCTTCCCGGCGGAGGCCCCCGGCGATCCAGGCGCCGATCGCCGGCCCGGCCAGGGCGCGCGGGCCCGGCAGCGCCACCGCGCTCCCCGCTGCCCTCGCGCCGATCCGCCGCATTGCCGCCGCCCCGATCCGCGCGACCTGTGCGGACGGTCGAGCGATTCCTCCGACGATTCTTAACGCACTGCCGGCCTCGTGCTACAGCCGGTGCTTCGTGCTACGGGCGCCGTGTCGAGCCCTCGCCGCTCTCCGCCTCCGCTCCGCGACCCGCCCCCGAACACACCGGACCGATGTCCTCAGCCGTCGTCACGCGCTTCGCCCCCTCGCCCACCGGCTACCTCCATATCGGCGGAGCCCGCACGGCGTTGTTCAACTGGCTCTATGCCCGCCACACGGGCGGCACGATGCTGCTGCGCATCGAGGACACCGATCGCGAACGCTCCACCAAGGGCGCGATCGACGCGATCCTCGACGGACTCACGTGGCTCGGCCTCGACTGGGACGGCGACGTGGTCTTCCAGTTCGCCCGCGCCGAGCGCCATCGTGCCGTCGCCGAGGAACTGCTGGCGGCCGGCCGCGCCTATCATTGCTACGCCACCGCCGAGGAACTCACGCAGATGCGCGAGACCGCCCGCGCGGAGGGCCGCGCGCCCCGCTACGACGGCCGCTGGCGCGACCGCGATCCGTCGGAGGCGCCCGCCGGGGTGAAGCCGGTGATCCGCCTGCGCGCGCCGATCGAAGGCGAGACCGTGGTCGAGGACGCCGTCCAGGGCCGGGTGACCTGGGCCAACAAGGACCTCGGCGATCTCGTCCTGCTGCGCTCGGACGGGACGCCGACCTACATGCTCGCCGTCGTGGTCGATGACCACGACATGGGCGTCACGCAGATCATCCGCGGCGACGACCACCTCACCAACGCGGCCCGCCAGAGCCAGATCTTCTCGGCGCTCGGCTGGGACATTCCCCGGATGGCCCATATCCCGCTGATCCACGGGGCCGATGGGGCCAAGCTCTCGAAGCGCCACGGTGCATTGGGCGTCGAGGCCTACCGCGATCTCGGCTACCTGCCGGCGGCCCTGCGCAACTACCTCGTGCGGCTGGGCTGGAGCCACGGCGACCAGGAAGTCTTCTCCACGGACGAGATGATCGCGGCCTTCGACCTGGGATCGGTCGGGCGCTCCGCGGCGCGGTTCGATTTCGCCAAGCTCGCCAACCTCAACGGCCTCTACATCCGCACCAGTGCCGATTCCGACCTCGTGGCGGCGATCGAGACCATCCTGCCGAATGTCGGCGCCGAGCGCGGCCTGTCGGCGCCGCTGCAGCCCGATCTCAAGGACAAGCTCACCCAGGCCATGCCGGGGCTGAAGGAGCGGGCGAAGACGCTGATCGAGCTCCTCGACAGCGCCTACTATCTGTACGCGCAGCGCCCCCTGGCGCTGGACGACAAGGCCCGCGCCCTCCTCACCGACGAGGGCCGCGCGCGGCTCGCCGGGGTGCGCCCGGCGCTCGAGGCCCTGCCCGCGTGGAGCGCGGCGTCGACCGAGGACGCGGTGCGTCAGTACGCCGAGAAGGCCGGCTGCAAGCTCGGGCAGGTCGCCCAGCCCCTGCGCGCGGCGCTCACCGGCCGCACCACCTCCCCGCCCCTGTTCGACGTGATGGCGGTGCTCGGTCGGGACGAAACCCTCGCGCGCCTCGGCGATCAGGCGCCGCAGAGCTGAGGTGCGCGGGGAGACGCGCGGTCGCGGGGCGACGACTGCGCCGCAGGGCCCGGAACCGAGAATCAAGCCGCGCCCAGCAGGGTTCGCCTTCGGCACTCCGGATGACCGGGCGGCTGTTGCATGCCGTAATCGGCCGCGCCGCCGCGAGCCCGCAGCCCGGTCTCCACGCACGCTCGGGAACCCTGTGCCCCGGCCCGGATTTCGCTTGGTGGAATTTGCTTGGCGTCGGGGTCCGGTTGTCACCGACCCCGTTGCTGCTGCAGTGCCGTTTGGGTAACCCATGCCTGTGAGCACCCGCAGCATAATGCGTGGTGCTCAGGCCCCCGGACCGACTCAGGGGAGCCCGAGGCCGGCATCCGCCACGTCGCCAGAGAAGGGTCCACGATCCATGAGCGCACCCAGCACCATCACCGTGGACGGCAAGTCGATCGAACTGCCGGTGAAAACCGGCACGATCGGGCCGGACGTGATCGATATCGGCAAGCTCTACGCCCAGACCGGCGCCTTCACCTTCGATCCGGGCTTCACCTCGACCGCTTCGTGCGAATCGAAGATCACCTACATCGACGGTGACGAGGGCGTGCTGCTCTACCGCGGCTACCCGATCGAGCAGCTCGCCGAGAAGGGCGACTTCCTCGAGACCTGCTACCTGATGCTGTTCGGCGCCCTGCCGACCGCCGCCCAGCGGGCCGATTTCGAGTACCGGGTCACGCGCCACACCATGGTGCACGACCAGATGAACCGGTTCTTCACCGGCTTTCGCCGCGACGCGCACCCGATGGCCGTCATGGTCGCCTCGGTGGGCGCCCTCTCGGCCTTCTACCACGACTCGACCGACATCACGGACGAGAGCCAGCGGCTGATCGCGTCGATCCGCATGATCGCCAAGATGCCGACGCTCGCCGCGATGGCCTACAAGTACTCGATCGGCCAGCCGTTCGTGTACCCGAAGAACGACCTCGACTATACGTCGAACTTCCTGCGCATGTGCTATGCAGTGCCGTGCGAGGAGTACGAGGTGAACCCGGTCTTCGCCCGGGCGCTCGACAAGATCTTCATCCTGCACGCCGACCACGAGCAGAATGCCTCGACCTCGACGGTGCGGCTCGCGGGCTCGTCCGGCGCCAATCCCTTCGCCTGCATCGCGGCCGGCATCGCCTGCCTGTGGGGCCCGGCCCATGGCGGCGCCAACGAGGCGGCGCTCAAGATGCTGATGGAGATCGGCACCCCGGAGAACGTCGGGAAGTACGTCGCCAAGGCCAAGGACAAGAACGACCCGTTCCGCCTGATGGGCTTCGGCCACCGGGTCTACAAGAACTACGACCCGCGTGCCCGGATCATGCAGAGCACCACCCACCAGGTGCTGAAGGAGCTCGGCAAGACCGACGATCCGCTGCTCCACGTCGCCATGGAGTTGGAGCAGATCGCCCTCAAGGACGAGTACTTCATCGAGAAGAAGCTCTACCCGAACATCGATTTCTACTCGGGCATCACCCTCAAGGCGATGGGTTTCCCGACCGACATGTTCACCGTGCTGTTCGCGGTGGCCCGCACGGTCGGCTGGATCGCCCAGTGGGCCGAGATGATCGAGGACCCGTCGCAGAAGATCGGCCGCCCGCGCCAGCTCTACGTGGGGCCGGCGCAGCGCGACTACGTGGCGGTGGACCAGCGCGGCTGAGGCGGGACCTGTCGCGGGACGCGACCAGTGGGGCGGCCGAGAGGCCGCCCTTCGTATTTGCGGAGGCGATCGATCTCCGCCTGCCCTATCGACCGCCCTACGACTGGGCGGCGATCCGCGCGTTCCTGGCCAAGCGGGCGATCCCGGGCGTCGAGACGACGGATCCTGCGGCTTCCTACGCGCGTACGGTCAGCGTCGCGGGGCGGCACGGGCTCCTGACAGTGGCGCCCGGCGCGGACAGCCTGCGCGTCACGCTGCGCGGCGTCGAGGCTAGGCACGCCGAGGCCGTCGCGGGGCGCCTGCGCCGGCTGTTCGACTGCGAGGCGGATCCCGGCGCCATCGCGACCTGCCTCGCCGGCGATCCGGTCCTGGCCCCGCTCGTGGCCGCGCGGCCGGGCTTGCGCCTGCCGGGGGCCTGGGACCCGTTCGAGACCGGCTGCCGGGCGATCCTCGGCCAGCAGGTGTCGGTGGCGGCCGCGATCGGCCTCGCGGGCAGGCTGGTGGCGGCGTTCGGGACGCCGCTGGCGGAGCCGATGGACGGCCTGACCCACGTCTTCCCGGCGCCGGCGGATCTGGTCGAGGCGGATATCGCCCTGGCGCTTAACATGCCGCGGGCCCGCGGCACGGCGATCCGGGCACTGGCCGCGGCGGCGCTCGCCGACCCGGATCTGTTCGCGCCGGTAGAGTCGCTGGAGGCTGCGGTGCTCCGCTTCACGGCGATCCGCGGGATCGGTCCCTGGACGGCGCAGTATATCGCCATGCGGGCGCTCAAGCTGCCGGACGCCCTGCCGGTGGGCGATGTCGGGCTGCTGCGGGCGCTCGCGACCGCCACCGGGAGGCCGACCGCGGCGGAGCTTCTGGCCCGGGCCGAGGCCTGGCGGCCGTACCGGGCCTACGCGGCGCAGCACCTCTGGGCGGCGGACGAGGCGGCTGTGAAAGCACAGTAAAGCGAGTGGCGACAATCGTTCCCCGCACCGTCAAGACGGGTCAATTACGTTGCCGGCCGGGGGCTTGGATTCGATGTCGGACGTGGACGAGGAAGCGCGCGACAAGCTCGTCGCGAACGAGCGCATCAAGTTCACAGCAACCTATGCCAATGGTCTCGCCGTCGCGATCTTTGCCGTGGGTGGTTTCGCACCGTTCATCTCGACCGCTCTATCGGACCGTCCGCACTTCGAGCCCGTACTCGTCACGATGGCAGTTTGCTGGATCATGAGTGGCGTCATACATCGGGTGGTAAGGCACGCCTTGCGGAACCTTCGCCCATGACGACAGCTCAGTTTCTCCTCCTGCTCGCTGTCCCGATCGGTGGCGGCATCCTGGCTCTTGGTGCGCTCTGGCTCGATCAGCGTTCGCACTGAGACAGGGTTTGTCCCGCCCGCGCCCTCGTCCTGAGGTGCCGGAGCGTAGCGGAGGCCTTGGAGGAGGCCTCCAGCCGGCCGCGCGATCCCTGAAGTCCTCCTTCGAGGCCCGCTGACGCGGGCACCTCAGGATAAGGCGGTGGGTTGGAAGTCCGTCCCTTCCTAACCCCGCCTCACCGCCCGAACCGCTCGAATTTCGGGAAGCTGCGCGCCATCATCAGCCCGACCTCGGCCCGGTGGCCGAGCCACTTCTCCAGCACCGACACGTTGGCGAGCCGGCCTTCGGCTGAGCCGTCCTGCCAGGGCAGACCGTCCGCCAGCTTGAACACGTGCGCGTCCAAGAGCCCGCCGCTGCGGCAGCGCTGGAGCCGGACGCCCTTGCCGCGGGCGAGTTCGGCCACCTCGGAGATCGGGAAGATCAAGAGCAGCTTCTCGGTGTTGACCACCGCCACGTGGTCGCCGTCGGCCGGCACCAGCACGGCCGCGGTGGCGTCGCCGTCGAGGCCGAGCACGCTCTTGCCCTTGCGGGTGTTGGCCACCAGCGCGTCGGCGGGCGCCACGAAGCCGCGCCCGTCAGAACCCGCGATCAGCAGCTTGGTCTCCGGCCGGTAGGGCAGCGCCGCCACGATCTCGGTGCCGTCGCCGAGGTCGGCCATCAGCCGCACCGGGTCGCCGAAACCGCGACCGCCCGGCAGCTTCGAGGCCTCCAGCGTGAACACCTTGCCGTTGGTGGCGAGCAGCAGGATCTTCTGCGTGGTCTCGGTCGGGAAGGCGATCTTCAGGGTGTCGTCGCCCTTGAACGCCACCCCGGACAGGTCCGCCACGTGGCCCTTGAGCGCCCGGATCCAGCCCTTGGTGGAGACGATCACGGTGATCGGCTCGCGCTCGACCAGCGCCGCGGTGAAGTCGATGCCGCCGACATCCGGCGGGCTCGCCAGCGTCGTGCGGCGCTTGCCGAGCTTCGTCTCGGGCCCGAAGGTCTTCTTCACGGCGCGGATCTGCGCCTGGATCGCCTTCCACTGCGCCGGCTCGGAGGCGAGCAGCGCGTCGATCTCGGCCTTCTCGGCGGTCAGCGCGTCGAACTCGCGCTTCAGCTCCATCTCCTCGAGCTTGCGCAGGGAGCGCAGGCGGGTGTCGAGGATGGCGTTGGCCTGGATCTCGGTCAGCTCGAACCGGGCCATAAGGGCGGCCTTCGGCTCGTCCTCCTCACGGATGATGCGGATCACCTCGCCGAGGTCGAGGTAGACGATGAGCAGGCCGCCGAGGATCTCCAGGCGCCGGTCGATTTGGCCCAGGCGGTAGCGCGAGCGGCGCTGCAGGACCACGCGGCGGTGGTCGACCCACTCGCGCAGGCACTCGGCGAGCCCGATCACCTTCGGCACGAGGCCGCCGACCAGGACGTTGAGGTTGAGGGGGATCCGCGCCTCCAGCTCGGTGAGCCGGAACAGCGATTCCATCAGGATGACCGGGTCGACCGTCCGCGAGCGCGGCTCCAGCACCACGCGCACGTCCTCGGCCGACTCGTCGCGCACGTCGGCGAGCAGCGGCAGCTTCTTCTCCTGGAGAAGCTCGGCCATCTTCTCGATCAGCCGGCCTTTCGGGATGCCGTACGGAATCTCGGTGACGACGATGTTCCAGGTGCCGCGGCCGAGATCCTCCTTGGCCCAGCGGGCGCGGACCCGGAAGGCGCCGCGGCCGGTCCGGTAGGCCTCGGCGATCGACTCGGCCGAGTCGACCAGGATGCCGCCGGTGGGAAAGTCCGGCCCCTGGACGAACTTCGCGAGCTGCCCCGACGTCGCCTCGGGGTGGTTGATCAGGTAGAGCGCCGCGTCGCACAGCTCGGCGGCGTTGTGCGGCGGGATCGAGGTCGCCATGCCGACCGCGATGCCCTGGCTGCCATTGGCCAAGAGGTTCGGGAAGGCCGCCGGCAGAACGATCGGCTCCTCCTTCTCGCCGTTGTACGACGGGCGGAAATCGACCGTGTCCTCGCCGATCCCGTCGAGGAGCAGGCGGGCGACCTCGGTGAGCCGCGCTTCGGTGTAGCGGTAGGCGGCGGGCCCATCGCCGTCGATGTTGCCGAAATTGCCCTGGCCGTCGACCAGCGGGTAGCGCTGGGCGAAGTCCTGGGAGAGCCGCACCAGCGCGTCGTAGATCGCCTGGTCGCCGTGCGGATGGAAATCGCCCATCACGTCGCCGACGATCTTGGCGCATTTTTTGTGCGCGGTGGTCGGGTCGAGGCGCAGCAGCCGCATGCCGTACAGGATGCGCCGGTGCACGGGTTTCAGCCCGTCGCGGGCATCCGGCAGGGCGCGGTGCATGATCGTGGAGAGCGCGTAGGCGAGGTAGCGCTCCTCCAGCGCGGATTTCAGCTCGACGCTCTCGATCCCGTCGCCGGACGGCGGCTCGAAGGGCTGGCCCATGACGGCTCCTGTCTCAGGGCGGGGCCGCCGAACGGCCGCGCCACCTCATGCAGCAATCCGTCATTCCGGGGCGCGGGAGGCGAGCCCGGAATCCAGACCCGCCTGCCCTGCCGGAGGAGACGGACGATCCTGCCGGGCCGCGTGCGCGTCTGGATTCCGGGCTCGCCTCCCGCGCCCCGGAATGACGGGTTTGTTTGTCTCGGGTCGAGCGGCGCTCAAGCCCGGACGTATTTAGAACAGAACGCGAACATTACTCGGCCTCGCGGCCGAGCGCAACGAATCGCGCCCGCTCCTCGGGCGGCCCGAGGCCGCGGGGCCCCCAGACGTGCCGGTCGAGGAAGTACCCCGTCAAGGTAAACCCTTGTGCAACGCCGTCCGGACCCGGGGACCCGCCCGCGTGCAGGAAGGTCGGGAGCGCCAGCAGGCGGTCCCGGTAGGGCTCGCCCGCCGAGGCGCTGACCGCCCGGCCGCTCTTCGGCGAGACATAGGCCAGGGCATCGTTGCCACCGGTGGCCGCGCAGGCGGTCAGGTCAAGGCCGAAGCCGAGTTCCGACAGGATCGCCAGCTCGAAGCGTACCATCAGGGGCGGGGCGATCGCCGGGTCGTCCAGATGCTCCACGAGGATCCCGGCCGCCTCGTAGAGCGCCGGATGCGGGTCGCGCTCGGGGAGGAGCCGCAGCAGGGCCGCCATGTGGTTCATGCCGTAGAGGGCGAGGCTCGACCCGATCAGCCGGGAGAGCTGCGACTCGAGGGGTTCCACCGCGTAGGAGCCGAGGCCGTCGCCGAGGCGTGCCCGCCACGTCAGGCGCACCCGGTTGCCGGGCTGCAGCACCGGCTGCATCCGGCGCGAGCGGCCGCCATGCACGAGGCCGAGATGGCGCCCATGGGACTCGGTCATCGCCTCCAGGATGACGCCGGTCTCCCCGTGCCGGCGCAGGCCGAGCACCAGGGCGTCGTCGGTCCATTGCATCGAGCGTCGCGTCGCGGAGTGAGAGGGGTGCGGCGCGCCGGACGCGTACCGCTTGGTCTCTTCCATATAGGAAGCCGCGGCGTCCGGCGCTGCCCGCCCGCTCTCCAGCCTCGGGCAGCCTTGGCCCGCTAGCGATGAGCGATGCCCCGTCTCGCCCTCGCCGGTCTCCTTGCCCTCGTCGCCGTCGGTGCCGAGGCCGCGCCGCGGGCACCGAAGCTCGCGGCGGAGGCTGCGCCGTCCCCGGCCCTCCTCCAGCGGATCGCCGCCCTGGCGCTGAAGCAGGTCGAGTTCGGTTCGATCTCGCTGCTGCCGGTGCGGTTCGAGGGCAGCCGGATCGCCGGGCCGATCGAGGATGGCGGCCGGGTGATCTACTGCGTGTCGGGCCGGATGTACGGCCGGACCTTCGGCAAGCCCGAGCGCCCGAAGGTGGCGTTGCGCTACGCGAGCGACCGGCTCACGGTGCTCGATGATGACGAGGTCTGCACGGGTCACCGCACCCGCCCCTTCCCGGAGCTCGACGCGCTGGGCAACAAGCCCTGAGGCCGCCGCGTTGAGGGCCATGCCCTCCGCGCCCGCCCGCACCCTCGACCTCAGCCTCGACCTGATCGCCCGCGCCCATTCCGTCCCGATCCCGGACGACCCGAGCGCCCTCGAAGTTCTCTCGGATGCGGAGCTGCGCCCGGGGCTCGATGCGATCGTCGCCGGGCGCGAGGGCAGCGACCTGTGGGTCTTCGCCTACGGCTCGCTGATGTGGAACCCGGAATTTCCAGTGGCCGAGCGCCGGATCGGGACGGTGCGCGGCTTCCACCGCCGGTTCTGCCTGCTCCAGCGCCGGTTCCGCGGCACGCCGGAGCGGCCGGGCTTCGTCCTGGCCCTGGACCGCGGCGGCCTGTGCCGGGGTGTGGCCTTCCGCCTGCCCGGCATGGAGATCCGCGAGGCGCTGATGCCGGTCTGGCGGCGGGAGATGCGCGGCCGGGGCTACGTCGCCCGCTGGCTGCCGGTCGCCACCGAGGCCGGAACCGTCTCGGCCCTGACCTTCCTGGCCAACCGCGCCAGCGACCGCTACGCCGGCCGCCTGTCGGACGCCGAGATCGCCGAGAAGATCGCCGCCGCCTGCGGGCATAAGGGGCCGAGCGCCGAATACCTGTTCCGGACCGTCGAGGCCTGCGAGCGCCTCGGCATCCGCGACCGGCATCTCTGGAGCCTTCAGGCCCTGGTGGCCGCGCGGCTCAGGGCCTGCGCACCGGCGGCGTGAGCCCGTCTCCCGTCGGTGGCGTCGGTGCAGCCGTCATCGCGCGCGCAGCGGCTCAGGCCCAGGCCCGCTTCATCGCGATCACGACACGGCTACCGCCATGCTCGGCATCCGGATTGCGCGGCTCCCGGATGCCGGGGGCGCGGCCGGTGGTGACGTAGACCAGAAGGGTGAGGGCGAGCAGGATCTTCGTGCGCATGGCGACGCTCAAGCTTGAGCGACGGTGCATAGAATCGATCGGTTTTTACGGAGTTGCTGCAACGCACGCGGACGCTGTCGCGATGCGGTTCTCGCATTTGTGGTGAACGGAGGGTTGCGGCAGGGCCGCGATCGTCTATGCCGCCGGCCCGGGATGTCCACAGGCGGAGGATGGGATGCGGCTCCGGATCGGCGTGGCCCTGGCGGTCGTGGTGATCGCCGTCGCAGCCCTCCTGGCGGGACCGCTGAGCCGCGGCGACAGGCTGTCGGACATCGTCACCGGGCGGACGCCGCTGTTGGCCGGCGCCAACCGGGCGTCCGGGGGCAGTGCGGACCTGTCCGGCACGGCGGCCCTCGGGACGGACCAGCGTCCGGTGACCCTGCACGTCGCCTGTGATCCGGGCGGCGCCGGCCTGTCGGCGGCGCTGATCGTGCCCCGCTTCGCCGAGCTGGCGCCGCGCTTCGACTTCGCGGGGCTTGAAGGCGGCAGCACGGCGCCGCTCACCGGGATCCTGGTCTCCAGCGCTGGCAGCGTCCGCTCGGTGCGGATGCCGGTTCAGGGCGCGGCGGCCGGGGCGGATGCAGGCTTCACCCTGACGGTGGCGGGAGCCCACCGCGGCGAGGATCCGCTGCGCGGCGTCGCCCTGGCCCTCACCCAGCCCGGGACCAAGCTCACCTGGACGCAGGCGAGCCCGCGGAGCGAGGATCCGGCCCTGACGGCGACGGTCACGGTGGCGGAAGCCGATGCCGCGGCGCTGAAGGGCGCGCTGGCCGGCTGCCTCGCGGCACCGTTCTGAGGCGCCTCACAGGACCCACGTTACGACGAGGCAGGCCGTGGCCAGGAACGTCGCCGCGGTGGTGATCCAGCCGAGCCCGTTCGTCAGGCGGCCGTTGACGCGACCGCCCATCACGGCCCGGTCGTTGGTCATCAGCATCATCAGGAGCAGGAGCGGCGGCACCGAGAAGCCCTGGACGATGCCGGACCAGACCAGCGCCCGCATCGGGTTGAAGCCGAGGAAGTTCAGCCCGACCGCCACCACGGTCACGGCCGCGATGGTGCCGTAGAACAGCTTGGCCTCGCTCGGGCGGGCGTGGAGGCTGCCCTTCCGGCCGATCCCCTGCACGAGGTCATAGGCCGCGCCGGTGGTCATCACCGGCACCGCCAGGAAGCCGACCCCGACGACGCCCAGCGCGAAGAGATACTTGGCGCCTGCCCCCGCCAGCGGCTCCAGCGCGGCCGCCGCCTGGGCGGCGCTCTCGATCTCGGTCTGTCCGGCCTGATGCAGCGTCGCGCCCGTGGACAGGATGATGAAGTAGAGGATCATGTTCGAGAACAGCATCCCGATCACCACGTCCCGGCGGGTCTTGCGCAGCTCGGCGTCGGTCGCCCCCTTGCGCTGCCGCAGCGTATGGCGCCCGAGGGCGATCTCCTCCTCGACCTCCTGGTTCGACTGCCACGTGTAGATGTAGGCCGAGAGCGAGGTGCCGATGCAGGCGACGATCATCGACAGGAAGTCGGCATCGAACCGGATCTGCGGCACGAGGGTGCCGCGCAGGATCTCGGCGGGATCGGGCTTGGCCAGGATCGCGGCCGCCACGTAGGCGAACAGGGCAAGCGCCAGCCAGCGGAAGATGTCGCGCAGGAGCGCGTAGGAGCCGAAGATCTGGAGGCCGAGGATCGCCGCGGCGGCGGCGACCACGATGATGGGGATCGGCACCGGCACCAGCAGGTTGAGGGCCGCGCCGATCCCGCCGAGATTGGCCGCCGCCTCAATGACGTTGCCCGTGAAGGCGCCGAGCACGAGCGGATAGAGGATCCAGCGCGGGTACCGGTCGCGCACGATGGCGAACAGGCCCTTGCCGTAGACCTGCCCGAGCTTGGCCGAGACGTAGACGACCACGACCATCATCGGCAGGACGACGGGCGCGATCCAGAGGAACGCAAGGCCGTATCGGGCGCCGGCGCTCGCGTAGGTGCCGATGGCGGAGGGATCGTCGTCGGCCGCGCCGGTGATCACGCCGGTGCCGAGGGCGTGGAGGAAGCTGCCGCCCTCGCGCGGCCTGGTCGGATCGTCGGTGTCGGGCTTCGGGCGGGGCTGGTCCATGGATCCTCGTCGCAGGGTGCGCCGAGGTCCAACCGGCCGGGTTTCGAGAGTGTTCTCACTCAGGCACCCGCGCCGTCATCCCGGGGCTCGCCTCGGGCGGGAGCCTGGAATCCAGAGCCTCCGGCGCGGATCGATGGGGGCAGTCCTCCCGACGAGACCAGGCAAACACCGGCGGTTCTGGATTCCGGGCCCTGCTCCGCAGTCCCGGAATGACGGGCCGGTCTTCCCGCACGCTGGGGGAGGCTAGCTCACCTCGACCTGAACCACCCCCGGCACGGTCCGGAGCTGGCCGGCGAGCGTCGGCGTCGCCTGGAATTTGCCCGGCAGCCGGATTTCCACCTCGCGCCCGCCGCCGTCGAGCTTGAGGATCAGCGAGACCTCGCTCTCACCGCGCATCGACAGCCGCTGCTGCACGGGCGCGACGCCGCGCGGGTCGCTGAGATGAATCCGGATCCCCTTCTGGTGGCGGGCCACCGCTTGGTCGAGGGGTTCCGCGGTGAGGATGCGGGCGCGCACGTCCTCGCCCTCCAGGTTGGCCTGGAGCTGGAGCACCAGCGGCCGGCCCGGCTCAAGGATGTCGCGGTACTGGCCGAGCCCCTCGGAGAAGATGATCGCCTCGAAATGCGCCGTCCGGTCCGAAAGGGTGACGATGCCCATCTTGTTGCCGGTCTTGGTCCGCCGCTCCGCCCGGTCGAGCACCGAGGCCGCGACCCGGCCGACGCTCGAGGTCCCGGCCCGCACCGCGCGGCAGAAATCGGCCCAGCTCTGGACCCGCAGCTTGTCGAGCAGGTCGCCGTACTCGCCGAGAGGGTGGCCCGAGATGAAGAATCCGATCGCCGCGTATTCGCGCTTGAGCGTGTCGGCCATGGGCCAGATCTCGTGGGGCGGGATCCGCAGGGACACGTCGTCCGCCACCACACCGCCGAACATGTCGGTGACGCCGGCGGTCTCGGCCTCCACCGCGCTGGCGGCGAGCTTCATCATCGGCTCCACCGCCGCGAAGGCGCGCGCCCGGTCCGGCTCGATGCAGTCCAGCGCCCCGGCCTGGACAAGGCTCTCCAGGGTGCGCTTGTTGATCATCCGCGGGTTCAGCCGGCGCGCGAGGCAGGCGAGGTCCTTGAACGGCCGGTCGCCGCGGGCCTCCACCAGTGCCCGCACCGCCTCGCGGCCGACGCCCTTGATGGCGGCCAGCGCGTAGAAGATCTTGCCGTCGCGCACCTCGAACACCTCGCCGGAGGTGTTGATCGAGGGCGGCTCGACCACGATCTTCAGGCGCTGCGCGTCCTGGCGGAATTCGGCGAGCTTGTCGGTGTTGTCGATGTCGAGGGTCATGGCGGCGGCCAGGAACTCGACCGGATAGTTCGCCTTCAGGTAGGCGGTCTGGTAGGTGAGCAGCGCGTAGGCCGCCGCGTGGCTCTTGTTGAAGCCGTAATCGGCGAACTTGGCGAGCAGGTCGAAGATCTCGTTGGCCTTGGCCTTGGTCAGCCCGCGCTCGGTGCAACCTTTGAGGAACCGGTCGCGCTGCGCGTCCATCTCGGCGCGGATCTTCTTGCCCATGGCGCGCCGGAGCATGTCGGCCTCGCCGAGCGAGTAGCCGGCGAGGACCTTGGCGATCTCCATCACCTGTTCCTGGTAGACGATGATGCCGAAGGTCTCCTTCAGCATCGGCTCCAGCTTCGGGTCCGGGTACCAGGACGCCTCGTTGCCGGCGTCGCGGCCGAGCTTGCGCTCACAATAGACCGGGATGTTGGCCATCGGGCCCGGCCGGTAGAGCGCCACCAGGGCGATGATGTCCTCCAGCCGGTCGGCCTGCATCTCGCAGAGCGCCTTGCGCATGCCGGCCGATTCCACCTGGAACACGCCGACCGTCTCGCCGCGGCCCATGGGCCCGTAGGTGTTCGGGTCGTCGAGCGGCAGCGAGGCGAGGTCGATGTCGATGCCGCGCTGCTTCAGGAGATCCGTGCAGCAACGCAGCATCGTCAGGGTCTTGAGGCCCAGGAAGTCGAACTTCACCAGCCCCGCCTGCTCGACCCACTTCATGTTGAACTGGGTGACCCGCATCCCGGTCTTCGGGTCTCGGTAAAGCGGGACCAGCTCCTCCAAGGGCCGGTCGCCGATCACCACACCGGCGGCGTGGGTCGAGGCGTGGCGGTGCAAGCCTTCGAGCTTCTTGGAGATGTCGATGAGCCGGCCGACGATCGGCTCCTCCTCCATGGCCTGCTGCAGCTTGGGCTCGCCCTCGATCGCCTGGGCGAGCGTCACGGGGTTGGCGGGGTTCTGCGGCACGAGCTTGGTCAGCTTGTCGACCTGCCCGTAGGGCATCTCGAGGACGCGGCCGACGTCGCGCAGCACGCCGCGGGCGAGCAGCGTACCGAAGGTGATGATCTGCCCGACCTGCCCCTCGCCGTAGCGCTGCTGCACGTACTTGATCACCCGCTCGCGGCCTTCGACGCAGAAGTCGATGTCGAAATCCGGCATCGAGACGCGCTCGGGGTTGAGGAAGCGCTCGAACAGCAGGCCGAACCGGAGCGGGTCGAGGTCGGTGATCAGCAGCGACCACGCCACCAGCGAGCCGGCGCCGGAGCCGCGGCCCGGGCCCACCGGGATGTCGTGGTCCTTGGCCCACTTGATGAAGTCCGAGACGATCAGGAAGTAGCCCGGGAACTTCATCTTGACGATGACGTCGAGCTCGAAGGCGAGGCGCTTGCGGTAATCCTCCTCGGAGAAGCCCGGCGCCGTGCCGTGCTGCTTCAGGCGCAGCTCCAGCCCGGCCTCGGCCTGCCGGCGCAGCTCGGTCGGCTCGTCGGCCGAGACCGCCTGCATGCCGGTATCTGCGGCCTCCGCCATGGGCGATGTCTCGCCTGCCGCGACCTGCGAAAAGTTCGGCAGGATCGGCTTGCGGGTCCGCGCCCGCACGGCGCAGCGCATGGCAATCTCGACGGTGGCCTGGAGCGCGTCCGGCAGGTCGCGGAACAGCTCGGCCATCTCGGCGCGGGTCTTGAAGGCGTGGGTCGGCGTCAGCCGGCGGCGGCGCTCGTCCGAGACGACGCGGCCTTCCGCGATGGCGAGCAGGGCATCGTGGGCGTCGTAATCGTCGGGCTTGGCGAAGTAGGGCTCGTTGGTCGCCGCGATCCCGAGACCGTGCCGGCCGGCGAGGTCGAGGAGCGCGGTCTCGATCCGCCCTTCCTCGGGCAGGCCGTGGCGCTGCAGCTCGACGTAGAGCCGCTCCTCGCCGAAGGCCTCCTTGAGCCGCTTCAGGCGGGCGAGCGCCAGCTCGGGACGGCCGGCCCGGAACGCCGTGTCGAGGGGGCCCGACAGCCCGCCGGTGAGCGCGATCAGCCCATCGGAGGATCCGACGAGGGCCGCCGCGTCGAGGCGGGGGGCTTCGCCGAGCGCCGTGTCGAAATAGGCGCGGCTCGCCAGCCGCAGCAGGTTGGCGTAGCCGGTCTCGTCCTGGGCGAGGAGCACGATTCCGTGACTTGTCGGCGCCTGCCGCTGGTGCGGATCCGCGGCCTCGAACGCCACCGAGAGCTGAACGCCGGCGATCGGCTGGATGCCCTCCCCGGCCGCCTTCTCGGAGAATTCCAGCGCCCCGAACAGGTTGTTGGTGTCGGTGAGCGCCAGGGCCGGCTGCCGGTCGGCGGCCGCGGCCTTGATCAGGGAGCCGACCTTCAGCGCCCCTTCGAGGAGGGAATAGGAGGAGTGGACATGGAGGTGGACGAATCCGACCTCCTTGAGCTGGCGTGGCATGGCCGACCTTGTTCCGGGGTCGTCCAGCATCCCCGCTTGCCGGCTTCAAGTCGACGTGCGCCGGGCCCTTCGGGGACGATATCCACCGGTCGTGCCCCGGGAGCACCACTCCGCGGCGCCCCTGTGGACAATCGGCGTCCGGAGGCTGATCGCCTGTGTATAAGCCGTTCCAGGCGGGAACCGAGCGGCCTCCGGCAAAAACCGGCTAACGGACCGGTGCCAAGGCTATGGCCCACGCACCCACCGCCGCGAACAGCATTCCGAACGCCATGAGCTCTGCCATTCCAGTCAGGACCAATCGCTTCAGCATCGCCGTGCCTCCTGGTTTCGCGCCCCAGTATGTTCATGTTTTGTTCTAATGGAAGCGTCTGCTGGCCCGGGGCGGCCGTGACGTCCGGTCATGGTAAAAAGTGTCTTGATGCGGAGCGGGCAGGCTGGCATGGCCGGCGCCCAGACGAACTCGATTTCTGACCGGGGGGTTCGAAGGAGCAAGCCATTCCCGCGCACCGGACGGTCGAACAGGTCGACGTCGCCCTTGTGGCCGTCGGCACACACGGCGACGTGCTGCCGTTCATCGCGCTCGGCCACGAACTCCTCAAGCGCGGCCACGGGGTGTCGCTGGCGGCGCCGGCGCCGTTCGAAGCGATGGCGCGCCGCGCCGGCCTCGCCTTTCAGCCGCTCGGGACGGTGGCCGATTACGAGGCCGTGATCCGCCAGCCGGACCTGTGGCACCCGCAGCAGGGCTTCCGGCCGATGTTCGACTATGCCCTGCAGGTGGCCGAGCCCGCCTGCCTATGGCTCGGGGCGACCCGGGCGCGCGGCATCGACCTCGTGGTGGTCGCCTCGCCCCTGGCCTGGGGCGCGCGCCTTGCCCAGGATCTCTACGATCTCCCGACCGCCACGCTGCACGTGATGCCGTTCCTGATCGAGAGCCGGTTCGATCCGCCGCGGCTCCCAGGCCTGCAGATGCCGCGCTTCCTGCCGGCTACGCTGCGCGCCTACGTGAATCTCGGCGTCGACAAGGTCGCGGTCGGCCCGTTCACGCTGCCGCCGCTCAACGCCCTGCGCGCACGCCTCGGCCTCGATCCGGTCTACCGGCTGCGGCATTGGTGGAACAGCCCGACGCGCATGCTGCTCATGTTCCCGGATTGGTACGCGGCGCCGCAGGTGGACTGGCCGGCGCAGGCGGTCCAGCTCGGCTTCCCGCTGGTCGACCGCTTCGGCGACGTCGCCGCCCTGCCGCCGGAGCTGGAGGCCTTCCTGGACTCGGGCGACGCGCCGCTCGTGTTCACCTACGGTTCGGCCATGCGCCAGGGCGCGGCCTTCTTCGACACCGCGGTGGAATTGTGCCGGCGGATGGGCCGTCGCGGCGTTCTGCTCGCCCCGCAGGACGGGCAGATTCCCCGGCCGCTACCGCCCGGGATCATCCACCTGCCCTACGCGCCTCTGAGCCGGCTGCTGCCGCGCAGCGCCGCGCTGGTCCATCACGGCGGCGTCGGGACGGTGGCGCAGGCGCTGGCCGCGGGCATCCCGCAGCTCGTGGTGCCGGTGGCGTTCGACCATTTCGACGAGGGGCGGCGCCTGAAGGACCGCAATCTCGGCACCACCCTGAGCCGCCGCGGCTTCCGGCCCGCCCGCGCCGCCCGCGTCCTGGGGCGGCTGCTCGCAGATCCGGCGGTGGCGCAGGCCTGCGCGACGGCCCGGGCGCGCATGATGGAGAGTCGCGACGCGATCGCGCAGGCCTGTGATTACGTGGAGGCCCTCGCCGCGCCGGACGCCCGGGCCGGATCCGCGACGGCACGCTGAGGGGCGGAACGCCGAAGCGCCGCCCACGCGGGGCGGCGCCGGTCTGTCAGTGGCTCAGCAGGACGTTGGCCGAGCCGACGAGCGTCACGAGAAGGCCGCTCACGAAAGCGCCGATCATCGCGTAGGACAGAGCCTTGAGCTTCATCCGCCTCCCCGCCGGATCAGCAGCGGTACCCGCCGGCAGTCTGGCCGTACTGCTTGATGGGTCGGGTCTGCTGATTGGCGTTGCCCTCGGCCGCCGAGCTCATCGGGCAGCCCTCGTAGAAGGGGGCGTCCTGGACCCCGAGGCCGAGCGCGCCGGTGGTCTCGGGTGTGTACGGGGCGAAGCCGGTCCACCGGCCCTCGTTGGCCGCCAGGGCGGACGAGAGCGGGGCGGCGCCAAGCATCAGAGCAGTCACGGCAATAATAATACGGTTCTTCACGGCGTCGCTCCAGAGATAACGCAGTACAGGCCGGTTGATCGGCTCTGTTTTGTCTTGCGTGATTGCAATATAGGGAGCTGACGTCTTTTGTGGCGTGCCTCCCCGCACGCGGCGGGGTGGATTAAAATGCGCGTGGTCTTCGGCGTGTTTCGGAGGCGGTCACGACGTCATGCGGCGCGGCCGGACGCGCAGGCCCGTCAGGGAGCACCCACACCTTGGCCAGGTGGCTCGGACCGTCCCGTGGGCCTGTGGCAGCCCTCAGTCGAGCTGCGTGATCAGCCCGTCGCGGATGGTCACCCGCCGGTCCATGCGGGCGGCGAGGTCCAGATTGTGGGTCGCCACCAGCGCGGCGAGACCCGAGGCGCGGACCAGGGCGAGCAGCACCGAGAAGACGTGGCCGGCCGTGCCGGGGTCGAGGTTGCCGGTGGGCTCGTCGGCCAGGAGCAGCCGCGGGCCGTTGGCGACCGCCCGGGCGATGGCGACGCGCTGCTGCTCGCCGCCCGAGAGCTCGGCCGGACGGTGCGGCAGGCGCTCCTTGAGGCCGAGAAAGCTGAGCAACTCGGTGGCGCGGGCCTTCGCTTCCGCGCTCTTCAGCCCGCGGATCAGCTGCGGCATCACCACATTCTCGAGCGCCGAGAATTCCGGCAGCAGATGGTGGAATTGGTAGACGAAGCCCATCTCCTCGCGCCGGAGGCGGGTGCGCTCGGCATCGGGCATCGCGGCGGTCGGCTGGCCGCCGATATAGACCTCGCCGCCGTCCGGCCGCTCCAGGAGGCCGGCGAGGTGCAGCAGGGTCGACTTGCCCGCGCCCGACGGCGCCACCAGCGCCACCAGCTCCCCCGGCCAGATCGCGAGGTCGGCCCCGCGCAGGATCTCCAGGGCGCCCTCGGCCTGGGGATAGCGCCGCTCGACGCGGGAGAAGAACAGGGCCGGGACCGGCTGGTCGCCGGCCGTCTGGCTGGAATCGCTCATCGGTGGGCGGCCCGTCAGCCGTAGCGGAGGGCCTGCACCGGATCGAGCCGGGCGGCGCGCCAGGAGGGATACAGCGTCGCGGCGAGCGACAGCAGCAGGGAGGTGACCACCACGGCGGTGATCTCCTTCGGGTTCATCTGGGCCGGGATCTCGGCGAGGAACCGCACGGTCGGGTCCCAGGCACCCGGAAACAGCACGTGCTGGATCGGCTTGATGTTCAGGGTGATCAGGATGCCGAGCCCCAGCCCGCTGAGCGTCCCGACGACGCCGATCAGCGCGCCGTTGATCAGGAACACCCGCATGATCGTGCCGGGCGTCGCCCCCATGGTGCGCAGGATCGCGATGTCGCTCGACTTGTCGCGAACCAGCAGGATCAGGCCGGAGACGATGTTGAGCGTCGCCACCACGACGATCAGGCTGAGGATCAGGAACATCACGTTCCGCTCGACCTCCAGCGCGCCGAAGAAGGTCCGGTTGCGCTGGCGCCAGTCGGTGAGCAGGATCGGGCGCTCGGCCGCCATCTCCAGGGGCTCGCGCATGTCGCCGACATGGTCGGGATCGCCGACGTAGATCTCGATCATGCTGACGTCGCCGTCCTTGTTGAAGAAGGCCTGGGCCTCGGCGAGCGGCATGAACACGAAGGTCTGGTCGAACTCGGTCATGCCGACCTCGAAGACCGCCTTGACCGTGTAGCTCTTGGTGCGCGGGGCCGTCCCGAACGGCGTCGACGATCCCTTGGGCGTGACCAGCGTGATCGTGTCGCCGGCCTGGAGGCCCAGCGTGTCGGCGAGCCGCCGGCCGATCAGCACGCCGGTGCCGTCGCCGAAGCCCTCCAGGGTGCCGCCGCGGATCGAGGACGACACGGCTGCCAGGGCGTCGAGATCGGCGGCGCGCACGCCGCGGATGATGACGCCGGAGCCGCCATATTGCGACGAGGCGAAGGCCTGCCCCTCCACCAGCGGCACCGCGGCGCGCACGCCCGCCACCTTCGACAGGCGCTCCGAGAGGTCGGTCCAGTCGTTGAGCGGCCGGTCGATCGGCGTCGCGAACAGGTGTCCGTTGATGCCGACGATCTTCGACAGCAGCTCCGCCCGGAATCCGTTCATCACCGAGAGCACGATGATCAGCGTGGCGACGCCGAGCGCGATGCCGAGCACCGAGAAGAACGCTACCACCGAGACGCCGCCGCCCCGGCGCGCGCGCAGGTAGCGGCCGGCGAGGATCCACTCGAACGGTGCGAAGGGTGCGGTGCCCTGGCGGAACGAGGCCGCGAAGATCCTGGCCCGGTCCAGCGCCGCTGATGCCGCCATCGGCACGGCTCAGACGCGCCGGATGCGCGCCAGCAGGTCGACGGTCGCGAGGCTCTCGCGCTCGCCCCCGGCGCGCCGCTTCAGCTCGACCTTGCCCTCCGCCAGGCCCTTCGGCCCGACGATCACCTGCCAGGGCAGGCCGATCAGGTCGGCGGTCGCGAACTTGGCGCCGGGACGCTCGTCCCGGTCATCGTAGAGCACCGACAGGCCGGCGGTCTCGAGATCCGACTGGATCTGCGCGCAGGCGGCGTCGGTGGCAGCATCGCCGACCTTGAGGTTGATCAGCGCCACGTCGAAGGGCGCGACCGAATCCGGCCAGATGATGCCGGCCTCGTCGTGGCTCGCCTCGATGATCGCCGCAACCAGCCGGCTCGGGCCGATGCCGTAGGAGCCCATATGGACCGGCCGCTCGATCCCGTCCGGCCCGGCGACCTTGGCGCCCATCGGCTCGGAATACTTCGTGCCGAAGTAGAAGATGTGGCCGACCTCGATGCCGCGGGCGGCCAGCCGGCTCTCCTCCGGCACCTCCGCGAAAGCCTCCGGCTCGTGCATCTCCTCGGTGGCGGCGTAGTGCGAGGTCCAGGCATCGACGATGCCCTGGAGGCCGGCTACGTCGCCGAAATCGACGGTCGCCGGCGGGATGTCGAAATCGAGATAGGCCTTGTCGCAGAAGACCTCGCTCTCGCCGGTCTTGGCCAGGATGATGAACTCGTGGGACAGGTCGCCGCCGATCGGGCCGGTATCGGCGCGCATCGGGATCGCCTTCAGGCCGAGGCCCGCGAAGGTGCGCAGATACGCCACGAACATCCGGTTGTAGGCGTGGCGCGCGCCGGCCTGGTCGAAATCGAACGAGTAGGCGTCCTTCATCAGGAACTCGCGCGAGCGCATCGTGCCGAAGCGCGGGCGCACCTCGTCGCGGAACTTCCACGAGATCTGGTAGAGGTTCTTCGGGAGATCCTTGTACGACCGGACGCTCGCGCGAAAGATCTCGGTGACCATCTCCTCGGCGGTGGGGCCGTAGAGCATCTCGCGGTCGTGCCGATCCTTCAGGCGCAGCATCTCCTTGCCGTAGGCATCGTAGCGGCCGGATTCGCGCCACAGCTCGGCGGATTGCACCGTCGGCATCAGGATCTCGATGGCGCCGGAGCGATCCTGCTCCCGTCGGATCACCGCGCAGACGCGCTCCAAGACCCGCAGGCCCAGCGGCAGCCACGCGTAGATGCCGGCCGATTCCTGACGGACCAGCCGGCACGCAGCATCAGCCGGTGCGAGACGATCTCGGCTTCCTTGGGCGTCTCGCGCAAGGTCGGCATGAAGTAGCGGGAGAGACGCATGTCGCCGAAATCTTGGAATTGGGGGCCGGCCGGGGGAGCCGCGGCACGCCGGCACACAACACGCCGGAGCCGCAAATTACAAGCACTGCGCGACCACGGCGCGGCGTAATCGCGGCGAAGCCGAGGCGTTGGACCTGACCGGACGGTGGGTTGCCCACGCGAAAAGCGCTCTGCCTATTTGCCGGCAAGAAAGCGCAGATTTTTCTCGCAGACCCGGTGACAACACGAATTGTTGTTCCTATAAGCGTCCCGCGATGTTTGCGACGCCCGGAAGAGGTGGCGCAAGGTCCGAGTCTCGGGAGGAAAAGCGACCGCCCCGCAGCCAATGCGTGGGATCTATAAAGGTCGAGCCATTGAAGCTTGAAAAGCAAGGCCTCTGGCCTTGCTTTTTTTATTCTTGGCGGTCGCTGGGATCACCGCCTTCGCCGGATCCATCCTGGCCCGTCGGCGCAGCGCGTCGCGCGCGGCCGATGCGGAGCACCCGCCCGTTCGGCCCTGTGTCGAACGGGTCGGGCCAAAGCCGTGAGCCGGCCGGCGTCCGGGCAGCGCAGGACTGCCGCTCCGAGCCGTCCTACAGCCCGGTGAGCGGGAACACCGCCAGGGCGATCAGGAAGGCGGCGCCCGCCACCAGCGTCGTCCAGATGGCCTTCTCGCGCAGACGCGGCGCCACCGGCGCACCCGGGTCCTGCCCCGGAACCACGTGGCTCGGCCGCGTCTCCGGCTGGTTGCGCAGGGGCAGGACCGCGAAGAGCAGAGTCCACCAGACGACGAAGTAGAGGGCGATCGCGCCGCCCACCGTCAGCTTGAACAGGCCCACCCCCGCCGCTACGAAGGCGGCGACCAGCACGGTGATGACGGCCAGCGTGATCGGCGTCGAGCGGGTGAGCGTCGCCATCATCCGGTTCAGACCTGTTCCAGCTCGACGAGCGTGCCCAGGAAGTCCTTCGGATGCAGGAACAGGACCGGCTTGCCGTGGGCGCCGATCCGCGGCTCGCCGGTGCCGAGCACCCGGGCGCCCTGGGCCTTGAGCTTGTCACGCGCCGCCAGGATGTCGCCGACCTCGTAGCAGACGTGGTGGATGCCGCCGCCGGGATTGCGGGCCACGAAGGCCTCGATCGGCGAGCCCTCGCCGAGCGGTGCCATCAGCTCGATCTTGCTGTTCGGCAGTTCGACGAACACGACCGTGACGCCGTGCTCGGGCTGCGGCAGCGGCGGCGTGATCGTGGCGCCCAGCGTGTCGCGATAGACCGCGCAGGCGGCGTCGAGATCCTGCACGGCGATGGCCACGTGATTGAGACGGCCGATCATGGTTGTTCCTCCCCATTCGCGCACCGATCGGCAGGTCGCTCCCTCCCAGTCGCTGACCTCCTCCTGAGGTGCCGGAGCGCAGCGGAGGCCTCGAAGGAGGGCTCCAGGGATCGCGCGACCGGCTGGAGGGCTCCTTCGAGACCCGCTGACGCGGGCACCTCAGGATGAGGGATTTGGGCGGGATCTGCCGTGATGCGTCGTGCGGTTTCGTACCCTAAACCTCGGCGACCTGCACGTGGCAGGCGGGCTTCTTGCCCCAGACCTCGTTGACCGCGGTGCGCACCGCTCGGTCGACCGTCTTCTCGACGCTCTCCGAGTCCTTGAGCTTGCCCCGAGACATGCCCGACAGGGTCCGGGACACGGCATCGACCACCGTCTCGATCAGCGGCTCGCCCGACCGGCCACGGTTCGGCAGGCCGATGATGTCCACCGCCGGCTCGCCCAGCACGACGCCGTCCTCGCCGATGGCGATCGCCACCGAGACGAGGCCCGCCTGCATGAGCTTGCGCCGCTCCGGGATCGCCCGGTCCTTCTCGTCGATCAGGACGTCGCCGTCCTTGAACAGGCGGCCGGCCTTGACGTTGTCGATCACCGCCGGCGTGCCGGGGCTCAGGCGGATGAGGCTGCCGTTGCGGGCCTTGACGACGTTCTGCACGCCCTGCGCCCGGGCGAAGCGGGCATGCTCGCCGAGGTGAAGCGCCTCGCCGTGGACCGGGATCGCGGTGCCGGGACGGGTCCACCGGTACATCTCGACCATCTCGTCGCGGCGCGGGTGGCCCGAGACGTGGACCAGCTCGGTGCGGTCGGTGATCACCTCGACGCCCTGCTCGATCAGGTCGTTGATGATCGACCCGACATCGCGCTCGTTGCCGGGGATGGCGCGCGAGGAGAAGATCACCTGATCGCCCGGGGCGAGGCTGATATCCGGGTGGTCCCGGCGGGACACCCGGGCCAGCGCCGCCCGCGGCTCGCCCTGCGAGCCGGTGAGCAGGGCCACGACCCGCTCGCGCGGCAGACTCTTCCACGAATCCGAACGCCGGAATTCGGGCAGCCCGTCGAGGTAGCCGCATTCGCGGGCGACATCGATCACCCGGTCCATGGCCCGGCCGACCGCGATGACCTCACGGCCGCAGGCGGCCGCCGCCTCGGCGACCGCGCGGATGCGGGCGACGTTCGACGCGAAGGTGGTCACCGCGACCCGGTGGGGCGCGTCGGCGATCAGCGTCTTGAGGGTCTCGGCGACGGTCTTCTCGCTCGGCGAGAAGCCCTCGCGCACGACGTTGGTCGAGTCGCAGACGATGGCGAGGACGCCCTCGTCACCGAGCGCCGTGAACGCCTCCGGGGATGTCACCGAGCCGGCCACCGGCGTCGGGTCGATCTTCCAGTCGCCGGTGTGGAGCACGAGGCCCGCCGCGGTGCGGATCGCGATGGCGTTCGATTCCGGGATGGAATGCGAGACCGGCACGTATTCGAGCTCGAACGGCCCGACGGTCACGCGCCGGCCGGGCTTCACCTCGCGCAGGTCGACCTTGGGGGCGCCGGGCTCGGAGAGGCGCCGGGTCTCCAGCAGGTTCTTGGCGAAGCGGGTCGCGTAGACCGGGGCCTTGAGTTTAGGCCACAGCTCCGAGATCGCCCCGATATGATCCTCGTGCGCGTGGGTGATGAAGATCCCCAGCAGGTCCTTGCGCCGCTCCTCGATGAAGGCGAGGTCCGGATACATCAGGTCGACGCCCGGCATCTTCTCTTCGCTGGCGAAGCCCATGCCGCAATCGACCATGATCCACTTCCGGCCCTTCTCCGGGCCGAAGCCGTAGAGCGCCGCATTCATCCCGATCTCGCCCACGCCGCCGAGCGGCAGGAAGACCAGCTCCTCCTGTCCCATTCCCATCTGTCGTCGTCCAAACTCAGGCCGCCGTCGCGGCCGATCCGAAATGCACCTCGCCCGCCGTCACGGTATGCCGGTTCCCATCGGGGGCGAGGATCACGAGCCGCCCCCCTCGCCGATCGTCTCGAACACGCCCCGCAGGATGTGTCCGCCGCTGTGCACCGCGATCTCCGATCCGAGACCCGCGGCCCGCGCCAGCCAGTCGGCGCGCAGGGCAGCGAAATTCTGTCCCCGGTCCCAGAGGCGCGCCCGCGCGGCCATCCGGTCCGAGAGGTGTTCCAGTAGCGCCTCGGCGCCGCCCGCGTAACCCGTCGCGGCCAAGCTCGTGGCGGGTAAGCCCTCCGGGGCCGCCGCGACGTTGACGCCGAAGCCGACCACCACGGCCCGCCGGCCGCCCGGCAGCGTCTCGGCCTCCAGGAGCAGGCCGGCCAGCTTCGCGCCGCCGAGCAGCACGTCGTTCGGCCATTTCAGCTTCACAGATCGGGTGCCGCTGCCGGAAGCGGTATCCGGCAGGGTGCCGCAGGCCGCCTCCAGCGCCTCGACCAGCGCGAGGCCCGCCACGAAGCCGAGCTCGGCGAGATGCTCGGGCGCGACGCCGGCCACCGGCCAGAGCACGCTTGCCGCGAGGTTGCCCGGCAGCGAGGCCCAGCTGTTGCCCCGGCGGCCGCGGCCCGCCTCCTGACGGTGGGTCACCACCCAGAGGGGGCCGGTCTCCCCTGCCCGCGCCTGAGCCATCGCCTCCGTGTTGGTGGAGCCGAGGCTGTCATGGACGTGCAGGCGGTGGCCTGCGGCGCGCGCCGCGGGCCCGAGTCGGTAGCTCAAGGCCGTCCTAGAACAGCGACTTGGCGGCCCGGCCGGCGGCGCCGACCAGCGGGCCGGGCAGCAGGAAGAAGAGCACCACCACGACGCTCGACAGGGCGAGCACCACGCGCAGGCCCGGCGCCATCGCCTCGTAGGGCTCCTTCGGCTCGCCGTCGAAATACATGATCCGCACGACGCGCAGGTAGTAGTAGGCGCCGACCACGCTGGTCACCACGCCGATCACCGCCAGCGTCACGAGTCCGGCCTTGATGGCGGCGGCGAAGACGTAGAACTTCGCGAAGAACCCGGCGAGCGGCGGGATGCCGGCCAGCGAGAACATCATCGCGGCGAGGCAGAAGGCCAGCCACGGATGCGTGCGCGACAGGCCCGACAGGTCCTCGATCTTCTCGAACATCACGTCCCGGCGCCGGAGCGACAGGATGATCGCGAAGGTGCCAAGCGTCATCGCGAGGTAGATGATCATGTAGGTGACGAGCCCGCTGATCCCCTCCTCCGAGCCGCAGGCCAGGCCGATCAGCGCGTAGCCGATATTGGCGATCGACGAGTAGGCCATCAGGCGCTTGATCGAGGTCTGGCCGATCGCCGCGAAGGAGCCCAGCGCCATCGACACCACCGAGACGAAGATGAAGATCTGCTGCCAGATCGCCGTCACGTCCGGCATGGCGCCGATGAAGACCCGCACGGTCATCGCCACCGCGGCCATCTTGGGCGCCGAGGCGAAGAAGGCCGTTACCGGGGTCGGCGAGCCCTCGTAGACGTCGGGCGTCCACATGTGGAACGGCACGGCCGCCAGCTTGAAGCACACGCCGGCCGCCAGGAACACGAT
Source organism: Methylobacterium tardum (assembly GCF_023546765.1). NCBI lineage: Bacteria > Pseudomonadati > Pseudomonadota > Alphaproteobacteria > Hyphomicrobiales > Methylobacteriaceae > Methylobacterium > Methylobacterium tardum. The sequence goes on from NZ_CP097484.1 coordinate 2,338,417, forward strand.
GCCCAGCACGATGCCGAGGCCCGCGTTCTCGTTCAGCGCCGAGACGATGCCGGGGAACGAGACGGTGCCGGTGAATCCGTAGACCAGCGAGGCGCCGTAGAGCAGCATGCCGGACGAGAGCGCGCCGAGCACGAAGTACTTGAGGCCGGCCTCGGTGGATTTCACGTCGTCACGGTGGAACGCCGCGATCACGTAGGCGGCGAGCGACTGCAGCTCGAGGCCGAGATACAGCGCGATCAGGTCGTTGGCCGAGACCATGACCATCATGCCGATGGTGCAGAGCACGATCAGCACGGGGAATTCGAACCGATCAATGCGCTCGCGCTTGAAGAAGTCGTGCGCCAGCAGGATCGTCGCCGAGGAGCCGAGCAGCACCAGCGACTTCATCACCTTAGAGAAGGCGTCCGAGACGAACGCTCCCGACAGGGTCGTGACTCGGCCGTGGACCGGCTGGGAGATCACCACCGACAGGGCGACGAGCAGCAGGACCAGCGCGCCGAGGCTCACGGTCTCGGCAGAGCGGTCGCCGCGCCACGCGCCGTAGAGGATCAGGACCATGACGCCGATGCCGAGGATCAGCTCGGGCAGGAGCGGCGCCAGCGAGGGCAGGACGGAGTGGACGGTGGGCATGGTGTCCGTCTCAGCGCGGGACCGGCAGCGCGGCGGCCGCGGTCTGGGTGTTGGACAGGGCGGCCTTCATGCTGGTCATCAGCGCGTCGGTCGAGGGCGCGAACACATCGAGCACGGGGGCCGGGTGCACGCCGTAATAGATCGTCAGGGCCACCAGCGGCGCCAGGATGATCTTCTCCCGGAGATCCAGGTCGAGGATGCCCTGGAGGTTCGGCTTCTCCAGCTTGCCGTAGATCACCCGGGCGTAGAGCCACAGGGCGTAGGCCGCCGACAGGATGATGCCGAAGGTCGAGAAGAACGCCACGTTCGGGTTCGCCTTGAAGGCGCCGAGCATCGCCAGAAACTCGCCGACGAAGCCGGACGTGCCCGGCAGGCCGACATTGGCCATGGTGAAGATCAGCATGGCCACCGCGTAGAGCGGCATCCGCTTCACGAGGCCGCCATAGGCGGCGATCTCGCGGGTGTGCATCCGGTCGTAGACGACGCCGACGCAGAGGAACAGCGCGCCCGACACGATGCCGTGGGAGATCATCAGGAACAGCGCGCCCTGGATGCCCTGCTCGTTCAGCGTGAACAGGCCGAGCGTCACGAAGCCCATATGGGCCACCGACGAGTAGGCGATCAGCTTCTTGATGTCGGTCTGCATCATCGCGGTGAGCGAGGTGAAGATGATCGCGATCACCGACAGGGCGAAGACGAACGGCGCGAACTCCTGGCTCGCCACCGGCAGCATCGGCAGCGAGATCCGGATGAAGCCGTAGCCGCCCATCTTCAGGAGGATGCCGGCCAGGATCACCGAGCCCGCGGTCGGCGCCTCCACGTGGGCGTCGGGCAGCCAGGTATGGACCGGCCACATCGGCATCTTCACCGCGAACGAGGCGAAGAAGGCGAGCCACAGCCAGGTCTGCATCTGCGCCGGGAAGCGGTACTGCAGCAGGGTCGGGATGTCGGTGGTGCCGGCCTGCCAGTACATCGCCATGACGGCGAGCAGCATCAGCACCGAGCCGAGCAGGGTGTAGAGGAAGAACTTGAAGCTGGCGTAGATCCGGCGCTGCCCGCCCCAGATGCCGATGATCAGGAACATCGGGATCAGGCCGGCCTCGAAGAACAGGTAGAACAGCAGCAGGTCGAGGGAGGCGAACACGCCGATCATCGTCGTCTCGAGGACGAGGAAGGCGACGAAGTACTCCTTCACGCGGAAGTGGATCGAATGCCACGAGGCGCCGATGCAGAACGGCATCAGGAACGTGGTCAGCAGGATCAGCGGCATCGAGAAGCCGTCGACGCCGAGCTTGAACCGGATCGTCTCGGTGAGCCACGCGTGGCTCTCGACCAGCTGGAAGCTCGGCGAGGCGGCGTCGTAGCGGTTCCAGGCCACCAGGGAGAGCAGGAAGGTGACCACCGTGGTGGCGAGCGCGGCCCAGCGGCTGTTGCGCGCGACCGATTCCTCGTCGCCGTTCAGCGTCAGGATGAAGGCCGCGCCGCAGAGCGGCACGATCAGCAGGCCGGAGAGGATGCCGAGGCCGAGCATGTCAGTGAGCCCCTTGGGCAGGCCGGACATCAGGTACCAGCTGATCAGGCCGGCGACGCCGATGAGCATCACGAAGGCGTAGTGGTAGAGGTAACCGGTCTGGAGGCGGACCACCCCGCGGGTCACGTCGGCGACGCGGGCCGCGATGCCGTTCGGCCCGAGGCCGTCGATGATCCGGCCGTCACCCTGCTTCCAGAGGAACAGGCCGAAATCCTTGGCGGGGCGGACGAAGATCCGGTCGTAGATCTCGTCGAAGTACCACTTGTTCAGCAGGAACCGGTACAGCGACGGCTGCTGGGCGGCGAGCGCGCCCGGCAGTTCCGGCCGGCGGATGTACATCCAGAAGGCCAGCACGAAGCCGAGGATCAGCATGATCAGCGGCGAGTAGGAGACCAGCGCCGGGACCTCGTGGATCTCGTGCATGATGTGGTTGTTCGGTCCGTGCGCCAGGGCGTGGCCCCAGAACGCGTCCATCCCCTCGCCGATGAAGCGGTCGTGGAAGATGATCCCGGCGAACAGCGCGCCGAAGGCGAGGATCGCCAGCGGGACCGTCATCACCAGCGGGCTCTCGTGGGGCGTGTGGTCGCCGTGGTGGCCGTGTCCGTGATGATCGTCGGCGACGAGGTCGCTCCTGTGCGCCGGCTCGATGTCGTGGCCCTTGTCGTCGTGGGCGACGCCCTCGGTGTGGCCCGGTGCGCCGTCGGCCTCGTGCGCCATGGTCGAGTGCGCCACGGCGGGGGCGTCGTGGTGATCGTGCGCCGCGTGATCGTGTGACCCGTGGGCGCCCCAGCGGGCCGGACCCTCGAAGGTCATGAAGAACAGGCGCCAGGAGTAGAACGAGGTGAAGAACGCCGCCACCACGACGCACAGGAAGGCGAGCGTGTGCCCGGGCCGGGTGGAGGCGTAGGCCGCCTCGATGATCGCGTCCTTCGAGTAGTAGCCGGCCGTGTAAGGGAAGCCGATCAGCGCCAGGGAGCCGATCGCCATCATGGCGCTGGTGTAGGGGATGTAGCGGCGCAGGCCGCCCATGTTCCGCATGTCCTGCTCGTGGTGCATCGCGTGGATGACCGAGCCGGCGCCGAGGAACAGCAGCGCCTTGAAGAAGGCGTGGGTGAACAGGTGGAACACGCCGGCCGAGTAGGCGCCGACGCCGAGCGCCACGAACATGTAGCCGAGCTGCGAGCAGGTCGAGTAGGCGATCACCCGCTTGATGTCGTTCTGCACCAGCCCGATTGTGGCGGCGAAAAAGGCCGTGATGCCGCCGATCACCGTCACGACGATCAGCGCGTTCGGCGCCTCCTCGAACAGCGGCGACAGGCGGGCGACCATGAACACGCCGGCGGTCACCATGGTGGCGGCGTGGATCAGCGCCGAGACCGGGGTCGGGCCCTCCATGGCGTCCGGCAGCCAGGTGTGCAGCAGGAACTGCGCCGACTTGCCCATGGCGCCCATGAACAGCAGCAGGCAGGCGAGCGTCAGGGCGTTCCAGTCGTAGCCGAGGAAGTGGAACGAGAGCGTCTTGATCGCGTCGACCTTGTCGAAGATCGCATCGAACGCCACCGACCCGGTGAGCACGAAGGTCAGGAAGATGCCGAGCGAGAAGCCGAAATCGCCGACGCGGTTGACGATGAACGCCTTCATGGCTGCGGCGTTGGCCGAGGGCTTCTCGTACCAGAAGCCGATCAGCAGGTAGGAGGCGAGGCCCACGCCTTCCCAGCCGAAGAACATCTGCACGAGGTTGTCGGCCGTCACCAGCATCAGCATGGCGAAGGTGAACAGCGACAGGTAGGCGAAGAAGCGCGGCCGGTGCGGATCCTCCTCCATGTAGCCCACGGAGTAGAGGTGCACGAGGGTCGAGACCGTGGTGACCACAACGAGCATCACCCGGGTCAGGGTGTCGACCTTGAAGGCCCAGTCGACCTGGAGGTCGCCGGCCGAGAACCACGACGCGACCTGCACCCGCTCGGCGTGGCCGCCGTCGAGGAACACGCCCCAGGCGATCAGCGCCGTGAAGGCGAGGAACGCCGTGGTGATGTACTCGCAGGCCCGCGCCCCGATGTACCGGCCGAACAGGCCGGCGATCAGGAAGCCGATGAGCGGGAAGAAGACGATCGCGTGATACATCGCTCTCTTGCAGTCCGTCCTCCGGGCCGGCCGCGATGCGGCGGCGTCCGGATGTGAATCGGGGCGGCGGGGTGAGGAGGCCCTAGCCCTTCATCATGCTCACGTCTTCCACCGCGATGGAGCCGCGGTTGCGGAAGAACACCACCAGGATGGCGAGGCCGATCGCCGATTCGGCGGCCGCGACCGTCAGCACGAACAGGGCGAAGACCTGTCCGGTGATGTCGTTCAGCTGCGTCGAGAAGGCGACGAGGTTGATGTTGACCGAGAGCAGGATCAGCTCGACCGACATCAGGATGACGATGATGTTCTTGCGGTTGATGAAGATGCCGAGCACGCCGAGCGTGAACAGGATCGCCGCGACGGTGAGGTAGTGGCTCAGGCCGATCATCGTTCGAATCTCCGGGCGATCATCAGACCTCGACACCCTGGCGCGACGGGACCTTGCGGGTCTCCACCGCCATGGCCTGGGTGCGGGCGTTCTGGACCGCGATGTTCTGGCGCTTGACGCCGGGCCGGTCGCGCAGCGTCAGCACGATCGCGCCGATCATGGCGACCAGCAGGATCAGGCCGGCGAGCTGGAAGAAGTAGGCGTAGTCCGTGTAGATCACGCGCCCCAGAGCCTGGGCGTTGGTGAGGTTCTCGGCGGCCGCGACGTTGCCGAGCGGTGCCTGCACGAGGCCCGGATCGATGCTCCAGGAGCCCACCACCAGCAGCAGCTCGACCAGGAAGATCGCGCCGATCAGGGCGCCGACCGGCAGGTATTGCTGGAAGCCCTGGCGCAGCTCGGCGAAGTCGACGTCGAGCATCATCACCACGAACAGGAACAGGACCGCCACCGCGCCCACGTAGACGACCACCAGGATCATCGCGAGGAACTCGGCGCCCATCAGGACGAACAGGCCGGCGGCGTTCACGAAGGCGAGGATCAGGAACAGCACCGAGGCGACGGGATTGCGCGCGGCGATCACCATGAAGCCCGACGCGACCGTGATGCTCGCGAACAGATAGAAGAAGGCGGCTGCTGCGGTCATGCGCTGGTCGGGATCGGCCGCCGGAGCGGCCCCTTCTGCCGTGCGTGGAGACGGTCCGCAGCGGGCGGCCCGTCTATAGAACCCGGTCGACGGGGGCACAACCGCGCCCCCGGTATGAGTCAGCGGTAAGGCGCGTCCATCGCGATGTTGCGGGCGATCTCGCGCTCCCAGCGGTCGCCGTTCAGCAGGAGCTTCTGCTTGTCGTAGAGAAGCTCCTCCCGGGTCTCCACCGAGAATTCGAAGTTCGGCCCCTCGGCGATGGCATCCACCGGGCAGGCCTCCTGGCACATGCCGCAATAGATGCACTTCACCATGTCGATGTCGTAGCGCGTCGTGCGGCGGGTGCCATCGTTGCGGCGGGGGCCCGCCTCGATGGTGATCGCCTGCGCCGGGCAGATCGCCTCGCAGAGCTTGCAGGCGATGCAGCGCTCCTCGCCGTTCGGGTAGCGACGCAGCGCGTGCTCGCCGCGGAAGCGCGGCCCGCGATGGCCCATCTCGAAGGGGTAGTTGATCGTGGCCTTCGGCTTGAAGAAGTAGCGCATGCCGAGGACCATCCCCGACACGAACTCCTTCAGGAGAAGGCTCTTCGCAATCTGATCGAGCTTCATGCCGCGATCTCCGGTTTCATGCGTCAGGCGCCCGGGGCCGGCCGGTGAGCTTCAGGACGAAGGCCACGACCACCACCGAGATGAGCGAAATGGGCAGAAAGACCTTCCAGCCGAGGCGCATGAGCTGATCGTAGCGGTAGCGCGGCACGATCGACTTCACCATGGCGAACAGGAAGAACAGGAAGCTGGCCTTCAGGGTGAACCAGATCACGCCCGGCACCCAGGTGAACGGCGCGAACGGGATCGGGGACAGCCAGCCGCCCATGAACAGGATGGTCCCGAGGGCGCACATGCTCATGATGGCGACGTACTCGCCGAGCATGAACAGCAGGTACGGGGTCGAGGAATACTCGACCATGTAGCCGGCCACGAGCTCCGACTCGGCCTCCGGCAGGTCGAAGGGCGGGCGGTTCGTCTCGGCCAGCGCCGAGACGAAGAACACCACGAACATCGGGAACAGCCACAGCCAGTACCAGCCGAAGATGCCGAGGCTGGTGTCCTGCGCCATGACGATGCGCGAGAGGTTGAGCGAGCCGGCGCAGAGCAGCACGCAGATGATCACGAAGCCGAGCGAGACCTCGTAGGAGATCATCTGGGCCGCCGAGCGCAGCGCGCCGAGGAAGGCGTATTTCGAGTTCGACGCCCAGCCGCCCATGATGACGCCGTACACGCCGAGCGACGAGATCGCGAAGATGTAGGTGATGCCGACGTTGATGTCGGCGATTGCCCAGCCGTCGGCAAGCGGGATGACCGCCCAGCTCGACAGGGCGAGCATCGCGAAGACGAGCGGCGCCAGCAGGTAGATCGCCTTGTTGGCGCCCGCCGGGATCACCGGCTCCTTGATCACGAACTTGATCAGGTCGGCGAAGGACTGGAACAGGCCGAACGGCCCGACCACGTTCGGGCCGCGCCGGAGCTGCACCGCCGCCCAGATCTTCCGGTCGGCGAGCAGCGCGTAGGCGATGAACACGAGCAGCGCCGAGAGGAGCACGAAGCTCTTCAGCACGATCAGGAGCACGGTCCCGAGGATTTCGAGCGGCGTCATCGGTCTTGAGCTCCTACTCGGCCGCCGCCAGGGGCCGCCTCGGCGGCGCGCTCCCGGGCGAGGCGCGAGCACTCCGCGAGGATCCGCGAGGCGCGGGCGATCGGGTTGGTGAGGTAGAAGTCGGTCACCGACGACGCGAAGGCTGGTCCGGTCGCGGAGCCGCCGAGGCCCGCGAGCCGGTCGACCGCCTCGGCGACGGTGCCGGGCTCGACGGCCCCGATCGCCGCGAAATGCGGGTGGGCGGCGTAGAGCGCCCGGCGGAGCGCGGTGAGCGAATCGAACGGCAGGCGCTTGCCCAGCACGTCCGAGAGGGCGCGCAGGATCGCCCAATCCTCGCGGGCGTCGCCCGGCGGGAACGCGGCGCGGTTGCCCATCTGGACCCGGCCTTCCGTGTTCACCCAGGTCGCCGACTTCTCGCTGTAGGCGGCGCCGGGCAGGATCACGTCGGCGCGGGAGGCCCCACGGTCGCCGTGGCTGCCCTGGTAGATCACGAAGGCGCCCGGGGCGACGTCGCGCTCGTCGGCGCCGAGATTGAACAGGACGTCCAGCGCGCCCGGCTCCAGCATCTGCGCGAAGGTCAGGCCACCCTCCCCCGGCACGAAGCCGAGATCCAGCGCCCCGACGCGGGCGGCGGCCGTGTGCAGCACGCCGAAGCCGTTCCACTCGGCCGAGACCGCGCCGATCGCCTTGGCGAGCGTGGCCGCCGCGGCCAGGACGCCCGGCTCGGCACTCGCGCCGACGATCACGAGCGGCGCCTTCGCCTCCTTGAGAACGTCGAGGAAGCTGTGCTCACCGCGGGCGAGCGCAGCGAGAGAATCGGGGCCGGCGCCGATGTAGTGGCTCGGATAGGTCAGATCGACCGGCTCGCCGATCACGCCCACCGCCAGCGGCGCCATGCGCCAGCGCTTGCGGATGCGCACGTTCAGCAGCGAGGCCTCGGTGCGCGGGTTGGCGCCGACGATCAGGATCGCGTCCGCGGCCTCGATCCCCGGAATGGTCGGGTTGAAGATGTACGATGCGCGGCCCAGCGCCGGGTCGAGGCCGGCATCGGTCTGGCGGCAGTCGAGGTTCGGCGAGCCAAGGCTCTTGATCAGCTCACGGAGCGCAAAAATCTCCTCGACGCCCGCGAGGTCACCGACGATCGCGCCGACACGCTTCGGATCCGCGCCCTTCACCCGGGCGGCGACGGCCTGGAACGCCTCACCCCAGGAGGCAGGCCGCAGCCGACCGTTCTCGCGCAGGTAGGGCCGGTCGAGGCGCTGCATCCGCAAGCCATCGATGTGGTAGCGCGTCTTGTCGGAGATCCACTCCTCGTTGATCTCCTCGCTGATCCGCGGCTCGATCTGCATGACCTCGCGGCCGCGGGTGTCGATGCGGATCGAGGAGCCGACCGCGTCCATCACGTCGACCGACTCGGTCTTGTTCAGCTCCCACGGCCGGACGTTGTAGCTCTGCGGCCTGTGCACGAGGGCGCCCACCGGGCAGAGGTCGGCGACGTTGCCCTGGAGCTCCGAGGCCATCGACTGCTCGAGGTAGCTGGTGATCTCCATGTCCTCGCCGCGACCGATGGCGCCGAGGTCCGGCACGCCCGCCACCTCGGCGAGGAAGCGCACGCAGCGGGTGCAGTGGATGCAGCGGTTCATCGCGGTCCGCACCAGCGGGCCGATATGCTTCTCTTCGACCGCGCGCTTGTTCTCCTTGTAGCGGGTCGAATCGACTCCGTAAGCCATGGCCTGGTCCTGCAGGTCGCAGTGGCCGCCCTGGTCGCAGATCGGGCAGTCGAGCGGGTGGTTGATGAGGAGGAACTCCATCACCCCTTCCCGCGCCTTCTTGGTGCCCTGCGAGCGCGTCAGCACCTCCGGCGGCTCGCCGTTCGGGCCGGGGCGGCAATCCTTCACCGCGTAGGCGCAGGAGGCCACCGGCTTCGGCGCGCCCTTCAGCTCGACGAGGCACATGCGGCAATTGCCGGCGATCGACAGGCGCTCGTGGAAACAGAAGCGCGGGATCTCGGCCCCCGCGGCCTCGCAGGCCTGGAGCAGCGTGTAATCGGCGGGGACGTCGACCTCGATGCCGTCGGCGAGGATTTTTGTCATCGGATCGTCTCGTAAACTGGCCCAAACGCGCGAGGCCGGATCCCGCCCACGCCCTCATCCTGAGGTGCGAGGCGCAGCCGAGCCTCGAAGGAGATGTCCAGCCCGCCTCGCGATCTCTGGAGGCCTCCTTCGAGGCCCGCTGACGCGAGCACCTCAGGATGAGGCTGTGGGTTGGACACCGGCATTGCGCCTCTACTCCGCGGCCATCGGCACAGGCTCGCTGTGCGGGTTGGCGGTGTAGCGGTCGATGCGCTTCTCGATCTCGGGGCGGAAGTGCCGGATCAGGCCCTGGATCGGCCAGGCCGCCGCGTCGCCGAGCGCGCAGATCGTGTGACCCTCGATCTGCTTGGTCACCTCGAACAGCATATCGATCTCGCGCTTCTGCGCACGGCCCTCGGTCATGCGCTGCATGACGCGCCACATCCAGCCGGTGCCCTCGCGACAGGGCGTGCACTGGCCGCAAGACTCGTGCTTGTAGAAGTACGAGATGCGGGTGATCGCCGCGACGATGTCGGTCGACTTGTCGAGCACGATCACGGCCGCGGTGCCCAGGCCCGAGCCGAGGTTGCGCAGGGTGTCGAAATCCATCTTGGCGTCGATGATCTGCTCGCCCGGCACCAGCGGCACCGAGGAGCCGCCAGGGATCGAGCACAGGAGGTTGTCCCAGCCGCCGCGCATGCCGCCGCAATGGCGGTCGATGAGTTCGCGGAAGGTGATGCCCATCTCCTCCTCGACGTTGCACGGCTTGTTGACGTGGCCGGAGACGCAGAAGAGCTTGGTGCCGGTGTTGTTCTTGCCGCCGAGCCCGGCGAACCACGCGCCGCCCCGGCGCAGGATCGTGCCGGCGACCGCGATCGATTCGACGTTGTTCACCGTGGTGGGGCAGCCGTAGAGGCCCATATTGGCCGGGAATGGCGGCTTGAGCCGCGGCATCCCCTTCTTGCCCTCCAGGCTCTCGATGAGGGCCGTCTCCTCGCCGCAGATATAGGCGCCAGCGCCGTGGTGAACGTAGATGTCGAACGGGTAGTCGTGGACGTTCGACTGGCCGACAAGGCGGGCCGCGTAGGCCTCATCCACCGCCTTCTGGAGCGCGTGCTTCTCGGCGACGTACTCGCCGCGGATGTAGACGTAGCAGGCATGCGCGTTCATCGCGAAGCAGGCCAGCATGCAGCCCTCGATCAGGAGATGCGGGTCGTGCCGCATAATCTCCCGGTCCTTGCAGGTGCCCGGCTCCGACTCGTCGGCGTTGACCACGAGGTAGTGCGGACGCCCGTCCGACTTCTTGGGCATGAACGACCACTTGAGGCCGGTCGGGAAGCCCGCACCGCCGCGGCCGCGGAGCCCCGAGGCCTTCATCTCCTCGATGATCCAGTCACGGCCCTGCTCCAGCAGGAACTTGGTCCCGTCCCAGGCGCCACGCTTCTTGGCGGCCTCGAGGCCCGGTGACTGGAGCCCGTACAGGTTGGTGAAGATGCGATCCTGATCCGACAGCATGTCAGGTCCTCACTGAGCCGGCGCCGACAGGGCCTTGGCCTGCCCCACCCAGTTCTCCCGGTCGATGCGACCCGGGAACGCGAGGTAGGTGCCGACCCAGGTGATCTCGTCGCGGGACCAGGCGGCGATCTGGTCGAAATGGTAGATGCCGAGCCCGTTCAGGCGCTGGCTGTTGCCCGGGCCGATGCCCCTGATACGCGTCAGGTCGTCCGGCTGCCCGGCGCGCGCCGCGTCCAGTCCGGCGGGGCGCTTGCCGACCGCGTCGGCCTTCTGCTCGGGGCTTGCATCCTTCGGCAGGGCCGCGAGCGCACCGGCGACGCGCGCCTCCTCGGCCTCGGCGGCGACCTCGCCCTCGTTGGCGCCGGAGCCCTCGGGCTGCTGCGGAACCGCGTCGCGGGCCGGCGTTTCCTGATGGCCCTGCTCGCCGGCGGCGGGCTCGCCCTCGGCGACGCGCTTGGCCGTCGAGTCGAGCACGTCCGCGTCGCCCTGGCGCGCGGCGCCGTGCTTGGCGGTGGAGCGGCCGCGCTCGGCCGCGTCGGCGCGATCCTCGGGCTTGACCGGCGTCTCGCCGTCGGCGGCGCGCTGCGCCGGCGCATCGGTGACCGTGCGCTCCACCGGGCGACCGGCATCGGGCCGCGCCGGCTTCGGGTTCTCCGCGGCCTGCTGTGTGCTGGACGCGGCTTCACCGGTCTTGGCGGCCGGCTCCTCGCTCTTGCCGGCCTCCTCGAAACGCTTCCGCCAAGCGCCCACGCGGGAGCCGTCGTAGAGCGTCGGATCGGTCAGCGTGTCGGCGCCACCGAGCGGCTCGGACGAGACGCGTCCGGTCTGCGAGCCGATCTTCACCGGCCGGCCGGCGGCAAGGTCGTCCATCAGCTGGCCGAGCGACTCGGGCGTCAGGTCCTCGTAGTAATCCTGGTTGATTTGCACCATCGGAGCGTTGCAGCACGCGCCTAGGCACTCGACCTCGAGCCAGGAGAAGTTGCCGTCCGGCGTGACGTGGCCGGGCGCGCCGAGCCGTGCCTGGAGCATCTCCTTCAGCCCGCGCGCGCCGCAGGAATCGCACGGCACCGTGCCGCAGACCTGGATCCAGAAGCGCCCGACCGGCTCGAGCGCGAACATCGTGTAGAAGGTCGCGACCTCCAGCACGCGGATGTTCGGCATGCCGAGTTCCGCTGCCACCGCCTCGATGGCCGCGCGCGGCAGCCAGCCGCCGTTCTGCTCCTGCGCCTTCCACAGGAGCGGGATCACCGCGGAGGCCTGCCGTCCTTCCGGTACTTGGCGATCTGGGTCTTCGCCCACTCGGCATTCTCGGGCGAGAACGCGAAGCTCTGGGGCTGCTCCGAGGCGGGGGCGAGTCTGCGGTTTGCCATCGCTTCTGTCTTACCGATCCACTTCGCCGAACACGATGTCGAGCGTGCCGAGCACGCAGGACACGTCGGCTAAGAGGTGCCCGCGGCACATCCAGTCCATCGCCTGAAGATGCGCGAAGCCCGGCGCGCGGATCTTGCAGCGATACGGCTTGTTGGTCCCGTCCGACACCAGATAGACGCCGAACTCGCCTTTCGGCGCCTCGACCGCCGCGTAGACCTCGCCCTCGGGCACGTGGAAGCCCTCGGTGTAGAGCTTGAAGTGGTGGATGAGCGCCTCCATCGAGCGCTTCATCTCCCGGCGCGGCGGCGGCGCGAACTTGCCGTCGAGCGCCGCGATCGGCCCCTGGCCGGCGGGCTCGCGCAGCTTGGCGATGCACTGCTTCATGATGCGCACCGACTGGCGCATCTCCTCCATGCGGATCACTTGGCGATCGTAGGTGTCGCCGTTCTTCCCCACGGGAATGTCGAATTCCATCTCCTCGTAGCATTCGTAGGGCTGCGCCTTGCGCAGGTCCCACGGGATGCCGGAGCCGCGGACCATCACGCCCGAGAAGCCCCACTCCATCGCCTCGTCCACCGACACGATGCCGATATCGACGTTGCGCTGCTTGAAGATCCGGTTGGCCATGACGAGGTCGTCGAGATCCTGGACGACCTGCAGGAACGGGTCGCAGAACGCGTCGATGTCGTCGATGAGCTTCGGCGGCAGGTCCTGGTGGACGCCGCCCGGCCGGAAGTAGTTGGCGTGGAGCCGGGCGCCGGAGGCCCGCTCGTAGAAGATCATCAGCTTCTCGCGCTCCTCGAAGCCCCAGAGCGGGGGCGTGAGGGCGCCGACATCCATCGCCTGCGTGGTGACGTTGAGCAGGTGCGACAGGAGCCGGCCGATCTCGCAGTAGAGCGTGCGGATCAGCTTGGCCCGGCGCGGCACCTCGATTCCGGCGAGCTTCTCGATCGCCAGGCAGAAGGCGTGCTCCTGGTTCATCGGCGACACGTAGTCGAGCCGGTCGAAGTAGGGCGTCGCCTGCAGGTAGGTCTTGTACTCGATCAGCTTCTCGGTGCCGCGGTGAAGCAGCCCGATATGCGGATCGACCCGCTCGACCACCTCGCCGTCGAGTTCCAGCACGAGGCGCAGCACGCCGTGCGCCGCCGGGTGCTGCGGGCCGAAGTTGATCGCGAAGTTTCGGATGTTGTGTTCGGTCATCGGACGGCCCCGTTCTCAGGCCGACTTCTTCTCGTCGCCCGGCAGCACGTAATCCGTGCCTTCCCAGGGCGAGAGGAAATCGAAGTTCCGGAATTCCTGCGTCAGCTTCACCGGCTCGTAGACGACCCGCGCCTGATCCTGGTCGTAGCGGACCTCGGCGAAGCCGGTGAGCGGGAAGTCCTTGCGCAGGGGATGCCCCTCGAACCCGTAATCGGTGAGCAGGCGGCGCAGGTCGGGATGGCCCGAGAACAGGATCCCGTAGAGGTCGTAGGTCTCGCGCTCGTACCAGTTCGCCGCCGGGAAGACCTCGATCACCGAGGGGACGGGCGTCACCTCGTCGGTCTGCACCTTCACGCGGATGCGCAGGTTATGGCGCAGCGACAGCAGGTGGTAGACCACGTCGAACCGCTTCTCGCGCTGCGGGTAGTCCACGCCGCAAATGTCGATGAAGTTGCGGAACGCGCAGGCCGGATCGTCGCGCAGGTAGGTGAGCGCGTAGACGATGTCGGACGCCTGGATCACCAGCGTCAGCTCGCCGAACGCGGTGGTGTGCGACACCACCGCCGGCCCCAGGGCGCCGACGACGCGCTCGGCCATGGCCGCGACCGCGTCCTCGCCGTAGACCGGCTGGGTGTGGGGGAGGATCGAGATGCCGTTCGTCATGGCCGCTCCTCAGCGCTCGATCGTGCCGGTCCGGCGGATCTTCTTCTGCAGCAGCAGCACACCGTAGAGCAGCGCCTCCGCGGTGGGCGGGCAGCCGGGCACGTAGATGTCCACCGGCACCACCCGGTCGCAGCCGCGCACGACAGAGTAGGAATAGTGATAGTAGCCGCCGCCGTTGGCGCAGGAGCCCATCGAGATGACGTAGCGGGGCTCCGGCATCTGGTCGTAGACCTTGCGCAGCGCCGGGGCCATCTTGTTGGTCAGGGTGCCGGCGACGATCATCACGTCGGACTGACGCGGCGAGCCGCGGGGCGCGAAGCCGAATCGCTCGCAATCGTAGCGCGGCATCGACATCTGCATCATCTCGACCGCGCAGCAGGCGAGACCGAAGGTCATCCACATCAGCGAGCCCGTGCGGGCCCAGTTGATCAGCTCGTCCGTGGTGGTGAGCAGGAAGCCCCGATCGGCCAGCTCGTCGCTGATCGACAGGAAGGTCGGGTCGTCCGCGCCGATCGGGCGGCCGGTGTTGGGATCGATGATCCCCTTCGGCTGGGGCGCGATCGCGGGAGCGCGATTGGTATCGGTGATCAGGGCCATCGGCGACTCAAGAATTCTGTGCGGGCAGCGAGCGGCGAGATCTCAGTCCCATTCGAGGGCGCCCTTGCGCCACTCGTAGACGAAGCCGACGGTCAGCACGCCCAGGAAGACGATCATCGACCAGAAGCCGAACCAGCCCAGATCCCCGAAGGTGATCGCCCAGGGAAACAGGAACGCGACCTCAAGGTCGAAGATGATGAACAGAATGGCGACGAGGTAGAAGCGCACGTCGAACTTCATGCGGGCGTCGTCGAACGCGTTGAAGCCGCACTCGTAGGCCGACAGCTTCTCCGGGTCGGGGCTTTTGAACGCCACGAGGAACGGTACGACCAGCAGAGCTGTGGCGATGAACAGCGCCACGCCGATGAACACGATGAGCGGCAGGTAATCCGCCAACAATCCGGTCATGCCAGGGCCTCGCGAGACGTAGGAAACCGCGGTGCGACGCCGACCCGGACTCGCCCGTGGAATTGTTCTTATGCCAGGATGCGCGCGGCCGGAGGCTTAGTCGAGCCGCCGGCCCGTGACAATGGCTTGTCGCGTCGCACAAAGCGCGCTGTCAGTGCTCCCCTGAAATGGGAATAGGCGGCATGCCTGCAACACGACGGAAGCGCGCAGGTGCCGCGTGTCGCGGGTCAGCCGAATCCGGCGCGGATGCGCTTGACAGGTCCCGAAGCGCCCCATAAACCCCGCCCCGTCGCCGGGCGAAACGCCCCTTCGAGGCGACCACGCCGTGCGGGCGTAGCTCAGTTGGTTAGAGTGCCGGCCTGTCACGCCGGAGGTCGCGGGTTCGAGCCCCGTCGCCCGCGCCACGTCCCCTTCTTCCTTCAAGCCAGATTCGGTCCCCGACCTGCAGGCATCGCTGCGTCCGGCTTTCCGGTGCCGCGAAGTGCCATGCCGGTGGGCCGATCTACGCGGCCTGCGCTGGCGGCGCCGTTCCCGGCCGCGACGCTCCGTCGGATCCGGACCGTCGCCCGCCCCGCAGGCTCAGCGCGATGCCCATCAGGATGAGCCCGCCCCCGGCCAGGATGTCGGCGCTCAGCGGCTCGCCCAGCACGACATGCGTGCTCAGGATTCCCGCCACCGGCACCAGCAGGGCGAAGGGCGTGACGGTGGCCGCGGGGTAGCGGGTCAGGAGCCGGTTCCAGAGACCGAAGGCGAGGAGCGTCGTCGGGTAGGCCTGGAAGACGACGGATCCGATCGCCGCCCAGCTTGGGTGCGTCAGCGCCGTGAGGGCGGCGGGCCCTTCCACGATCAGCGACAGGATGAAGAGCGGCGGCGCGGTGGCGAGGCTGCCCCAGACCATCAGCGCCAGCATGTCGACCCGGCCGATCCGCTTCACGATGATGTTCGCGCTGGCCCAGCCCAGGGCCGCGCCGACGACCATCAGCAATGGCCCCAGCGGGGCGGCTCCGCCCCGCCCGAGCGCGACCGCGACGACGCCGAGGAGCGCGACCGCGCCGCCCAGCACCTGAAGGACCCGCGGGCGCTCCTCCAGCACGGCCCAGGCGAGCGCCACGGTGAACGGCGCCTGGATCTGGATCAGCAGTGACGACAGGCCGGCCGGCATCCCGAGCCGGATCCCGCTCAGCAGCAGCCCGAACTGGCCGATGCCGAGGGCAAGCCCGAACGCCGCCACCA
Organism: Methylobacterium tardum; assembly: GCF_023546765.1. Lineage (NCBI taxonomy): Bacteria > Pseudomonadati > Pseudomonadota > Alphaproteobacteria > Hyphomicrobiales > Methylobacteriaceae > Methylobacterium > Methylobacterium tardum. Next base: position 2,354,445 of record NZ_CP097484.1, read on the forward strand.
GCACGCCGGGCGCGCGGGGCGGCCGGATCACAAAAGCCGCCGGCACCGCCGCGAAGGCGAAGCGCAGGGCGCACAGCATCAGCGGCGGGACCGTTTCCAGGCCGGCCTTGATGGCCACGAAGGCCAGCCCGAGGATCGTAACCACCAAGAGGGCGGCCAGCACGTCGCGCAGCGTCATGGGCGGATCTTACGATCCCGCCCGCGCAGTCACCACCGGCGCGCCGCCCGCGCCGTCCGGCGCTCGTCGCGGCGGCCGACGAGCAGGTGAATGGCATCGCTGGCGCCCGGCGCGCAGGCATCCGCCACGTCCTGGGGCGTCAGCCCGATATCCTTCAGTTCGCGCTCCGACAGCGTCGAGAGTCGCTGCAGGACGCGGCGGTTCATGGCCGCGCGGGACAGGCCGGCCCGCACCTCGGCCGCCCATGCGGCGAACAGCGTGGCCGCGCGGGTAATCCACGAGGTCTGCGCCTTGGCAGTCTCGGATAGGCACTGGTCCATGATCCCCTCCTCCGTCTCTCTGGGGCCGGGCGATCCTGGCTGTCCGGGGCTGGCGGCGACAGGAACACTTCGGTACGGTTTGGAAGAATTGTCCGGACGAATGAGCAGTACGGATGCCGATCGCAGTCAGAAGTCCCGGGACCCGAGTCGAGGCCGTGATCGGCGAGATCCGCGAGCGGATCGCGGCGCGGCGGCTCGTCCCAGGCGTGCGGATCCCGTCGGTGCGCGCTTTCGCGGACACGATGGGGGTGTCGAAATCGACCGTCGTGGAGGCCTACGAGCGGCTCGCCGCCGAGGGCGCCGTGGTGGCCCGGCCGGGCTCCGGCTTCTACGTCGCCGGCAAGACGCGGCCGCTCTCGCTGCAAGCGATGGGGCCGCGGCTCGACCGGATCGTCGATCCGCTCTGGATCACCCGGCAGGCGCAGCAGGCCGGGTCCGACCAGCTCAAGCCGGGCGCGGGCTGGCTGCCCGATTCCTGGTTGCCCCACGAGGCGATCCGGCGGGGCCTGCGCCGGGTGGCCCGGGCCGATCTGGCCGAGATGACCAATTACGACCGGCCGCTCGGCTATGAGCCCCTGCGCAACCAGATCGCCCGCAAGGTCGGCGAGAAGGGCGTCGGCGCCGAGCCCGACCAGATCGTGCTGGTCGAATCGGCCACCCAGGCGCTCGATCTCGTCTGCCGCTTCCTGCTCCAGCCGGGCGACACCGTGCTGGTGGACGATCCCTGCTACTTCAACTTCCTGGCGCTGCTGCGCGCGCAGCGGGTCGCGGTGGTCGGGGTGCCGATGACGCCGGAGGGCCCGGACCTGCGGGCGCTCGCGATCCTGCTGGAGCGGCACCGGCCGCGCTTCTACCTGACCAATGCGGCGCTGCAGAACCCGACCGGGGCGAGCCTCGCGCCGAACGTGGCGCACCGGCTCCTGAAGCTGTGCGAGGCGCACGACACGCTCATCGTCGAGGACGAGATCTTCGGCGACCTCGAACCCGAGGCGGCGCCGCGGCTCGCCGGGTTTGACGGGCTGGAGCGGGTGATCCAGATCGGCAGCTTCTCCAAGACCCTCTCGGCCGCCGCCCGCTGCGGCTGGATCGCGCTCCGGGCCGACTGGGTCGAGCCGCTGGTCGATCTCAAGCTGGCGCTGAGCCTCGGCAACGGCCATGTCACGGCGGCGCTGGTGCACACGCTGATCAGCGAGGGTGCCTATCGGCGCCACCTCGCCGAAACCCGCCGCCGCATCGCCGGGGCGATGGTGCAGGCCTCCGCGGAATTGCGCGCCTGCGGCCTGGAGCCCTGGTCGCAGCCCAGGGGCGGGTTCTTCCTGTGGATGCGCCTGCCGGACGGGCGCGACGGGGCCGACGTCGCCCGCCGGGCGCTCGCCCGCGGCATGGTGCTGGCGCCGGGCACCTCGTTCAGCCTGTCGGATGCCTGGAACGGCTACATGCGCTTCAACGTCGCCCACTGCATCGACCCGCGCATCCGCCCGATCCTGCGGGAGGCACTGGGCTGACCAAAGGGGTTCCTGAGCGGAGGCTCGGACCAGGCCTTTGCCCGGGCCGCTTCGAGGACACGTCATCCCGGGGCCGCGCAGCGGAGCCCGGGATCCAGAACCATCGTGGAGCCCAGGATGTGCGCCGTCGGCGGCTCTGGGTCCCGGGCTCGCCTTCGGCGCCCCGGGACGACGGGGTGGAGGCTCGAGCGTCCGGCATACGCGGGATCCGGGTTGTTCCGGATCACGCCGGCAGCGCCAGCTCCGCCCGCAATCCGCCGAGATCCGATCGTGCAAGGCTCAGCCCGCCGCCGTAGAGTTCGGCGAGTTCCAAGGTGATCGGCAGTCCGAAGCCGTGGCCCGGGACGCCCTCATCGAGGCGCCGGCCGCGCGCCATGACGGAGGCGGCGGCCTCGGCGTCGAGGCCCGGCCCGTCATCCTCCACCCGCACGCGGACGCCATCGTCACGGGCGGCCACGCTGATCCGGACGCGGCTGCGGCACCAGCGGCAGGCATTGTCCACGAGGTTGCCGAGCATCTCGTCGAGATCCTGGCCCTCGCAGAGTACGGAAAGGTCCTCCGGCACGGCGAGATCGATCGCCGCGCCCTTCTCGGCGTAGAGCCGCGCCAGCGCGTCGCGCAGGTCCGAGAGGCGCGGCGCCAGCGGCGTGCGGCGCCGGGCCGAGCCCGCCAGCGCCGCGGCCCGGGCCCGGCGCAGATGATGGCGCACCCGCCGGTCCATGTCGTCCACCTGCCGGCGCAGCGCCCCGTCCGGGTCGCGGGCGGGGTCGGCCAGCGCCATCGACAGGGTGGCGAGCGGTGTCTTGAGGGCATGGGCGAGGTTGGCGACGTGGCCGCGAGCCCGCTCCAGATTCTGCGCGTTCTGGTCGAGGAGTGCGTTGAGTTCCGCCACCACGGGCGCGATCTCGGCGGGCTGGTCGTCCGGCACGCGCTCGCGCCGGCCGGCCCGTACGGCCGCGAGGTCGACCCGCAGGCGCGTCAGCGGCGCGAGGCCGAGCCGCACCTGGAACGCCAGTCCGGCGAGCAGGCACAGGCCGAGGATCCCGAGCGCCAGGGCGAGGCTCGACAGCGCCTCGCGCAGGGGGCCGCGCAATTCGCCCTCCGGCGCGGCCACCACGATGGTCGCGGCCGGCGGCCCCGGCAGGGTGAGCACGCGGGCGACGAGGGGCTCGCCCCGCGGCCCCGTCGCGGAAGCCGGGTGGGGCCGGTCGGACGCGTCCTCCGGCCCCGGATCGGACAGGTGGATGTCGCCGCCCCGCAGGGATCCGGAGCGGATCGTCTCGGGCCCGCGGCGCACCTCCCAGGCCCAGCCGGGACCGGGCCGGTCGAACGGCGGCGCGTCGAGGCTCCCGGGCAGGATTCCGGCTTCGAGCCCGGCCCGCAGGGCGGTGATCTGCGCGTCCAGCCGCCCGTCGAGCTGCCCGCGCACGAACCGATGCAGGATCACCCCGATGGCGAGGCCCGCCACCACCAGGGCCGCCAGCACCAGCACCAGGGCGGCGGCGAGCAGGCGGCCGCGGAGCGACCGGCGCGGCGTCGCGTCCGCCATCAGGCGGGATCCGCGTGCAGGCGGTAGCCATGGCCGCGCACGTTCTCGATCCGGGCCGGGGCGATCTTCCGCCGCAACCGCGTGATGATCACCTCGACGGAGTTCGAATCGACGTCGGCATCGCCCTCGTAGACCCGTTCGATCAGGTGCAGGCGCGGCACCACGGCCGCGCGGTTCAGCGCCAGGCAGGACAGCACCCGCCATTCGAGGCCCGTGAGCTTGAGCGGCAGGCCCTCGTGCTCGAAGGCGCCGAGCCCCGGATCGAAGCTCAGGGGGCCGCAGACGATGCGGCTCGCCCCGCCGCCCTGCGACCGGCGCACCAGCGCGCGCAGGCGGATCACCAGCTCCTCCACGCGGACCGGCTTGACGAGGTAATCGTCCGCCCCCGCCTTGAACGCCGCGACCTTGTCGCTCCAGCCATCGCGCGCCGTGAGCACCAGCACCGGCAGGGTCCGTCCGGCCGTCCGCCACGCCCGCAGCACCGACATCCCGTCGCCCTTCGGCAGGCCGAGGTCGAGCACGACCGCGTCGTAGCCCTCGGTCTCGCCGAGATGCTGGGCATCCTCGCCGGTGGCGGCGTGGTCGAGGACGAAATTCTCCGCCCGCAGCACCTTGGCCACCTCGGCTGCGAGGGCCGCGTCGTCCTCCACCAGCAGGATCTTCACCCGTCCCCTCCTCGCTCAGGCGCTCACGCCTTCCGTTGATTGTCGCGCTCCGCTTCCGAGAGGGCGTTGATCCGCACGTCATCACGAGCGGAGCGAAGTGACCCAGGGCAGCGCGACACCCGGACACGTGGCGCTAACGGGATTGCTGCGTTCCGCTCGCAAAGACGGCGGTGGCGAAGCCATCTGGTTCCTCTCGCCTTGCCACCACGTCGCGGCGGCAAATCCAACCCGGATCGGGCCTTGGCGTCGTGTTCTCATGCGGCCCGGCCGAGGGGACGCGTGCAGGCTCCAACCAGCCGACCAACATCAGCCCGCGCTGCCAAGTCTTTGCGTTCGCACGGGTTCCGTGCGTCACGCTCTAGGCGGCCGGGTTTAACCGGGGCTGAACCGGGCGGTTCAGTCCGGATTGCCAAGGGCGCCTTACGAAGGGACATCGGATCGAACGGATCCGGACCTCTCGAAGGACCGAACCATGAGCGACGACAAGACGATCGACGGCACTGCGCGGGAAATCCGCGATCCCGAGCCCGCCGGCCCGGCGCGCCGGGCGATCCCCCGGCGGACCTGGGTGGTGGGTGCATTGGCGACCCCGCTCGCGGTGGGCGCGGTGGGCCTGTCCCTGGCGCAGGGCACGGCCTTCCAGCCGACGCCAGTCGAGCCGGTGGCGATCCAGGCGCTGGCGCCCTCCGGGGCGACCGCCATCAAGGGCACGGTGGCCGAGATCTTCGGCAACAAGTTCGTGGTCCAGGATCCGACCGGCCGCGCCCTGGTCGAGACCGGCCGCGAGGGCGAGGACGGCACGCTCGTCGCCAAGGGCGAGGCCATCACGGTGCAGGGCCGGTTCGAGACGGGCTTCCTGCACGCGCGGGTCCTGACCCATGGCGACGGGCGCACGATCGTGCTCGGCCCGGCCGGCGGTCCGGCCATGGGCAGCCTGGACTGGGCCAAGGACCGGATCGGCCTCGGGCCGAAGCCCGACCTGCCCGCCCTGACGGCCTCCGTGCAGGCGGCCGGCTACAGCGACGTGCGCGTCACCGGCCGCGGCCCGCGCCACCTCGACGTCGCCGCGAAGGATCGCGACGGGCGCGAGCATCAGCTTCATGTCGGCTTCGACGGGCAGGTCCGGGAGAAGTCCGCGCGGCCGCCGGTCTGATCCCGCGCCCGGGGCGGGGTGGCATGCAACCCTTCCCGCCCTGCCGCGTCCTCCTGTCTCTCAGCCGGCAGGAGGTGGCGCCGTGGAGCCGATGAAACCGATGGAACCCATGAAGCCCATGAAGCCGATGAAGGGCATGGAGCCCTGGTGGCCGAAGGATCTTGGCGAGCCCGCGACCAGCGGCGCGCAGAACGGGATGAAATACGCCGTCTTCCCCGACAAGAAGCGCCTGCTGATCGAGCGCGACGGGCAGGTCTCGACCTACGACAGCGGCGACCACCGGATCGGCGGCGTGTCGCAGGCGGATGGATCCTCGAAGACGCTGACCTTCGCCAGCCAGGACGGCGACGTCGATCTCGGCTCGCTGAAGAAGCTCGGCTGAGCCCGGCGTGGACAGGCCGGGGCGGCACCCTTAAGCCCGGGCCCGCCATGCGAGCCGCCCCGCCGACCTGTCCGACGCCATGCGCGCGCTGATCGACCTCGTCCGCGCCCTGCGGGCCCCCGACCGGCGGCGCCTCGCCATGATCGCCCTCGGCCTCGCCGTGGCGGCCCTTCTCGAGGTGGTGGGGGTCGCCGCGGTGATCCCGTTCCTGACGCTGGTCGGCGACCCGTCGGCGGCGACCCGCATCCCCTACCTCGCGCAGACCCGGGCGTTCCTCGGGCTCGCCGACGAGCGCAGCTTCCTGCTGGTGACCGGCGGTGCGGCGCTGGCGGCGATCCTGGTCACGGCCCTGGTCAATGCCGGGCTGACCTACGCGCAGCTCCGCTTCACCCATCTGGCCGGCTACAGCCTCAGCCGGCGGCTGCTGTTCCGCTACCTCGACCGGGAGCGGCTGTTCTTCACGCAAGCCAACAGCGCCGAGCTCGCCAAGAACGTGCTGTCCGAGACCGACCGGCTGGTGATCGGCGCCCTGACGCCCGCCACCGTGCTCGCCTCCCGGGCGAGTTCAGCCCTCGCGGTGATTGCCTTCCTGCTGGCCTACGCGCCGCAGCTCGCGCTAATCCTCGGAGGCGGCTTCGGCGGCCTCTATGTCGGGATCTACATGGTGATGCGGGCCCGCCTCGCGCGGCTCGGCGCCCGCACGGTGGCCGACAACGAGGCGCGCTTCCGCATCGTCCAGGAGACCTTCGGGGCGCTCACCGAGCTGAAGCTCTACGGGCGCGCGGAGGCTTTCGCGGGTCGGTTCGACGCCCCGGCGCGCGCCTACGCGATCGCCACAGCGGCGAGCCAGCTCACCGGCCAGATGCCGCGCTTCGTCATCGAGGCCCTGGCCTTCGGCGGGGTGATCGTGGTGGTGCTGTTCGCGCTGGCCCAGGGCCTGGACGTGGCCGGGATCCTGCCGCTGCTCGGCCTGTTCGCCTTCGCGGGCTACCGGATGCTCCCGGCCTTCCAGAACATCTTCACCTCGGTGGCGCTGATGCGCTTCACCCTGCCGGCGGTGCAGGCGATCGTCGACGAGCTCGCCGACGAGCGGGCGCCCCAGCCCCGCACCGCAGAGCGGCTGCCGTTCACGACGGCGATCCGGCTCGAGGGGCTCGGCTTCGATTACGGCACCGGCCGGCCGGCGCTCGCCGGCATCGACCTGACGATCCCGGTCAACACCACGGTCGGGCTCGCGGGCCGCACCGGTTCGGGCAAGACGACGCTCGCGGGCCTGCTCCTCGGGGTGCTGAGCCCCGGCGCGGGGCGGATCACCGTGGACGGCGTCGCCCTCGATCGCGCCACCCTGCCGGCCTGGCAGAACCGGATCGGCTACGTGCCGCAGGAGGTGTTCCTGGTGGACGGCACGGTGGCGGAGAACATCGCCCTCGGGCTCGACGCGCCCGACCTCGCGACGGTCGAGCGGGCGGCACGGCTCGCCGGCGCCCACGATTTCGTCGCGGCCCTGCCGCATGGCTACGGTGAGCGGGTCGGAGAGCGGGGCGCGCGGCTGTCCGGCGGCCAGCGCCAGCGCATCGGCATCGCCCGGGCGCTCTACCACGACCCGGACGTGATCGTGTTCGACGAGGCGACCTCGGCTCTCGGCGACGAGACGCAGGCGGCGGTGATGCGGGCGCTGCGCGCCCTGTCGGGCCGGCGGACCCTGATCCTGATCGCCCACCGCCTCTCGACCCTGGAGGGCGCCGACGCGGTCCACGTGCTGGAGGCCGGACGGCTCGTCGCCTCCGGGCCGCCCGAGGCAGTGCTGCCGGGACTTGGCACGGCCGCATGAGGCGCGGCCCGATGAGAGGCGGCCCTTGCCCCCTGCCCCGCATCCGTTACCTCGGCTCTCCGAGGATCAGCGGGAGACCCCTGTGAGCACGCGCATCGACCTGACCGCCCCGGACGGTACCTCCGCCGCGCTCTCGACCCACGGCGCCGAGCCGGTCTCCTGGCGGGTCGGCGGGACCGAGTATCTCTGGAGCGGCGACCCGGAGCACTGGAACCGCCACGCCCCCTGGCTTTTCCCGGTGGTCGGCGCCTCGGCCGGCGGCCACGTGAAGGTCGGCTCCGCGCGCTACCCGATGGGCCAGCACGGCTTCGCCCGCGACCTCCCTTTCCAGGTCATCGAGCAGCGTGCCGATGCCGTGACCCTGCGCCTGACCGACGGGCCCGAGACCCGGGCGCACTACCCGTTCGCCTTCCAGCTCGACGTCGCCGCCCGGGTGCGGCCGGGCGGACTCGATCTCGACGTGACCGTCGGCAATTCCGGCACCGAGCCCCTGCCCTACGCCCTCGGCTTCCATCCGGCCTTCCCGTGGCCCTTCGCGGGGGGCACCCGCGCCCGGGACGGCGGCTACGCGGTGGAATTCGAGCAGGCGGAGCGCCCCTTCGCCCCGCAGGTGGGCCCCGGCGGCCTGCTGCTGCGCGACGAGCAGCCGATCCCGCTCTCGGGCGATATCTTGCCCCTCGACCCGGCGATCTTCACCGAGGCCTTCGTGATCCGGAACGCCCGCAGCCGCCGGATGCGCTTCACCGGGCCCGGCAAGGCGATCCGCATGGAGATGGCGGATTTCCCCCATCTCGCGGTCTGGACCAAGCCGACGGCGCCGTTCCTGTCGCTGGAATGCTGGACGGGCTACGCCGACTGGGCCGACTTCTCCGGGGAACTCACGGAGCGCGACGCGCAACGGCTGCTCGCTCCGGGCGCCGAGGCGCGCCACGGCGTTCGCCTGACGCTGGAAGGCTGACCGTTGCGCATCTGGGTGGCGCGGCCCGAGCCGGGTGCGACGCGCACCGGCGCGGCCCTTACGGCGCGCGGCCACGCGCCGCTCGTGGCCCCGGTGCTGGTGGTGCGACCGACCGGTGCCGCCCCGCCCGACGGGCCGTTCGACGGTGTGCTCCTGACCAGCGCCAACGCGGTGCCGGAGCCGCGGGAGGCCGCGTCCCTGCGGGGCCTGCCGGTCTTCGCGGTCGGGGCGCGGACGGCCGCGCTGGCCGCGGAGGCCGGGCTCGGGCCGGTGCGCGAGGGACCGGGCGACGCGGCAGGGCTCGCCGCGCTCGCGGCCGGCCTGCTGCCGCCGGGCGCGCGCCTGCTCCACAGGGCCGGCGCCGAGCGCAAGCGCGAGCCGGAGGCGACGCTGAGCGCGGCCGGATTCCGGATCGCGACCGTCGTGGCCTACGCCGCGGAGGCCCTGCCCGCCCTGCCCGATGCGGCCGACGGCGCGCTCGCGTCCGGCCAACTCGACGCGGCCCTCCACTATTCCCGGCGCAGCGCCGCCGTCGCTCTCGCCTTGGCGGATGCTGCGGGTCACGGCGGAGCTTTCCGCGCCCTGAAGCATTACTGCCTGTCGGTGGACGTCGCCGCCCCTCTGGAAGCGGTTGGCGTCCCGATCCATTTCGTGGCGGCGCGCCCGCGTGAAGCGGACTTGCTCGACGCCCTTACGCCAAGCCGCACCTGACCGTGCGGTGACAGGGAGACCGGGCCGCCGTATCTCGCCCTCGCGCCGGAGGCCGCCGCGGTGCTAGGGGGGCGCGGCGACGCCGTAGAGTTGGAGGACTTGCCCGTGACGCCACCGCCCAGCGACGCCGACAAGCCCGGCCCCGGCCCCGGCGGCCGGAAGCCGGACCCCGCGGCCGCAAAGCCCGGCCAGGCGAATCCGTCCGCGACGGACAACCGCTCCGCGGCCGCCCCGGTCGCCGGCGGGAAGCCGATTGCACCGGCGCCCTCCGAAAGCGCCAAGCCGAATCCGGCGTCCGTCACGCCGCCCAAGCCGGCGACCGAGCCGGTGGTGGCCGCCAAGCCGGGCACGACCGAGACGAAGCCCGAGATCGGCAAGCCAGAGACCAGCAAGCCGGGCTCCAGCGCCGTCATCGCGGACGCGCCGAAGCCGGCGGGGAGCACCGGCGCCCAGCCGGCGGCTGCAAAACCCGACGCCGTCAGGACTGAGCCAGGCAAAGTCGATCCGAGCAAGGCTGATCCGGGCAAGATCGAGCCTGCCAAGGCGGGCGGCCCGACCTCCGCGCCGCCGGACGTCGCGAAGGCCGCGACCGGCGCGAAGCCTGATCCGACAAAGCCCGACGCCACCAAGGCCGAGCCGCCGAAGGTGGGCCAGCCCGGTTCCGGCCCGCAGCCCGGCAATCGGCCGGGCGGACCTGCGGCTGGGGCCGCCGGCGCGGCGGCTGCGAGCGCCGTGACGGCTGGGCCCATCATCGACCTGAAGGCCAAGCGCGTCCCCGACCCGACGCCCGGCGGCAAGGAGCCGTCGAAGGACGGCGTCAAGGATGCGGCCAAGGAGCCGCCGAGGGGGCCGATTCCCACCGATGCGTCGAAGGCCACGACCCCGCCGTTGACCCCGCCCGCGACCCGCGCCCGGGCCGGGTTCGGCTCGATCGCGGCGGCCGGACTGCTCGGCGGCGTGATCGGGGCGGGTCTGCTGTTCGGGGCCGAGAAGGCCGGAATCGGGCCGGATCCGCGCTTGAACGCCCTCGACCAGAGGCTGTCCAGCCAGCTCGCCTCCCTCGACAAGCGCCTCGACGGGCTCGCCCCGCGCGACGCCCTCGCGGCCCTCGACAAGCGGGTCGCCTCCGCCGAATCGACCGCCAAGCAGGCGCTCGACAAGGCGTCCGGTGCGCCGACGCCGGCCGCGGCTCCGACGGACGGGCAAGCGGCCGGGCAGGCGCAGTCCATCCCGGCCGATCTGGTGGCGCGCCTCGACAGCCTGGACCAGCGCGTGGCTGCCCTTCAGGAGGAGCCCGGCCAGGAGCCCGGCCGCGACCAGCCGGCGGGGGCCAAGCTCAACGCGCTCCAGGACACCACCAAGCAGGTCGCCGACCTCGATGCGCGCCTGAAGGCCCTGGAAGAGAACGGCGCGAACAAGACGGCGGCGGAAGACGCGTCCAAGAAGGTCGCCGCGCTGCAGAGCGAGGTGGAGCAGAAGACGAAGGCGAATGCCGATGCCGACGCCGCCCTCGGTCAGCGGCTCGACGCGCTCCAGCAGAATCTTGACGCGCGGGTGAAGGCCGCCACCGAGGCGGTCCAGGCCGCCACGCAGGCGAGCCGCACGGCCGCCGAGGCCGGACAGGCCCAGGCCGCCGAGGCCGCGAAGGCGGTCGACCGGCGTCTGCAGGAGCAGGCCGATCAGATCGCCGCGCTCGACAAGAGCGTCGCCCAGCGCGCCGAGGTCGGGACCGTCCAGGCCGCCCTGAGGGTGGTCGCGGCCGATCGCGTGGTGTCCGCCCTGGAATCCGGGATGCCCTATGCCGAGCCGCTGGCCACCCTGCGCAAGCTCGATCCGGCGACCGAGGCGCAGACCAAGGCGCTCGCGCCCTTCGCGGCATCGGGCGCTCCCACGGCCGGCCGGCTCGCCGACGGCTTCCGCCCGATCGGCGAGCGAATCGCCGCCAAGAGCCGGGCGCAGCGGGCCAGGAGCGCGGCCGAGACCGGCGATTTCCGCTCCAAGCTCCTGAGCATGGCCGACGGCATCGTGCAGGTGCGCAAGGTCGACGCGCCGGCCCCCGAAGCCCCCGACGATCCAGAAGCCAAGGTTCAGGCTGCCCTCGACCGCGGCGACCTGCCGGCGGCCGATGCGGCCTTCGCGGCCCTGCCGGCCGCGGCGCAGGACGAGGCGGGCGATTTCGGCGCCAAGCTGAAGGCGCGGGCCGCCGCCGAGACGGCCGCGCGGACGCTGCTGGACACCGCTTTCAGGGCCCTGCCGGCCGGCAATGCGGCGGCGCCGGCCACGCCCGCCGCGGTACCGGGGCGATAGGATTGTGACGGTCCCAACCCGCGCCGTGCGCGGCTGCAACCTCTCCGGGCGGGCGCACAGGCGCCCCGCCTCTCCCGCACCCCGCGGCGGCCGCCAGGCGGCCGTCGACAGGAGACTTTGACCCCATGTGGCGCGCCCTCGCCTTCCTGGCCCTGCTCGCACTCGCCGCCTTCGGCGCGGTCTGGATCGCCGACAGGCCCGGTACCGTCACCGTCGTCTGGAACGGCTACCAGATCGGTACCAGCCTGGCGGTCGCCCTCGTCGGCGTGATCGCGGCCGCGATCGTTCTCGGTCTGCTCTGGGCGATCGTGCGCGGCGTGATCGGCCTGCCCGAGGCCCTGGTCCGGGGCTCCGCGGAGCGGCGCCGGGCCAAGGGTCTCTCGGCCCTCTCCCGCGGCATGGTGGCGGTCGGCTCGGGCGATCCCCTGGCGGCGCGCCGCTACGCGGGCGACGCCGAGCGCCTCCTCGGCAGCGAGCCGCTGACCCTGCTGCTCAAGGCGCAGGCAGCGCAGATCTCCGGCGACCGCGACGCCGCCGAGAGCGCCTTCCAGCGCATGGTCGACGATCCGGAGACGCGGGTGCTGGGCCTGCGCGGGCTGTTCGTGGAGGCCCGGCGCCGGGAGGACGAGACCGCCGCCCGCGCCTACGCCACGGAGGCCGCGCGCCTCGCCCCGAGCGTCACCTGGGCCAACGAGGCGCTGCTCGAGGCGCAGAGCGCCGACGGCGACTGGGCTGCGGCCCTGGAGACCATCGAGCGGCGCTCCTCCCTGGGCCTGATCGATAAGGCGACTGCCCGCCGTCAGAGGGCCGTCCTCCTCACGGCCATCGCGGGCGAGCGCGAGGCCGGCGAGCCGGAACTGGCCGGCGAGCGCGTGCTGCAGGCGGTCAAGCTCGCGCCCGACCTCGTACCAGCGGCCTGCATCGCCGGCCGGCTCCTCGCCCGCCGCGGCGACCTCAAGAAGGCCGCCCGCATCGCCGAGGCGGCCTGGAAAGCCAACCCGCATCCCGATCTCGCCAAGGTCTATCTCGGCCTCCGGCCCGGCGATTCGGTCCGCGACCGACTCGCCCGTGCCGAGACCCTGGCCAAGCTGTCCTCCTGGGATCCGGAGGCCCGGCTCGCCGTGGCGCAGGCCGCCCTCGACGCGCGGGATTACGGTCGCGCCCGCGAGGCCGCGAAGCCGCTTCTCGCCGACCGACCGACCGTGCGCGCCTGCCTGATGATGGCGGCGATCGAGGAGGCCGAGCACGGCGCCGCTTCCGGGCAGGCCCGCGAGTGGCTCGCCCGCGCCGCCCGGGCGCCGCGCGATCCCGTCTGGATTGCCGACGGCGTCGCCTCCGACACCTGGGCCCCCGTCTCGCCGGTCACCGGACGTCTCGACGCGTTCGCGTGGCGCGAGCCGCCGAACACCTTGGTGGCCGCGCCCGCCGTGGATCCGGAGCCGGAGCCCAAGCCCTCCGCGCCCGTCCTGGCGCCGGCCGGTCCAAGTGACGGCCTCAACCCGCCGCGCGCAAGCGTAACGGATCAGAACGCGAGCGAATCGAAGGCGGCCCCGCTGCCGACTCTCGTGCCGGCCCCCACGAGCGGGGACAAGGCTGACGGGCCGGACCCCGTTTCGGCCGGCATGGCGGCCGCCGCGCTGCCGGCCTCCGGGGCCGAGCGCGCCGTGCGCAGGATCGGGTGACCGGTCTGTCCGGCGCGCAGGGTGCTGCCGCGACGCCGCGAACAGAGGTTCGTGGTGTTCGGTTGAACCACTATGAGTTGCCGGACCCGCGGTACCGTGTAGCTTGTGCGTAGCGTCACCGACCGAGGGTCCGATCATCCGCCGCACCGTACCCGCCCCGGACACGTCCCCGCCCCGGTCGGATTCGGGGCGGATGCCGCGTAGCGCGGTGCGGCCGTGACGCTTCTCGACGACGACAACGAGCCGCGGCGGCAGGTCGGCGCCCTGCCGTTCCGGCTCGGGCGGGACGGGAAGCCCAAGATCCTGCTCGTGACGTCGCGGGAGAGCCGACGCTGGGTCATCCCGAAAGGCTGGCCCATGAAGGGCCGCAAGCCGTTCCAGGCCGCCGCCCGCGAGGCCTACGAGGAGGCGGGCCTGCGCGGTGCGGTCGGCAAGCGGCCGATTGGCCACTACCTCTATCAGAAGCGGCTGAAGAACCTCGACGCGGTCCTGTGTCAGGTGAAGGTGTTCCCGCTCAAGGTGCGCAAGCAGCTCAAGCATTTTCCCGAGGAGCATCAGCGGGAGCTGCGATGGTTCACGCCCGCGGAGGCGGCCGAGGCTGTGTCCGAGCCGGGGCTCGCCGCCATCATTCGCGCTGCGTGCCGCACGTAAAGCACGCGGATGCGCAACGCGGCGTTGCCAACGCGTCGGCGATCCGTTATGGCCCCACTCAGCCGGACGGACACGCCCCCGCGGGGGCGCCCCGGTCACCTGCTGCGGTAGCTCAGTGGTAGAGCACTTCATTGGTAATGAAGAGGTCGAGAGTTCAATCCTCTCTCGCAGCACCAGCACTCTCTCCGATCTTGTAGCCGGTTCGCTGATGCTATGTGTTCCGTGAGGGAGTTCGTCGCAGTCTGAGTTTCCGCTGCGGCCGCCCTGCCGAATCCATGCGCTGAAGGGATCGTGCGGACGTGAATTCGACAGCCCTGATTACGATGCTGGGCCTCGTCATCGGATGGGCCATCCTCGCCGGCGCCGCTGTGGTCACCGGCCGGTTCGCCACCCTGGCCTTCCTGATCCTGACCCTGACCGCCCTCTACCTCTACGTACCGTGGGTGCGCCTGCGCGCCAGCGGTCTCGATGGCTCCAGCCGGCCCGTGAGGTTCTGGACGAACGTCGCCATGCTGGCCGTCAGCTTGGCCGCCTGCCTCGCCTTCGGGATGATGCTCGCCCGCCGGACCGGGTACCTCTGATCGCGCGGCCCGGACGACGGGGCGGACTCAAAGGGCGTCGGACCAGATCTCCAGATAGGCCGGATCGAACTGCGCGAGTCGTTCCAGCCGCGGACGGTCGAGGAGCGTGAGCCGTCCGCTCTTCAGGTGGATCAACTGGCTGTCACGCAGGTATTTCAGCACGCGGTTGACGTGCACCGACGTCAGCCCGAGCGCGTCCGCAAAATCGTTCTGCGTGATCCGCATCTCGAAACTGTCGTCGGTGACCAAGCCGACGGTCGCCAGTCGCCAGCGCAACTCGCAGAGTAGATGCGCCATCCGCTCGATACCGACGCGCCGGCCCAGGCTGACGATCCATTCGCGGGCGACGGCCTCGTCGCGCCGCAGGCGGCGGCCCAACGCTGCGGCGAGGTCCGGGCTGTCGCGGGCGGAGAGCCGGGCGATCGGGATCTCGCCGACCGTGCAGCGGGTGAGCGTGTTGACCGCGTAGTCTGCGCGGCTCGCGAGGATCGCACCCAGGTCGCAGAGGTCGCCCGGAACCAGGATGGCGGTGATCTGCCTGCGGCCGTCCCGCAGCATGCGATAGCGGCAGGCGTGACCAGCCAACAGCAGGTGCGCGACTTCCGGCTCGGCACCGGGCAGCAGCAGGTCGTGCTGCTTCGGGATCGAGCGCTCGCGCACGGGCAGATCGAAGGTTCTCGCGAAGCCGTCCGGGGTGAGCGGGCGGGCCTCCAGGAGGTCTGCCAAATCGGCGATCTGGACGGTGAGCATCCATGCACTCCAAGCCGTTGGCCCCGCGCCGACCGCGGATTAGACGCGCATTATAAGATGACGCATTTTCAAGTATAAGTCCGATCGATGTATTCCGGGTAACGGCAGATCCAAGTTTATATTATATGTACGCTACCGTACCGACAGCGAATGCCGTTTAACATCGTGTCGCCACGTGTCGAATACATGCCAAGCTTGACGATGGTGCGGGCCTGTTAAGCGCTGGCATGCGGGTCGGATTGCGCGGGTCGATCCGCCCGGGAGCGTCTTCGCCGCCGTCCCGATCGACCGCCCGTCAAGCTTCTGCGTGGTGAGGGCGCGGCTCCCGCAAAATACTAACCTGCGTTGAGGCATGTTAACATGTGTTGGTGCCGCATTTCGGTGATCAAGCGCGGCGGCAGGAAATATTTTTGGGCCTTGTAGCCTGATTAATCAGCGAAAAATCGGATCGCGGGCGTCTTAATCGTTCTAAATGTGTTGGAACATCGAACCGAGGTCCTGAAGGCGGGTTGGTCAAGATGCGAAGGCTCATGCTCCCAGGGAGTACCGAGCCCGCGGCCGATCGTGCGGTGGGCTAGGGCGCGCCGTGCCTCTCACGAGGGACAGACACCATGTATTATCACGACAAGCGACTTCAGTACCCGGTCAAGGTCGACAGCCCGGACCCGATCTATGCCCGCATGCTCCAGCAGGCGATCGGCGGGATCGAGGGCGAGATCCGGGTCTGCTTCCAGTACTTCTTCCAGGCTTGGGGCAACCGCGCTCCGACCACGAAGTACCGCGACATGCTGCTCAACACCGCGACCGAGGAGATCGGGCATATCGAGATGCTCGCGACCGCCGTCGCGATGAACCTCGAGACCGCGCCGACCAAGGTGCAGGAGGCCGGGGCCGCCGACGCGCTCGTCGGAGCCGTGATGGGCGGGGAGAATCCGCGCCACATCGCCGAAGGCATGCTGCACAAGACGCTGCTGTCCACCGGCATGGCGGCCTTCCCGGGCAATTCCGACGGCCTGCCGTTCGACATGAGCCACATCTACGCCAGCGGCAACATCGCGGCCGACATGTACTGCAACGTCGCCGCCGAGGCGACCGGACGGATCCTGGCGGTCCGGCTCTACAACGCCACCAACGATGCCGGCATGCGCGACATGTGGAGCTTCCTCATCGCCCGGGACACGATGCATCAGCAGCAATGGCTGTCGGTGATCGAGGAACTCGGGGGGCACGCGGGCACGCTGCCGATCCCGAACTCCTTCCCGCAGAGCGAGGAGAACCAGAAGTTCAACTACAACTTCTTCTCGACGTCGGCGGACGGCTCGCCGCCCCCGGCCGGCCGCTGGACGCAGGGCCCGTCCCTCGACGGCAAGGGCGAGTTCAGCGTGGTCCAGAACCAGCCCATGGGCGAGGAGCCGGTGCTCGGTCCGGCACGGCCCGACAGCGGGGCTCAGTCCCAGCAGATCGGCTGACGGCGCGCGGTGCTCCGGAGGCGGACGATCCTCCGGAGCGCCGTCCCTTCCCAGGGCCCGACACCGGGTCGGAACAGGGGGTCGCAGGGCGGTGACAAGCGGCACAGTCATCGATGGTCGTGTCTGCCTCGCCCGAACCGACGCGGAGCGCGCTCCGCTGGTTCGGCGGCTGGGGCGGATCGAGGGCCAAGTGCGCGGCCTGCGGGCGATGGTCGAGGCGGATCGGCACTGTCTCGACGAGATCCAGCAGATCCGGGCCGCCACGGCCGCCCTGCGCGAAGTCGGCCTCCTGATCATCGGTCAGCACGTGACGGTCGGGCTCGATCTCGCGCTTCACGCGGCGGATCGGGCGGCGGTGCTGGCGGACCTCGAGCGCGTCCTGCGCGCCGCCATGGCGGAGGCCGGCTAGGCATCGGGCGGCTCGGGCTCAATGCTTCGTGAGCGTCTCGACGACCGCGCCCTGCCCGACCGTCTCGGAGAAGCGGGCCAGCCGGCTCCGGCTCGGCTCGTTCAGGCCGCCGGCATGAGCGAAGGTGGTCAGCGCGATGCCGACGAGGAAGCGGGCCTCCTCCACGGTCACGGCTCGGCCGCTGAGCGTGCTGGCCGCTCCGCGCACGGCCAGGACGGCCTGCTGGAACGCCGGATCGTCTTCGAGGTCGGTCAGTCGGTTCATGGGTGTCGTCCTGAGCTGCGGTCCAGGTGAAGGCGGCGGCGCGGCTGGGATCTCGCAGTCGCGAGGATCTTCCGTGCGTTGCCGCAGACTCGGCGTGGCGGCGGCCAGATTTGGATTGGAAATTCTCTCATCAAAGACGTTGTCCCGCTCCGCATATCTGCCGCGTTGATCATGCTTTGTATCATAGATCAGTCTTATGATCTGCCCATCCGCTGATCTATGTTGCGGCAACATGCCGGTGCCTGGGGATTAATAACCGAACCCGCTCTTTCATCCCTCTCAGGTGATCGGCTGTCATGCTCGAACTCTCGCTCGACGGTGATACAATCGACACGCAGGCGCCCCGGCTCCCCGACAGCGTGCAGTATCACCTCGGCCATCTTCTGGCGGCGACCTACGCGCAGGATTCGGTCGAGCCTTCCATCGCGGACCGCTTCGCCGAATTGCTGACGCTGCTCGATGCCGCGTTCGGCAAGGCGCAGGACGGTCGCGAGAAGGCGTTTCAGACCTCCCTGCTCGCCATGGTGCCGAACCTGCAGCGCTTCGCGCGCTCGCTGCTGCGCAACCATGTCGGGGCCGACGACCTCCTGCAAAACACGCTTCTGCGGGCGTGGCGGTCGCGCGCCAGCTTCGCTCCGGGCACCAACCTGGAGGCGTGGCTGTTCACGATCATGCGCAACCAGTTCTACAACGAGCACCGCAAGCGCGGCCGCGAGGTGCAGGACGAGGACGGCACGCAGGCCGAGCGGATGGTGTCGCTGCCCGAGCAGGGCGGCCACCTGGACCTGAGCGACGTGCGCACCGCCCTCGACCGCCTCGCGCCGTTGATGCGGCAGGCCCTGGTTCTCGTGGCGATCGAGAACCTCACCTACGAAGAGACGGCGGCCGTGATGAACTGCCGGATCGGCACGGTGAAGAGCCGCGTCTGGCGCGCTCGGACACAGCTCGCCGAGATGCTGGGCTACACCGGCCTGGAGGTCGGCAGCGACGACGTCATGCTGGCCGCGGCCGGGCCGAAGGGCCGGAAAGCGGTAACGGTTTCCTGAGCGCACCCGGCTAACCGGGAGCGCGAGAGGCCGGCCGGCGCGTGTCGGGCCGGTCGCCACGCGCCCGGAGCGCCGTCCCCATGCCGTCACGAATGCTCGCCCCGGGGATTGTCGCGGTCGGTCTGCTTCTGGTTCCCTGGGCCGCACCGGCGCGCGGGGCTGAGGGCCCGACGGTGCGCGCCTGGCTCTCGGACCTCGTCACGCGGATCGATGCCGTGGACCGCGCTGGCGCCCGGCCGCGGCCGGGCCGGCGCGCCGGTACCGTGGTGGTTCACGTGGAGATCGCCGCGGACGGGTCACTGCAGCGGATCGAGGTCGAGCGGAGTTCCGGCGTGCCGGACCTCGATCAGCGGGCGCTGCGCGCCGTCCAGGGAGCTGTGCAGGGCAAGGCCGCAGGCTCGGTTCAGGGCGCCGGCCCGCTGGCTCCGCCGCCGGCCGCGCTGCTCGGCGGGGCGGGCGTCGCCGACCTCAGCATCCCGGTCGATCTCGGCCGCTGAGCGTCCGGCAGCCGCTCGGCTCCCCGGGCGACCGGGACCGGCCGTCGCTCGAGCGGCAGGGCTGCCGCGTTTGTCGGAGGAGCCGGTTGCCTTGCGGGCTCCCCGGGCCAGCGCGCGAGCGCGACGACGACCACGATGGGCCCGAGGCAGAGCGCCACGCGGATCAGGATGCCGGTCAGGACCTGGGCTCCGGCGCGCATCTCGTAGATCGCCGCGCAGCCGAACGTGAAGCAGGCCGCCAGCAGCAGCGCGCTGCCCTGCCCGGTCACGCGCGGCATCCCGAGACGCCGCCTTCTGCGGCGCTCTTCGCGGATCGGGCCGGGTTCTCGGCCGGGCGACGGGACGGCTGCATGCGGCACGAACGCGATGACGGACAGGTCGCGACGTTCGCGCGTTCCCGGCAGCCTTGCCTTCGTTCATGTTAGTATTTGCCGCATGAAAGCATTCCTGACCGGGGATAAGATCAGGAAGGGCCAGAGGCAACCTATGTTACGAAAAAACATCGCCGCAGGACAAATGATGTTATTTTAGGACGAAACCCGCTGATGTACTTCGGGATTGGTCTAGCGGGGCAGAGACCGACCGGAGGCTTCGAATGAGCACTCTTCGACCCGTGCGTTCGCGCGCCGTCCGCCCTCCGGCCGCCTGACCGGCACGATGCGCCGTCGTCCCGGCCTTCCACTCCGCGCGGTGCTTCTCGCCGCAGCCTTGCCCCTGCTCTCCGGGTGCCAGCAGCACAACATCCTCGACGGGAAAGGTCCCGTCGGATCGGCCGAGGCGAACATCCTGATCATCGCCACGGTCATCATGCTGGCGATCATCCTGCCGACGATGATCGCCACGGTGGTCTTCGCGCTCTGGTACCGGGAATCCAACCCGAAGGCGCTCTACCGGCCCGACTGGGCCTTCTCGGGGCGGATCGAGCTCGTCGTCTGGTCGGTGCCGTTCCTGACCATCGCGTTCCTGGGCGGCATTGCGTGGATCGGCGCGCATCAGCTCGACCCGGCCACGCCGCTCGCCTCCGACAAGAAGCCCCTGGAGGTGCAGGTCGTCTCGCTCGATTGGAAGTGGCTGTTCATCTACCCCGATCAGGGCGTGGCCAGCGTCAACGAGCTGGTCGTGCCGGCCGCCACGCCGGTCAATTTCCGGCTGACCTCCAGCAGCGTCTGGAATTCGTTCTTCGTGCCGAAGCTCGGCAGCATGATCTACACGATGCGGGGCATGGTCACGCGGCTCAACCTCATGGCCGACCAGGAGGGTGAGCTCTACGGCCTGTCGACGCATTTCAGCGGCGACGGCTTCTCCGACATGAACTTCCCCGTGCGTTCGGTCTCGGACGCGGCCTTCGCCGACTGGGTCAACGGCGCGAAGGGCTCGGGGAAGGCCCTCGACCGGGCGGCCTACGCGGAGGTCGCCAAGCAGAGCATCGCCGATGCGCCGCGCAGCTTCGGCTCCGTCGAGCCGGGCCTGTTCGACGGCATCGTCGCGCAGACGGTCCCCCCGGGGCCGGGCCCGGCCGCGGGCGGCGTCGAGGGCGTGCGGCCCAAAGGCGGATCCTAATCAGGGGCGGCTCCTGTCCGAGCCCCCTCCCCGACCGGCAGCGGTTCCAGACCCGAGGACATCACTCCATGCTGGGTAAGCTCACCCTCGAAGCGATCCCGCTTCACCAGCCGATCCCGCTGATCGCGGGGGCGGTGGTCGTGGCCATCGTCCTCGGGGTCGTCGCCTGGATCGTGCTGGCCGGCCACCTGCCCTATCTCTGGCGGGAGTGGATCACGAGCGTCGATCACAAGCGGATCGGCGTCATGTACTGCCTCCTCGCGCTGGTGATGCTGATCCGGGGCTTCTCGGACGCGCTGCTGATGCGGTCCCAGCAGGCCTTCGCCTACAAGGCCGCCGGCTATCTCCCGCCCGAGCACTACGACCAGATCTTCTCCGCCCACGGCGTGATCATGATCTTCTTCGGCGCGATGCCGTTCATGATCGGGCTGATGAACTTCGCGGTGCCGCTCCAGCTCGGCGTGCGCGACGTGGCGTTCCCGACGCTCAACTCCGTCAGCTTCTGGCTCACCGCCTCGGGGGCGCTGCTGGTCAACGTCTCGCTGGTTGTGGGCGAGTTCGCCCGCACCGGCTGGTGGCCGGCGCCGCCGCTCAGCGAGATCACCTACTCGCCCGGTGTCGGCGTCGATTACTATCTCTGGGCGATCCAGATCTCCGGCGTCGGCACGCTGATGACCGGGGTGAACTTCGTCGCGACCATCCTGAAGATGCGCGCCCCCGGCATGAGCTACCTGCGCATGCCGATGTTCTGCTGGACCGCGCTGGCCTCCAGCCTGCTGATCGTCGCGGCCTTCCCGATCCTGACCGCGACGCTCGCGATGCTGTCGCTCGACCGCTATCTCGGCTTCCACTTCTTCACGGATTCCCACGGCGGGAATTCGATGATGTTCATGAACCTGTTCTGGGCCTGGGGGCACCCGGAGGTCTACATCCTGGCGCTGCCGGCCTACGGGGTGTTCTCGGAAGTGATCTCGACCTTCTCCGGCAAGCCGCTCTTCGCCTACCGGTCGATGGTGCTGGCGACGATGTCGATCTGCCTGCTCTCGTTCACGGTGTGGCTGCACCACTTCTTCACCATGGGCCCGGGCGGCGACGTCAACGGCGTCTTCGCCATCACGTCGATGATCATCGCGGTGCCCACCGGCGTGAAGATCTTCGACTGGCTGTTCACCATGTATGGCGGCCGGGTCCGGCTCACCACCGCGATGCTGTGGTCGCTGGGCTTCATGGTGACCTTCGTGGTCGGCGGCGCCACCGGCGTGCTGCTCGCGATCCCGCCGGCCGACTTCGTGCTCCACAACAGCATGTTCCTGGTGGCCCACTTCCACAACGTCATGGTCTCGGCCGTGCTGTTCGCGGCGTTCGCCGGCTACACCTATTGGTTCCCGAAGGCCTTCGGCTTCCGGCTCGACGAGTGGTGGGGCAAGGCCGCTTTCTGGTTCGGCATCACGGGCTTCGTCATCGTCTTCGGGGCGTTCTACTGGCTGGGGCTCCTCGGCATGACGCGCCGGATGCAGCACTACGACGTGGCCGACTGGCGGCCCTGGATCCTGGTCTCGGCCTTCGGCGCCGTGGTGATGATCGCGGGCGTCGTCTGCCAAGTGATCCAGCTCGTGGTCTCGATCCGCCGCCGCGAGGAACTGCGCGACGTCACCGGCGACCCCTGGGACGGCCGCTCGCTGGAATGGGCGACCGCCTCGCCGCCCCCGGTCTTCAACTTCGCGGCCCTGCCGGAGGTCCACGGCGAGGAGGCGTACTGGGCGATCAAGAGCCGCGCCCGCGAGCAGCTGCGCCTGCGCGACGAGCCGACCTACGAGCCGATCGAGATGCCGCTCAACAGCCCGACCGGCTTCATCTGCGCCTTCTTCGCGACGCTGATCGGCTTCGCGATGATCTGGTACATCTGGTGGCTCGCCGCCGCCGGCCTCGTCGGCGCCTTCCTGACCTTCGTGGTCTTCGCGTGGCGCGACACGGTCGAGTACGAGATCCCGGCCTCCGAGGTGGCGAAGGTCAACCGCGCGAACCGCGCGACCCGGCTTGAGGCGCTCCAGGGCGTCGGGCAGCGGAGGGCGGCATGACCAGCACCGCTGCCCCCGGCTCGGTCACCGCGTTCCGCGGCGATCCCAACCACCTCGGTCACGGTCCGGGCGGGCACGGCGAGTCCCGGGCCACCGGCCGCGGGACCGGCGGTCCCTCGCCGAAGCGCATCGTCGTCGCCTACGGGTTTTGGATCTTCATCCTCAGCGACATCGTGATGTTCGCGTCGTTCTTCGCGAGCTACGCGGTGCTGCAGGGCGGCGTCTCGGACGGGCCGACGGGCCCTGAGATTTTCGACCTCACCAACACCGCCCTCGAGACGGGACTGTTGCTCCTGTCGAGCTTCGCCTGCGGCATGGCGAGTCTCGCGCTGGGCGCCCGCCGGATGATGTATTTCCAGGTGGCGATGGCGGTGACCTTCCTCCTGGGCGCGGGCTTCGTCGCCCTGGAGGTGATGGAGTTCTACGACCTCGTCAGTCGGGGCATCGTCCCGTCGCGCAGCGCCTTCCTGTCGAGCTTCTTCACGCTGGTGGGCTGCCACGGGCTGCACGTCACGATCGGCCTTCTGTGGCTGCTGACCATGATGGCCCAGGTGCTGGCCAAGGGGTTCCGGTCCGACATCGTGCGGCGGACCCTGTGCTTCGCCCTGTTCTGGCACGCCCTCGACATCGTCTGGGTCGGGGTCTTCAGCATCGTCTACCTGATGGGGTCGATCACATGAGCCACGCGGATCACGCCGGCGCGGACGGTCTCGACCGGCACCAGGCCGACCTCGCTCCGGGCGAGGAATACGGCGAAGAGGATATCGGCAAGGGTGTCCGAGGCTATCTGATCGGCCTCGCCCTGGCGACGCTCCTGACGATCTGCTCCTTCGCGATCGTGCACGCCAAATTCGTCTGGGCGCCGGCCGTGCCGGTGGCGATCCTGGTCTTCGCTATCGCCCAGATGGGCGTGCACCTCGTGTTCTTCCTCCACATCACCACGGGGCCGGACAACACCAACAACGTCATGTCGCTGGCCTTCGGCGTGCTGTTCGTGGTGCTGGTGGTCGGCGGCTCGGTCTGGATCATGAGCAACATGAATTCCAACATGATGCCGGCCATGCCCCAATCGGCCATGCCGCACTCGGCGACACCCCAGCCGCCGATGACCCAGCCGATGCATCACTGATGCGCGGCCGGGCGGAAAGGCGCCGGGGGCCCAGTGCTCAGCGATCCTCGTCGGTCGCGCCGTTCCAATAGGCGCCGACGAGGTAGCCGGCCTGGTGCGCGGCGAGGTCGGCGAACAGCAGCAGGATCTTCTCGATATCGAGCGTCGTCCAGACGAACGCCCAGAGGGCCAGCCAGCCCAGGCTGACGAGCATCGAACTCGCCATCAGGGCCGTCGCCCGGTAATTCCAGCCTTCGGCCATGCCCAGCGCGAAAAGGAGGGCCGCAATCAGCAATATTCGGCCTCCATTCGCGAGAGAAGATCAGATTCAGGTATCCGATTTTCGTGAGCGTAAAGCCCGGCGACTGTGCGCAAGACTCTCCGGGTCGGAAATTAATTTTGCATTAACCCGCCCGGTCACGGCGCTCGCCGTCGATCCTGCCGCGGGAGCGGCGGGCTCAGGTCAATGGGCCGGGCGAACCAGGACGGAAGCGGGCGGGCTAATGAGCTCGTCCGGCGCGGTGGCCCTGACTGAAGAGGGCGCCGGTGTCATCGACAGGCTTGCCGCGTAGACGATGTCCGGACCGAACCGGACCAAGACGATGAGACCGACGAGAATCGTGCGCATAACGTGCAAACACCGCGGAGCCCCCGTCCGTCCCGCATGGCGTTCGCTCCGTGCGTCTTCCGACGCTGACGATCATTGACGTCATCGATATGGATTATCGATCGCATCTGTTTGGATCATGTTGCTGTGCAGCGTAGATAACGCCTCGACGCCGGGTGAGACCGGCCATCGAGAGGATTGCACATCATGACCCTTCGCTCCTTCGTTCTCGCCACCCTCGCTGCTGGTTCGCTGGTCGGTCCTGCGCTGGCTGACGAGACCATCAGCCTGACACCGCCGCTCTATCGGGCGCAGGCCCGTTCGACGGCCACCCTGCGCCCGGCTTCCGAGCTGACCACGACGCCGCGTCTCGTTCCGACCGCCCCGGCCACCCCGCGGGTCGTCGCCACAGCGGTGCCGACCCGGTAAGACAGGCCATGATCGAACGCGTTGCGGGCGGATTTCAAAGCCCGCAACGCCAATACCGCCGGGTCTGCGCTCCCCGCCGACGGCGCATCGTTGCCATGCCCACCGCGGGCGTGTCCTCTTCGACGGAAGGTGTATCCTCCGCCAAAATGGAGGAGACGATGGCCTACAAGATCACCTTCCGAAAGGGAAAACGGGTCAGCGCCACAAAGCTGTGGCCCTGCGACCTCGAAGCCGCCATTGCCCATGCCAGGGCACAGCTGCCGCTTCAGCGCGACCAGAGTGGCGCGACCTCCGTGAGCGTGACCTGCGAGCGAACCGGGGACGTCGTGTTCACCTGCACAGAGCAGCCTGAAAGCCTCGGCGTGTAGCACCGGGCTTCCCGCGGCCCGTATCCGGAGCGCCCCATGGCATCATCTCCGACGAGGCCGGACGACCATGCGGCCGAACCGCCCGAGCCGGACGATCGCGTGTACGGCACGGCTATTCGCCGCTGGTGGAAATCGATGCTGGCTGGGCCTGGCGGCCAGCGCCTGCGTCTCTCGGCCCGGAGCGCGCCGTCGCGCGCGCGTTGAGGGCCACCGGGACGGTCTCAGACAGCGCCAGTTCCACTGGGCGGGCACGTCGCGGCCGGTGCTGCAAGACAGACGGCCAAGATAAACGCGTGATCGCTGCTCGCCGTCCGACGTCCGCAGGCCAGGTGCTCGAGCGCTTCAGAAGATCACGACATCGATTGATCGACCGCGGATCATTGACGACGCCGACGCACAAACGTCCGTGCCGGACGTGCGGATCAGCACCGACTTGCGGGGCCGCGACGGGGCATCGTTCTCCCCTGGCTGGATGGGGAGGCACCGATGCTGAGTCACATAGCCGTTTCCCTACGCTCTCTGTTCGCTACCAAAGCCTGCGGCCGCGATCTGTGCCGGCTCGATTGCCGATGCCTTGAAGACATAGGGCTGCATCCAGGAGACGTGGTCTCCACCGTGAGCCGCTTTCATCATGGCCTGAAGCACCACCCGTCCTGGGATGGAGAAGTCAGAAACCCGGTCTGTGGCCCGGCGCCGCGCTTGGAATAGCTTGATCTGTCTGTTGGCGCGCGGCCATCCCGACGAAAGCCGGTCTGCCGGGATCGCAAACTCTGACTTGGGCTCTAATTTTTCGTTGCGGTGTTCGTATTCGGCCGCAGAACCCTGATGTGAATGGTCTTCGACGCGACCAGCGGTTTGAAGGGTTTGTGGTTGGCATCTCCCAAGACCAATTGCAGCGTGTGCGGTCCCGGCGGAAGATCCACCTGAGTTTCGGTCTGGCCGGATCCGAAATGGAGGTACCGCTTGTTCGACGGAAGCGGCTCGGTTGGGCTGGTCGGCTCCGTGACATCAACCAGAAGATGATGGTGGCCCATATTGGGCGTCGTGTCGCCCGCGTGGGTCACGCCCATATGCTTCAGGCCGAAGCGGACCGTGATCGGGCCTCTGAGCTTCGCGCCGTCGCGCGGTGAGATGAAGTAGAGTTCCGCATCCTCCGGCGCGGGGGTCTGGGCCGAGCAGGGTGTCGAGGCCAGAACAATGCCGATCAGGCATGCACCATGGAGTGTCGTCCTCACTGCCCGCCTCCTCACTCGCCCAGAGCGACCCGGAACCCGTGCGCCGGGTACCGGACGTTGGTGTCGTAGTGTT
This sequence comes from Methylobacterium tardum, assembly GCF_023546765.1. NCBI lineage: Bacteria > Pseudomonadati > Pseudomonadota > Alphaproteobacteria > Hyphomicrobiales > Methylobacteriaceae > Methylobacterium > Methylobacterium tardum. The sequence continues at coordinate 2,380,811 of NZ_CP097484.1, forward strand.
CGCGACTGCTGACTTGAATATCGGCAGGCTCGCTCAACCAGGATCCGCCGCGCAGGACGTGCTCGCGGCACTTCGGGGAGGTCCAGGCGCCGACGCGCGGGGCACCCTGGTAATTACTGTGCCAGCAATCCTGGACCCATTCCGCGACGCCCCCGCCCATGCCCTGCAACCCGAAGGCATTCGGCGGCAGCAGGCCGATCTGAATCGGCTTCTCCAGGTCGTGCGGCGTGCCGCAACCCTTACAGTTGGCGAAGCCGGGCACCATCTGTGCGCCCCACCAGTAGGCGGTTGCCGTCCCGGCCCGCGCCGCATATTCCCACTCGGCCTCGCTCGGCAGGCGGTACGGCTTGGACGTCAGCTTCGACAGCCACGCCACGTATTGCTGGGCGTCGTTCCAGCTCACGTTGCGCACCGGCAGGTCGTCGGGGCCGTCCGGCCGGTATGTGCAGGCACCCGCGCGGACACAGGCCTGCCACTGCGCCTTCGTGACTGGCAGGCGGCTGAGCGCGAACGGCGCGATGACGACCTGATGCACCGGCTTCTCGGACGCATCCGACGAGCCCCCCATCCGGAAGACCCCGCCGGTCAGCTTGAGCATCTCGGGGCAGTCTGCGCAGTCCTTCAACGCACCGGACGGCGCGGGCGGCTCCGGTTTCTGGGCCGGCGGCGGCGGTACGGCGAACGCGACCGGCACGGGTTCGGGACTGGGCGCGGGCGGGGCTGCGGCGGCCATCTCGGGTTTCGCCGTGTCGATCACGGGGGCGGGTATCGGAACCTGGGCCGTGCTGGTCCCACGCCGTGGAGCGGCCTCAGGCGCGGGCACCTCGCCGGGGCCGATGACGATGCCGACCGGCTCAGGGCGGTCCGTCGTCTTGTGGGCGGCGAACCAGACGCCGATGGCAAAGGTCGCCCCGCAGGCGCCGACGATCGGAAGGAGCGTGCGGACAGCGCGCTTGACCCCGTGCTCGGCGCGGATGACGGCCGACGGATCGGGCAGGACGCGGTAGATCCGGACGGGATCGGTAATATTCTTCAGGCGCTCATCACCGAGAGATTGGTAACCACAGACGAGCTTGTTCTTGATCTGCTCGTAGACGCCGCCCGAGATGTTGACGTCGCCGGGTCTTGCTGCGGTCTGCAGGCGCGCGGCGACGTTCACGCCGTCACCGAAGACATCGTGCTCTTCGCATATGATATCGCCAAGATTGATGCCGATGCGATACTGCAGCCAGCTGGATTTGTCCGATACCGCGGCGTTGCGGGCGGCAATGGTTTGTTGAATGACGATCGCGCAGCGCGTCGCTTCGAGCGGGCTGTCGAAGACGGCCAGAAATCCGTCGCCCATGTGTTTGATGATCGTGCCGCTGTGCTCCAGAACGGTCGGCTCGACGATGTCCCGTCGATACCGGCTCATCCGCGCATGTGTTCCCTCCTCGTCATGTCCCATCATGCGGCTGTATCCGGCTATATCGGCGCTCATGATCGCGCAGAGCCGGCGTGTACTTGCCGCAGAATGAGATGACGCATCCCTGAGCATGCGGGAAACCTCCAGGACAGACCCGCAATGGCGCAGACCAAAATCCTAACCGGTTCGATGATCTCTATTGACGCGCCAAAACGTACTATTCTAGCGCATTGATTGCAATATTCGACGGCTGTCTTCGGATGGGTGCCGTTCACAGTCATCGTCCGATGGCGGACCGGTCAGGAAGTGTTGGTTGCGATCTTGCTGTCGCGTTCCTGTCAATGGACGACGCGGGCAGAATCTCGATCCTGCAAATGGATGATCTGCAGCGTACGATTCATCCCGTGCGCCCGACGGACGTGATCGGCGCGACGGCTGACGCGGCCTGGCTCACACGGCCCGAACCGCCGCCGCCGCCCGCTGCCGCAATCCGTTCCGGTCGATCTTGTTGGTCGAGGCGAGCAGCATCGCATCGAGGAACCAGACCCGCCGGGGATGCTGATAGGCCGGGGCGTTGGCGAGGACGTGCTGCTTGATCGCGGCCTCGTCGGCCGCAGCGCCCGGGCGCAGCACGACGAAGGCCACCGGCTTGGTGCCCTTGATCGCGTCCTCGACCGGGACCACGCAGGCCTGCAGCACGTCCGGGTGGCTCTCGATGACGAGTTCGACCTCGCCCGGGAAGATGTTCTCGCCGCCGGAGACGAACATGTCGTCGGTCCGGCCCAGGACGGTATGGAAGCCGTGCTCATCCCGGCGGAAGATGTCGCCGGTGTCGTAGTAGCCATCCGCGGTGATCGGCGACGGCGTCTCCGGCCTGTTGTGGTAGCCCAGCATGAGGGCCGGGCTGCGGATCTGCAGCACCCCGGTCTCCGGAGCCTTCGGACCGACGAGACGCACCGAGACGCCCGGATGGGGATAGCCCACGGAGGCGATCGGCGTCGGCAGCCCGTCCGGGTGCTGCGTGAACACGATCGGACCGCCCTCGGTGGTGCCGTAGGCGTTGATGATGCGGGCATTGGGCAGGAGGGCCCGGATCTGGTGCGCCAGGGTGTCGTTGACCGGGGCGGAGCCCATCCGCACCGCGCGCACGCTCGTCAGATCGGCCTGCGCGAGCGCGTCACTCTCCCGCAGCATCATGGCGATCATCGGCGGCACGGCGGTGAGCCACGTGCAGCGGTGCCGGCTGATGGCCTCGATATAGGCGCGAGCCTCGAATTGCGGCAGCAGCACCATGGTGGCGCCGGACGCGCAGACCAGGAGCGCCAGGGCCAGCGCGTTCATGTGGTAGAGCGGCGCCGCGATCAGGACGCGGTCCTGCCGCAGGTCGTCCTCCGCCATGCGCGTGCGCACCACCCAGAGGTGGCTCGCATGCGAGAGCATCACGCCCTTCGGACGGCCGGTCGAGCCGGACGTGTACAGGAGCAGGCCCATCTCGTCCGGGTGCGGGTCGATCGGGTCGAACGGGCCCGGATCGAGCCACGGCCCGATCCCGTCCGCACCCGCGGCATCGAACGCGGCGACGCGCAGATCCGGCGGCAGGTCGGCGGGAAGCTGCGCGCGCCGCAGCGCATCGCAGACGACGAGGCGCGCGCCGCAATCGACGAGCACGTTCCGGATCGTGGCCGCGGGGAACTTGTGGTTCACGGGCGTCGGGACGATCCCGGCGCGCATCGCCCCGAGCAGGAGCGCGACAGACTCGGGCCGGTTGGCCGACAGGATCGCAATGCGCTCGCCCCGCCGCAGGCCGCCGCGGAGCAGCCCGCGGGCGAAGGCGTCGGCCATCGCGTCGAGCGCCGCGCGGGACAGGATCGTCGGCTCGGCGCCCGGACGCAGTCCGATGATCATGGGGGCGTCGGGATCGCCGGCGCGGTCGACGAGGGCGCCGAGATTGGTCACCGGGCGCATCGGGCGCTCCTGCAGCGCAGCGTGAGCTGGAAGTCCGGCAGCGCCAGCTCAGCCTCCTCGGAGGAGAGTCGGGTCCAGTCCGCGTCCGGTACGGCGCGGGCCCGAGCCTCGAGCGCGGTCAGGTCGGTGAAGTGCAATTCGAGGCCGGCGAAGCGCGCCGCCGGGCCCGGCTCGATCGTCACGCGGGTCTCGCCCAGACGGAAGGTCCACGCCGCCCCGTCCCGCTCGGCCGCCGCGCCGCAGGCGGCGGCGTAGCGCGGCGCTTCAACATCGGGCTCCGGGCTTGCCACGGCAAAACCGCCGATTCCGCAGAACCCGTTCGGGTGTGCGAACCAGGGCTCCCGCCAGACCAGGTCCGGGGTCAGGTGCTGGCAATGGTAGATCCGGCCGGCCGGAAACAGCGACGTCGGCAGGCGTACGGTCCGGAACCGGGCCTCCTCGGTCCTGTCCCCCAGGGTGACCGGCCGCGAGAACGCCGCCGGCGGCCCGACCGGCAGGCCGGCCGCCGAGAGGCGCGCGAAGGTCTCGTCCGCGTCGGCGCTCGCCACGACGAGACCGTTCAGCCCGAACGGGCTGTCGAGCACGTCCTGGCGCTGCGGACCGTCCTCGGGCACGCCGACCAGCTCCAGATAGGCGCCGGGCGTCATCATCAGGTGGTTGATGGACCCGAGCGAATGGCGCCCGCGCGGCGTCAGCTGGAAGCCGAGCTCGGTGAACAGGGCCGCCGCCGCATCCATGCGGCGGAGGACGTTGATCACCACGTGGTCGAGGGCGGGACCCGGCCGGACCGCCCTCCCCGCGGCGTCGCTCATTTCGGCGGCGCGGTCATGTAGACGCCGCGGCCGCTGGCGAGCAGCCGGCCCTCGGAATCGAGGATCTGCGCCTCGGCCACCGAGAGCTGGCCGCCGAACTTCACCACATTGCCCCGGCAGGTCAGGTCGCCCTGCATCGCCGGGCGGTGATAATCGACGCGCAGGTCCACGGTCGGCACGCCGCGGCCGGTCTTGGACACAAGCGCCCAGTCGGCGGTCAGGTCGACCAGGGTCGCCAGGATGCCGCCATGGACGTAGCCGCGCTCGGCGTTGACGACCCATTCGGGACGCCACGTCGCCTTCAGCTCGATCGTGCCCGCGCCGACCGAGACGACGGACAGGCCGAGCCACTGGTGGAACGGGCCGCGCAGGAGCAGGGCCTCCACGTCTTCCCGGCTCAGGGGCGCGGGCGTCTGGGTATCCGACATGGCAGGTGCTCCTACGGCGTGACGACGATCTTGCCCATGACCTCGCGGTCGCGGATCATCCGCAGGCCCTCGGCGGCCTCCTCCAGGGGCAGGACCCTGTCGATCGTGGGCTTGAGGGTGCCGGCCTGGATCATGTCCATCAGGGCCGCGAGATTGTCGTCGTAGAAGCTGTTCGAGCCGATCACCTTCAGCTCGAAGCTCCAGATGTAGCGGAGATCCTCCTTCGGATCGTGCCCCGCGGTGGCGCCGCAGACGAGCAGCGTGCCGCCGCGCTTCAGGCATTTGAGCGAGGGCACCCAGGTGTCGCCGCCGGTGAAGTTGATCACCACGTCAACGCCGCCCTCGTAGGTCCGGCGCTGCGGCTTGCCGTAGGTCTGGATCGCCCATTTCGAGAAGTCGGTCTCGCGGTAATTGACCACGTGATCGGCCCCGAGCGCCTTCAGCGCCTCCATCTTCTCGGCGCTGCCCGCGCAGGCGATCACCTCGGCGCCGAGCTGCTTGGCCAGCATCACGCAGCCGGTGCCGACGCCGCCGCTGGCGCCCAGGATCAGGACCTTGTCGCCGGCCTTCACGGTGTTGTGGGTGATCAGCATCCGGTGGGCGGTGCCGTAGGCCACGGGCAGCGAGGCGGCGTCCGCGTAGCTCACGTCGGGCGGCATCGCGATCAGCTGGCTCCGAGACCCGGCAATACTCGGCCATGCCGCCGTCGAGCATCTCGCCCATCAGGCCCTTGGCCTTGTTCAGCGGATTGACCAGCACCCGGTCGCCGACGCGCCAATCCGCGACGCCCGCGCCGAGCTCGACGATCTGGCCGGCCATGTCGAGGCCGATCACCACCGGCATCGGCACCTTGATGCCGGGCATGCCCTTCACGGTGAACACGTCGTGGTAGTTGAACGAGGAGGCGCCCACCCGGATGAGGACCTCGTCGGGGCCCGGAGCGGGCTTCGGGTAGTCGGCGACGACCTTCAGCGTATCGATGTCGCCGTGCGCCTCCAGCACGAGGGCTCGCATCGTGTCTGCCATGGGGACCTGTTTCCTCTCGACGAAGTGTTGGGTGTTCTTGCCGACGGTGTGAGCGCTCTCCGCCGGAGTGGACTTCGGCTCGGCGCAATCGAGCACGGCTCTAGGGGATGGCCTTCGACTGCTCGTAGGGTCCCGGCACGAGGGCCCCCTCGGGCAGGCTGCCCTGGACGGCGCCGACCGCCTTGAACACCTCGAATTCCCGCTTGAGCGACGCGATGTCGGCGGGTTCCAGGCTGACGGTGTAGATGCCGTCCCAGAGCGCCGCGTAGGCCGCGGCATCGGTGGCGTTCAGATTGGCGGAGGCCATCAGGATCTTGGCCACGCCGGGCTTGTCGGCCTTGCCGTACTCGAAGGCCTTGCGCATGGCCGCGACCACCTTGGCGGGGCCGTCCGGATTCTGCGCCATCCAGGCCTTGCGCATCAGGCCGACGCCGAGCACGGGCGGGGCGTCCTGCCGGGTGAGGCGCTTCCATTCCTCGCGAAACGTCCCGAGCCGGCGCATCTTGACGTCCGGCAGGAGCGCCAGGGTCACGGTCCGCAACGCGGCCGCGTCGATGTCCTTCTGGACGAGGAATTGCGCCAGCCGCGAGTCGTTGCCCGGCACCGCCTGATAATCGGCGGGCTTGAGGCCGTGATTGCCTTCGAGGATGGCGGCCGCGATGGCGGCGGTGCCGCTGCCGGCCGGGGACGTGCCGATCTTCTTGCCCTTGAGATCCGCCATCGTGCGGATCGGGGAATCCTCCGGCACGACGAAGTCGAGATCGGCCACCTGCGTCGCCAGCACGATGCTGAGCGGCAGGCCGTTGGCGGTGACGCTCAGCGAGGTCCCGGCGCTCGCCGCGATGGCGAAATCGATGGCGCCGGCCGCCATCGCCTTGGTGGGCGCGTTGACGTCGGGGAACTTGACGTATTCCGGCGTCAGCCCCTGCTTCTCCATGAACTGCCCGGCTTCGAGCACCGCGCCGAAGCCGAGGCTGATGCCCGAGCTCCAGTAGCCGATGCGGACCGTTTGGGCCTGGGCGCGGCCTGGCAGCGCCGCCGCGAGCAGCGCGCAGACGAGAAGGGCACCGATCCGTTTCAACGCGGCCTCCTGAACTCTGGTAGCGGGGCGACGGGGACCATCGGGGGCCGCGCTCATGCCGGGCTCGCCTTCTTCCAGGCGAACAGGCGCCGCTCCGCCGGCTTGAGGACCAGGGTCTCCAGGCCGATCATCAGGGCGACGAGGGTGAGGGTCCAGGCGAAGACCTGATCGGTCTGCACGAGGTCGGCGGCCTGCCGCAGCCGGTATCCGATGCCGCTGCTCGCCCCGAGGCTCTCGGCCACCAGCACCACGCGGGCACCGAAGCCGATGGCGAGCCGGGCGCCCGAGAAGAAGGCCGGCAGGATGGTCGGCAGGTAGATCTTGGTCAGCACCTTCCGCCGGGGCATGCGGAAGGTGCGGGCGAGTTCGAGATGCTCGGCGCTGACCGTCCGGGTGCCCTGCCAGACATTGGTCAGGATCAGCGGCATCGCGGTCATGAACACCACGAAGATCGTGGTCCAGTTCGACAGCCCGAACCAGATCAGCGCGAAGATCGCCCAGATCGCCGACGAGACGGTGTTCATCACCGTGAGCACCGGCTCGAAGAACCCGCCGAGCGCCCGGCTTGCGCCCAGCGCGAGGCCCAGCGGCAGGCCGACCAGGGCGGCCAGCGCGAAGCCCGCCGCGACGCGGCCGAGGGTGATGCCGAGATCGGCAGCGAAGCTCGGCGTCGCGACGAGGCCGGTCCAGGCCGTCCAGACGCGGGCCGGGCTCGGCAGGACGAAGCTCGGCGCGTGGAGGGCGCCGATCTGCCAGGCGGCGAGCGCCAGCCCGATCAGGGCCAGACGCTGCAGGAGCGTGCCGCCATGGGTGCGGACGACGCCGGCTCGCGGACGGCGCAGCATGGCCTCGGGCGTCCGGACTAGCATGGGACCGGCTCCTCCGAGAGGGCGAGGCGCAGGCGGCGGACCTGGTCGGTCACCGCCTCCGAGAGCGGATCCCGCGGGCGGTCGAGGGCCACCTCCTGGACGAGGCGCACGCGGCCGGGATGCGGCTGCAGCACGACGATCCGGTCGGCCAGCACCACCGCCTCCTCGACGTCGTGGGTGACGAAGATCAGGGTCATCGCCCGCAAGGCCGCGATGCGCAGCAGCTCGGAATGCATCTGAGCGCGGATCGTCGGATCGAGCTTCGAGAACGGCTCGTCGAGGAGCAGGAGGCTCGGCTCGGTGACGAGGCTGCGGGCCAGGGCGACCCGGCTGCGCATGCCGCCGGAAAGCTCGTGCGGGAAGGCATCGCGGAAGCGCGACAGGCCGACGAGGTCGAGGGTCTCATCGACGCGCCGGCGGCGCTCGGCGGCCGGCATGCTGCCGGCCTCCAGCCCGAAGGCGACGTTCTGCGCCGCCGTGCGCCACGGCAGGAGCCGGTCCTCCTGGAACATGTAGGTCATGGCGCGCCAGTCGCGGAATTCCCGGGCCGCCGTGCCGAACAGGCGCACGCCACCGGCATCCGGCTCGATCAGCCCGGCGATGATGTTGAGCAGCGTGCTCTTCCCGCAGCCTGACGCGCCGACGATCGCCACCACCGCCCGCTGCGGCACCGTCAGGGCGATGTCCTGGAGGACGTGGAGCGGCGCGCCCTCGCGCTGGCCGAACCACTTGCCGACATGATCGATCTCGACCGCGTTCACCGCGCGCTCCCGTCCGCCTGGACCGGCGCGGCCGGTCCGATCACGGCGGTGTCGCGCAGGCTCGCGATCACCTTCTCCAGGGTCATGGCGCGGAAGGTCTCGACGTGGCGGCGCGCCACCTGGGCGGCGCTCTCGGCGTCCCCCGCCACGAGATGCTCGATCATGGCGGCGTGGTCGTTCTCGATGTTGGGCCGCACGCCCTGCACGCCGAAGCCGAGCGCCACGAGGCGGGTCATCTCGCCGAGGAGGCCCGAGAGGGCGCGGCAGAGGCGCTGGTTCCCGGACGCGACGGCGATCGCCATGTGGAAGCTGCGGTTGGCCTCCAGGAAGAAGTCGATCTGGTTGCCGACATCGACGTCGATGCGCCGCCGGCAGGCCTGTTCGAGCCGCTCCAGCTGCCCCCGGTTCACCCGCCCGGCCGCGCCGCGGGCCGCCAGCGGCTCCAGCTCGGTGCGCAGGGCGAAGATCTCGTCCACATCCTTCACGGTGACCGGCGCGACCCGGTAGCCGTGCCGCGGCATGGAGGCGACGAAGCCGTCCTGCGTGAGGCGCTGGAGCGCGATCCGGCAGCTGGCCTTGCCCAGCGCGAAGCGCTCCATCAGCTGCGTCTCGGTGAAGCGCGTGCCCGGCAGCAGGCGGCAGGAGACGATCTCCCGTCGCAGGGTGTCGTAGGCCTGGTTCGCCTTCAGCGTGGCCGATGGCAGGCCGACCACGCTCATCGGCTGAATGGATGCCAGATCGCCGTGCGGCTTCCGCATAGTTCCCCTGAGACGGTTTCCATTTGAGCGCATCGCTCGATGCATTTCCCGCCATCATCACGAGCGCAGCGACATGACCCAGGGCCGCGCGACCTCAACGATCGCGAACCCTCTGGATTGCTTCGCTCCGCTCGCAAGGATGGCCGCGGCGAACGCATCAACCGAGAGCGGATGAGACGCTTACCGGGCCTGGTGAGCATCCCACAGAGGCATGGTCCGTGCCAGGCCTTTGCCGGCCTGTCGCGGCGCGCGCCGGGTGTTTGATTGATTCATGCTCTGCTGCCGGATGTCGGCAGACGTTTCTGCCTGCGCTGAGCGGTCCGGAAGCAGATAACTCTCGCGCCAAACCGGCAACGTGCCCCCGTTACTACGGAGACGGGTGCAGGCAGCCGGCCGCGCGACTCGATTTCCCTGTCACGGGCCGGCGGCCGGCGCGTAGCGCGGGGGCGGCGCGAACGGATGCAGACGTTCGAGTTCGGCCGCGAAAGCGAGCGTCGTCCGGTCTTCGAGATGCGGCCCGATCACCTGGATGCCGACCGGCAGGGGGCCGTCATAGCCGATCGGGACCGCCGTCGCCGGCAGGGACGGCAGCGTCGCCAGACCGGCCCAGAACAGCTGGTCGTTGTAGTCGACCGCGTGCCCGTTGATCTGCAGGACGCGCTCCTCCCGCGGCCGCGCCTCGCCGATCGGGAAGGCCGCGCAGACCGTGACGGGGGCGAGGAGCACGTCGTAGTCCTCGAAGAAGGTTGCCCAATCCCGCTTCAGCGCGGCCCGGCGCTCCTCGGCCAGGATCCAGTCGCGGTGGCGCTGCGCGTGCGCCTGCGCCATCCGCGCCACGTAGGGCGTCGCGTTCGTGCCCGGCTCCGTGAGGCGCTGGACGGCCTCCTCGAACACCGCCTGCGGGAGGCGGGCCGACGCCGATCCGCGCAGCAGCTGGAGATAGGTCGCGTGGTGCGCGGCGTGATCGCCGAAGGGAAGCGCGTCGGCCGTGACCCGGGCGCCCAAGCCCGCGAGGCGCTCGGCCAGGGCCCGGATCGCGGCCCGGACCGGCTCGTCCACCTCGGCGACGGGCGAGTCGGTCACGTAGGCCACCCGGAATGCGGCGAGGCGCGTCGCCCGCGGCGCCGGGAGGTCCAGGCGCCAGGCCTTGGCGGCCGGCCCCGCCGGTCCCGCGAGGACGTCGAACGCGCAGGTGAGGTCGGCCACCGTCCGGGCGAGCGGGCCGCTCACCACGAGGTCGTTGTCGAGGAGGCTTGTCCCGCGCTCGTTGCCGGCGACGGGGACGATGCCGGGGGTCGGCTTGTGGCCGTAGACCCCGCAGAAATGGGCCGGGAAGCGGATCGAGCCGCCGGCGTCGCTCCCGAGTTCGAGGGGCACGAGCCCAGCGGCCAAGGCCGCGCTTGAGCCGCCGGACGAGCCGCCCGGCGTGCGGTCGAGATCCCAGGGATTGCGCGTCGTGCCGTAGATCGCGTTGTAGCTCTGCCAGTCGAGGGCGTTGATCGGCACGTTGGTCTTGCCGAAGAGGATCGCGCCGGCCGCAAGCAGCCGCTCGACGATCACGGCGCTGTGCGTCGGGATCGCCTCGGCCAAGGCGGGATCACCGTAGGTGGTCGGCCAGCCGGCGACGTTGTTCGTCTCCTTCACGGTCATCGGCAGCCCGTGGAGCGGCCCCCAATCCTCGCCCCGGGCCAGAGCCGCGTCGGCCTGGTCGGCGCGCTCCCGCGCGGCCGGAAGGTCGGTGTAGACGATCGCGTTGATCTCGGGATTGAGCCGCGCCACGCGCGCGAGCTGGAATTCGAGCAGCGCGCGTGCCGTGAACTCTCGCGCCTTCAGGCGCCGCACCAGTTCGGTGGCCGACGCGAAGGCGAGCGCCTCCGGCAGCGTTGCATCCAGGCTCATGCGCGCTCTCCCCGCGTCGATGGATCCGGCGCCCGTTCCCAGAACACGATCCGCCTCTGAGCGAAGCGCACGAGCGCGCTGCCCGCGATGCCGAACCCGGCGAGCAGCAGGACGCCCGCGAACATGGTGGCGACGTTCATGTTCACCGTCGCGGAGCCGATCAGGTAGCCGACCCCCTTCTCGGCGGCGACGAACTCGCCGACGATCGCGCCGATCAGCGCCAGCACGATCCCGATCTCGAGGCCCGCGCAGATCGCCCCCGCGGCCGCCGGAAGCTTCACGTGCAGGAAGATCCACCAGGCCGGCCGGGAGAACGACCGGGCCATGTCGATGAGCTCGGGATCGGCCCGGCGGATGCCCGCGATCGTGTTCACGAGGAGCGGGAAGAAGCAGATCAGCGCGACCAGCACGACCTTGGAGGCGAGCCCGAAGCCGAACCAGACGAGGATCAGCGGTGCGAGCGCGACCTTCGGCATCGCCTGGATCGCCACGATGTAGGGGAAGACGAAGCGCTCGAAGGTCCGGCTCTCGGCCACCAGGACGCCCGCAATCACGGCCGCGACGGAGCCGATGGCGTAGCCGAGGAGCGTCGAGGTCAGGGTGAACTGGATGTGCGGCCCGTACTCGCCGCTGACGAGCCCGGTCCACAGCGCCCGGCCGACCGAGACCGGGTCCGGCAGCAGGTAGCTCGGCAGCCCGCCCGGTCCGGTGACGTAGGCCCAGAGTGCCAGCACCAGGGCCAGCGTGATCAGAGGCGGGACAATGTTGCGCAGGAGGGTCATGCGGCTTGGGCTCCGGGCCGGGCCGCCGCGTCGAACAACCGGCGGAGTTCGAGCGCGAGGGTCCCGAACTGCGCGCCGCTGAGCGTCTCGAGGGTGCGCGGCCGCGGCAGGGGCACCGGCATGTCGGCGAGGATGCGGCCCGGCCGCCCCGCGAGCACGACGACCCGGTCGGCCAGGAGTAGCGCCTCGGGGATCGAGTGGGTGACGAACAGGGCCGTGCGGCGCTCCTCCATCCAGAGCCGCTGCAGCTCCAGGGAGAGGTGCTCCCGGGTCATCGCGTCCAGGGCCGAGAAGGGCTCGCCGAGCAGCAGGAGCCGCGGATCGTGCAGGAGCATCCGGGCCAGCCCGACCCGCTGCGCCATGCCGCCGGAGAGCTGGCCCGGATAGAGCGTCACGCTGTCGGAGAGGCCGACGGTCGCCAGCAACGCGTCGGCGCGCGCGACCTCGCGCGCGGACGCCGCGCGCGCGAAGCCGGCCGGCAGCAGGACGTTGTCGCGCACGTTCCGCCACGGCAGGAGCATCGGCTTCTGGAACACCATGCCGACGTCCCGGCGCGGGCCGGTCACCGGCGTGCCGCCGATCCGGATGGTCCCGCCCTGCGGCCGGACCAAGCCGGACAGGAGCTTCAGCACCGTGGACTTGCCGCCGCCCGACGGCCCGAGGATCGCCACGAAGGCCCCCTCCTCCACCGACAGCGACATGTTCTCGAGGACAGGGGCTCCCGCCGACCCGCCATAGGCGAAGCGGACGGCCTCGAGGCGGACATGGTCGGACTTGGGCGCGGCCGTCATGGCAGCGCGCGCGCCTGCGCCTCGAGGGCCGCGCGGTCGAAGCGTGCGAAGCCCGGCACGAGGGCGTTCGAGAAATAGGCGTCCAGGGGCAGGTCGGCCGTCGCGAACTCGCCGTAGCGATGCATCTCGCGGACATAGGCGGCGATGATCGTGAGATCGAAGGCGCCCGGCACGCGGGCGGCACCGGCCTCGTCCCGCATCACCGGCTCGATCCACCGCTTGAGCAGCCGCGTGCTCGCATCCAGGGCCTTGTCGCGGTCCGCCTGCGGCGCCACGGACGGGTTCTTGCGCCAGAACGCCGCGATGCAGGCTTTCGGATTCAGGTCGCAGACGGCGAGCGCCTTCGTCCACGCCCGTCCGAAGCGCTCGAGAAGCGCGGGGTTCTGCTCCAGCGTTGACCGGTGCGCGAGGAAGCCGTTGACGACCATGCGCCGGAACACGGGCGGATAATCCAGCCGGCGCGCCGGAATGCCCTGGTCCTCCATGATGTCGATCCAGGAGCTGTTGAAGTTCAGCGCCTGGACCCGATCCTCCCGGAGCGCGTGGAAGCCGGCCCCGAGCACCCCGGCCGCCACGATGCTGACATCCCGTCCGGGCTCCAGGCCGACCGAGCGCATCAGGGCGCGCGTCTGGGGGATCGTGCCCCAGGTCAGGGCGCCGACGCCGATCCGCTTGCCCTTCAGGTCGGCGAGGCTGCGGATGTCGGAATCGGCCCGGACGGCGAGTTCGAGCGTGTTGCGGGGCCCGGCATTGTAGAAATAGGCGACCGGCAGCGGCTTCTCGCCGGCCTTGTGTGCGGCCAGCAGGGTCTCGGGCAGCGGCAGGGCGACCGTGATGGTCTTCTGCAGCAGCTGCGGCAGCAACGCGCCGGCCCCGGGAAGAACCACGTAGGCGACGTCCAGATCTTCCTGCTTGAAGAACCCGAGTTCCTCGGCGATCGCCTGAACGCTGCCGTCGGTGACCGTCGGCGGTATGGCGAGGCCGACCTTGACGCTGTCGAGGGCCTGGGCCGGCGCCGAGAGGCAAAGGCTCAGGGCGAGCGTCGCGAAAGCCGCTCGGAGCAGTGGCGAGGCGCTGAGGCGCGTCCGAAAGCGAGATGTCACAAGCACATATACCTGGCTGCCCGTCGAGCCCGGCCGGTATATACGAAACACAATTTCATCGAGGAGGAAATTGCTTTCATTTACAGCTGATTTTATAGCTTGTTCGTCCAATTTTTAGACGAACAATGCCGTTTCCGTTCCCATGCTGGACACAGCACGGCCTGCGGCCGCGCCAATCACGGGCGGCGAATGTCGATCCATTCACGTCGTCTCGTCGCCCATTGACGGCCATCCGGCGCCTGCGGATCCGAGACACGGACTGCGTTTCTCTGCAATCGATCTACGGGAGGTAAACGTATTAACGTTCCAATTGGGGGCAAAATATACTTCTAAAAATCCTTGATTGTTGCATTGCGGCTTGTGATCGATGAACAACTGATCGATCCCAGGGTCACGCGCCTTCAGGGGCGGTCTGGAACGGGAGCAGGCCGGAGTTCGATGCGATGAGCCACGACGATGAACCGCCGGCGGCGCGGCGCCGCTTCCTCGCGCAGGGCGCGGCGGCTGCGGCGGCGCTCCTGGCGGGTGGTCAGGCCCGATCGGACGAGGCGGCCCCGCCGGGCATTCCCGAGTGGATGAAGACGCCGGGCGCCGATGTCGGCAGCCAGACCTACGGCCTGCCCTCGCGCTTCGAGGCGGGCGTCATCCGCAACGTGCCGAAGGGCCTGCCGCAATACATCTCGGCCTCGAGCCGCACGCCGCTTCAGGATCTCGACGGCATCCTCACGCCGAACGGCCTGTTCTACGAGCGCCACCACGGCGGCATCCCGGACATCGACCCGGCCCGTCACCGGCTGATGATCCACGGCCTCGCCGACAGGCCCCTGGTCCTCACCATGGACGACCTCCGCCGCTTCCCGTCGGAATCGCATATCTACTTCCTCGAATGCTCGGGCAATCCGGGCTTCGAGGCGATCAAGGGCCGGACCGCGTCCGATCTCGTCGGCCTCGTCAGCTGCGCCGAATGGACCGGCGTCCGGCTCGCAACGGTCCTGGCGGAGGCCGGCCTGAGACCGGAGGCCCGCTGGGTCGTCGCCGAGGGCGCCGACTCCGCCGCGATGACCCGCAGCATCCCGATCGCGAAGTGCCTCGACGACGCCCTGCTGGTCTACAGCCAGAACGGCGAGCGGCTGCGCCCGCAGCAGGGCTATCCGCTCCGGGTGTTGCTGCCCGGTTTCGAGGGCAACATGAGCGTGAAATGGCTGCGCCGCCTCAACGTGACGGCGGAACCGGCCTATTCCCGCGAGGAGACCGCGAAATACACCGACCTGATGCCCGACGGCACCGCGCGGCAATTCACCTTCGTCATGGAGGCGAAGTCGATCGTCACGCGGCCCTCCGGCACCCAGCGGATCGCCCCCGGCTTCCACGAGATCACGGGCCTTGCCTGGAGCGGGCGCGGGCGGATCCGCGACGTGCAGGTCTCGACCGATGCCGGCCGGACCTGGCAGGACGCGGCCCTGCAGGCGCCGGTCCTGTCCCGGGCGCTGACCCGTTTCCGCCTGCCCTGGACCTGGGACGGGACGCCGACGACCATCGCGAGCCGGGCGATCGACGAGACCGGGTACGTCCAGCCGAGCTTTTCCGATCTGACCGCCGTGCGCGGCCTCAAATCCTTCTACCACAACAACGCGGTCGTGCCCTGGCGCATCGCCGCGGACGGCGAGGTCGTCAATGGCTACGCGTAACGCCCGGGCGCTCGCCGCCGTCCTCCTGCTCGGGACCGCCGGCGCGGCGCGGCCCGCGGAGCGCTTCGGCCTCGGCCGGCCGGCGACCGAGGCCGAGATTGCCGCCTGGAACATCGACGTCGATCGCGACGGACGGAAGCTGCCGCCGGGCAGCGGCAGCGTCGCCCAGGGCCGCGCCGTGTTCGAGGCGCACTGCGCGTCCTGCCACGGCGCCCGGGGCGAAGGTGGGACCGGGGAACGGCTCGCCGGCGGACAGGGCACCCTCGCCTCGGCAAAGCCGGTCAAGACCGTCGGCAGCTTCTGGCCCTACGCGCCGACCCTGTTCGACTATATCCGCCGCGCGATGCCGATGAACGCCCCGCAATCGCTCAGCGATGACGATGTCTACGCCGTCTCGGGCTATGTGCTTCACCTGAACGGGCTGGTCCCGGACGGGGCGGTGCTGGACGCGCGATCCTTGGCGGCCATCCGCATGCCGAACCGCGATGGGTTCGTCCCGGATCCCAGGCCGGATGTGAGGCCCTGACCGAACCGGATCGACGGTCTCGTGGGCCCCTGGCGATACGCCGGTCACGGGGACGTCCACCGTCCTCGGCCGTCCCCGCGCTGCCGCGCGCGCCGAGCGTGGAAATTTTGGAACGGAATCGGGCCGTGCGGACTCTTTAGCCCCAGCTGAATCTTGAATGCAGAGCCGGGCGATGTCTGAGGATTGCACAGACCCGCTACACAGGGCCGCCCTGAAAACCGGACAGGTCTATTTTGGCGAACCCCTGGAACGTCGCGATTGCGTCGTATGGGATCGCAACAAATCCGGTGCGACGATCGAAGTCGCTTCAGACCTGATGTTGCCCAGAGAGGTGCGGCTGATCTCGGCAGCACTGCGCGTCGACCAGCCCTGCAGGGTCGCCTGGCAGAACGGCCGCAAGATTGGTCTCGTGTACGCCCGTTGAGTGGCACGCTGACCTATGGCGCTCCGCCATGCCGCCCAAGAGATCTGCCGTCCGGGAAGGCCGAGAGCGCAGTCGAGGCGCGCAAGGCGCGCTTGGCGGCCGTGGACCCGCGCGAAGCCGCCGTTCGGGTGATGCTGCCACTCCCGCGCGCGCCTCGCATGTGCGCTGGCGCATGCCGGGCGGTCGCCACCGGACCCAGATACGATCCAGCAATGATGCTGGAGGCGGTCATGAGACAATCGGGCAACGTGGTGTGGCTGCGCGAGCCGCGCGCGCCGAGCCGAATTGTTGCCAGACGCCGGCCGGAGCGCGGCCTCGCCGACGTGTTCGTGGTCGGTGGGCTCCTGACCGGTCTGGCCTTCGCCGCCCAGCAGCTCGTGCTCGCGTTGAGCATGGGGTGAGTGTTGGAGCGGCGCGTGATCAACACGTTCACGCGGCGCTCAGCCCGAGACTTACTCCCAGTCCGTCCGCTTCGCCGCGGCGGGCTTCTTTCAATCCGGTCGCCGAGCGCAAGACGAAGTCTGTTTCTCGTTATGTCTCGCGTGCGCCTGCACACACGGGCGTTCCGTCATGTGCTGAGATTTGGATCGATTGCACGCGGTCCTTGTTGGCGAACGCTTCAGGAGTTTCCTGCCGCATCAATCCCGACAGGAGATCAACGTGACCAAGTTCGCCCTCGCCGCTGCCTTAGCCACAGCTCTGGCGACCCCAGCCTTCGCTCAGGCCGTCATCGAGACTCCGACCAGCACGACCGTCATCGTGCCGCCCGGCGCGCCCGGCGTCGTGACCCGCCAGCCCGGATCGACCGGCGATGCCGCTGCGGCGGCCTACTCGCCGACGGGTCGCGCCGCGGACAGCATCGCAACCGACTCTGCAGCGGCCGGCAACAAGGGTCAGCCCTCTCGCGTCGGCTCGACCGGCAGCGGCGGCTCGAAGTGATCTGCCGGGCACACCTTTGGAACGCACCTTGCCAGAGGAGCTTCTAGTTCGTTCCTGAGACCACGAACCTCCTTGGCCCGCCCGGTCCGCCGGCGCGGGCTTTTTCGTGCTCGTGGTCTATAGATGGATGAATCGCAAGGTTACGATCGCAACACGATAGCAGGAGACGCCCAAAACAGAGCGCTGTACAGCTCTGAGTCCCGGACAGATCCTCATGTTGTGGATCCAAAAACATTAGAGTGAGTCTGCTCAGATGCGCAAACAGCTTGTTGCAGGTGCGATATTCTCATTGCTCGGCTGTGTTCCGGCTCTCGCCTTCCCCGGCGGCTCGTACGCGGCGAGCTGCCATCGCATCCACATGGAAGGCCCCTACCTCACGGCGCTCTGCGGTGACGGGTACGGTGGGGCCCGCTGGAGCCGGATCTTCGCGTCCCGTTGCGGCGGCACGGGCGTTAGCAACCAGCACGGCCATCTCGTGTGCGGTGGCTACTACCGGTAAGCCGATCGGACGCTGGTCTGCCGCGTGAGCGGATCGGAGCCGGGCGGGCGGTCAGCCCAGCGTCGCCCTCTGCTTTCAAACGGCTCCGGGCGCCCTGCGTTTTGAATGCTCGGCGCGGCCGCAGTCTCTGTTCTGAAGACGAGACCACCCGCGCCCCCGGCGCTGCACGCGACTGTCTCGCCGGCGTCATCCGAACAGACGAGGCGCGCGGGTCCGAAATCGCGCCATTCAGAGCGCCCCCATGACGCGATCACGTCAGCCCGCCCGGTCCGCCGGTGCGGGCTTTTTCAGAGCCTGTGGCACGGAGGGCTTCGATCGCGGCGTTCAGTACCCGACATTGCGGATGCCGCTACCGCCGCGACCCACGACGCTCTGGATCACCTCCTTGGTCGATGGGCTGATCCCACCATCGCCGCGCAGGCGGCGCCCGTCCGCGCGTTCGAGCCGGGCGACGTCGTCGGAGCAACGATCCAGCGCGTCGTGGACCCGGGATGACAGGGGCGTGCCCCGTTGCGCGGCGGAGCCTCCCATCTCGAACCGCAGGCAGGAAGCCAGATAGCCCTTCAGGTCGCCGAAGGCGGCGGCTTGGGCGCTCGATGTGAGAATCACGAGCAACAACGCGGATCGGGCGAGCATCAGGCGCTCCAAACGAGATCGACAAGCGAGATCGAACCGTGCAGCCAACGCGCGAGCCGGCCATTGGTGGCCGCGCGCGCTGCGCCGATTCCTGCATCGGCGCGCTCTCGAGTGGGGCGGTCGCGTCGCGTCTCGGCTCGACCGACGCCGGCGAGATCGGACGCGTCCTCGCTCCGGAGCCGATCGGGGCGGGACCGAGCAGATGACGCGATCGGCAGGACGCCGCGTCAGAACGGCCACGCCTCCTCCGATTCCGACGCCGTTCGCTCGCCCGGCGCCACCAGCTCCACGATCTCGTCGAGCGGCTGCGTCACGCGGATCGTTCGCCCGGCCGCCGTGATGAACGTCTCGTTGCGCATCAGGTCCGTGTCGCTGAGCGCCTGAACGCTCGTCACGCGCAGCAGGTGGCGGCAGCCGTCACCGTCCTGCACCTGGAGGAAGTTCCCGACCCGCCGAACGGCCGCCATGGCGCTCTCCCGCCCCGCTGGTAAACGCTGGCCTACGTGCCCTGCAGGCTCTCGGCGAAGTCGTCCGGGATTTCGCCCCACTGTCCGAGGATGGTGACGCCTTCCAGCTCGCCCGTCTCGTCGTCGGCCACCACCTTCAGCGCCGCCGCGCCCGGCATCCGCTTGGCCAAGTTCTCGGCCTTCTTCACCGCCCCGCTCTCGGTCTGCGCCGGCTCCTGCCGGCCCGGCCGCAACCGCTTCCGGTGCACCTCGAACGGCTGCACCACGAACGCCGTCTTCATCGCCATCGTCGTCTCTCGTCGCCCAGGTCGGCCGCAGATTCACCGCCAATCACGGGCGCCGTCGAGGGCCGCACCGCGCTTGGCATCTTCGAGCCGCGTTCACATCCATCCGCCGCGGAAGACCCCGCCCGCCCGCAGATTGAACCGACCCGGCCCGTCGGGTTTGTTCTGCCTCCGTTCTAGCATGGCGGAGCGCGGGGTGCACCTCAGCCGGATCGACGCGCTGCCGGTTCAGAGCCTCGACGCGATCCGGGTGCCGGGTCTTCGACCTTACGGGCGGGCACGACCGGGGCGGGCCGGCGCGCGGTCTCGAACACCGTGCAACGGCCGCGGCACCCGTCCGACACGCTGGCGCTGATCAGGCCCGCGGGGCACAGCGTAGCCAGGAGCTGGCGGGAGACTGGCGAGCGGCCGTGGCGCGACGCGAAAGCCGGCTTCGCCACCATCGACCCCCGTGCGGCTGCCGCGCAGCCCGCGGGCCCTGATCGGCGCGCCGCACGGGGGCGACCGCGGCCGCTGATGGCGGCGATGGGCGCGTGCAACGTCCGTCGCGCCGCTGTGCCGGCCCGGGCGGGGCTGGTGAGCCGGCGCGACGGGACCACCCATTTCGAGATGCGCACGCCCCGCTCCACGACGCAGGTGCGTGAGCGACCGGTCGCCCACGCGTAGTCACCGCGTTCCGCCCGCGCGCGATCGCATGCGCAGGCCGCCCTGGCGGCGAGTCGTCATTATCACATCATGAAGAGGCCGATCGATTTGTACTTCGTGGTGAACACGGTCGGAGCGCGACCGATCTGGTTGGATAGAGACAGCAGATGATCGTTGTCATTGACATCATCCAGGACGAGAACGTCGCCCTTCGACATCCGCTCGAGAGCGATATTGCAGGCGAAAACGCGCCCGGAAATGCTCTTGTCGGAGTCGTAGTGAAAGAGATTGATGCGGCCCACCCGCTGTGCGATCTGCGCCAGGTTGATGCGGTCTCCCTCTGTCAGCAACGTCCATCGATCTCGAAATTCGGGGCTGACCAGTAGACCAATGTATTTATGGGACTGGTTATCATGAAGGTATTGCAGCTCGCTTGAGTAGAGTTGCCCTTTCCCGTTCATGGCCAGGGCGCTCAATATGGCTTGGCTGGAATATCCGATCGAAACTCCCGTCTCGACAACGGTTTCGGGCTGAAGGTATCTGGCCAGGAAGTACAGGAGCCTGACATATGCATTCCCGCCCATGTGGACGGGGAAATCTTGAGTTTGCGCGAAGGCGTACAGGTCTTTCTCGAATGCCATCGCCTCGCGGCAAAGGTCCCGCGATAAGCCGTCCGCCCACCGATCGAAGGTCGTCTCATGGCTCGACAGCCATTCTCGATAGCGTCTCTCGTCTTGGAACGAGCGCTCGAAACGATGCATGATCTTTCGGGTTGCACTGGTTGCGTGCCGGAATGCGGGGAATTGCGGTAAATTGAGCATAGCCTCCCTCGCTTCTTACTTTGCTTGTATTTGAAGTTTGCTTTTGTCGCACGGGCATGGGGCTGGTTCTGGCCCTCGCGCTGTTCCGAGGCCGACTGGCGTGTGTCGTGATCTCGAACCAGGCGTCGATTTGGGCGAAAGCTTGCCTCAGCCGGATAACCCTTGTTAATTCAGTATTGATTTATAGTTTCAGAAACAAAGTAGCTTGACAAATGTCAATAAAATCAATGTTTTTCGTATCTCCGGCCTACATCATCTCGCAGGTGCACATCAGTGCAGTGCTAAGACGTACGATCCGATTATCGGTACTATTTAACCTAGATGTTGTCAGTGGTTTAGAAGATTTATGAAGCAAAATAAATTGATATTGTTGGTTTAATCAAATTATCCGTCCTGGACTTCCAGTCAGAACTGAGCGTGATCGGTGCAGTTTCATCCCGGCTGGTCGCAGATGCGAGCCCACGGTTCGCGCCGATCTGCCCCTTTACTCGGCCGAGAGGGCGGCAACGATTCAGCGCAGTGAGGAAGACCGGCAGCAGCGTGACGTCTCAACGGTGGCGGCCCAGCAGCCATGTGGCTGGCGGGATCATGGGCGAAATAAGGCACGTCCAGGACGCGTTGTGCCGGGCGCAAGGTCGGATCGAGGCCGCTCGGGCTTCATGTTGAGATGGGCAGGACGTTTCTGGACGGTAGCCACACCTCCCCGGCCCCGCACACATCAGAGACGATCGCCGCGGGAGCGCGCCCCCGGGCATCGCGCCTTCCCTGGATGGGCCCGCAAGATCACGTGATCCTTGCCCCGCTTCGTGGCTCACGTGCGCGTCGGCCTGCATGAGCGGCGCCGACCTGCCCTAGGCCCGGTAGAGCGATTGGCGCCGGCCGTCGCGAACCAGCGTGTCCGAGATCGAGGCGCCGCCCGGCCCCTCCATCATCACGCCGTTCGGATGCGCGAAGGTCGGGATGCCGACCTCGCGGGCCGCATCGAGCATCGCGTGCGCGATGGGGCTGGGATCCGCGGCAGGCTGGACCCAGACCGGCCCGGAATCGCCGCGGTACCGGGGATCCGGCGTACCCTGCCAGTTCTCGATTCGACGATAGATCTGGAGAACGTTGACGTAGCTCCACCCGGCATCGCCGGCCTCCGCCGCGAAGTAGTCCCAGTCGCTGCGGTGCCCGCGCGCCCAGATCATCACGTTGATGCTGGAGCCGCCCCCGAGACCCTTGCCCATCGCCATCGACAGGGCCCGACCGTTCAGGTGCGGGTTCGGCTGCGCCTGAAATCCCCAATCCCGCTCGCTGCCCAGGTTGGCCGGCCATTGCGCCGGGTCGAGCACCGTCTCGGCCTCGTCGCTGCCCCCGGCTTCGATCAGCAGCACGCGCAGGCCGGCGTTCTCCGCAAGGCGCCGCGCCACGACCGAGCCCGAGGAGCCGGCGCCGCAAATGATGACGTCGTATTGCGACCGCAACTCGGTGACCAGGCGCCGCTGGTTCTCCTGCGCGCGCCGCAATGAATTGCGGTCTTCGAGACGAGACAGGCTCATGACATACAACGCCCTTCTTCTGCGGTGCTGCCGTTGCTGAGGATCAGTACGGCTTTTCCTGCCATCATTGCGGGTCCCGCGACAAAGCTCCTGAGTCGCTGGGATTCGCGTGGATGTTCCATGCCCTCGACTTCCGCGACTGTGATCGAGGTCACACCGAAGGCGCGGGCTGAAGTTTGCGAGGGCCTGTTCGCACCGATCCTTGAGGGCGTTACGGAGATTGATCGCGGATCTACATGCCGCGCTTCTCGCAAGAGGCTCCGTTCGCCGACACGACAGAGTTGTCGATCGTGCGGACGCGGATGCGTCCCGGTCCAGCCTTCCGCGAAGCCTCGTGGCGGATCGATCCCTCGGTCACAGCCGCATCCAGGCTGTGGGAACCTCCTTCCAAGCAGGATCGTCCGGCGGGTTTAAGCGGGCAGCCTGGATCGAGGCCGCCCGAGAGGCTGTGGCGGCCATACGCCGATAGCCGGGCCCCATGGGACGGCGAGGCCATGCCGGCCTGTGAGATTTGTCACGGACGCGCCGACCGGTCGGGGGCGACACGGTGGGGCATCGTGCTGACACGAGGCTGCGCCACGGAGCCCCTTGCGGCGCGCACACGAGCCCGGGTCGGCGCAGTCGAGAGATGATGTCGTGAGCACGCCGAACAGGCTCGCCGGGCTCCTGGCCGCCAACGCGTTCTTCGCCGCGCTGGGCCAGGACGCCCTTCAAGCCATCGCCGGCCTGTGCCGGATGCGGAGCGTCGCGCGGCACGAGATCCTGTTCCAGAAGGGGGATCCCGGCGATGCCCTCTACGCGATCCGTCGTGGGCAGATCCGCATCGCCACCGGCACCGAGGATGGCCGGTCCGTGACGCTCAACCTCCTCGGCCCGGGCGACGTCTTCGGCGAGATCGCCCTCCTCGATGGCGATGCCCGCACCGCGGAGGCCATCGCGCTCGAGGCGACGGACCTCTTCGTCATCGACCGGCGGGATTTCCTCGAACTTCTGGCGCACGACGCGACCCTGGCGGCGCGGATCATCGGCTTCCTCTGCCGACGGCTGCGCTGGATGAGCGAGCGCATGGAGGAGGCCACGCTCCTTCCCCTCGATGCCCGGCTGGCGCGGCGTCTGATTATGCTGTCCGAGCATTACGGCGCAGAAATCCAGGTGACACAGCAAGAGCTCGCCGCTTACGTTGGTGCGGCGCGGGAAAGCGTCAATCGTGTCCTTCAGGATTGGCGTCGATCCGGCATTATCGATCTTGGGCGCTCACGCGTGCGTGTGAAGGTCGCGCCGCGTCTGGCGGCCCTCGGCGAACCCTCACGGATCTGAGGCGACAGAAGGGATCCACCACATGAGCCCTCTCGCGCGAGTCGCGGCCGCATTCGCGGCCGTCGTCGTCCCGGTCACCGCCCACGCCCAGACGCGCTGCACGGAAACGACCCGCTTCGATCCGCCTCTGCGGATCCTGCGATGCACCGACGGTCTCACCCTCGAAGCCGAGCGGGCGGCCCGGTTACGGCCCGTGGATCGGGACGGCGACGGGCAGCTCGAGGGGGCGGAGATCGACGGCAGCGCCGTCCTCGTGACCCTGCCGCCGCGCGCGAACACCCGCCGGGGCGGCTTCCAGATCCTCACCCCCCACGCCATCGCGTCCGTGCGCGGCACGATCTACGCCGTCGATGTGACCACGGCCAAGACTGCGGTTTTCGTGGCCCGAGGCCGCGTCGCCGTCGCGCGCCGGAACGCCCCGGCCGTGTCCGTCACGCTGGGCCCGGGCGAGGGTGTCGATGTCGGTGAGGATCAGGGCCCTCTGGACGT
This sequence comes from Methylobacterium tardum, assembly GCF_023546765.1. Lineage (NCBI taxonomy): Bacteria > Pseudomonadati > Pseudomonadota > Alphaproteobacteria > Hyphomicrobiales > Methylobacteriaceae > Methylobacterium > Methylobacterium tardum. The sequence continues at coordinate 2,404,767 of NZ_CP097484.1, forward strand.
GCGACGGTGGCCGCAGGAGCGCGTCAGAAGCCTGCTCGAGCGCTTCGGGCGGTGAGAGCCGCGGGTCTGAAGCCGGGGCCTGAGGCGATCCCGACCTCCCGGCGGACCAGGCGACGCTTCGCCCTCCTCGTGTTCGTGGCCGCGCTGGGGTGGAGCGGCTGGCTCGCTCACCTGCACATCGCCGGACAGGCGACGCCGCTCGATTACCTGGAGGCGGCGGCGACGGACCTGCGCATGCGGCTGGCCGGTCCACGCACGCCGCCCAACGATGTCGTGATCGTCGCCATCGACGACGCGATCGTCCGCCGGGAAGGCGGCTTTCCCGTCTCGCGCGCGACGATGGCGCGGCTGATCGAAGCGATCGCCACGGCCCAACCCCGCGCGCTCGCCGTCGATGTCCTGTTCCTGGAAGACGGGCGCCAGCCGGAGGCGGATCGTGCCCTCGCCGCCGCCCTCCGCAAGCTGCCTGCCGTCCTCGCGGCGGCAGCCGTGTTCGACGAGGCGACGAACGAGGGGGGCATCCCGGTCGCCACCGCCGTGCATCGCCCGATCCCGGCGATCGGCGCGGCCGCGCTGTCGGGCCTCGTCAACCTGTCCGAGGACGCCGCCGGCGTGCCGCGGCACCTTCCCCTTGTTGCCCGAACGGATGAGGGCGTTGCGGCCGCTTTCGTCCTGCGCACAGCGGCCCTGGCGGTCCGAAGTGATCCGGTTCTGAGCGAGGGACAGGTCCGGATCGGGTCTGCCGTCGTCCGGCTCGACCTCGGCTATCACCTTCCGCTCCGTCCCTACGGGCCGCGGCGCACGATCCAGACCGTGAGCGCCGCCGCACTTCTCGACGGGACGGTTCCGGTCGCCGCTCTGACGGACCGTATCGTCGTGATCGGCGCGACGGCACTCGGGGGCAGCGACACCTTCGCGACGGCGTTCGATCCCGTGATGCCCGGCGTCGAACTGCTGGCGACCGGCATCGCCCATCTGACCACGGGCGACGGACTCGTGCGCGATGCGCGCGTTCGGCGGCTCGACGGGGTGGCGTCCGTGGTTCTCGCGGGCGCTGCCGTGCTCCTGATCGCGCTGGCCCCTCCACTCCCAGCAGCCATCCTCGTGCTCCTCCTCCTGGCCGCCTGGTTCGCTCTGGGCATCGTCGCCTTCAGCCAGGGCATCTGGCTGAGCGCCGCCCTGCCGCTCGCAGCCGCTGGCCTGCCGACGCTCCTGTGCGCGGTGGCCCGCCAGACGCTGGATCGCCGCCAGGGCCTGAGGCTCGCGCGATCGGAGCAGGCCCTGCGCCGGCTTCAGCCCGCCGCGCTCGCGGAACGGCTCGCCTGGGACCCGACCTATCTGGCTGCGCCGCTCACGCGCGAGATCCCGGTGCTCTTCATCGATCTGACCGGCTTCACCGGCCAGAGTGAGCGCCTCGGCCCGGTCCGCACCCGCGCCCTCCTCAAGACGTTCCACGATCTCGTGGATGAGACCGCCTCGTCGCACAAAGGTCTCGTCGTCAACTTCATGGGCGACGGCGCGATGGTCGTGTTCGGCGCGCTGGACCCCGATCCCGCGCAGGCGGAAAACGCCGTGCGGGCAGCCGGCGATCTCATCGTCCGCACCCGCGACTGGATCGCGCGCGATCCCGAACTGGCAGGCGCCGGACGTGCGCTCGACGTGCGGATCGGCGCGCATTCCGGACCGGCGATCCTCTCGCGTCTCGGCAGCGACACCAATCAGCAGGTCACGGCGACGGGCGATACCGTCAACGTTGCGAGCCGCCTGCTGGCCGTGGCGTCGGAGGCCAAGGCCCGCCTCGCCGTCAGCGCCGATCTCCTGACGGCTGCCGGCATCGTTGAGCCGGGCGGCCTCTTCGACGAGCGGCGGACGGCGTCCATTCGCGGACGGTCCCAACCCATCGAGGTTTGGTTGAGGCGCGAGCCTGCGCCGCTGCCGTAGATTCCGCGCCACGCCGACCGTCCCGGCCTCTGTGACCGGGGTCACAGCGGCCGGCCACCGCCGGGCGCAGAGTGCTGTCACCCCAACAGGGAGAAGCACGATGAAGACGACTTCGACGAAGACGATGATGGTCGCGGGTCTCGCGCTCGCGACACTGGCCGGCGGTGCCGCCAGCGCCGACGCCCGCGGGTTCGGTCACGGCGGGTTTGGTCACGGCGGCTTCGGCCATCATGGCGGCTTCGGCCATCGCGGATTCGGATGCGGCCGCTTCGGGTACGGCGGGTTCGGCCACCATCGATACTTCCACCACCGCGGCTACCGTCGGCACTTCGGCGGGTTCAACTGGGGTTATCCCACGGGCGGCTATTTCCTCAGCTCGGAGTTCGGGGATTGCCGCTTCGTCTACAACCCCTTGTTCTTCGGACACGAGCGCGTCTGTAGCTGACCGAGCATCCGTTCCGGCTCATTGAGCCCTCGACCACAGACCGGCCGCCGCTGCACATGCAGCGGCGGCCGGCTGGCCCATCGCGTGACACCGCCGCTTGCTGTGACGACGGACTGAGTGACGGCACCCCCGCCCCGATCGTCCCGAAGACGCCGCGCGACTATCGAAACGCGAGCCGCAACCGCGTTAGAGGTGTGGCTCGCTCCTGTGCGGAGCGGTCGCGAGTGTGTCGCCGCCGTAGCGCGTTCGCCTGAAGGCGTGCACGTGACCGTGGTGATGGTGGTTCCACCGGGGATGATGCCGGTGCCGAGATCCGGGCGCGTCACGCGGCCGGAGGCTGGGCCGGGGAGCAGGGCGATGGCGGCGACGCGGAAACCGGCAGGATCAGCTCGGCAGGGCGAGCCCGCCATGCGCCGCACGGCCCCTGATTTCTATGAGAGCCTGCCCCGGTTCACCGCCTTCTCCAGCCTCATGGATCCAGGCCTCTATCGGCCCCTGCCCACGACCTGGTGGCTCGGTGTGGCCGATGTCGTCGGCTCCCAGCAACAGATCGGGCTCGGCCGCTACAAGGCGGTCAACGCGGCCGGCGCAGCCACCATCGCGGCCGTTTCGAATGCCCTCGGCCGGCGCGCGTTCCCCTTCGCCTTCGGCGGCGACGGGGCCAGCTTCGCCATTGCCCCGGAGGACGTCGACACAGCCAGAGACGCGCTGGCGGCAACGGCCGTCTGGGTCCGTGAGGCGCTGCAACTCGAGCTGCGCACCGCTCTGGTGCCGGTCTCGGCCGTGCGCGATCGCGGGCTGGACGTGCGCGTCGCGCGCTACGCGCCCAGTGCTCACGTGTCCTACGCCATGTTCAGCGGAGGCGGCCTGCCCTGGGCGGAGGCCGCCATGAAGGCCGGCGACTACGCCGTCGCGCCGGCCGAGCCCGGCAGCCAGCCTGACCTGACCGGCCTTTCCTGCCGCTGGCAGGAGATCCGCCCCCACCACGCGTTGATGCTCTCGCTCATGCTCGTGCCGCAGCACGGCGGCGACGCGCCGGCCTTCCGGCAACTCGTGCAAGAGATTCTGCACAGTGTGGAGATCAGTGCCGAGGTCGCACGTCCGATGCAGGATGAGGGACCGCAGATGCACGGACCGTGGGCGGGGCTGGATCTTGAACTGCGCGCCGTGCCGGGCTCTCGTCAGAGCCGCCTCTGGCGCAAACTCCGTCTCGTGGCACGATCGATCCCTGAATACCTGATCTATCGCACAGGCTTGCGGGTCGGAGCGTTCGATCCCGCCGTGCTTCGGCACGAGATCGTCGGGAATACGGACTTTCGCAAGTACGATGATGCGCTGCGGATGACACTGGACTGCACCGAGGCCTTCGCGGATCAGCTGGAGGCGCAGCTCGCCGCTGCAGAGGCGCAGGGGATCTGCCATTTCGGCCTGGAACGACAATCGGCTGCGCAGTTGACCTGCATCAGCCCTCCGGTGCCCGGCAGCGGGCACATGCACTTCATCGATGGCGCTGGCGGAGGCTACGCCGCAGCCGCCGGAAGGCTGAAGCATCGGGCGGCTGTCGATGCCGTGGCTCCGACCAGCCCGTGAGGCAGGCTGTGAGGCGTGGCCGCTGCCGGATGGAGCGCGGGCGCTCAAGACGACCTACCGTATCGCCGCGCCTGTCCTCGGAACGCAAAGCTTGAGTCGTTAGATTATATACAATAGACGGCCGGGCGATCAGTTTTCGCCAGCGACTGGCGAGCTTCGTGCCACGACCCGATGCAACCGCTTTTCTCGACGGACGGGATCCATCCAAGGAACGCATTCCGCCAATGGCGGGAGATGGTCTGTGAGCGATTGATCCCCATCGACCAGCAACCCCTTCATGAAATTCCGTTTCAGGGCAGGCTGGACGTCACCAGCATTGGGCCCGTGCCGATCTCTAGAATGGCTCACACAGCCATGCGGACCGAAGCGACGGCCGACGCGATCCGGCGCCATGGGCAGCCCGACCGCCTCTACGCGTCCATGAAGCTCTCCGGACACGACACCCTCCAGCAAGGCGATCGGGAGGCTGTGACCCGGACGGGCGACTTCGTCGTTATCGACGCACGCCCGGCCGTCTGCGAGGCAAACACGGGTATTTCCCTTGTCGCCGATCTGCCGCGCGAGCGCTTCGAGGCCATGCTGGGCCCGTCCCGGCTGTTCTGTGCACTCACGGTCGGAGCGGACCTCGCCTCCACGATCCTGGCCAACACCTTCATCCAGGAACTGGTGCGCGTGGGCGATCAGCTCACGCCCGACGCGGCCGCGCGCATGGCGTCGATCGGAACGGACCTGATCATAGCGAGCCTCGCCGAACGGATGGCGCAGGAGGTGCCGGGTTCCGTCCACGGCAACGTCACGGTCCAGCGCGCCAAGGCCTATGTCGAGGCAAACCTGAGCGACCCGACCTTGGACCCACCTCAGCTCGCCGCCGCGATGGGCGTGTCGCTGCGCCGGCTGCAGGAGCTGTTCCACGAGCGCGGCCGGCACATCTCCGATTACATCTGGGAGCGCCGGCTGGAGGCGGCCGCCAGACGCTTGGCCGATCCGGCCTGCGCCCACCTGTCGATCGGCATGCTGGCTTACGGCTGCGGTTTCGCAAGCCAGGCCCATTTCGCCCGCCGCTTCAAAGCGCGTCATGGCCTGGCCCCGCGCGAATACAGGATCGCCTCCGCGATGAGCGGATCCAGTGCCAAGGCGGATCTCTGAACCCGAGGCGGATCGCGGGATCGCCGCATCAGGGTGGCCGGAATCCGACCCTCAGGATGAGGGTGCGGGGAGGATGACCCGACCTGACGGAACGACCTGTGAACCGTCGCCGACCGTCTCAACGCGCGCTAGCGGATGAGCCGCTCGACAATCGCGCGCACCTCCCGTCGATCCGCAGGTTGCGGATCGACCGATCGGTGGATGGTGAGCCCCTCGATCATGGCGTCCAGCGCCTTGGCCGTGTCGGGCGCGAAATGTTGCGCGAGTGCGGCACGGCTGTTCGCCATCCAGTTCCGCATGACTTGGCGCAGAGGCGGGTTCCGGGCGGCGAAGGCGTAGAGCTCGTAGCTCAGCAGCATGGTGCGCGGCGTTGCCCACTCGTCGTTCAGGACGAGATCGACCACCGCCTCACAGGCTTCATCGACGGTTGACGCGGCGGACAGACGCGCGGTGAACCGTGCCGCGACCGTATCGGCCAGGCGCGTGAACGCCGCGGTCAGAAGCTCGTCCATGTCCTTGAAATGGTAGGTCATGGAGCCGAGTGGGACATCGGCCGCCGCCGCGACGCGGCGGTGCGTCGTACCGGCCACGCCGTGCTCGGCGATGACATCGAGCGTGGACTGGATGATGCGCGCCCGGCGCCCCGGGTCGTGGCGGCGCTGAGCGCTGGGCAAGCAGGATCTCCTCAGAGGCTCGGCATACCGTCAGCCGGAAGGATCGGCTTCTGGCCTTGATGTGTACGTATGTACGCATAGCTCAGGCGGGCGCGGCGTTCATCCCGTCCGCGGGCCTGGGCCGCGAGTCCAGGGGGAGCAGCGGTCGCGAGGAGAACTCCACAACCATGAAGACCCAGAAGCAGAAGATGCTGGCCGGTGAGTTGTACATCGCCGACGACCCCGAGCTTGCCGCCGACAACCGGCGCATTTCCGAATGGCTGGATCGCTACAACGCCACGAACACCAAGAGCCAGCCGGAGCGGCAGGCACTCCTGGAGGAAGCCTTCGCCCGTGTCGGCGAGGGCTGCAACATCCGTCCGCCCTTCCACTGCGACTACGGCTACAACATCAGCCTGGGCCGTGGCGTGTTCCTGAACTTCAATTGCTGCATCTTGGACGTGGTGCAGGTCACCATCGGCGACCTGACCCAGATCGGCTCCGGTGTGCAGATCATGACGCCCGATCATCCGCGCGATCCGGTTCAGCGTCGGCAGATGCTCGAGTACGGCCGCCCTATCGTAATCGGCGCGAACGTCTGGATCGGCAGTGGAGCCATCATCCTGCCGGGCGTGACAATCGGCGATGACGCCATCATCGGTGCGGGCAGCGTGGTCACGCGCGACATCCCACCCGGCGCAACCGCTGTCGGAAATCCCGCTCGGCTGAGGGCGTGAGGGCCCGGCCCATCTCCGCTGCCGGCCGGACGTGGAACGTCTGCGTCCGGATGAGGGGGCCAAGGTCCGATCGCTGCCCTGAGAATCATGCGATGTCTGGCCAGTCCGGACTTGTGCGTGGCCCGCGCCTCTGCGGTCGACAGCCAAACGGATCCATCAGCCGGGCTCCAGACCTCTGGCGCGCATGATCGCGGCCGCGGCAGGGGATCTGAGGAACGCGAGGAACGCCTCAGCCCGAGCCTTGTCGGCGGTGGCCGAGATTCCCCCAGTCAGCACCACGGAGGACTGAAGCTCCGGCGGGAACGGACCGACCACGTCCACCCCGGAGACCGCCATCAACTCGGGCATTAGCTGCACGGCGAGGTCCGCCTCGCCCCGAGCGACGACATCGCCGGTCAGGCCGCTCGGGATGGCTCTGCCTCTGGCCTTCACCGCGTCGGCGATCCCGAGCTTCTGCAGCGCGGCAGCGAAGACGGCTCCGCTCGCGCCGGACGTGCTGTAGGCCACCGACTCAGCCCGGGTGAGCGCCTGCTTGAGCGCTTCGGCGGAACCGATGTCAGGCCTCGCTGCACCCTTCCTCACGGCCAGACCGACGCCTGTTCGCGCGAGCGTGGTGGCGCTGCCGTCGACAACCTTGCCCTGCTGGATGAGGGCCAGGATCAGAGGCGGGGTCAGGACCACGACGTCGAACGGCTTGCCCGTCTCGATCTGCGCCTTGAGGATGGCGGAGGTATCGTAGGTGGCGACGAGGCGATTACCGCTCGCGCGCTCGAAGTGCGGGATGAGTTCGTCCAGAGCGGTCTTCAGGGCCTGCGAGCAGAGGACGGTGACATCCGCCGCATGGGCATTGGTTGCGAGGCTCCAGACGGAGATCGCGAGCAGACAGAGCCTGCGGAGCCGTCCTGCGAGCCTGACCATCGTGCCCCCCCTCAACGTCGGCCCTATTAGCTCCGCATCCGCTGCGCGCATCAATGGCACGCGGACGCATTTCTCATGAGAGCGCCCCCCGGTTTCAGCCGCGAGGCGGGAGACCGCTTTCCACCTTTCCGAAACGCGCCCGCAGGTCTGCGTGGTGGTTGCGGCTGGCCCGCTCACGGACGCTCCGTGAATGGAAGCGGACATTCCGCCATGGGCTCGCAATGGGCTCGACAGGGAGTCCGCCGATCAGGGGGCCGCGTCCTGTCCATGCGCCGGGCTGCGCCTGGGGGCGGCACGACTGGACGCCTGCCGGCCCGCACCCGGGCGCAGCCCGGCGGTCCCGGATGTATCCTTCCCGCGCCGCCGGCGAACTGGGACGGCGCGTCCTGCACCTGCCGGCCCGGAACGGAGATGCCCACCATGATGACCCGGAGAATGCTCGGCCATACCCTCCTCGCTGGCGCGGTCACCGCGCTGCTGCCCGGGACGGCCTCGGCCCAGGATCTGCCGCGTGCGCGCAACGTCGTCCTCGTCCACGGACTGTTTGCCGACGGGTCGTGCTGGTCGGAGGTGATCCCGCGGCTCCAGGAGAAGGGCCTGAACGTCACCTCCGTGCAGAACCCGCTGACCACCTTCGAGGAGGCCGTCGCGTCCGCACAGCGCGTTCTGGCCCGGCAGGAGGGACCGACCGTCCTCGTGGGCCACTCGTTCTCCGGCATGATCGTGACCGAGGCCGGCGTCGACCCGAAAGTGTCCGCCCTCGTCTACGTCGCGGCCCGGGCGCCCGATGCCGGCGAGGATTACACGGCGCTGGCCAAGACCTATCCGGCACCGCCCGCCTCAGCGGGGATCGTGTTCGACGGCGACGAGGGGCGTCTGAGCGAGACGGCCTTCCTGAGGGACTTCGCGGGCGACCTGCCGGTCGACCGGGCCAAGGTTCTGTTCGCAGTCCAGCAGCCGTTCCACAAGGCGTTGTTGGCCGGGAGGACGACCCAGGCAGCCTGGCGATTGAAGCCGAGCTTCTACGCGGTGTCGACCGAGGACCGGACCATCAATCCGGACCTCGAACGGTTCATGGCCAAGCGCATGAACGCGAGGACCGTGGAACTCAAGGCAAGCCACCTGTCCCTGATCTCGCAGGCCCAGGACGTCGCGGCCCTCATCCTTGAGGCTGCCGGCCAACCACAAGCACGTCGCTGACCGGACAGGCCCTCGTATGCTGATCCAGGCCAGAGCTTCTCCGGGCTGACGGCAAGGACCGTCGCATGTCTGATCCATGCCCGCAGCTAGACGGGATCGCTGTCCGACGCGTCCTTGAACCCATTCGACAGCAGGTTGCTGACGGCCAGATGCAACAGGTCGGGATCGCCGACGATCTCCAGCGATGCATCCGGCCCGCCGTCTGACGCAGGCAGCCGCGCTGCACCGAGCATCGCTGGCTGTGGCTTCTCTGTTCCGAACCTTGGATCGCGCGCAGGCGAGGGTTCAAGGGCCCGCTGAGTATTTCAGAGTTTTTGTAGGCAGCATTCAGGAAGTGCACGCCTTCCCGTTCGGCAAAACGATCTCGTTGTAAGTTGATTTATAGGTCTGTCCCGCCCGAACTGGCCAGGGAACACTTGCCTTAAATGTGAACTGGTTGTTTGCCCCACCCACGAGCCGCATGACGCTGCTGCCGAAAATCGCAGGATACGGCACACTCACTTCGGCCAGCACGTAGCGCATCCCGGCGAGTTGGAAGCCCTCGGGTACCTTGAGGTCGCTCGCTGCTCCAACCGTCCGCGCTGTCCCGTTGCTGGTGGCGTAGCTGGAACACACGCGCGGCTGCTGACCGGCACCGTCAGCGGGAACGCTGAGCGCGCTGATGACGATTGTGGCTCCGCTGCTGGGATAAGGCGTGAGCACCAGTTTGGCCGCAGCCACGATATCGGTCAACGACGCCGCCGCCATCGTGGCCTGTCCGTCTCCTTGGGAGGTGAGGTCCGCCACCGCGCGCGCCAGAAGCGTCACTCTGCGGTAATGGTCGATCGCGCGCCCAAACTCCGTCGTGCCGAAAAGCAGCGCCAGCATAATCGGCAGGATGAGCGCGAACTCGATCGCCGCCACACCCTGCGCATCATCTCGCAATTGCGAGGCTACTCGATCACGCCCGATAACTATGTCCATCGCCGGCCTCATCACCTCAGCATCCCTGTCCGGAGGAGGTGTCGTAGGGTTCGGTCCGGAACACCGCTGTGGACTGAAGAAGTCTCGACCCGTCGCTGAAGCCGGGCACGCCCGCGTAGAGGAAGCTGAAGGCAAGCCGGTATTTGACCGCCGCGGTGAAAACAACAATGTCTCCAGGCTTTGCGCAACTGTAATTCGTGCCGAAGCCTTTAGACCAATCTCCCGTCTTCGCGTCCAGTGGCGTCGGCACGACACCGCTGGCGAAGGTGCTGCTCACGGCGACATTAAGCTTGAGCGAACTGCAGTCGAACAGGCCCGCCACTCGCGAAGCGTTCGTTCCACACATGGAAGTCTTCATGGCGGCGAGCAGGGTGGTGGAGTCGGATTGCCCGGTGTTCGCCTTTTGGAACTGGCCCGTGTAGATCGTCCGCCCGGCGCGCTGGAGGGCATCATCGAGATTACGTGCCGTCCAGACCATGATCGCGGTCTGAACGATCACCGCGAGCAGGCTCAGGAACGGCAAGGCCACCAGCGCGAACTCGACGGCGGTCGCGCCCTCCCGCGCGTCAGCAATTCTGCGAGCGGGAAGTACGCAAGCATGTACCAGTCGAGGAGGCCGGAAGGGAGGAGCCATACGAGGCGTTCGGACAGGCGGCATGGTCGATCGACGTCTTTCCGCGCTACTCCACGATCCGCAGCTTCTTATCGGAAACCTTCACCAAGGTCGGACAGGATACGATGACCCGGATGTCGTCGTAGTCCATGTCGCTGCCGGCATTCGGCGGGCGATCCTCCCAGCCATAGTACATATACTTCCCATCACTGCAGCCTGTGGTCGCCGTGGCGGGGTTATGGGTCGTATGGCTGTTCGGCAGGATGCCTCCGTCCGACTTGTTCTTGCATTGGCTCAGGTTATCGCAGACGATCGTCTCCAAGATCGGATTTGAGACCATGCTGATCGGAGACAAGGTGCTGCCGTTGTAGACACGGTAACCCTTCATGCTCATCGATTGCACGCGCGATCCTGTGTCAATCGTTGTGTCAGTGTAGTATTCGTACGTCTCCTGATTTTTGTCGTTCCAGGCGGATGGGTTGCTGCGGGCGTTTCGGACATTGTGCAGCATATAGCTCGGCGCCTCGTTGGCGCCGCAGGTTGGCAGAATGGCCTTGGAGTAGTCTGTCGGAGGTGTTCCGTTGTCGGCGATTGCGACGATGCCTCGGCGACCCTTGTCGGCCTCAGCCTGGCGCTTGGGATCGGACGAGTAGCAGTACATGTAGATCCGGTTGTAGTCGGCGGCCTCGGGCGACAGCTGGCTGAACGTCGGCGGGCTGGTCTGGTAGACGGGGGCGACGCGATTGACGGTCGTGGCGGTCCCGATCGTGATCTGCCTTGGCATGCCGGGCAGGAAGTGCAAGAGGTTCGTCTTCAGCGTCGCCGAGATCGTCACCCGGTAGTTCGCGCCGTCGATCCACGCGCCATTGACCTGAAAACCGTTGGTCGTGCTGGCCGAGCCCAGCCGCGAGGTGAGCTGGGCATTGGCGAGGCGCAGACCCTCAGTGGCGGCAGCGACGGTGTCGGCGTTGGCGACCAGCAGAGCGGTCGCGTCGGCGACACTGGACTCGACAGAGCGGATGCGCACGGCATTGCCGTAATCGATCACCAGGCCGCCTGCACCAAGGAGCAGAGGTAGTCCCAGACCGAAAATAATCACGACATTGCCGCCCTCGCCCTTTCCCGGGGAGGCCAGCCAGCGCCGAATATCTCGCCGCATCGAAACCTCTCAGCGCGCTCTTCTGAGGACCTCGCCTCTGCGCAACATTCTAGTTTACATCTGGTCGTGCAGCCTTAATTTTACGTTGAAACAGCTGGAACGATGCCGCTAGGGGGCGGCTATTTACGGAGCGATTTAGTTCGAAGTTAATGTTTTCTGAAGCAAATCAGGGCATGAACTGCGCACCAAAACTTCAATCCGTCGAATTTTCGACGCTTTTTGCCTTGAGGAATGATTTTGATAGAGATTGCCGTTAAAATTCGGCTCCAGTGCCCATAACACAATCGGAGTTGTTCAGAATCGCACAGTTGAGCGAGCTAAGATAGTCAACACGCGAGCTATTGCCGCCATCAGCCATAATCCCATGCTGACGAACAGAAGCGTCAGAAGCGGCATCGCGTAAAACGGCCCAAGTTCTGCCGTTGCAGCTTGCTGATCAACCGCAACATCCGCTGCAGAAAAGGCCATAAAGAGGTAGATAATCCAAACCACTTTGATGATCAGAAAAGCGATGATCCATTGCCCTAGCTCACGCATTTCGATTGCCGCTCCGGCGTCATCACCGTGCTTATGTCTGGAATGGCTATAATCTTATCCGTAAAACCGTGTGGCCATTTGCTAATTGGCGCTCGTGGTCAAGAACAATCTTCAGAAAGATGGTTTTAACTCGTCAGATCCCGGATGCAATAACATAGGTATGGGTTTGCCGACCACGAATTCAATTCATAATGCAGTTAAAAATGAATTTACTTCGCTTATGCTTGTCATCAATCGGAGATAAAATGTCCGCTTTTGGCTTGGAAGCGCGGGTCCGCTTTCCATCCTGAGCGGACCCTCACGATGTCTGCTCCGTGGCATTCTGTTTTGCCTGTCTGCTGGTGAGGCATGAAGGGAGCCGGCCGAAGTTCTCAAGTCTGCATTCTTTTTATGCCTCGAAGGCAAAAACTCGGTTCCAGTCATTCTTCATGCTGATCACCGTCCAGCCCTGCTCTCGCGCCTCTTCGTAAAGCTCTGGGGTGAAGGTGCCGATCTTGCCGTCGGGCAGGCCGGCCGCGGGACCGTAGGCATATTCGCGCGCGGCGTCGTCGTGGAGCACCAGCATCGCCAAGCGGGCGCCCCGGCCTGCGCACGTGTATTCCAGCATCTCGCGGTCACCGATGGAATTGCCAAAGGCGGCCAACGGACGTCGGCCGATCATGAAGTGAATGCCTTCGGCCTTGCCGGCCTTGTCGTCGTTGAGCAGTAGCTTCGGCTCCTTGGTCAGGAGCGGCTTGCCGTCCTGGCCGTAGCCGAACTTCGTCGTGCCCGCGGTGCCGACCACCTGCTCGGGCGGGATGCCATAGGTTTTCGCGGCGTAGACGCGCACGAAGTCCTGACCGCCGCCGGTGACGATGTAGGTCTTGAAAGCGTTGCTCTGCAGGTATCGCAGGACCTCCTGCATCGGCTGAAAACTCAGCTCGGTATAAGGGCGGTTCCAGCGTGGATGCCGGGCGGTCTCAAGCCAATTTGACACCTCGGACTGGAACGCCTCCACCGTCATACCCGTGAGCGTGGCAGCGAGGATCGTCTCAAGATCTTCCAAGGAGAGCTCTTCCATCGCCTCGCGGTTGCCGGACAGCACAGTCTTGAAGGGGTCGACGATTCGCAGCTCGGGCTTCTTCGCGACCACCGCCGGGACACGGTCCAGGCAATAGGCGACCTGCGCGTAGGTCGGCTGCTCGACCCAGAGGGTTCCGTCTTGGTCGAACACCGCGATCCGGTCGTCTGGAGCCACGTAGGTCGGGCTCGACTGCTCCGTTGTGGCGCGGACGAAATCGAAGATCGCCTGCTTCGCCGGCCCGTCGCTCCAAGACGGCAGCAAGCCGCCCGGTGCTCCTGCTTGTGCGGCAGCAGTGATGAGGGTTCCCGGCAGAGCTGGCAGCAGAGCTAGCGTCGGCAGCAACGTGCGTCGGTCGATGCCGTTCAGGCTCTGAATTCCCCTCAAGTCTGCCTCCTGGAAATGCGCGCTCAGGCCGGCGGCTTCAGGACAGATCCCGATTCCCTATGACGCTCCGGATGTAGCGCCCCCTCGCCCGATCGGTTTTGCCAACCCTCGGAACGACAGGGGCAGTTTCGAGAACCCCATGAGATAGCGGCGCGCGGCAGCGTACAGAGGCTGAGCAGGAAAGCTTGATTGAATGGGACAGCGGCTCGGTTCGGCGTAAGAGCGCGCTCTGTGCCGATGACCTGACCAATATTTTGGGCCGCCGAGTGGGAGGCGACTGCATGGTCGCGGCCATGGGGAGCCGGAAGGCCAGATCTGGGAAGCTGACAGGCGCGGGGGTCCGGTAGCCCAGGGACGAGTGCGGCCGGACGCGGTTGTCGGTGTTCTTCCCCAGCCCGATCACGATCTGAGCTTCCTTGCGTGACGTTCCGAGAGGCCGTTCTGCATCCCGGATGCCAGCAACCGCCTGCCGGCGCCGTTCGGGGGCGGCAAGTTTCCCGAGGCAACGTCCGCCAGCACCTGACCCGCCAGAGACAGATCGGCCACCAGCCGCCGCAATCGAGCGTTCTCGCGCTCCAGGTCCTTCATCGTCCGCGCCTGATTGACCGGCAGGCCGCCGTACTCCTTGCGTCAGCGGTCATAGCTCTGCTCGGAGATCTCCGCCTCCTTGCACGCCAGCACCAAGCGTTTGCCCTGGGCCGTCTGCACCTCGATCTGGCGCAGCTTCAGCACGACCTGCTCCGCGCTCGTCTTCTGACCTCGCCGCATGTCCGACGCCTCTGGTCCTGGCTGATCCTCTCAATCGGCCCGGTCCAAAGCCAGCCGGTCAGGTCAGTTCTGCGACGGGGCAAGCTGGGAGCCGATTTCACTCCTCGTCCGAGTTGTCCGCGCGAGTGCCCTAGAGGGACGTGCAGGATAAATATTTTCCGCGCGGCCCAGCACGAATTACATGATTTTTCCGCGCGGTTGTGTTCGTCGCACCGATAGCGTACAGATGATCCATCGACTTTTGGCCAGACATCCGGCCGTATCGCCTCAACAGGGCGAGCGTTCTGCATCTCTCCCATTTTCGACGATCTGCGACCGGGCGCGTACGATTCGCGCGCCCGGCCTTATTGCTTGCCTAACTTGATATGGATTACTGATGACCATCGGCACCGTTAAATGGTTCAACGACACCAAAGGCTTCGGCTTCATCCAGCCGGATGACGGCGGCAAGGACGTATTCGTCCACATCTCGGCCGTCGAGCGCGCTGGCATGCAGGGCCTGAGTGAAGGCCAGAAGGTTTCCTACGAGATGGAGACCGATCGCCGGAGCGGCAAACAATCTGCCGGCAGCCTCCAGGCCGCTTGAGCGTTGCGCGTCCGCCCGTGACGCGCTTCGAAGCCGTTCCCATCGCGGAACGGCTTTACTGTTTTTCGCCACCAGGGCTGAACTCTGGTGCGCCTCAGGAGCGTATGTGAAGCCCTTCAAAAGCAACCAGCTCGTTGAACGTCTCGAAGCGACGGCCAAAGCGCGGCAGGACACGCTGGCCCGCTTTCGGGCGCGCCCGGCGGCCGATGATCCGGCCGTCCTCGCCCGCCAGGCCACGCGGCAGGCGGTCGCTCAGGCCCGGGAAGAGCGGTCGACCGAGCGGGAAGCGGCGCGTCTCGCCGCGCAGGCTGAGCACGAGGCTGAGGTTCTGGCTGCGGAGGCAGATGCCGCCGCCGAGCGCTCCCGTCAGGCTGCGGAAAAGGCGGAGCGGCAGGCTGCCCTTGCGGGCGAACAGAAGGCCGCGCGCGATGCGCGTTTTGCGGCGCGCAAGGCGCGGGCCCGCCGGTAGGTCGGCCTCAGCCTGCACGCGTCATCACCCTGGAGAACGCATCATGTCGCACAAGTTCAAGATCGGCCAACAGGTCCGGCAGCTGGGGATCAGCTATGCCGGCGGGAAGAGCATCGCCGACGGTCTCTTCGAAGTGGTTCGCCTGACGCCGGACGACCGTTCCGGCGAGCCGACATATCGGATCAGGTCCGCGGGCGGTGAGCGTGCGGTGCGGGAGGGTGAGCTCACGCACGCGTCCTGAGCGTGGTCGGCCGACCGGCCGTTCTCACGGAGATGGCGTGCTGCAACGTGCATCCGCTGAGGCGTGTTGGTTCGGCGGAGATGTGACGGGCAGCCGGAGATCAAGGCCGTTGAATCCTGCGATGATGAACACGCCTGCCCATTCGTCCGAAGCGGCGATGATCGAACCCAATCAGACGGCCTTTATCCTCAAGGTGACGCGGCCTGATGAGGCGGAGTTGTCCGGGCAGTTGGTGATGTTCTACGTCGCGATCACCACATCCGAGAACGAGGCGCTCTCCATCGTGCGTCGCGCGGTGAAGGAGGACGCGACCGTCGAGCCGACGGGTGTCCGCCTTTCCCAGCAGACGGCCAGCGCACTCGATCTGGAGGCAGGTCTCGCACGGGCCCTCTGATCCGACCCCTTCATCCCGCAATGCGGCCAAGCTCCGACAGGCACCCGCATGGCAGCACGCTCTTTCTTGCGCGACGTGACCGGCCACTGTGCGCGCGGATCCGAGCCGCGGCCCGGACTGTCTTCGCCGTCGAGTCGGACCTTCGGACGGGACAGTGCGTTGTGATGGGAAGCGATTAACCGAGGAGATCGGCTGTGGACCTTGATCACCTCGCGGAGACCGAGAGCACCCTCACCGTCGCGGACCGCCTCTGGCGCACCGAGATGCGGCGGGTTTTTGGACCGGATGCGGTTCTGCTCCACGGCTTCGGCGCCGAGCGTCAGGGTGCGCCCGGCACGCGGCTGCGCACGACCTTCGAGGCGAGACGGAGCGCGATCGCGGCGTGGCGGCACGTCAGGCGTCCGGCGGCGTGAGCCGATCGCGTGAGCAGGCCACCACGTCCAAACGCCAGCAAATTCCGGTGCCCCGCCGCCCGATCCAAGAATTGGCAGTGGTACTTTGATCCGAGAAGGCGCATAGCACCGTACTCCCTCCGCGCAATCCCGTGCTCTGGGCGACGAAGCGGAGACTGACAGACATGGCGCGCGAATTTACGACCGGCAAAGCACAGGCGGTCACGCCCGAGGACTTCAACGAGCGTGTAAAGCGCCTCTTGGCCAACAAACCTGAACCTCTCCCCCAGAGCCGAAGATCAGAAACAGGACCGGCAGGCCACCCCAGAAGGCTTGAGGGCACAGGTCCGGGGGCGTCTGCCGCATGCGGGCGTCGACCAGTCCCGGTCCTATTCCGGGCCCGCCCGGGTGCGAGGCGAGAGCCCAGCGATGCTTCCCGGCAGCGGGCCCTTGGCATCGCTTCGGGCGGGGAGCCGGCGCACCGCAAAAGTCACCGACGTATCCGCGAGGACAGATCGATGACGAGCGACACACGCGTCCAAGGCGGGGCACGAGAAGTGGCCCCTCTGTCCGCCGATCCTCCCGACCTGGATCGATCTTGCGGCTCCTGCACGCTGTGTTGTCGTGTACTGGAGATCCAGGCCCTCAACAAACCCGCGGGGGTCCTGTGCCGGCACAACACCGGAACGGGCTGCGGGATATACCCCAAGCGTCCGGAGACCTGCGCCCGATGGCATTGCCTATGGCGCAGGATCAACGCGCTGCCGGACACACTCAGGCCTGATCGTTCCGGCGTGATGTACTCGCTGGATAGCCGCTCTCCGACGGCCGATGCGCCGGATGCGGCCTGTATCGTCGGCCGCGCCGTGCATGACGACCGGGACTTCGATCGACCTGAGACGGTCGAAGCTTTTGCCATGTTCGTTCGCGAGGGATCCTTTCCGGTGTGGAAGGTCTCCGAGCGCGGGGCCTTCCTCGTGCATCCGGGTCTGTAGATTGCGCCGCCGGGACTGGAGCAAGCCGGCTCTTGCTCAGCGGTGAGCCGCGCAGAGAGGTGACGTGGCGCTGAACGCTGACGGCATTTGGAAGCTCAAGACCCTCGGGATGTGCTATCAAGTCCGTCAGGGTGCGCCTGTCGCTGCCCACTCAGGAGATTCCGATGCCCGTCATCCGGTGGCTGATCTCCAAAACGATCCAGTTTTTCCTGGGCAGCGCGCAGGAGCGCAAGTCCGATGCGATCGCCAAGCGGAAGGAAAACGGAGCTTTCGAGGGCGCGTCTGCGAGCAAGGATCGGAAGTTCGAGGAAAACTACGCCGCGGCTGCACGCCTCCTCAGGACTCGGATCGATCAGGAGTTTCCCGATGCCTACTATGCGAGGCTGAGCTCGGGTCGGAACAGCTCGTACGATTACGGACAGGACCGTGCCCTCGCCATCGACACCATGTCGATCGCCATAGCCATGGCGCTGCGGAACGGTGCCACCGTTCAACAGGCCGCCACGGCGGGGGCTGCCAGCATCGGCATCTGATCGAGATCCGGGAGCGCCAGGCTCCTCCACGGCTCGGCCGTATCGTCGCTCGACGCGGGCGTACGGACGAGAAGGAAGGGTGCTATGGTCGGTCTCAGCCCCGGAAACTGCTGCCGCGCTGATGGAGACCTGCTCCGTGAAGCTCGCATTCGGCCGCATGGGTGACTGGCTCGCCGATCCCCGCGAACTGGCGCCTCGACTCGGGGTGAGCACCGCAGACCTGAAGCGCACGAACCGGCAGGGACGGCTCGATGCCCGTGTCGTGTCCAGCGAAGGCGACGGCGTCTGTCTGACTCGCGTGACCGTCCGGCTGCATGACAGGGGCTGGCGCGGCATCTTCGACGCGAGCGGCGCGCTCGTCAGCGAAGAGATGTGGTAAAGCCCGTCTGGGCCAACGAACCGCCCGAGGCGGCAAGGTGCGGCTTCCAAGAGGTCCGTCCCGCGGCGGGCGTCACCCCTTCGCCGATCCTGCCATCTCACGGGTCCGCTCAACCATCGCAAGCAGCACCGTGCGGAAGGCGTGCTGCTCCCGCGAGCACGCGCCCGCGTGATCATCGCGCCTGAGCTCGGTGAGCAGCCCGTCGAGTGCCTTCTGCCGTTGTTCCCCACCGTCCGCGTGCAAGATAAATTGCAGCAGGATTTGCTGGGCGGCGGCGAAATCGTCCCGGTCTGCCCGGCTGACGAATGCGCGAAGCTCGCTCAAGCACGCTTCGTGTCCGATCATGCACCGAGCCATCAGTGACCGCGCGGGAGAGGCGTCCTGGGCATCAGGCCCTCGACGCGCAGCTTCAACCGGGTGGCTCGGATTGCCTCCACGGTCCGCCACGGAACACCCTGGGCTAGGCCCTCGCTTTCGAGCTCCGTGAGCTGATCAATCAGCTGCCCCCGCTCCTGAAGGCCGGGGCGCTGCGACATGCGGACGATCGTCCCGATCAACTTCCGCATCACCGGGCACATCCGGGGTCGAACGGGCTCTACCATACCGAGCAGCCATGGTGGTCGGACATCGCCTCAGCCTCGACCGCTGGTCTTCATGGCAGCCGCGACCGTGCCCTTGTTCGAGGGCGCCGCCGCGTTGGTCTTGGGCACGGGCTTCTTCGGCTTCTTGGTCTCGCGATTTCCGCGCTTCTTTTCCGTCGCCATGGTCTTGCTCCTGGCTGTGCTGAGAGGCCGGACGGAACCGTCTTCACCGTCCGATCGTGGGCTGGTCCGCAGGCTGGATCGCGGTCGCGAGCGGACTTCTGACCGAACCGAAAACGGCGACGAGGCGATTGCTGGCCCAGAGCTCGGTGCGATGGCCGTCGATCAGCCGCGCCGCCTGCCGCCTGGCGTCACCGTCGTCGCGGGCGGTGATGATGCAGGACCTGAGCACGCCGCCGCCCTGAGCGAACCGATGCACCTGATAGGTACGGCGCGCGTGCCGCGAGCGGGGCTTGGTGGAGAACGTGATGATGTCCGCCATGCGCGCCTGTCCGTTGCAGGCGGGGGCATGGACCCTCAGCCACCGGAGCCTGGATCAGTCGATCCGGTGATGTCGGCACTCTGCGCTTTCGCGACCGACAAAGATAGCCCTGACGGGCATGGGTATTCCCGGCGGTCTGCCAAGGTCTCGGGACCTACGTCAGCATCTGAAGGCCTTGCCATAATCGACTGGGCGACCGAGCCGGCGCGAGACGCTGGATGTCCGCTCAGAAACAGCGCCTGAGGCTCTTCAAACGACCGGGGCAGGCGCCAACCCGAAGGTTCAGTCCTGTGGGCGCTGACGATCTGGCGCGGGAGCGCATGACTTCCACCCAGTGTTGTACTCGCTCACCCGCGTGCAGCAATCGGCACCCTCGACAAGGTTGTCAAGGATCGCTTTCGAGATGTGTGCCGGCGCAACTTTAAAATCATGTCCGCCTTCGATCCAGAAGTGCTGTGTGTCGCTCGCGCATCTACCGGCCGCGCCGCTGGCCGAGCATAGGAACCAAGACCCGATACACAGCCTTGGCTAAGCGCGACGCGCGTCACTGGGCAGCCCCTCGCTCGGGGCCTGCCCGTGCAGGAAGGAACACGCATGGCATCCCAGTCTGGGTCCGCCACCGAGAGCGCAGACGAACAGCGCTTCCGGCTTCTGGTCCAGTCGGTGACCGACTACGCCATCTACATGCTCGATCCCACCGGCATCGTGACAAGCTGGAACCCTGGGGCAGAGCGCTTCAAGGGCTACACGGAAGCCGAGATCATCGGTCAGCACTTCTCCCGCTTCTACACCGAGGAGGATCGTCAGACCCGTTTGCCGCACCGGGCGCTTGCGACCGCAGTCAATGAGGGGCGGTTCGAGCAGGAAGGCTGGCGCGTCCGCAAGGACGGCGCCCGGATGTGGGCCCACGTGATCATCGACCCCATCCGCGACCCGTCCGGTACGCTCGTCGGCTTCGCCAAGATCACGCGGGACATCAGCGCTCAGAAGGCCGCCCGTGAAGCGTTACGCCAGAGCGAGGAGCGGTTCCGGCTGCTGGTACAGGGGGTCACCGACTACGCCATCTTCATGCTCGACCCAGAGGGTGTGGTAACGAACTGGAACTCAGGCGCGGCTCGGATCAAGGGCTACACGGAAGCCGAGATCGTCGGGCAGCACTTCTCCCGCTTCTACAACGCGGAGGACCGTGCAGCAGGCAAGCCTGCCAGAGCTTTGGAGACGGCTACGCGAGAAGGCAGGTTCGAGGCCGAGGGCTGGCGGGTGCGCAAGGACGGCACCCGCTTCTGGGCGAGCGTGGTCATCGACGCCATCCGCGACGAGACCGGCCGGCTTATCGGCTTCGCCAAAGTCACCCGCGACATCACCGAGCGGCAGAACACGCAGGAAGCACTGGAGAAGGCCCGGGCGTCCCTATTTCAGGCGCAGAAGATGGAGGCGCTCGGGGGGCTCAGCTCTGGAATCGCGCACGATTTCAACAACATCCTCACCGTCGTGCTCGGCAATCTCGATCTCCTCCGCCGCGCGCCCGAGCAGCGGCGAGAGCGCCTGATCAACAACGCGGTGCAAGCTGTGGAGCAGGGCCGCAAACTGACTCAGCAGTTGCTCGCCTTCGGACGTCGGCACCTGCACCAGCCCGAAGTCCTGGATCTGAACCGGCTGATCCTCGGTATGGACGACATGCTCAAGCAGTCCCTGCGCGGCGACATCCGCGTGGCGTTCGATCTCGCGCAAGGGCTTTGGCCTGTAGAGGTCGATCCGGCCCAGCTACAGATCGCGCTGATCAATCTCGCGGTGAATGCGCGTGACGCTATGCCCAGAGGTGGTGAGTTTCGGATCAGAACCGAGAACGTCACCGCGCCTGGCAGCGAACTTGAACAGAGCATCGCGATTGCGGTGGCTGACACTGGGTCCGGCATGCCGCCCGAGGTGGTTGCCCGTGCTTTCGAGCCGTTCTTTACCACGAAGGAGGTCGGCAAGGGCACCGGGCTCGGCCTGCCGCAGGTCTACGCTTTCGTACAGCAGTCACGCGGTTCCGTCCGGATCACGAGCGAGGTCAACCGCGGCACGACCTTCACGATCTCACTGCCGCGCACGCATGCGCCGGTCGCCGAGGCTCGAAGAGAGAGCCTGAAGCCTGACGATCCGGGGCGCTCCCTTCGCGTTCTTGTGGTCGAGGACAACGCGCAGGTGGCGGAGGTCGCCGTCTCGATCCTGGCTGAGCGCGGCCACAGGGTCGTGAGCAGCGCCAATGCGTCGGAGGCTCTGCACGTGCTGGACGGGGGTCAGTCGTTCGATGTGATCCTGTCAGACCTCGTGATGCCAGGGGCGATGAACGGGTTTGATCTCGCCCTGCGCGTTCGCGAACGCTGGCCCGCGTTACCGGTGTTGTTGGCCACCGGCTACAGCGAGCAGGCAGCCCGGGCGATCAAAGCGGGCTTCCCGCTGATCTCCAAGCCCTACCAACCTGCGGCGCTGCTGCTCGCCCTCGAGGGGACTGCTTCGGCGCCCGTCGCTGCTGCGCTGCCGGCTGATGTTGTTCGTGTGCCTCGCACGGCAAAAGTGATTGCAGGCGAGACCTGAAGCACTGCCTCATCTTGGTCCGAGGCCTCTTCAATGCCTCCACCTCGGACAAAGCGATCGGCAACGAGGGCATCAGGATTGGCAGCGTCCGCCCGCGGGATGCGGCCCTGACCAGCTGGATGACCGGGTCGGGCGCAAATCCAAACCTCCGGTCTTGCCGGCATTGGCGGTCAGGCGTGCCGCCATTTCGCCGACTGCGGCCAGTACGCTCCTAGACCCGAATCTTCGGGAAATGGACATCCTGCGCGGCCAATTCGCTCGTCACCCTGAGGGACGGCGATCGCGATGCGCTGAACCAGTCGGGGCCGCTTGCTCTCATCCGTTCAGCGCCCTTCGCCGGCCAGCACCAAGCGCAGGGACCGTGCGAGTTCGTCGCGTCGGTACGGCTTGTTCAGCACCGGCAGGTCTCCCCGGCCGATCACCTGCCCCTCATCGAGGTTCGCCACATAGCCCGAGGTGAGCAGCACCTTGATGCCGGGACGTAGTCTCTGCGCCTCGACGGCCAGTTGCGAGCCGTTCATGCCGCCCGGCATCACCACGTCCGAGAACAGGATGTCGATGCGCTCCACGCCCGTCAGATGCTCCAGAGCCTCGGCGGCGTTGCGGGCGACGACGACCCGGTAACGCAGCTCCTCCAGGCTCTCGACCGCCATGCCGAGCACCTGCTCGTCGTCCTCGACCAGCAGGACCGTCTCGCCGTCCCCGGCGCGGCGAAGCGGGATGGCCGCCCCCGGACCCGTCCCGACTTCCTCGCCGGCCGGGTCAGTCGAGCGCGGGAAGTACAGGCTGACCGTGGTGCCCCCGCCGACCTCGGACTCGATCTGCGCGAATCCCTTGGCGCTGCGCGTGAAGCCGTAGACCTGCTCAACCCCAGCCCGGTCCCCTTGCCGACCTCCTTGGTCGTGAAGAACGGCTCGAAGATCCGTCCCAGCACCTCGGGCGGGATGCCGCTGCCTGTGTCGCTGACCGACACCGCCACGTAGGGGCCGTGCGCCACGCCCTTGTCGGCGACGGCTGCCGTCCCGAGGTGGACGTTGCGGCTCGTCACCACGATGCGGGCGTGGCGGTCATGACCCTCCAAGGCGTCGCGCGCGTTGACGATGAGGTTCAGCACCGCCGCCTCGAACTGGGCCGGGTCGATGCGGATCGGGTCAAGCGCCGGGTCGAGGTCAAAGACGAGCTCGACGGCCCCGCCCGCCGCGCGCTCGGCGAGCGGCTTGAAGTCGATGAGCAGACGGTTCGGGTTGAGCGTCTGGGGCCGCAGCATCTGCCGCCGCGAGAAGGCGAGGAGTTGCTGGGTCAGCTGCTCACCACGCCGCGCGGCACCCATCGCCGCCTCGGCCAGCCGCTTCACACGGTCGAGGTGCTCGGGCCTCCGGAGGATCATGTCGAGACCGCCGACGATGACGGTGAGCAGGTTGTTGAAGTCGTGGGCCACGCCGCCGGTGAGCTGTCCGATGGCCTCCATCTTCTGGGCCTGGCGCAAGGCTTCCTCGGTCAGGCGCTGGTCGGTGCGGTCCATCAGAATGCCGGCGATGCGCAGCGGCAGGCCGGCTTCGTCACGCTTGATCTGACCCCTCATCGCGATCCAGCGAACCTGCCCGTCGGCGCGGCGGATGCGGCACTCCAGGTCGAGGATGCCGGTCTCGAGCGTCGTAGCGAACGCGCGTTCCGCGGTGTCGCGGTCCTCCGCGACGACGTGGGCGAGGAGGCTCTCCCGGTCCCAGCGCGCGCCATTCCCGTCATAGCCGAAGACGGCGTCGAAGCGGGGCGAGCGCCGGGAGGCGCCGGTGCGGTAGTCCAGGTCCCACGAGGCCATACCGGCCGCGTCGAGCGCGAAAGCCAGGGTTTCGTGCGCGGCCTCGACCTCGCGGGTGCGCTCGGCCACGCGCCGCTCCAGGTCCTCGTTCGCGAGCCGGAGCTGCTCTTGCACCCGCTCCCGCTCCAAGAGGTGCTCGCGGGCCTGGTACTGGCGGTGGCGTGCCCGCAGGGCCGAGGCCGCGGCGCTGGCGAGCGTCTCGGCGTTGACCGGCCGTTCCAGCAGGACGACGTTGCCGAGGCGGGCGAGCAGGCGCGAGGCGCGCTCGGAGCGGCGCCCGGCCGGCGGGTCGCCAGCACGATGAACGGGAAGTCGGACCAGGGCGGCTGCGCGTCAAGCCGGCGAATAGGTCGTCCGGCTTGCCGGCCTCGGCCAGCGCCTCCTCGGTGATCAGGGCGGCGCCCGCCCCGGTCTGGAGGCAGGCGAGCCAGCCCGAGATGTCGGAGCAAGCCTCGGCGCGTGTGCCTGCCCGGGCGAGCACCTGCTCCACGACCTGGGCGTCGCGCCCGCGCGGCGCCAGGATGAGGATGCGTTCCTCGTGCGTGCCCGGCGCGGTCACCGGCGCTCGCCCTCGGTGGGGCCCTGGCCCGTCAGCATCGCCATCTCCCCGCGATAGGAGGGCAACCCGGTCAGCACGCCCTCGAAGTCGGTGAGCGCCTCCCCGACCTGGATTCCGCCCGTCGTCAGCTTCATCTCGCGGATGCTGCGCTCGTGCGCGTTGACGCGGCTCTTCACCACCGAGAGGGCAGTACGGACCTCGCCCTTGGCCTCGAAGAAGCGGAACAAAAGGATGCTGTCGCTGAGATAGCTCAGGTCGACATCCGTGCGAACCTCACCGACGACGCCGTGCTGGCCCAGAACCAGGAGCGTGGTGACGCCCTGCTGGTTCAGGTAGCTCAGGAGCTCGTGCATCTGCAGGATGAGGAACTCCTCGCCCGGCATCGCGTGCAGGTAGGCGTTGAGGCTGTCGACCACGATGAAGCTGGCCCCCCGCTCCTCGACCGCCTGTCGGGCCAGGCTGGAGAACTCCCCGGGCGAGAGTTCGGCCGGGTCGATCTGCGTGATGGTCAGTCGCCCCGCCTCAACGTGGGGCGCGAGGTCCATCCCGAGCATGGCGGATCGGGCGAGCAGCGTCGCGAGCCCTTCGTCGAACAGGTAGTAGGTCGCGCTCTCGCCGCGCTCCAAGGCGGCTACCATGCAGCGGACGGCGGTCGTGGTCTTGCCGACGCCGGAAGGTCCGAGCAGCAGCGTATTGGTGCCCGGCACAAGCCCGGCGCCGAGCAGCAGGTCGAGCTCGGGCGAGCCGGTGGATTTGCCCCGCGCATCGAAGCTCGCGTGGTGCTCGGCAGCGATCAGGCGCGGGAACACCTGGATGCCGCCGGTCTCCAGGACGAAGTCGTGGTAGCCGCCGCGGAACTTGATGCCCCGCATCTTGACGATGCGTGCCCGGCGCCGCTCGGAGCCGTATTCACGCGGCGCCTGCTCCAGCGAGATCACCCCGTGCGCGATGCTGTGGAGCTGCACGTCCCCGGTCTCGGAGGTCTTGTCGTCCAGCATCAGCACGGTGCAGGCGCGCTTGGCGAAGAAGCGCTTGAGCGCGAGGATCTGGCGTCGGTAGCGCAGCGGGTTCTGGGCCAGCAGGCGCAGCTCGGACAGGCTGTCGAACACGACCCGGTCCGGCTTCGTCTCCTCGACGCGCGCGATGACCTCCCTGACGGTTTCGCCGAGCTCGATTTCGGACGGGTGCAGGATCGACTGCTCGCTGTCGGGGTCGAGGCCGTCCTCGTCGACAAGCTCGTAAACGTCGATGCCGTCGAGGTCCCATCCGTGCGTCGCCGCGGCCGCGCCGAGCTCGTCGGCCGTCTCCGACAGGGTGACGTAGAGGGCGCGCTCGCCGCGGGCGACACCCTCCCGCAGGAACTGCAGGGCCAGCGTCGTCTTGCCGGTGCCGGGCGTGCCCTCCAGCAGGTAAAGCCGGCTCGGCGTGAGGCCGCCGCAAAGGACCTCGTCGAGCCCGGTCACCCCGGTCGAGATACGGGACGCCTCGCCGGTCGGGCGGCTCGTCGTGGTGTTGGTCATCGTCGGTCGAGGCTCCGTGGGGAGGGGCGGACCTTGGCGAGCCGGCACGGTAGCGGCTTGCCAAGTCCTTGTCAGCGCTCGCGGCACCGCATCGTAGGGATCCCGGAGGTCCCTATACTGTCGGTCTGCGGCGACGGGTGCGGGACGTCGCTCAGCGCCAGTTACACAGGCGCGCAACCTGCCGCTGCGTCATAGGTTTGCTGGGCAACCCCGCGGTTTTCAGCTGGGTCGGGAGACGACCTTGAAGGCTCAGGACAATGCGAGGACGGAGGCACCGGATCCCAGGCTCCTGCGCGCAGCGGTCGAGGCGTCCGGCGAGGCCATCCTGATCACCTCCGCCAACCTCGACGTGCCGGGCCCGCTGATCGAGTACGCCAACCCCGCCTTCACCCGGATGACCGGCTACGAGGCGCACGAGATCGTTGGCCTGTCGCCGCGCATCCTGCAGGGACCCCTCACGGACCGGACCGTCCTGGACGCCCTGCGCTCCGCCCTTGAAGCCGGAGAAGCCACGCAGGCCGAGGCGGTCAACTACCGCAAGGATGGCTCGACCTACGTGGTCGAGTGGCTGATCACGCCGGTGCGGGAGGCCGACGGGCGCCTCACGCACTGGGTCGCGACGCAGAGGGACGTGACGGGGCGGCGCGCCCACGAGGACCGTCAGGCGTTCATGGTGCGTGAGCTGCACCACCGGGTGAAGAACACGCTGGCCACCGTCCAGGCCGTGCTCAACGCCACCGCGCGCTCCCGCCTCTCGATCTCCGAGTTCATCCGCGCCTTCTCGGGCCGGATCGCCTCGCTGGCCCGCACGCACGCGCTGATCACCGAGGACCTTGCCCAGGCCGCCTCGTTTGAGGGGCTGCTGCGGGCCGAGCTCGACCCGTACGGCGAACGGGGCCGCCTGACCCTGGACGGGCCGAAGGTGGTGCTGCCGTCCGAGCTCGCCGTGCCGGTCGGCATGGCCCTGCACGAGTTGACCACCAACGCCCTGCGGCACGGGTCGCTTGCCGATCCGGACGGCCGCCTCCAGGTCACATGGTGGGTCGAGGATGGCAAGTCCGGCCGAGCCCTTCGCTGGGACTGGGCCGAGCATGACGGGCCCCCTGCCGCGCATCCCACGCGCCAGGGCTTCGGCCACCGGCTCCTCAACAAGGTCTTGGCCACCCAGACCGGGGCGGAAGTGGATGTCGACTTCGCGCCAGACGGACTAAGAGTGTCCGTGCGCATGCCGTTGCCCGGCACCGAGTAGCAGCCTCTCTCGTGGCGAGCCTTCACGCCTTCGTCCGACCTTGATGCGAAAGGCCGCAATCCGGCGCATCAGCGGGAAACACCCGCGATACCGCATGTGCTAGGAGGCTCGTATGCACCTCGAATACGCCCTCGATAGCACCTCGACGCGAACCCCACTCCTCGGGAACGACAGTCAGCGTGCCATCGGTGGAGGCGGCGCCACCGGCGGCCCGGTCTGTACGGCCGCGCGGTCTCTCTCGCCGCTCCCGCGGCCCGGTCGGGCTCGGGGCTGAGCCCGTGGCTTCGGAGACGTCGGCTTTCCACGGCGGTGGCCTCATGGGCGCACGCGTGCGTGCCTTCGATTGGACGACCACGTCTTTGGGGCCGCAGGAGCGCTGGCCCCCTCGCTGCTGACCCTCGTGCGGATCATGCTCAACTCGCGCCAGCCCATGTTCATCGCCTGGGGCGCGGACCGCACGCTGATCTACAACGACACCTACGCGCCCATGCTGGGTGAGCGCCACCCCGCGGCCCTGGGTCGCCCGTTCTTCGAGACTTGGCCCGAGGTGCGGGGAGAGGTCGGTGCGCTGATGGATCGTGTGTACGCTGGCGACCCCGTGCACAAGAACGACCTGGCTCTCACCCTCCATCGCAACGGCTATCCCGAGGAGACGCACTTCGCTTTCTCCTACACGCCCGTGCCAGGGGATGACGGAGCAATGACCGGCCTGTTCTGCGCCTGCACCGAGATGACCCGTCAGGTTCTCGCCGAGCGGCAGGCCGCATCCGAGCGCCAGCGTCAGCAAGCGCTACTCCACGCATCGGTTCTGTCAGGCCCGCACCCGTAGGCCTGAGCGTGTGGGCGCGCGCACGAGCG
Source organism: Methylobacterium tardum (assembly GCF_023546765.1). Classification (NCBI taxonomy): domain Bacteria; kingdom Pseudomonadati; phylum Pseudomonadota; class Alphaproteobacteria; order Hyphomicrobiales; family Methylobacteriaceae; genus Methylobacterium; species Methylobacterium tardum. The sequence continues at coordinate 2,432,541 of NZ_CP097484.1, forward strand.
GAACGCCGTGCCTGCGTGGGGACCGGCGTCGTCGCGCAGTCTCCCTTTCGCCAGCTGATGCTGGCTGCGCCAGCCTTGCCCAACCAGGCCACAGACAGGACGCCACGCTCCCGAGGTACCTGTCCTTTTCGCTCAAGCAACGCGCTTCGGAATTGTCAGGAGGGCGCGCCGGCACGCGAAACGTGCGGCGCGTATGTGACCGCCATGATCCGCTTTTTCCCTTCCTGGTGCCCCCGGTTGTTGGGTTGCGCGCTTGAGCTTCTTGCTTGGAGGCAGCCAGCCGCGCCCGCGGCGGTTCCGATCGGGACAGTCGATGCCCAGCTCAAGGCCATCGATTGAACGCTCGATTTCATCGGCCACATCGACGCTGTAGGTCGCGTCTGCTTACGGGATTCCGCCGTAGTCAGCTGAATGGCTGAGTTGGGTGCTTTCCCGCCCGTCCGCTTCTGGACAGCGGTTGCATCGAAGCGGAGATCGTCGGCGCCCTCACAGGAAGGGAAAATATCATCGGCGCTTGTCTCCGCCGGGTTTAAGTTCGTCGATGTGGTAAGCCATCAAGGGTGCCAGTCGCGCGATGTGCGGCTGCCATCGTGCCCGTTGCGCGAGATAAAGCTCCGCGCCTGCCTCGCTGGCCATCGCCTCGATCCCCGCCGAAGAGAGTTGCCTGACAGCTTCTGCGAAGCGCGTGCGCCATGCCTCGCTTTCAGCGCTGCTGACGTCGGCTGGCGTCGGCAGGTCTCCGCGCAAAAATGTCGTTTCGAGCGTGACTACGAGCAGCATGGCAACGCGCCAGATTGCGTCGACGGCGGCGGCCTCCTTCAACCATGCCGCCTGACGGCCTCCGATCCCGCTGCGGATCAGCGACACCGTATCGAGGGCGACGAAGACCTGTGCCGAGACCGAATAAAAGGGCTGACGGAACCGGAAGTAGAACAGCACAGGATAGAAATGATGCGCCTCCTTCATCTCGGACAAGGACTCCGCCAGATCGGCCAGGTGGGTATAGCCTGAACTAAACTGTCCCTGCGGCCCGAGCCGCGCCAGAAACTCGGCTGCATCAGCGCTCTCACCCGTCAAGAGATGGAGCTTGAGCCCCAGGGCATTGCGCTGCCGGAGCGCGCTGTAGACCTGCATCACGTAGGTCAGGACCAGAGACGTCGCCGACATACCGACGAGGGAGTTCACGAGATAAAGAACGCGGTAGCTATCGGTGACAGGTTTGAAGTCGCTGGCCCCCACGATCGCCATGCTGCTGCCGCCCGCGTAGAGGGCGGTCATGAAGTCAGTCGGCGTCTCGCCGCTGCTCGCCCGGACGGCCACACCGAGCGCGGGATGGATGATCAGACCGGCTCCGAGGGTCAGCCCCAAGGCCCAGAGCAGGACGTAGACGATGAGGATGACCGGGCCGCAGAAGGACAGCACGGCGCCCCGCTTCTGCCCGACCGCATCGGCGGCGGCGCGGAAGATCGCCCAGGTGAGATGGGCGACCCTGTCCGCGATCAGGCCTGTCCCGATGCGCGCGTAGAGAACCGTCAGGAAGATGTCGGCGAGGACGACGCCCATGACGAGCACGCCCGATGCCTGTTCGAGGACGGGCAGGATCAGGCCAGCCATCCTTCCGACCTCAAGCGTTGGTCAGGGCCCAAGGACGCATCGCTTCTGGGCCGATGATGTCGGGCGGCGGTTTGAAGCCGCGTGCCGCGCCCCGCATCGCCTCGGCACGACGGCGGAAGCCGCTGCGCTGGCGGTAATCGCGTCGGACCTTCTCAGACGGAGCAAGGGGGCTTCCGAGAGGCTCCGCGCACAGATCACGTCGGCTGCGGTGACGCCGGCCAAAGCCACAAGGGCGATCACCACATTGTCCTTGCGCGGATTATGGCCCTCAAGCCCTGGCAGCACCGTGGCGATATCGAGCGCGTCTCCGGCCACACGCGCCGAGATCCACGGGGTCGGGTCGCGTGCACCCAAGATACCGATCCCCTGCAGGAGTTCGCGCACGCCGTAGGCTCGGATGATTGTGGCCGAGCGCGGCATTCCAAGCCAGCGAGCGATGGCGCCACCGCACGCCACCTCGGTAAGCCCAAGGCCGATCGAGAACCAACCTAAGCCTTGGGCAAGCTCTCTGGTTGCGGGATCTGGCCTGCGGCGCGGGTCTGAAACGAGGTAGCCCGGCAACTCAGAGCGATCAGGAGGGCCGCTCCGGCGGCGTTGAGTCATAGCCTCGGACATGCTGACTTCCTCGCTGCTGCTGGGGAGAGGCGAAGTAAGCAGGCCCGCTATAGCTCGACGGGCCGCGGAGCCACTCAGGGTCTGAGCACCACCTTGATGCAGTTGTCCTTCTTGTCGCGGAATGTCTTGTACATCTCGGGCCCTTGTTCGAGCTTGGCCCGATGGGTGATGACGAAGGACGGGTCGATCTGACCGTCGCCGATGCGCTTGACGAGGTCATCGGTCCATCGATTCACGTGGGTCTGCCCCGTGCGGATGGTCAGTCCCTTGTTCATGAGGGCTCCCATCGGCACCTTGTCGATGAGCCCGCCATAGACGCCCGGGATCGAGAGGATGCCGGCGGGCCGGCAGACATAGATCATCTCGCGCAGCACTGAAGCGCGGTCGCTCTCCAGCATCACCGCCTGTTTGACGCGGTCGTAGGCGTGTTCGAGCGCGCGCGGTGAATGCGCCTCCATGCCGACGGCATCGATGCACTTCTCTGGGCCCTTGCCGCCCGTGAGTTCGTTCAGCCGCTCGACCGTGCTGTCCTGGCTATTGTCGATGGTGATCGCACCGCCCGCGCGCGCCATCTCCAGGCGCTCGGGCACGCTGTCGATGCAGACCACCTGCTTTGCCCCGAGCAGCAGCGCGGAGCGCAGCGTCATCTGACCGACGGGACCAGCGCCCCAGATCGCGACGGTATCGGTCGGTTGGATATCGGCCTGTACGGCCGCCTGCCAGCCGGTGGGGAAGATGTCGCCGAGGAACAGCACCTGCTCGTCGCTCAGGTTCTCCGGCACCTTGATGTGCGTCTTGTCGGCAAACGGCACGCGGACGTACTCGGCCTGCCCGCCCTGGTACCCGCCCGTGAGGTGGGTGTACCCGAACAGTCCCGCGGTGGTGTGCCCGAAAGCTTTGTCGGCGATGTCCTTGTTGCGGTTCGAGCGTTCGCAGACGGAGAAGTAGCCGCGCTTACACTGGTCGCACTCGCCGCAGATAATCGTGAACGGCACGACGATGCGCTCCCCTTTCTTGAGCGCGCCATTGACGCCTTTGCCGGTCTCGACGACTTCGCCCATGAACTCGTGGCCCATGACGTCGCCCTTCTCCATGCCGGGCATGAAGTGGTCGTAGAGGTGCAGGTCCGAGCCGCAGATCGCGCAGGCTGTGACCTTGATGATCGCGTCGCGGTCATCCTCGATCTTGGGGTCCGGGACCGTGTCGCAGCGGATGTCCTCAGTGCCGTGCCAAACCAGCGCCCTCATGGAACATCTCCTAACATGTATGAAGTTTTTAGTCCCCCAATTTTAGATCTACTGATCCGAACGGGCTTCAAATTGAAAGGTTTCATGCCCTAACTGCACAAAGTTTGAGCGAAATGGCACTCACCTCAACATTTTACCTTGGCAGTGATAGATTTCGCTGACGGATTTTGAACGTTATACCAATTGGGAGCAAGCAAGTTTGGCAAAACTATTTAGTGAGTAAGGTCGGCAGCCGCCGAGCTTATCTGGCGATGTGAATCAATACGGCCCTGTTGGAGCAAGCCGAGCGCTGGCGAAGTCTGGTTCGGCGTATGCTGCGATCACGAAAGCGACCGCCGCAAGCCGGAAGTAGAGCGTCCGCTTCGGGACGAACGGCCAAGGTTCAGTTGCCGCCCGAGCCGAAGTTGCCGGAGATTTGACGAACGGCCGCTTTCGAGAAGCGCCGACGCCTGTTCGGGTGGCCGGGTTGGGTCGAAAACGGCATGACCGCTCAGGATCTGCGATGTTGCTCGTGACATCAGGCCGCGTGCCTGCTCCGGTGCGTTCGTATGAAGCTTAGAGCGTCGGACGCGGTCACGGGCTTGCTGTACAGGAAGCCCTGCATCTCGGTGCAGCCTTCCTGTTGCACCTTCTCGGACTGATCCTGCGTCTCGACACCTTCAGCCGTAATAATAGCTCCCCGTCGAGAGCCAATGCCGACAATCGCTCGCACGATCGAGGCCGTATCCGGGTCAGTGATGTCACGGATGAACGTGCGGTCGATCTTGATCTTGTCGAACGGAAACCTGCGCAAGTAGCTCAAGGATGAAAAACCGGTGCCGAAATCGTCCAGCGCTATGCGGACGCCGAGAGCCTTCAGCCGGTGCAGACAGGCGATCACCGCCTCGCTGTCCCGCATCAACACGCTCTCGGTGATCTCAAGCTCAAGCCGGTGCGGCGCCAGTCCCGACGTGAGCAACGCCCCCAGGACGGCCTGCTCCAACCCGGGCTGCTGGAACTGCACGGCCGAGACGTTGACCGCCACACGCAAGTCATCCGGCCACGAAACGGCCTCGCGACAGGCGGCGCGCAGGGCCCATTCACCCAGCGCGACGATCAGGCCCGTTTCCTCGGCCAGCGGGATGAACTCAGAGGGCGGTATCAAGCCGCGCGTCGGATTTTGCCAACGCAGCAACGCCTCGAACCCGCTGACCGCTTCATCCGCGGCACACACGATCGGCTGGTAGTGCAGCGTGAACTCGTCGCGCCACAGCGCTTCCAACAATGTCTGCTCGCGTTCGCCCTGCACCGCAACCATCGTGCGCATGCTGGGATCGTAGAAGCAGCACTCGCTGTGCGTGGCCGTCTTGGCGATGTAGAGCGCCATGTCAGCGTGGTTGAACAGGCTCTGGCCGTCGAAGCCATCCTGTGGTGCCAGGGCAATGCCGATGCTGATGCCGACGCTCATCCGTCGTCCGTCAAGCTCGATCGGCTGCTCCAACGACTGGATCGCGCGGCGAGCAACCACACCGGCGCTCTGTGAACCATCGAGGCGGCTGACGATGATCGCGAACTCGTCTCCGCCAAGTCGCGCGACCGTGTCGCCGTCGCGCACGGCACCTCGCAACCGTTCGGCGACGACCTGTAGGACTGCGTCCCCCGCCAAGTGGCCGAGCGTGTCGTTCACGACCTTGAAGCGGTCCAGATCACAGACCAGCAGGGCGAAACCGTCGCCGTGGCGCCGTGAAGCCGCGAACGCCTGTTCGAGCCGGTCGCGGAACAGCGCTCGATTGGGCAGTCCGGTCAGGCCGTCGTGCGTGGCCATGTGGGCCACCTGCTGCTCGGCCTCCTTGCGCCGCGTGATGTCGATCTGCGTGCCAACGACCCGGAGCGCGCGACCGCTCGCGTCGCGACCGACGACCTTGCCGCGTGTGAGAACCCAGATTTGGCCACCGCTCTTCGTCAGGAGCCGGTACTCGCATTCATACGTCGCTGTCAGGCCGCGCAGGTGGTCGCGCATGGCGCTGACAGCGCGCTCGCCATCCTCGGGATGGGCGACCTGCGGCCACAGTTCGAGGTTCGGCCTCAACTCGCCCCGCTCGTACCCAATCATCCGGAACCAGCGGTCGGAGAACCACGCTTCGCCCGTCACCAGGTTCCAGTCCCAGAGGCCGTCGTTGCCGCTGTCCAAGGCATGGGCGAGGCGATCCTCGCTCGCGCGCAGCCGAGCCTCACTCGCCAAGAGCGCGCGCTCGCTCTCGGCCCGTCGTGTCGTATCACTGTACGTGCGCACATAGCCCCCGTCCGGAAGCCGTACGACGCGCACCTCAAGGCTTGTTCCGTTTGGTCGCGCCCGCTCGTACACGTCGGGCAAGCTGGCGAGGTCGGCGGCATCGAGAGCGCCCATCAGCGAGTCCGGGCTCGTCTGATACTCGCCACGGGCGACCTGATAGGCGTTGATGACGTCGTAGGGGCTGCCCTCGCACAGAACGCTTTCCGGCAGGTCGAGGAGCTCCCTCGCGCGCCTATTGTGCAGGCGCACGCGCATGTCTGGGCCGTACAGGATCAGCCCCTGATCCATATTCTCCAGTGTGGTGCGCAGAAGCTCGCTCGTCTCGCGCAACTTCTCCTGCATCCATGCCTGCTCGGTGACATCCAGGAGGATGCCGACGATAGCGGTGACCGCGCCCGCAGCGTCGCGTTTTGGCACGCCGCGGATGATGACGGTGCGCTCTGCGCCATCCGGTCGAACGATGCGAGCTTGTCCGTTGTAGGTACCCTGCAGGCTCGGCTCTGTTCCATGGATCACGGCCTCGATGCGCGTGCGGACCGCGTCGCGTTCGTCCGGATGGTAGAAGCGCAGGTGCTCATCGAGTGGCATCAAGCCACGATCGGGCATGGCAACGCCGAAGATCGAAGCCACGCCCTCCGTCCAGCGAATGGTCCGGTCGGCTACGTTGATGCGCCAGCGGCCGAACTGGGCAGCGATCTCAGCAAGACGCTGAGCATCGTAGTCGGACGCCGCGGCGGCATCTCCGACCGTATCATTTCCAAATGGGATGCCCGCTCCCTCAGCTGAGACCGGATGCATTACGACCCCTACTAGATCAGGGCAATCATAGAGGCTGATCCGTTAAGCAATCGCGGCCATGTTCGGCATGTGCAGTGCAATATCTACTTTTCTCAAGGAATGGTTACCGCGTTGTACTTAGCAATTCATATTGCGTTGGTGAGCTGAGGCGTTCTCCCCACGCGACCGTGCAACGCATGAGCCGCGACCGGAATGGCGTTTCGGGGTAGGTGACTGCAACCGACAATTTCAAGCTCGCCTTCGGCGCCTTCGTGGGGATCAAGATCCTGCCGATCACGGTGCGCTCGACCGTCACCATCATGGGCAAGATGCGCCTGTGCCTGCTCACCCTCGATCCCGCAGCCAAGGGCAGCCTGCACCTGGAGAAGAACGCCAACTTGTCGGCAACCGCCTGCTCGCTGTACGCGAACTCAACCGATGCGAAGGCCATCCAGGGCGACAACAACGCCACCGCCAGAGCCGACATGATCTGTTCCGTCGGCGGGGCGAGCACCAACCGCGCCAACTTCGCGCCGCCGGTCACGACGGGCTGCCCGGGGATCAAGGACTCCCTCATGGGCAGTGTCACTGCGCCGACGCCCGGTGATTGTGTCACTGTCAGCATGACCGCCGGGCCTAGGCCGGGCAAAGGACCCGGTGGCCCCGGCGCGGGCGCACGTTGTCGAACATCTGATGCCGCGGCCAACGCCTCAATGCCGCCCTACGGCGGAGCGGACCGACCTGGAGACCGCCCATGACGCGCGAACGCATTACGGTCAGTGCTGACATCGATGCGGAAACGGCGAAGATTGTCGAGGATGGGCTGGACCGCTCTAACGAACTTCACAACGGCCCCGACCCGACCAAGCCCCTATGGCTTGTATGCCGTGACGACCAGGGACAGGTGTTGGGCGGTCTCAAGGGCCTGATACAGTGGGACTGGTTCGTCGTCTTGATTCTCTGGGTGGAGGAGGAAAGACGGCGGCAGGGGATCGGACAGCGTCTGCTACGGAAGGCCGAAGACGCGGCGCGCAAACATGGGTGCCGCAGGGTCAGGCTGGCGACGATGACGTTTCAGGCCCCGGAGTTCTACAGGAAGTCGGGATATGCGGAGGAGTGTCGGTTGCTCGATGTGCCTCCCGGCCATGCGTACATATGGATGTCCAAGACACTGGCGGATTGACTTCGCCCGTCGGCGTTACGTTGGCGAGTTCTCGTGCTCGTCGTCCTCGCCGGAGGCCGGAACGGGGAGGTTGTGGAACGACCGCACAGGGTGGAAAACACCTGGTCTGCGTCTGGATGAGATATGCGCTGAACCGGTCGTCCGGCGTGGATCTGATCCGGCGGAAGCACCCAAACTCGCAATTTCCAGATACAAAGCTTAACTAGCTTGGGAGCAATCCCATTCGTTGGTAGCTTTCGATCAAGTTATCGAACACTTTCACGTCCGAACGGCTGCGAGCGATGATCTGCGCCCCGGCGACAGCAGCATAAATGGCGCGGGCCCTTAACTCACCCTCGGCTGGCGAGGCGAGTTTGGCCGCGATCAAATGTTCGCATAGCCAAGCAATGTTCACGTCGGCGAAAGTATGCACCTCCTTCAACACTGGCTCGGGCAGCTCGTCATGTTCTGTCGCCATGAAGCTGCTCAGGCACATGCGATTGTCGCGCTCCAGAGATAGCCGGAAGATGCTCGGGTATCGCTGCAACGCTTCGGTTGGGCTTCGGGCATTCGCCGAGATGGCTTCGAGATCGCGGGCGATATCTTCCCAGTAGCGCCGTGCAACCGCCTCGCCGAGGAGAGCCTTAGTGGCGAAGTGGTAGTTGATGCTGGCAGCCTTGATGCCGACGGTCTCCGCGATGTCGCGGAAGTTGAGGCCGCCGTAGCCATAGGCCATCGCCGCCTCCCTGGCGGCCACGAGGATGGCCTCTCTCACATTCCCCTTTGACGTCGCTGCCATGTTCAACCTCCACCTGTCATATGGCAGACAGGGGTTGACGGCACAAGATGACGGTCCTAGCTTGCAACCTGTCATATGACAGACAGACAAATTCCTCAGGAAAGCGAGCCGACGATGTCCGACAAGCTCAAGCTCTTCACCTCACCCTCGGCCTTCCCGAACCCGCAGCGCTTGCGGATCTTCATGCATGAGAAGGGCATCGCCGGTCACTTCGACGAGACGGTCTACGACATGTCACCGGTGGGCGAGCAGCGGGGTTGGAAGCACCTGAAGATGAACGCTTGGGGCGAGACACCGACGCTCGCGCTCGCCGACGGCTCTTACCTGAGCGAGACCTCCGCCATTGCCCGCTACCTCGACGACACGTTCGAAGGCCGCAAGATCATGGGCGGGACGGCGCACGAGCGTGGCCTCGATCAGATGTGGGACAATCGGGTGTGGGTCCACATCCTCTATCCCATCGTCACGGCATTCCACGTCCTGCATCAGGGTCTGGGCCCGAAGCTCGAACTGACCAGCAATCCGGCCTGGGGCGAGCATTCCCGCAAGGTGGCCCTGGCGCATGCCGGTTTGGTCGACCAGCATCTCTCCGACGGCCGTGCGTGGCTGCTGGGAGGCGATCAGCCGACGTTCTCGGACATCACGTTGGCGACGGCCATCGCGTTCTCCAAGTTCCCCGTCAACGCCACCCCGCTCGATGAGCGGTTCGAACATCTCGATGCCTTCTGGCGGCGCTGGCAGGCTCGACCGGCCTTCATCGCCGCGTATGCTGATCGTAGCAGCGGTGTGCCGGAGATCGACAATCGCACATGAGCGTCAGGCGGTCGGGCGTGGCAACCGTCCGACCGCAAGGCTGCTTCGAGCGGCGTACTGCGATAGCTGCCTTGGAGCATCACACGCCCGGCCACTGATAGTCCCGGAACTGATCCCGCAGCGTCGTCTTCTGGATCTTCCCCGTCGCCGTGTGCGGGATCTCCTCGACCAGAACGACATCATCCGGCAACCACCATTTGGCGATGCTCGGGCGCATGAACGCGAGGATCTCAGCCTTCTCAGGCGTGCGGCCGGCCTTTGGCACGACGACGAGCAGCGGGCGCTCGTCCCATTTGGGATGGGCGATGCCGATCACCGCCGCTTCCGCCACGTCGGGGTGGCCGACCGCGAGATTCTCCAGTTCGATCGAGGAGATCCATTCGCCGCCCGACTTGATCACGTCCTTGGAGCGGTCGGTGATCGACATGTAGCCATTCGGGTCGATGGTGACGATGTCACCGGTATCGAAGAACCCGCGGTCGCCGAGGATCGGCGTGCCGTCCCGGAAGTAGGCCTTGGCCACCGCTGGGCCTGCAACCTTGAGGCGGCCGAGCGTGGTGCCGTCCCAAGGCAGATCGCTGCCCGAATCGTCGGTCAGGCGAAACTCGACCCCGAAGGGCGGGTATCCCTGCTTCGTCTTGAGGTCGAGGCTCGACGCCTCGTCCAGGCGCTCGACCTCGGGTTTGAGCGCGCAGAACGAGCCGATCGGGCTCATCTCGGTCATCCCCCAGGCGTGCATCACGGCGACCCCGTAGTCGCGACGCTCGAAGCGCTCAATCATAGCGCGCGGACAGGCCGACCCGCCGATCAGGATACGCCGCAGGTGAGCGAGCCTGCGCCCCGTGGCGTCTAGGTGCTGAAGCAGCCCGAGCCAAACCGTCGGCACCCCCGCCGTCACAGTGACGTCCGCCCGCTCCAGCAACTCGTGCAGCGATGCGCCGTCGAGCCGGGGGCCGGGTAGAACCAAGCCCGCACCCGTCATCGGAGCCAAGAAGGCGAGCGACCAGCTGTTGGCATGGAACAGCGGCACCACCGGCATCGCGACGTCGCGGCTCCTGAGCCCGATGTAGTCCGGGCTGTTGTTGGCCATTGCGTGCAGCACGTTCGACCGGTGCGAGTAGAGCACGCCCTTCGGCTTGCCCGTAGTGCCGGAGGTATAGCAGAGGCCTGCCGCCGCGTTCTCGCCGAGGCGCGCCCAGGCGAAGTCCGCGTCCGCCTCTGCAATCCACGCCTCGTAGGCGACCGCGTCGCGCAGGTTCGTCCTGCGGCATGTGAGCCGCGTCGGTGAGGATGACGAAGCGCTCGATCGTGGGCAGGTCTTCGGCCAGCCGCTCGACCAGCGGCACGAACGTCAGGTCGAGGAGGAGGATCCGATCCTCCGCATGATTGATGATGTAGGCGATCTGATCCTCGAACAAGCGAGGGTTGACCGTGTGGTAGACCGCACCGACACCGGTGATGCCGTACCACGCCTCCAAGTGGCGCCACGTGTTCCAGGCCAGCGTCGCCACGCGGTCGCCCGCACGGATGCTGTCCCGCTCCAGCCTCTTGGCGAGCCGCCGCGCTCGCTCGTGGATCTCCGCATAGGTCGTGCGGTGCATCGGTCCCTCAACGGAGCGCGAGATCACGGCCCGATGAGGGTGCTGGGCCTCGGCATAGTCGAGGATGCGGTGAATGAGCAGGGGCCAGTCCTGCATCTGGCCGAGCATGGCGCGCCTGTGCCTCCCTTTGGCCGCGCGGAGGCACCCGGCCTCTTCCGACGCGGACTTGCAAGCGGGCATCGAGGTCCGCTGGCGCCGAGCTTAGTGCATTTCGTGTCGGAAGGGATTCGGGTGGCGCGCGATCTTGTGTCATCACCCAGACGCTCAAACTCGATTGCGTCAGCGTCTGCTTCCGAGGTGCTGCCAAGTTCAACGACAGAGCGGCATCAGATCTCAAACTGAATGTCGGCTATCGGGCGGCCGTCCAATGACGGCCAGCTCGGCTGGATCGCCGCCGTAGACTGGGGCGAGCCCAAAAACTGTGTCGGCGGCGGGCAGATCCTCGCGTTCGGGATAGTGCCCGATGGTCGCGATCAGACCGTCGTGCCTAAGGGACTCAGAGTCGAGGTCTTGCTCGGCGAGCCGTTCGATGTCTGCGGGTGTAAGTGATCGGTTGAAGCGGACGAGGGTGAACAAGGTCCCTGTCCTCTCCCACAAACGCTGCGCCATTCGCCGGACCTGGCTGGGTGTGGCGTGGCCGAGGGAGCGCAGGATCTCACGCTGGCCGAACCGTGGGCGCAGATCGTGGGGGATGATACGACGAAACAGGATCGTCTGTCCGCGGCTGCGGATGTTGGTGCGGGGCAAGGCGTGATTCCCTGCCGTCCAGAACTGCGGACATCCCGAGTGGGCCTGGACGTTGCGGTCGGACCGGGCAGGTCCGGAAACAGCCGGAGAATCAACGGTCGGCTGAGAATCTCGAGCCTTTGGCTGGGGCGCCAGGATTCGAACCTGGGAATGGCGGTACCAAAAACCGCTGCCTTACCACTTGGCGACGCCCCAAGGTGGGCGGTCGCTGTCTAGACGCCAGTGGGGCACGTGGCAAGCGCTCAGATCGCGGACGCGGAGCCGTTCCAGCCCCGCGTCCGAAGACCCTTCGCCCGAAGACGGTCTCAGGCGCGCTCGGGGGCGCCGTCGATGCGCCGCGGCAGGCCGAGAGGGTTTGCGGCGCGGAGCGCGGCTGGCAGCAGGGCGTCCGGGACGTCCTGATAGCTCACCGGCCGCAGGAACCGGTCGATCGCAAGGCTGCCCACGGAGGTCGTGCGCCCGTCCGAGGTCGCCGGGTACGGTCCGCCATGCACCATGGCATGCGCCACCTCGACCCCGGTCCCGAACCCATCGACCAGGATGCGGCCGACCCGCCGCTCCAGGAGCGGAAGCAGATCGCGCGCCGCCGCATGGTCCGCGGCAGCGAGGTGCAGCGAGGCCGTCAGCTGGCCTTCGAGATGCTCCAGCACCGCCCGCATCGCCGCGAAGTCCGGGCAGCGGACGACGAGGGCGGAGGCCCCGAACATCTCCTCCTGCAGCGCGGGATCCGCCAGGAAGGCGTCCGAGTCGGTGGCGAACAGGGTCGCCCGCCCCTGCGTCGCCGCACCCTCCGGCCCCTCGGCCAGCAGGGTGACGGCGTTGTGGCCCGCGACCCGGGCGACGCCCTCGCGGTAGGCGCGCTGGATTCCCGGCGTCAGCATGGTCGCGGCCGGGCTCTCCCGAAGCGCCGCCGCGGCCGCGTCGAGGAAGGCGTCCAGGCCCGGCCCGGGCAGGGCCAGGATCAGGCCGGGATTGGTGCAGAACTGGCCGGCACCCAGGGTCAGCGAGGCCGCGAAAGCCTTGCCGATCGCCGCACCGCGCGCGTCCAGCGCGGCCGGGAACAGCAACACCGGGTTGATGCTGCTCATCTCGGCGTAGACCGGAATCGGCGTCGGGCGCCCGGCCGCGATCGCCATCAGGGCCGTGCCGCCCCGGCGCGAGCCGGTGAACCCCACGGCCGCGATCCGGGGATCGGCGACCAGCGCCTGGCCGATGGACTGACCGGCATCGAACAGGAGCGAGAAGGTCCCCTCGGGCAGGCCGCAGGATGAGACCGCCTTCTGAACGGCGCGGCCGACGAGTTCCGAGGTCCCGGGATGGGCCGGATGGGCCTTGACGATCACCGGGCAGCCGGCCGCCAGGGCCGAGGCGGTGTCACCGCCCGCGACCGAGAAGGCGAGCGGGAAGTTCGACGCCCCGAACACCGCCACGGGCCCCACCGCGATGCGGCGCAGGCGCAGGTCCGGCCGCGGCAGCGGCTTGCGGTCCGGCAGCGCCGGGTCGATGCGCGCCGCGACATAGCTGCCGTCGCGCACCACGCTGGCGAAGAGGCGCAGCTGGCCGACGGTCCGGGCGCGCTCGCCCTCGATCCGCGGGCGGGGAAGCCCGGTCTCGGCCATGCAGCGGGTGACGAGATCGTCGCCGATCTCCAGGATGTTCGCGGCGATCGCCTCGAGGAAGCCGGCCCGGGCTTCCGGATCGGTCTCGCGATAGGTGTCGAAGGCGGCCTCGGCCAGCGCGCAGGCCCGGTCGAGGTCGGCGAGGCTCGCCCCCGGGAAATCGGGCTCCATTGGTTCGCCGGTGGCCGCCGCCACCGCCCGGAACGCAGCCTCCCGGCCGCGCCGGGCCTCGGTCCCGATCAGGTTCTCGCCGCGCACGGTCATGAGCTGCTCCTCTTCATAAGGGTGCGACCGCGCCGCACCGGGACGGCCATGGCGGGGCCCGTCAGCCCCGCTGCGCCGCGAACGCCTTCTCGCGGATCGCCGCGAGAGTCATGGTCGGGGTCAGCGCCTCCGGATCGGCGAGGCAGTGGATCATCGCCGGCAGGCCGGAGGCGAGGCTGCGCTCGAAGGCGGGGGCGAACGCTTCGGTTCGCTCGACCCGCTCGCCGTGGCCGCCGCAGGCGCGGGCCAGCGCCGCGAAGTCGGGATTGCGCAACTCCGTCGCTGAGACCCGGCCGGGATACTCGCGCTCCTGGTGCATCCGGATCGTGCCGTACATGCCGTTGTCGAGCACGACGACCACGACGGCGACGCCGTACTGCACGGCCGTGGCGAATTCCTGCACCGTCATCATCACGTCGCCGTCGCCCGCGAGCGCCACGACGATCCGCTCGGGGTGGCTGCGCTTGGCCATCACGGCGGCCGGCAGGCCGTAGCCCATTGAGCCCGATGTCGGCGCGAGCTGCGTGCCGAAGGCGCGGAACCGGTAGTAGCGGTGGACCCAGGTGGCGAAGTTGCCGGCGCCGTTGCAGATCACCGCGTCCGGCGGCAGCCGCTCGCGCAGCCACGTGATTGCCTGCCCGTACTGGAAGGCGCCCGGCTTCGGTTCCGGCGTCTCCGACCAAGCGCGATAGGCGGCGTGGGCCTCGGCGGCGCGCCCCTGACCGGTCGGCGCGAAGTCCGGCAGCGCCGCGCAGAAGGTGTCCGGGGTCGCCTCGATGGCGAGGGCGGGCTGGTAGACCCGGCCGAGCTCCGCCGCGTCGGGATGGACATGGACCAGGGGCAGGCCGGGATCGGGGATCCCGAGCAGGCCGTAGGATTGCGCGGGCATCTCGGAGAGGCGCCCGCCCACCATCAGCAGCAGGTCGGCCTCCTTGATCCGGGCCAGAAGGGCCGGGTTGGGCCCGATGCCGAGCTCGCCCGCGAAGTTCGGGTGATCGGCGGGAAACAGCTGCGCCCGCCGGAACGAAACCGCGACCGGGATGTCGTGGCGCTCGGCCCAGGCCGCGAACGCGGCCACCGCCCCGGCGGTCCAGCGCGAGCCGCCGAGAAGCGCCACCGGCCGCCGCGCCTCCGCCAGCATCGTCCGCAGGCGCTGCGCGTCGCCCGGGGACGGGGCGGGCTCGGTCGGGACCACGCGTGGCGCGTCGGTCGCGGCCACGACATCGCCGAGCATGTCCTCCGGCAGGGCGATCACCACCGGCCCCGGGCGGCCCTGGAGGGCAACCCGGAACGCCCGGGCGAGGATCTCCGGGATGCGCGCCGCGTCGCCGATCTCCACGGCCCACTTGGCGACGCCGCCGAACATCTGCCGGTAATCGATCTCCTGAAACGCCTCGCGGTCCCGCATCCGCCGAGCGATCTGGCCGACGAACAGGATCATCGGCGTCGAATCCTGGCGGGCGATATGGATTCCCGCCGAGGCGTTGGTGGCGCCCGGCCCCCGCGTGACGAAGCAGATGCCGGGCCGGCCGGTGAGCTTGCCGGCGGCCTCCGCCATGATCGCCGCGCCGCCCTCCTGCCGGCAGACCAGGACGTCGATCCCGCTGTCGCGCAGGGCGTCCAGAACCGCCGGGTAGCTCTCGCCGGGTACGCAGGTCACGCGCTCGACGCCCTGCGCGAGCAGCTGGTCGACGAGCACCTGCGCGCCGGTGCGTGAGGGCAATCCGCTCAAGCCGTTCCTCCCTGGCGATCGAGCCGCGCCCGAAGCCTCTTGCGGGTCATGCCGCCCGCCACCTCCTGAGATACGTCTGATATCCCAGTGCGGGTTGCGGGCATCCCGATGCGCGTCAGCCTGTCAGACGCGCGGCCTGCGGTCGAGGGCGCGCCGGGTCATTTGATCGAGAAAGTCGAACAGCCGGCCGATGCCGGCAAGCGCCGTCTCGGGATCGCGGGCCGTGATGCCCGAGACGATGGCGGCGTGGAGGCCGGCGCAATCGAGGAAGCTGGCGGTCGGCTCGTGGGTGTACCAGAACCGCCGGGACTGGGCGTGGAGGGCCGTCATGGTGCTGGCGAGGGTGGTGTTGTAGGCCGCCCCGACCAAGGTCTCGTGCAAGGACCGCTTGGTCCGGAAATAGACCTCGCGGTCCCGCGCTTCGGCAGCCGCCAGCAGGGCGGCGACGCAGGCTTGCAGTCGCGCCATGTCGTCGTCCGAGCCGCGCGCGATCACGCAGCGCGCCACGGTCTCGTCCAGGGGGCGCCGGACCTCGAGAAGCTCGAGATGCTTGAGGATGTCGACCGGCGTGACGAGCACGCCGCGCCGCGGGTGAACCTCAACGAAGCCGATCGATTTCAGACGCGCCAGCGCCTCGCGGACCGGGGTCCGCCCGAGCGCCAGTTCCGCGCCGAGTTCGCCCTCGGAAACCATCGCGCCCGGGGTCAGGCGGCGACTGATGATCATCTGCTCGATGGCGTCGTAGGCGGTTTCGGCCAGCGAGCGCGGCCTCTGCGCCTCGGCCGGCGCCGTGCTCCCGTCGCCCGCAAATCCCAATCCGGCCAAGGGCTTCCCCGTCGATGTCAGGCCGTGTCTGCCGCGACCTGCGCGGTTGACAATGGCGCGGCGCGCCGTGTTACTCAAGACCTGGGATATCAGTTCGTGCGCAGCGCGGACGGGAGCCAAGGCCGGTGCAAGCGACGCGTGATTGTCACCGTCGGCGGGCGCCGAGACCGAGGCCCGGGAGGAGGAGCGGATGGCCGGGTTGTCCCCTGAGACGCGCGCCAAGCTGAAGACCGTCAGCACGGCGACCCTGATGACCGCCCTCTTCAAGCGCGGCTTCCGGAACCAGATGATCCAGGAGGTGCGGCCGCTGAAGCCCGGCGGCGGCATGATGGTCGGCGAGGCCTTCACCCTGCGCTACATCCCGGCCCGCGAGGACCTGAACTCGATCACGGTGTTCCGGGACCGCGCCCACCCGCAGCGCAAGGCCGTTGAGGAATGCCCGCCCGGCGCCGTGATGGTAATCGACAGCCGGAAGGATGCGCGGGCGGCCTCCGCCGGCTCGATCCTGGCCACGCGGCTGATGGTGCGGGGTTGCGCGGGGCTCGTCACCGATGGCGGCTTCCGCGATGCCGACGAGATCGCCCAGCTCGCCATGCCGAGCTACCACGTACGGCCTTCGGCGCCGACCAACCTCACCATCCATCAGGCCATCGACATCAACGTGCCGATCGGCTGCGGCGATGCCCCCGTCTTCCCCGGCGACGTGATCGTGGGCGACGGCGACGGTGTGGCGGTGATCCCGGCTCACCTCGCCGACGCGATCGCCGACGAGGCCGTCGAGATGACCGCCTACGAGGATTTCGTGACCGAGGAGGTACGCAAGGGCCGCACAATCCTCGGCCTCTATCCTGCGACCGACGAACAGAGCCTGACCGACTTCGCCGCCTGGCGGCAGCGGACCGGACGCTGAGCGGGCCGCTTCCGCCCGCTCCGGGTGCGGACGCCGATCGGTGCCGGGCCGTGACGTCACGGTTTCGGCTCGGAGGGCGCCATGGCGGCGGGCATTCCCACGGTTACGGCAGCGCCAGAGATCGAGCGGCGCACGATCGCCAAGGTATCGTGGCGTCTCCTGCCGCTGATCGTCCTGATCTACTTCGTCGCCTACATGGACCGGACCAACGTGGGCTTCGCCTCGTTCGGCCTGAACCGGGAATTCGGGTTCTCCGCCACGGTCTACGGCTGGGCGGCCGGCATCTTCTTTCTCGGCTACGTCATCTTCGAGGTGCCGAGCAACGTCCTCCTGGAGCGGGCCGGGGCGCGGCTCTGGATCGCCCGGATCATGGTCACCTGGGGACTGGTCGCGGGCAGCATGGCCTTCATCACCGGCCCGGTGAGCTTCCTCACCCTGCGCTTCCTGCTCGGCGTCGCCGAAGCCGGCTTCTTCCCCGGCATGATCCTCTACTTCACCTACTGGTTTCCGCAGCGGTACCGGGCTCGGGTGGTGGCCGCCCTGTTCCTGGCCGTGCCGGGCTCGAACGTCCTCACCGCGGTGATCTCGGGGGCGATCCTGCAGCTCGACGGAACATGGGGGCTGCACGGCTGGCAGTGGCTGTTCATCCTCGAGGCGGTGCCCTCGATCCTGCTGGCCTTCGCGGTTCTGGCGCTGATGACGGACCGGCCGGCCCAGGCGACCTGGCTGAGTGCGGAGGACCGTGCTTGGCTGGCAGAGACGCTGGCGGCGGAGCGCGCGGCGACGCTCCGGACCCATGGGCATTTCACGCTCTGGCAGGTCCTCACCGACCGGCGGGTGCTCGCGCTTGGGGCGATCTACTTCAACATCGGCACCGCCACCTACGGCATCACCTTCTTCCTGCCGCCGATCCTGAAGAGCCTGCACCTCACCGACTGGGAGACCGGCGTGGCCACGGCGGTGCCCTACGTCGTCGGGACCGTCGGCATGATCGCCTGGAGCTGCTCGTCGGACCGGCGCGACGAGCGGCGCTGGCACTTCGTGATCGCCGCGCTGGTCGCCGCCCTGGGCCTGATCGCCTCCGGTCCGATGCTGGGCAGCCTCTGGGCGCTCACGGCGATGTCGGTGGCGACGATCGGGCTCTACGGGAGCAAGCCGGCCTTCTGGGCGATGCCGGGGGAGTTCCTGTCGGGGCCGGCGGCGGCCGGCGGCATCGCGCTGATCAACGCGATCGGCAATCTCGGCGGGTTCGTCGGTCCCTACGTGCTGGGCTGGCTCAAGGATTACACCGGCACTTACGAGGCCGGACTTTACTTCCTGGCGGCTTGTGCCGTCGCGTCCGGAGCCATCACATGGGTCGCAGTCCGGCCGGGCAGGATGTCGGCGGATCGGCGGTTCGACGCGGAGGGGGCAGTCCAGCCGGCCCGTCCGAACCCGTGAGACCGGAGACAGAGCGATGACCGCGCGCAAGAAGACCCTGGACGACCTGCGCAGCCAGCGCTGGTTCGGCGCCACCGACCTGCGCAGCTTCGGCCACCGCTCCCGCATGCTCCAGATGGGCTACGAGCGCGCGGATTTCACCGGCAAGCCGATCGTCGGCATCATCAACACCTGGAGCGACATCAACCCCTGCCACCAGCATTTCCGCGAGCGCGTGGAGCACGTGAAGCGCGGCGTCTGGCAGGCGGGCGGCTTCCCAATCGAGCTGCCGGCGCTCTCGCTGTCCGAGAATTTCGTCAAGCCGACCACGATGCTCTACCGCAACCTCCTGGCCATGGAGGTGGAGGAGCTGCTGCGCCAGCATCCCGTCGACGGCGCGGTGCTGATGGGCGGCTGCGACAAGACCACGCCCGGCACCGTCATGGGCGGGATCTCCATGAACCTGCCGATGATCTTCCTCCCGGCCGGACCGATGATGCGCGGGCATTTCGGCGGCACGATCCTGGGCTCCGGCTCGGATGTCTGGAAGTACTGGGCCGAGAAGGAGGCCGGGAACATCACCACGCAGGAATGGAACGACATGGAGGCGGGCATCGCCCGCTCCGCCGGCACCTGCATGACCATGGGCACGGCCTCGACCATGACGTCGATCACCGAGGCCTTGGGGCTGTCCCTGCCCGGCTCGGCCTCGATCCCGGCGGCGGACGCCGACCACCCCCGCATGGCCGGCGCCTGCGGCCGGCGGATCGTCGAGATGATCTGGGAGGACCTGAAGCCCTCCGACATCCTGGACCGCCGCTCGATCGACAACGCCCTGGTGGTCCACAACGCGCTGGCCGGCTCCACCAACGCGATGATCCACCTCGTGGCCATGGCGGGGCGCGCCGGTATCCCGGTCAAGCTCACCGAGTTCGACGAGTTCGCCCAGAAGGTGCCGGTGATCGCCAACCTTCGGCCCTCGGGGCAGTGGCTGATGGAGGATTTCCACATCGCGGGCGGCATCCGCGCCCTGATGGTGCGCCTGTCCCCCCTGCTCCACCTCGATGCCCGCTCGGTCACCGGCGGCACGATCGGCGACGGGCTCGCCGGTATGAAGGTGTTCAACGACGACGTGATCCGCCCGCTCGACCGGCCGATCGTCTCCATGGGCGGGACCGCGATCCTGTACGGCAACCTCGCCCCGGACGGCTGCGTGATCAAGCCGCCGGCCGCCGACCCGCGTTTCCTGAACCATACCGGGCCCGCGCTGGTCTTCGACAGCTACGATGCGATGAACGCGGCGGTGAACGACCTCGATCTCGACGTCACCCCCGACCACGTCATGATCCTGCGCAATGCCGGCCCGATCGGCGGCCCCGGCATGCCGGAATGGGGCATGCTGCCGATCCCCAAGGTCCTGCTCCGGCAGGGCGTGCGCGACATGGTCCGCATCTCGGACGCCCGAATGAGCGGGACCAGCTACGGCGCCTGCATCCTGCACGTGGCGCCGGAATCGGCTGCGGGCGGCCCGCTCGCGGCGGTACGCAATGGCGACCTGATCACGGTGGACGTGCCCGGGCGCCGGATTCACCTGCACCTCGACGATGCCGAGATCGCGGCGCGCGTGAAAGCCTTCGTGCCGCCGGACCGGGCCTATCCACGGGGCTACAACCGGCTGTTCGCCCAGCACGTGCGGCAGGCCAACGAGGGCTGCGATTTCGACTTTCTGGAGGGCGCCGGGGGGATCCCGGAACCCGAGATTCACTGACCGGCCCGAGCCGTCGGCAACAGGCGGCGGGCCACATGACAGGGAGGTATCATGGTCATGATCGCACGCAGGGGGCTGCTCGCCGGAGCGGCCCTGCTCGGTGCCGCGCGGGCGGCCGGGGCCGGCTGGGAGCCGTCGCAGCGGGTGCCGGACCCGGCGGTGGAGATCCTCGACCCAGCCTTCGCCAAGTACAGGCTCGCGTCGGCGACGGTGGAGCGGGTCGCTACCGGCTTCCGCTGGGCCGAGGGGCCGGTCTGGTTCGGCGACATGGGATCGCTGCTGTTCAGCGACGTGGTCAACGACCGGATCATGAAATGGGAGGAGGCCTCGGGCGCGCTCTCGGTGTTCCGCAAGCCGTCGAACTACGCCAACGGCAACACCCGCGACCGGCAGGGCCGCCTGATCACCTGCCAGCACAAGACCCGCAGCGTGACCCGGACCGAGTACGACGGCACCGTCACCACGCTGATGGACCGGTTCGACGGCAAGCCGCTGAACTCGCCCAACGACGTGGTCTGCCACTCCGACGGCGCGGTCTGGTTCACCGATCCGGCCTTCGGGCCGAACCCGCACGAGTCGATGGCCGCACCGGAGCTTCCCGGCAACGTCTACCGGATCGATCCCAGGACGGGGCAGGCCAGCGTCGTGGTCGAGGGCGTGGCGGGTCCGAACGGGCTCTGCTTCTCGCCGGACGAGTCCAAGCTCTACGTCATCGAGGCGCGGGCGAAGCCGAACCGGCTGATCCGCATCTACGATGTGGTCGAGAGCGGCACCAAGACCGCGAACGGGCGGGTGTTCTACGATGCCGGCACCGGCACGCCGGACGGGTTCCGCGTCGATGTCGACGGCAATCTCTGGTGCGGCTGGGGGATGAGCGGGCCGAGGACGGGGTCATCGTGCTGTCGCCGCAGGCCAAGCTGATCGGCCGGATCCGCTTGCCGGAGCGCTGCGCCAACCTGTGCTTCGGCGGCGTCAACCGCAACCTGCTGCTGATGACGGCGTCGCACTCGGTCTACGCGCTGTACGTGAATACGCGGGGTGCGGGGACCTGCTGAGGTTGGACGGGCGGTTCGCGCCGCAGTGCCGTCCTTGCGAGCGGAGCGAAGCAATCCAAGATAGCGCCACGCTGACCGATGTCGCGCTGCCCTGGCTCGCTTCGCTCCACTCGCGATGACGGGGGCGCAAGCCCCCGCCCCTACTCCGCCGCCTGCGCGAGATACCGCGCCGGGTCGTAGTTCAGGATCGGCCCGAGCCAGCGCTCGACCTCGCGGATGTCCATCCCCTTGCGGGCGGCGTAATCCTCGACCTGATCCCGCTCCACCTTGGCGACGCCGAAATAGTGCGCCTCCGGGTGGGCGATGTAGATCCCCGACACCGACGAGCCCGGCCACATGGCGTAGGACTCGGTGAGCTTCACGCCGATGCGGCTCTCGGCCTTCAGCAGGTCGAACAGCGTGGTCTTCTCGGTGTGGTCGGGCTGGGCCGGGTAGCCCGGGGCCGGACGGATGCCGTCATACTTCTCCAGCACCAGATCCTCGGGGGCGTAGGCCTCGTCGGAAGCGTAGCCCCAGAACTCCTTGCGCACCCGCTCGTGCATCCGCTCGGCGAAGGCCTCGGCGATGCGATCGGCCAGCGCCTTCACCAGGATCGCCCGGTAATCGTCGTTCGCCCGCTCGAAGCGCTCGGCGATGCGCACTTCCTCCAGGCCGGCCGTGACCACGAAGCCGCCGACATAGTCGGCGATGCCGGTCTCGGAAGGCGCCACGAAGTCCGACAGGCAGGTGTTCGACCGCCCGTCGCGCTTCGAGAGCTGCTGGCGCAGGCCGTGGAAGGTGGCGAGCCGCTCCGACCGGCTCTCGCCGGTGTAGAGCGCGATGTCGTCGCCGACGCTGTTGGCCGGCCAGAAGCCGATCACCGCCTTCGGGTTGAACCAGCGCTCCGCCACGATCTGCTTCAGCATCTCTTGCGCGTCCTCGTAGAGGGCGCGGGCGGCCGGGCCCTGCTCGGGGTCGTCCAGGAGCGCCGGGAAGCGGCCCTTGAACTCGTAGGTCTGCAGGAACGGCGTCCAGTCGATGTAGGGCACGAGGTCGGCGACCTCGTAGGAGCCGTAGACCCTCGTGCCGGTGAAGCTGGGCTTCGCCGGCTTGTAGCCCGACCAGTCGATCTTGAACGCGTTGGCCCGCGCCTTGGGCAACGGCAGCCGCTGCTTGTCGGCCTCCGAGCGCTTATGGGCGTCGGCAACCTTGGCGTACTCGGCCCGGACCTTCTCGATCGTGGGCCCGCGGGTCTCCTTGGAGATCAGGCTCGACACCACGCCGACCGCGCGGCTCGCGTCGGTGACGTAGACCGCCTGCCCCTTGGCGTAGGCCGGGTGGATCTTCACCGCCGTGTGGACGCGGCTCGTGGTGGCGCCGCCGATCAGCAGCGGCACGTCGAGCCCCTCGCGCTCCATCTCGCCGGCCACGTGGACCATCTCGTCGAGCGACGGGGTGATCAGGCCCGACAGGCCGACGATGTCGACCTGCTCGCGCTTGGCGGTCTCCAGGATCTTGGCGGCCGGCACCATCACGCCGAGATCGATGATCTCGTAGTTGTTGCAGGCCAGCACGACGCCGACGATGTTCTTGCCGATGTCGTGGACGTCGCCCTTCACGGTGGCCATCAGCACCTTGCCGGCGGCCTGGCGCTTGCCATCGCCGCCGTTGGCGCGCTTCTCCTCCTCCATGAAGGGCTCGAGATAGGCCACCGCCTGCTTCATCACGCGAGCCGACTTCACCACCTGCGGCAGGAACATCTTGCCGGAGCCGAACAGGTCGCCGACCACGTTCATGCCCGCCATCAGCGGGCCCTCGATGACGTGGAGCGGGCGCTCGGCCTGCTTCCGTGCCTCCTCGGTGTCGGCCACGATGTATTCGGTGATGCCGTTGACCAGCGCGTGCTCGATGCGCTTCGCGACCGGAGCTTCGCGCCAGGTCAGGTCGGCGGTCTTGGCCTGCGCCGAGGCGCCAGTCTTGAACCGCTCGGCCGCCTCCAGCAGGCGCTCGGTGGAATCATCGCGGCGGTTGAGAACCACGTCCTCGCAGAGTTCGCGGAGTTCCGCGGGGATCTCGTCGTAGACGGCGAGCTGGCCGGCATTGACGATGCCCATATCCATGCCGGCCTTGATGCAGTGGAACAGGAACACCGCGTGCATCGCCTCGCGCACCGGCTCATTGCCGCGAAATGCGAAGGACAGGTTCGAGACGCCGCCCGAGATGTGGGCGTGCGGCAGGGTCTCGCGGATCGTGCGGGTCGCCTCGATGAAGGCCACGCCATACGGATTGTGTTCCTCGATACCGGTGGCGACGGCGAAGATATTCGGGTCGAAGATGATGTCCTCGGGCGGGAAGCCGACCTGCTCGGTCAGGATTCGGTAGGCCTTGGTGCAGATCTCGACCTTGCGCTCGTAGGAATCCGCCTGACCCTGCTCGTCAAAGGCCATCACCACCACGGCGGCTCCGTAGGAGCGACAGATCTTGGCGGCCTCGATGAACTTCTCCTCGCCCTCCTTCATGGAGATCGAGTTCACGATCGGCTTGCCCTGGATGCACTTCAGCCCGGCCTCGATCACCTCGAACTTCGAGGAATCGACCATCACGGGCACCCGGGCGATGTCGGGCTCGGCGGCGACGAGGTTCAGGAACTCGACCATCGCCTTCTGGGAGTCGAGCAGGCCCTCGTCCATGTTGACGTCGATCACCTGGGCGCCGGCCGCGACCTGATCGCGGGCGACGTCGAGCGCCGCCGCGTAGTCGCCGTTGGTGATCAGCTTGCGGAACTTGGCCGAGCCGGTGACATTCGTGCGCTCGCCGACGTTCACGAAGGGGATTTCCGGCGTGAGCACGAAGGGCTCGAGGCCGGAGAGCCGCATCAGGCGCGGGATCTCGGGGATCGGCCGCGGCGCCTTGCCGGCGACCGCCTGCGCGATGGCGCGGATATGGTCCGGCGTGGTGCCGCAGCAGCCACCGACCATGTTGACGAGGCCGCTTTCGGCGAACTCGCCGACAAGCTTGCCCATCGCCTCCGGGCTCTCGTCGTAGAGGCCGAACTCATTCGGCAGGCCGGCATTCGGGTAGGCGCAGACGAGCGTGTCGCAGATCCGCGACAGCTCGGCGATGTGGCCGCGCATCTCGCGGGCACCGAGCGCGCAGTTGAGGCCGAAGGTCAGCGGCTCGGAATGCCGCAGGGAGTGCCAGAAGGCCGCCGGGGTCTGGCCCGACAGGGTGCGGCCCGAGAGATCCGTGATCGTGCCGGAGATCTGGATCGGCAGGCGGATGCCGGTCTCGTCGAAGACCTGCCATGCCGCCGCCACCGCGGCCTTTGCGTTGAGCGTGTCGAAGATGGTCTCGATCAGGATCAGCTCGGCGCCGCCGTCGATCAGGCCGCGGACCTGCTCCACGTAGGCCTGCTTCACCTGATCGAAGGTGACGGCCCGGAAGCCCGGGTTGTTCACGTCCGGCGAGATTGAGAGCGTGCGGTTCGTCGGGCCGATGGCGCCGGCCACGAAGCGGCGGCGGCCGTCCTTCTCTTCGGCGAGCTTGGCGGCCTCGCGGGCGAGCCGCGCGCCCTCGGCGTTCAGCTCGTGGATGATCGACTCCATGCCGTAATCGGCCTGGGCGATGGTGGTGCCCGAGAAGGTGTTGGTCTCGCAGACGTCGGCGCCGGCCAGGAAGTAGTCGAGGTGGATCTGCCGGATCGCGTCGGGCTGGGTCAGGATCAGGAGGTCGTTGTTGCCCT